>NZ_FUYH01000019.1 GCF_900167605.1 Caloramator quimbayensis | reverse complement strand
CATAAATGCAAACAAAACTACAAATGTAATCGTTGAAATTTCAAATGGGGATTTCACTCTTTTTTTATTTAAGGTATTGATTTTTTCTCCAAGATGATATACTTTAGAAAAGTAAGTGAGCATTTGTTTTAAATAACTTTTGTTCATTTCATCAGCATCCTTTTTATGTTTGTTTGTGGTAAAACTATTATAAAAAGGATGCTTTCTTTATGCAATTTTTTTCTCTATATTTTCCAGTAAAAATCGGAAAATACCTAATTTCTACTTACTATTTCTTAACCATTATAAATCAACGGGCTTATCGCCCTAAAAATTTTCAAGTGCGAAATCTCTGTTTGAAACATGTTTGAATAATTATGATTTAAATATTATAATATTGTTAAAATTTGAAAGATTATGGAGGATAAAAATGGAAAGAGAAAGAGCGGTAAAGCTTTTAGAAAAGCACTTAACTTCACCACATTTAATAAAACACTCATATGCTGTTGAGAGCGTTATGAGAGCTTTAGCAAAAAGATTTGATCCAGAAAGAGTAGATTTCTGGGGAGTGTCAGGACTTCTTCATGACTTAGATGCAGATTTAGTTGACTGGAAAAACGACCCTACTCTTCATGGACCAAAAACTATCGAAATTTTGAAAGAAGTTTCTTTTGGCGATGAAGAGATGTATCATGCAATACTCGCCCACAACGAAGCTACAAAAACACCTATAACTAATTTTTTAGATAGAGCACTTTATGCCTCTGATCCAATAACGGGATTTATAACAGCTATTGCATTAGTCTATCCCGATAAGAAAGTTAAAAGTGTAAAGGTAAAATCAATAGTAAAAAGGATGGACGAGGTAAGGTTTGCAGCCGGGGCAAACAGAGAGGCTATGAGGTCGATTGAAAACCTTGGAATAAGCTTTGAGGACTTTGCACAGCTTTCTTTGAATGCAATGTGCGAAATATCAGATGTTTTAGGATTATAATTTTTAGTGCAGCATATGCTGCACTTTTTACTTTTAAGAGGTGAAATTTTAAATTATGTAAAAGATTACAATAATATATTTTGCATTTTTCATATTTATCCGCTAAAATTAGATTTAATAAATTGCTAATACCTACATAATGGAGGTATGAAAATGAAAGAGTGGATAAGAAAAATTGCAATTTCTTTAATGATATTATTAACTTTAATGATTACAATTGAATATGAAAGCAGTAGAAATGATATGAAGGAAAAACTTCCCGAAAATTATAATAATGTTTATAAAACAAAGAAGCTTATAATTGGACGTGCAAATGATTCTTTAGGGTTGGATCCTGCGAATGTAACCGATATCGATTCTTTAAGAGTTACTTCTAATATATTTGAAACTCTTGTTAAATATGAAAAAGAGGGAAAAGAAATAATTCCAGGGCTTGCAGCAAGCTATAAATATAGCGAGGATGGACTTGTTTTTACATTTCGTTTAAGGCAGGGAGTTAAATTTCATGACGGCACAGCTTTTGATGCAGACGCTGTTGTGTTTAATTTTAGAAGGTGGATGGACAAGGATAATATTTATCATAATGGAGAGTTTGAATATTATAATTACGTATTTAACGGGTTTCCTGGAATTATAAAGGAGGTCACTGCAGTTAATAATTATACTGTCGAAATAAAGCTTAATAAACCCTATGCTCCTTTTTTAAGCTCTCTTGCTATGCCTGTTTTTGGCATTGCAAGTCCTGATTCTATTAAAGAATATAAAAATGATGTATACAAGCATCCAGTTGGCACAGGGCCCTTTATGCTCAAAAGCTGGAAGCCCAATGAGAGCATAACCCTAATTAAAAACAATGAGTACTATGGAATTAAGGCAAAGGTTGATGAAATAGAGTTTAAGGTTATACCCTCTGACAAAGATAGAATAGAGCAGTTAAAGCAAGGGAATATTCACATAGCTGACGACATAAATCCTGATGATGCAGCTGCAATTAAAAATGAAACGGATTATAGACTAATATTAAGACCTTGTTTAAATGTTTCATATATAGCTTTAAATAATGAAAAACTGCCCTTTAGTAAAAAGGATGTACGAACAGCTATAAGCTATGCAATAGATAAGGATGATTTAATAAAACAAGTTTATTCAGATTTTGCAAAGCCGGCAAAAACTTTTATACCTCCTCTTTTTATAGGATACGATGATGGAATTGATAAAAGAGAATATGATATTAAAAAGGCAAAGGAGCTTTTAAAGAAAGCAGGATATTCAAAGGGTTTTAAAACAACATTATGGGTTATGAACAGCTCGAGGAGTTACATGCCAAAACCCCTTGAAACCGCTATGTACATTAAAAATAGTCTGAGTAAAGTAAATATAAACGTAACAGTAAAAAC
Source organism: Caloramator quimbayensis (assembly GCF_900167605.1). GTDB lineage: Bacteria > Bacillota > Clostridia > Clostridiales > Caloramatoraceae > Caloramator_B > Caloramator_B quimbayensis. Next base: position 48,117 of record NZ_FUYH01000019.1, on the reverse strand, counting down.
TTTAAATTGGTCTGAGTATTTAAATAGGATAAAAAATGGAGAACATGAGATGGCTTTAATAGGTTGGAGCGGAGATAATATGGACCCAGATAATTTTTTATATACCCTCCTATCATCACAGAATGCTAAACATGGGGTGGCTTCTAATTATTCTTTTTATAAAAACAATGATGTGGACATGCTATTGACACAGGCACGTCAGACCAATGATACAGAGTTTAGAAAACTTTTATATAAAAAAGTTCTTGCCATTATTAATGATGATATGCCATCAATTCCTTTAACGCACAATATGCCGGTTATAGTTGCAAATCCCTGTGTAAAAGGTTATGTACCTTCAATGACTATGAATGAATCATTAGAAAATGTGGATATTGAATTTAGATAATAATGCGCAGGAGCAGATATTATGAAGAGAAAGAACTATGTTATTTATTTTATTGTGTTTTTTGCAATATTAATAATCATAAGTGAATATGGAAAACTTCACAAAAATCAAAGCTATATAAATGTTCTTTTGCTTCCAAGCCTCCCTCAGCCTATTGCAAAGGAATACGCTTTAATTACATCGGCAGGTCAAAGCTCTGATGTATATATAATATGCGATGCGGCAAATAAACTTGCAATACACAATTATTTTATGCCAAAAGCTACTGAGGAGGATTTAGAGGGTATAAATACAGTAGTGTTTGCAGTAGGTTACAGCAGTATTGGGGAAAAGATGCATGATATGAGCTATGATGAGGAGAAAAAAAGAATAATTGGGATTTTAAAAAAAGCAAAGGAAGAGAATAAGAAAGTCATAACAATTATGCTTGGAGGATATGAGAGAAGAAATAATAAAACAGATGAACTCCTTGAAATATTATGCAGCAATACAGATTATTTAATAGCCAATAAACAGGCAGATAAGGATAAATATATATCAAATCTTGCTAAGGATAATAAAATACCACTTACATTAATAAATAAGGTTAATGACATTCTTGAACCATTTTCATCTGCTTTTAAATAATCTTTGAAACATAGGGGCAGTTCTTGGACAAGTTTTTTAAGAGAGGTTTTTCTATGAAAAAAAAGGAACTTTATTTTAAATATATATATATAATTTTTGGGATTATGCTTTTAATAATTAGCATTTATTTTCCTCTTATTACGAAGAATTCATGGTTTAATATAATATATAGGATTAAAGAGGCTGTTACTTTAGGGGATAGCGGACATCTCATTTTAGCATCGGCAGTAATGAGCTTTTTATATGCTCTTCAAAATAGTATTATGTTTTTGGGAATAATATTTATAATGCATTATATTAAGATAAGAAAATCCTATGAAGGGATTAAATTATTATGTATATCTATTTTCATAGCATCTGTTTTTTATTTTTTTAGTTTCATATTGAATTTTCAGCAGGAGCTCATAACAACAGCATTATCCTTTATAATATGCCTTTTAATATATGAAAAATTGTTTCAAGAAACAAACAGCTTTTTTATTGTTTTTATAATGTCCTTTCAAGTTTTCTTTGCTTTTCAATGGATTAATATAATGCCTCTTTTTTCGCCATATCATATTGGCCAAACAGATATACCCTACAGCATAAAAATAGCAGCACTTTATTTGAATTCAGCAGCAGTTTTAAATTTTACTGGATGGGCATTTTTTCTGCCGCTCATTTTTTTAGCTTTTACAACTTCAACGCTTTTTGTAAGTTATTCAAAAAATATGAGGATTATTAAAGACAATTATGAGAAACAAAAAGAGATACAAAACATGAAAGCAAAAATAATGCAAAGCAGAATAAATAATGAAATGAAAACCCTTGTGCATGATTTAAAAACACCTCTTGTAACAATAAGAGGTCTTAGCTCGCTTCTTTCAATATCAAAGGACTATGATAAGATACAGGAATACTGTCAGAGGATTGAGGGTTCTGTAGATAAGATGAATGAAATGATTTCCTGTTTTTTATATGAGAGCTCAAAACAAAAAATTAAAACTGAGGAACTTATAAATTATGTAAGAGCTCAGCTGCCTTTAGAGGATAATTCCATAAAAATAGATATTAAAATTTATGAAGGTGTTCCCGATTTATATGTGAATAAGATTAGAATGGCAAGGGCAATAATGAATATACTTGAAAATGCAATAATTGTTCCATGCATAAAACCTTTTAAGCATATCGTTTTTGAAGCAAAACCCTTAAATGAAGGAGTTAAAATAATAGTAAAAGATAATGGCATTGGAATAGACGAAGGGGAAATTATAAAGATTTTTGAGATGGGTTATTCTACAAACAATACATCAGGTCTTGGACTTTGGTTTGCAAAGAAAGTTGTGGAAGAAAATGAAGGGAAAATAGAAATTTTAAGCACAAAAGAAGAAGGTACGACTGTTTTAATATATCTGCCTTCTGCTTGATATATTAAAAAACTTTAATCATATGAGGTGATTTTTATGAATAAAACTTTTAATATGAAGAAAATTATTATAATCGATGATGAGGTAGATATACAATACACCATTAAAGAAATCTGCGAATATGCAGGATGGGAAGGTATAGTAGCACAAAACGGCAAGGAGGGAAGTGAGCTTTGCAGAAAAATAAAGCCTAATCTTGTAATTGTTGATTACCATATGCCGGATTGGGATGGACTTACTACGGTTAAAAAAATACGTGAATTTGATGGAACCGTGTCTATATTAGTTCTTACAGTTGATGAACGACAGGAAATAGCGGAGAAGTTTATAGCTGCAGGTGCCAGCGATTTTGCGTTAAAGCCCATTAGGACTCCTGACCTTATATCTCGTATAAAAATAAATTTGATGATTAACGATATGCAAAAAAATTATGAAAGGGAAAGAAAGCAGGTTTTCATTGAAAAGGGTATAAGTCAGGCAACCCTTGATTTGATATGCGATTATTTAAAATCTAACGAAGCGTTAACGATAGACGAAATTACAAAGGGTGTAAACCTTGCATATCAGACAGTTCATAGGTATATACAATATTTATTGGAAGAAGAAATCGTAGAAATAATGCCACAGTATGGGCAGCTTGGAAGACCTAAAAACAAATACAAATTATCGACAAAAATAAAAAAATGAAGGATTATATTGTTTTAAATTCCATTTAAAAAATTTTCAGAGAAAAATGTTATAAAAATAGGAATATTTATATGCATAAAGAAATATATATTTACATATTTATTTATTTTAAACAAAATTTTAGGGAGGGATATTATTGAAAAGAGTAATAGCTTTTATGCTTGCAGCTATTATGACTTTAAGCTTAGCTGCATGCGGTCAAAAGGAGAACAATCAAAGTTCTCAGAATTCTCAGCAGCAGAATCAGACACAGGAGCAAAAGTTCCACATTGGAATCGTAACTGGAACTGTTGCACAATCAGAGGATGAACTTAGAGGTGCGGAAGCTTTTATAAAGGAATACGGTGACGTTGATAACGGAGGAATAGTAAAGCACGTTACTTATCCTGATAATTTCATGCAGGAGCAGGAGACAACCATTGCTCAGATTGCAGGACTTGCTGATGACCCTCTTATGAAGGTTATAGTTGTAAATCAGTCAGTTCCTGGAACTGTTGCAGCATTTAAGAAGATTAGGGAAATAAGACCGGACATATTACTTCTTGCTGGTATACCACAGGAAGATCCTAACATGATTGAAGAGGCATCAGATCTTGTTGTTGATGCTGACAATATAAAGCGTGGATACCTTATGATTCTTGCAGCAAAGAAAATGGGAGCAAAAACTTTTGTTCATATTTCATTCCCAAGACATATGAGTATTGAGCTTTTATCAAGAAGAAGAAAGATTATGGAAGAAGCTTGTAAGGATTTAGGATTAAAGTTTGCTTTTGAAACAGCTCCAGACCCAATGAGCGACGTTGGAATTCCTGGTGCTCAGCAGTTCATACTTGAAAAGATGCCAGAATGGGTTAAGAAATATGGTAAGGATACAGCTTTCTTCTGTACTAACGATGCTCAGACTGAGCCTCTATTAAAGAAGGTTGCTGAACTTGGTGCAATATTTGTTGAACCAGACCTTCCATCACCTATTATGGGATATCCAGGAGCTTTTGGAATAGACCTTAAAGCTGAAGCAGGTAACTGGCCAGCAATTTTAAAGAAGGTTGAAGATACAGTTATTGCTAAAGGCGGCGGAAAGAGAATGGGAACTTGGGCATATTCCTTTAACTATACAACAACAGAGGCTCTTGCAGAGTTTGGTAAGAGAGTAGTTGAAGGAACTGCAAAGAAGGATTCATTTGAAGATTTAATGAAGTGCTTTGAAAAGTATACTCCAGGTGCTGAATGGAACGGTTCATATTATATGGATGTTGCAACTGGAGAAGAAAAGAAGAATCACGTTTTAGTTTACCAAGACACATATGTTTTAGGACAGGGATATCTTGGACAGACTAAGGAGACAATTCCAGAGAAATATAACAGCATAAAGTAATTTATTGATGACAAGTAGCCACTCGCCTAGCGAGTGGATACTTGTTTTAAAGAATAATTCGACTAAGTGTAGAGGTGAAAAAATGTCGGAGGGAAACATTTTATTAAAAGTTGAAAACGTTGGAAAACAATTTGAAGGAAATAGAGTTTTAAAGGATGTAAATTTTACCCTTAAAAAAGGGGAAATATTAGGACTTGTTGGTGAAAATGGTGCAGGTAAGTCAACACTTATGAAGATACTCTTTGGTATGAACGTTATTCAGGAAACTGGAGGATATGAAGGAAATATATATCTTGACGGAGAAAAAATAAATTTTAAAAGCCCTCTTGAAGCGCTTAATTCAGGAATTGGAATGGTTCATCAGGAGTTTTCCCTAATACCTGGATTTACAGCCGCAGAGAACATACTTCTTAATGTAGAGAAAACTAAGCCTAATGTTATATCTAAAATTTTCGGTAAAAGGCTTGAAACTATAGATGAAAAAGAGATGAAAAAATCAGCTCAGATTGCAATCGAAACTTTAGGGGTTGATATAGACCCTGATACTTTAATCTCAGAAATGCCTGTTGGGCATAAGCAGTTTATCGAAATCGCAAGGGAAATAGATAGAGAAAAGGTAAAACTTCTTGTGCTTGATGAACCGACGGCAGTTCTTACTGAGTCTGAAGCAGAAATACTTTTAAAAGCCATGAGAAAGCTTGCTGATTCAGGAGTTTCAATTATTTTTATATCCCACAGATTAAACGAAATAATTTCAATATGCGATAAACTTGTAGTATTAAGGGATGGAGTAGTTATAGTTGAAAGACCAACAAAGGGCGTTGAAATAAGGCAGATTGCAGAGTGGATGGTAGGACGCTCCGTTGAAGGTGAAAAAAGTGTTCATATAAAAAATGAGGAGGATTTTGATGATAAGGATATAATCCTCGAGGTTAAGAATCTTTGGGTAGACATGCCAGGTGAAACGGTAAGGGATGTTAACTTTAAAGTGAGAAGAGGAGAGATTTTTGGAATAGGCGGACTTGCAGGTCAAGGAAAACTTGGGATCCCAAACGGAATTATGGGATTATTCCCTTCAGGAGGAGAAGTCACTTTTAACGATAAAAACCTTGCTTTAAACAACACATATAATGCGCTTAAAAGTGGACTTGCTTTTGTTTCTGAGGACAGACGAGGTGTTGGACTTTTACTTGATGAACCTATTGATATGAATATAGCATTTAATGCTATGCAGGTTCATGATAAATTTATTAAAAAATTATTAGGCGGACTTATTAAATGGTGCGATAATAAGGCAATAAAGGAATGTGCTGAAAAATACATTAAAGAGCTTGATATTAAGTGCACAAGCGAAAAGCAAAAGGCAAGACAGCTATCAGGAGGAAATCAGCAGAAGGTTTGCCTTGCAAAGGCTTTTGCTCTTGAGCCTACGCTTTTATTTGTTTCGGAACCTACAAGAGGTATAGATGTAGGAGCTAAAAAATTAGTTCTTGATGCATTAAGACGATACAATGAAGAAAACAATACTACTATTATTATGGTATCCTCAGAACTTGAAGAGCTTCGTTCAATTTGCGACAGGATTGCGATTGTAAGTGAAGGTAAAGTAGCTGGAATACTTTCAGCAAAGGCTTCGGTTACTGATTTTGGTCTTTTAATGTCTGGAATAGATAAACTTGAGGAAGAAGGTGAAAGCAATGAACAGAATTAACCAATTTATAAAAAGCTTTGGCTGGCCACGTATAATTATAGCATTATTCTTAATATCCTTGTTCATTGCGGGGCCATTTTTCGGTGTATCAACTGATATGTCTTTAAATGATGTTTTTGTCAGATTTGGAATGAATGCTATTCTTGTTTTATCAATGGTTCCAATGATACAATCAGGCTGCGGGCTTAATTTTGGTATACCCGTAGGACTTGTTGCTGGACTTATAGGAGCTGTAATGAGTCTTGAATTTAAATTAACAGGTCCTGCAGGAATTTTGGCAGCATTTTTAATTGCTATTATTGCTGCTACGATATTCGGATATTTTTACGGCAAACTGTTAAACAGGGTTAAAGGGGACGAAATGATAATTGCAACCTATGTTGGTTTTTCATTTATATTCTTTATGAATATGATGTGGATAGTTCTTCCTTTTAAAAACCCATCGAGTGTCCAAGGATTTAAGGGTACGGGACTTCGTGTTACCATAAGCGTTCAAGAATATTGGTATCACATAATAAGCGATTTTCTAAAGATTAAATTTACTGAACATTTTACATTCCCTACGGGTATGTTTATATTCTTTGCTTTAATGAGTTTTATTGTGTGGGCGTTTTTTAGAACAAAAATCGGTGCTGCTATAACGGCAGTAGGATCTAACCCAGAATATGCAAGGGCAGCAGGTATAGATGTGGATAAGATGAGAGTAATATCTGTAATCTTTTCTACAATATTAGCAGCTATAGGTATTATCGTTTATCAGCAAAGCTTCGGTTTCATCCAGATGTTCAATGCTCCGTTATCCTTTGTTTTCCCATCGGTTGCAGCAGTACTTTTAGGAGGAGCATCTGTAAATAAAGCATCGATTGCCAACGTTATTATTGGTACAATACTCTTTCAAGGCATACTTACTATGACGCCATCGGTTATAAACAGTGCTATAAGCATAGACGTTTCAGAAGTTATAAGAATTATAGTATCAAATGGTATGATAGTATATGCCTTAACAAGGAAAGCGAGGTAGAAACATGAAGCTTAAGAGTGATTCATTAAAAAGATTTTTAATAGACAGCGCAGTACCTATTCTTTTTATAGTAATAAGCGTAATAGCAATACCCCTTTCTAAATTTACAGGGCTATATCTCGTAAGGGAGATAGTAACACGATTGACAAGGGACACATTCCTTGTGCTCTCGCTTTTACTTCCCGTTATGGCTGGTATGGGTATAAACTTTGGAATGGTTTTAGGAGCAATGGCAGGACAAATAGGGCTTATCTTTGTTACAGATTGGGGCATAAGAGATGTTTTAGGATTAGTTATTGCTATGATAATATCAACTCCAATAGCCATACTTCTTGGATATTTCAGCGGTGGGGTTTTAAACAGGGCCAAGGGGCGCGAAATGATTACGTCCATGATGCTCGGGCTTTTTATATCAGGTATATATCAGTTTTTCCTTTTATATCTATGCGGAAGCATAATACCTATTAAAAATCCTAAACTTTTATTATCGAGAGGGTATGGTATTAGAAACGCAATAAATCTTGATACAGCAGGAGCCTTTGATAAATTATTAAGAGTTAAAATAGGAGGTGTTCCTGTTTCCTTTGGAACAATTCTCATTATTGTTGCGATTTGTATATTTACATCATGGTTTAGAAAGACAAAACTTGGACAGGATATGAGAGCTGTAGGGCAGGATATGGGAGTTGCTGATTCAGCAGGAATTAAAGTAGAAAAGACTCGTATACAATCTATTATAATATCTACAGTTCTTGCATGCTATGGACAGATTATATATCTTCAAAACATAGGGACTATAAACACTTATAATGGAGCAGATCAGGCAGCGCTGTTTGCTGCAGCTGCACTACTCGTTGGAGGAGCAACTGTCAGCAGAGCGACAATTGCAAATGCTATAGTTGGTACAGGACTTTTTCATCTTATGTTTATAGTAATGCCTATGGCAGGTAAAAACCTTACAGGTTCTGCTATGCTCGGGGAATACTTTAGAATGTTCGTTTCCTATGGTGTTGTAACAATAGCACTAGTTCTTCACGCTTGGAAGAGACAAAAGGATAAGGAGATGGACAGGGCTCAATTCAGAGTTGATGTAAAAACTTCAAAATAATATAAAAAAGAACCGATATGGCCTTAAATCAGGTTATATCGGTTCTTTTTTGTTTAAAATATCTTTTTAAATATATCTCTTAACCATTCAAAGAATCCTTTGGTTTCTTTATTTTCAGTTTGGGTGCTTGTTTTAGAAACTACAGGAGCCTTAATCTCCTCAGTTCTCATTATAAACTTAACGCTGCCTTCCATATCTTCTCCTATTCCGCAGAAAGCCTTATAATCTTTAGATAATTTTACGATTTCATCCTTTGATTTTATTATATCATCGATATTTCCTAATTTATCATTAACCTTTGAATCTATTTTATCTATTCCCTCATCTTTAAATTTTTTCATATTCTCGTCAAGTTCTTTTGTACCATTAGAAAGCTTCGCACTTCCCTCATTAAGTTTAACAGAGCCTTCATAGGCGCTTTCTACTCCCTTTGAGAATTCATCTGTTCCCTGTGATAAAGCCAAAGAGCCTTGATGCAGAGAGTTTAATCCTTCATAGAGATTTTGATTTCCCTGTGCAATGCTTGAAATTGAAGGGCCAACCTGTTTTAATCCTTCGCTTAGAGCTTTGCTCGAATCTGTAAGCTTATTTGCACCTTCAGATAGTGAATTTCCTGCGTTTTGAAGTTCCTGCGCATGGGATTTTAAAGTTTCTCCTCCTTTTGAAATCAAATATGCTCCATCAGCAGCTTTCTTTTGACCATCCTGAAGGGATGATAGGGCTGAATTAAGATTATCTGTACCGTTTTTAATGCTTACAATTCCGGCTTCAAGCTGTGACAGTGCTTGAACATATTGATTTCCTGAATCGAGAAGCTGCTTTAGGTAAGCTTTTTGAGTTTCAAGGCCTGATGTAAGTTTCTCTTGAATTTCCTTTGCCTGTGGTATTGGAGATAAAAGCGAAACTACTGTTTCAAGACCGTCGACACCCTTAATTAAAAGCTCTATTGCATTGTTTTCTTTTGTCTTTGCTTCTTTTAATTTTGATATAACTTCAAGGCTTTTTGAAGCACCATCGGATATCTGTTTTTCACCGTTTTTAATCTGTTCTGTGGCTGTAACGAGCTTATTTAGTCCATCATAAAGTTCACCAGTTTTTTTAGATAACTCCATTGTACCGTCTGCAAATTTAACTGCTCCATCTGCAAACTTTTTTGAACCTGCAGCGAAGTTTTCGGCTCCAGCTGCATACTCTACGGTCCCCTTTGAGAGCTTTTCTGTGCCTGAAGATAATGCAGCTGCGCCTTCGGAGAGTTTTTTCGCGCCATTTAATGCATCTTCACTACCCTTTGCAAGCTTTTGAGCACCATCGTTTATTTTTTTTGAAGACGAATTAAGAGTATCAAGACCTAATGTTAGTTTATTCATGTTGTCAGAAAGTTCCTTAGCACCCTGTGCTATTTTTCCTGTACCATCAGATAATTTGTATGTCGCGTCCTTAATTTTTGAAATACCGTCGATTAATTCTTTTATGTTGTCAGCACCTTCGATTTTACCTACATCTATCATCTTTGGAGTTGCAGTTATAATAATTGGTTTTAATTCAAAGCTTGTGCATTCTGCTTCAATCGTTAAGTTTTCAGGTATATCGATTAAACTTTCATCAATTCCAAGGCTGTCTTTAAGCCCCAATATTGTTGCAAAGGTTATAACCTGATTGTTTCCGTCGGATAACATTTCCCCAGAGTTTATCTTTACGTTTTTAAAATTATCAAGGGGAAGATTAACAGCTGCAACGACTGTGAATGGAGTATATATAACTTTATTTTTACCATTTATGCTTGCAGTGTGGGCATCCTTGTTCTTTAATTCTATATTTATTTTAATTTTACCGCTTTTTCCTGCAATGTCTTGAGGACTTACTTTGCTGCCATCTAAATAGTAACTTATATTAACATTTATCGGAAGAGATTTATTGGTTTTTCCCTGATAGAATATATCGTTTTTGTTTGTTTTCCATGTTAAAGTATCTCCAGAGATAATTGGCTTTTCATCGCCTTTTACATTAGTAATAGAGCTTAATGTAGATTTATCTTTTATTTCTATATCAGCTTTGTCGCTATGAAGATAGTCGCTTACAATGACTTCCTTTTTTTGACCCTCTGCAGATAATATTGCATATACAGATTCATCCTTTTTAACTAAATCCTTTGCGAAGGCTATATTTGTCAGCATAAAGCATGCTATTGAAGATATGGCTACTGTTTTTACAATATAATTTTTAATTGCCATTTTTATTCCTCCTCCTTGGCCAGTTTAAGTTTTAATGATGGCTTTTTATCCCAGTTTCTGCTTGTTGCAGCTATTATTTTTTCGCTGACAAGAAGAACAGAGGGCATAATTAAAATAATAACTACCATGCTTATTAGTGCTCCCCTTCCGAGCATTTTGCAAAGAGTCTGAATCATATCCATCTTTGCAATAAGACCAACCCCAATAGTTGCGGCAAAGAAACACATTGCACTTGTTACGATAGATACTGCACTTCCTTGAACAGCTATTTTCATAGCTTCAAATCTATCGGCACCATTTCTTATTTCTTCCCTGAATCTTGATGATAAAAGTATTGCATAGTCAACGGTAGCACCAAGCTGTATGCAGCCTATAACTATTGAAGCAATAAAGGGAAGGGTTTGATTCATGTAAAATGGTATTGCCATGTTTATAAATATTGCAAGTTCTATGCAAAGAACAAGTATTATTGGTATAGATAAAGAAGTAAAAACAAGCAGTATTATTGCAAATATCGATGCTATTGAAACAAGGCTTGAACGGTTAAAATCTTTATTTGCAAGGTCGATTAAATCCTTTGTCAAAGGACCTTCTCCAGCTACAATTCCGTGTAAATCGTAGGATTTAACAATATAGTTTAAATCTTTAACCTGATTATTTTCTTCTTTAGTTGCTGCTTTATATTTTGAAGTGGCAACTAATAATTTGTAGCCGCCTTTAGTAGAGATTTCTCTTATATCTTCAGGAATAAAGCTTTCAGGTATTCTTGTTCCTACGAATTTGTCATAGGCTATAACATGTTCAATTCCATCAACTTTTTCTATTTTTTTAACCATTTCATTTATTTTATAGGCTGGTATTTTGCTGTTTACTAATATCATATGAATGGTTGTCATGTCATACTCGTTTTTAAGCTTGTTTGTGGCAACGACTGATTTTAAATCCTTTGGAAGGGATTCGTCGAGGTTATAGTACACTTTAACATTTGACTGCCCAAAAACTGCTGGTATGAATAATATTAAAAAGGCTATTGCAAATACTTTATAATACTTAGTAACTATATTAGCTGTCTTTTCAAAGGACGGAAGATATACCCTGTGATGATATTTGTGTATCTGGCTGTCAAAGGTTAATATAAGGGATGGAAGTATTGTAACAGCAGTTAAAACTCCAATTAGTACTCCCTTTGCCATAACGATTCCCATATCTTTCCCTATTCCAAGACTCATTACGCAAAGTGCTAAAAATCCTGCAACTGTTGTAAGGGAGCTTCCGGTTATTGCAACAAAGGTCGCTTCAATTGCATTTGCCATGGCCAAAGCTTTATCTTCAATTTTCTGCTTTTCTTCTTCGTATCTATGAAGTAAAAATATTGAGTAGTCCATAGTAACTCCAAGCTGAAGAACAGCTGCAAGAGCTTTTGTGATATAGGATATCTGTCCTAAGAATTTGTTCGTTCCAAGGTTGTAAACAACGGCAAAACCTATTGAGATTATAAATAAAAAGGGTATAAAATAGGATTCCATTGAAAAACTTAAAACTAAAAGGCAGAGCGCAACTGCAAGAAGCACATATATAGGAGTTTCTTTATCTGCAAGATCTTTTGTATCTTTTACTATTGCAGCAACTCCTCCGAGGAAACACTGCTCATTTGTAACTTTCCTAATGCTGCTTATTGCATCCATAGTTACCTTTGATGAGGCAGACTCATTAAATTTTATAAAAAGCAGCGTTGAATTTTTTCTGTAAAAAAAGTCTTTGATTTCATCAGGAAGTATTTCCTTAGGTATGCTCGTATCTAAGGCATCGCTAATCCAGATGACCTTTTCAACACCATTTACTTTTTCGATTTTCTCTTTAAGTTTTAATACATCCTTTGACTCCATGTTTTCAACAATTAGCATAGATGTCGCTGCGTTATGAAAGGACTTATCAAGTATTTCCTGACCTTTCATGGTGTCGAGGTTTTTAGGAAGATAGGTTAGGATGTCGTAGTTGATTTTAGTTGATACCATTCCGAATATGGCTGGAATTAAAAGTACAGCAGCTATTATTAATGTTGCTGTTTTGTGTTTAGTTACTAATAGACCAAACTTTTTCAAGACTGTCATCTCCTTTAAAGATTTTATATAGTTAACATTTTTTTAACCATCATAAATAAAACAGGTTTCATATTGTCGATTGTGTCAGGCTCTTCGAGAATAATTGAACTGTATATTACTGAACCTGTAAGTTCTATTACCATAAACAAAATTTTTTCAATATTATCATCGCTAAAGCCTTCCTTTTTGAGACTGCTTAAAAGAAGATCAGCAACTTCCTTCATTTCCTTATATTCTTCAGGCTTTTGAAGGGCTTTTCTAAAAAGGCCAAAGGAAAGATTTTTATGTATTATTTTTAAAAGCATTTTATTGTTTTTAAAATACTCAACTATGTAGTCTATAAAGCTGATTACTCTGTCGATGTAGTTGTTGTAATTCTCATCCTTTATTTTTTGAAGGGCTTCTTTTATTACTAAGGAGCTTTTTGATAGTATTAAATGATCCATTATGTCGTATTTATCTTTAAAGTAAAGATAGAAGGTACCCTTAGCAACTCCAGCCTTTTTGACGATATCGTCTATTGCTGTGCTGCTAAATCCTTTAGTTAAAAACAAATCATAGGCAGCATCAAAGAGTTTGTTTCTTTTTATTAATTTATTTTTGTGTATTTTATCGCTTTTTTCTTTAACCATTCAGCACCCACCTTTAAAATTGACTAATAGTCATTTATCATAATATTATTATATGCATAAATGACCATTAGTCAATTATATATATATTAATATTTTGTTAATACAAAAAATGTCAGGAAGAAATCTTCCTGACATTTATTTTTTATATCATCTCTTTTTTTATACCTCTTAAAAGAGTTTTATCATAATCTATATAGTCATAAACTGATAAGTCAAAATAATCTCCAAACATTTTTAATTCCTCAAGGGATAATTCTTCAATGGATTTATCATTATCTTCGCAGTATAAAACTATTCTTCCAACTATTCCATGGGCATCCCTGAAGGGAACTCCCTTTAAAACGAGATAATCCGCAAGCTCTGTTGCATTAAGAAATCCCTTTTTAACTGCACTTTTCATGTTTTCCTTCTTAACTTTAACAGTTGGGAGCATTTCAGCCATAACCTTTATACATGATAGTGTAGTATCAACACAGTCAAAGAAGGCTTCCTTATCCTCCTGCATATCCTTGTTATAGGCAAGGGGCAGGGCTTTCATAGTTGTAAGAAGAGATATTAAATCTCCATAAACTCTTCCTGTTTTTCCCCTTATAAGCTCAGCTGCATCGGGGTTTTTCTTTTGAGGCATTATGCTGCTTCCTGTTGAGAATTCATCTCCTATTTCAATGAAACTGAATTCTTTGCTGCTCCATAGAATAATTTCTTCGCAAAGCCTGCTAAGATGCATCATTATTATTGAAAAATCAGACATAAGCTCTAAAAGATAGTCTCTGTCGCTGACACCGTCTAAGAAGTTGTCAACAGCCTTTTTAAATCCGAGTTTTTTAGCTGTAAATTCCCTGTCAATATCATAGGTTGTTCCAGCTAGGGCACAGCACCCGAGAGGACTTTCGTCTAATATTTCCTTAGCATTTCTAATCCTTTTTATATCCCTTTCAAACATACTTACATAGCATAGAAGGTGATATTTGAATGTTATAACTTGGGCCCTTTGGAGATGGGTGTATCCGGGCATTACTGCATCATTATATTTATCTCCTAAATTCTTAAGAGAAATTGTTAAATTATGCAAATTTTCAATTACCTCATCACATTTTGATTTTGCATAAAGTTTCATATCAACTGCAACCTGATCGTTTCGGCTTCTTGCTGTGTGGAGCTTTTTTCCAACATCTCCTATTCTTTTTATTAAATTTGATTCTATGAAGCTGTGAATATCTTCATAATCCCCAGTAATAGGTAATTTATCTGATTCTATATCACTTAATATACCTTTAAGCCCTTTTATAATTAAATCTGCTTCTTCCTCTTTTAATATTTTGCATTTTGAAAGCATACTGCAGTGGGCTATGCTTCCACTAATATCCTCTTTATATAATGTTTTGTCAAAGGATAGAGAGCTGTTAAAGCTCTCCATTATTTTGCTTTCTGAATTTTTAAATCTTCCTCCCCAAAGCTTCATAATAAAACCTTCCTTTATTCTTTATTAGTCATAGCCTTAATTTTTGATGGAAGAGAATAAAGATTAATAAAGCCTTCTGCATCCTTATGATTATAAAGCGAGCCGGTTGAAAAGGATGAAATCTCTTCATTATAAAGGGCATAGGGTGTATCTATTGAAGCTGTTTTTATATTTCCTTTGTAAAGTTTAAGTTTAACGCTTCCTGTTACAGTCTTTTGAGTTGTTTCAACAAAGGAGTCTAAGGATTCCCTGAGGGTTGTAAACCAAAGTCCGTCATAAAGAAGTTCCCCGTATTTTATAGACATAATCTGCTTAAAATGATAGGTCATCTTATCTAAAGTCATGCGCTCAAGTTCATCATGGGCAAAATATAAAAGCGTTCCTGCAGGAGTTTCATATACTCCCCTCGATTTCATGCCGACGAGTCTGTTTTCAACTAAATCTATCACACCTATTCCGTTTTCTCCTGCTATTTTATTAAGCAGTTTTAGCATTTCAACAGGACTTAATTCTTCTCCGTTTACCTTTTTAGGAACTCCCTTTTCAAAATAAATATCCACATAGGTTGGAAAATCTGGAGCTTTTTCAGGAGGCGTAGTTAAAAGATACATATCCTCTTTATGCTCATTTGTCGGGTTCTCAAGTTCTCCGCCCTCATGGCTTACATGCCAAAGGTTCATATCTCTTGAATATATTTTTTCCTTTGTAACAGGTATGTCAATGCCTCTTCTTGCTGCATAGTCTATGGCATCCTCTCTTGATTTTATATCCCATATTCTCCATGGGGCTATAATCTTTATATCAGGGTCAAAGGAGGCAATTCCAACTTCAAAACGAACTTGGTCGTTTCCTTTGCCTGTACAGCCGTGGCATATATATCTTGCACCTTCAGTATGTGCAATCTCAACAAGCTTTTTGGCCATAAGAGGACGAGCAAAGGCAGTACCAAGAAGGTATTTTCCTTCATATACTGCACCGCTCTTTATTCCTTTAAAAAGGTAGTCAGTTATAAATTCCTCTTTTACGTCTTCAATATATACCTTTGAAGCGCCTGTTTTTATTGCCTTTTCTCTTACCTTTTCCATGTCATCTCCCTGACCTACATCTATACAAACAGCTATAACCTCAAAATCATAATTTTCCTTTAGCCATGGTACGATAATCGATGTATCAAGACCTCCTGAATAGGCAAGTATTACTTTTTCTTTCATAGTATCACTCCTGAAATATAATAATAAAATATCTAACGATTAATATAGTAATAATTATACACAAGTAATTATAACTATGCAATATGATAATGAATTTTTATACTAAAAAATTTAAAATAATACATACATCATATATATTATTTATTGTAAAACAATATTATTTATATTAAACTTATTTTAGATATAAATTATTTATAGATATTAATTTTAAACAATAATTTTAAATTACGGAGGAATTATCTTGATAGAATTCAGACCATTAGAGCTTAAAGATAATATAGTATTTCAAAAGTATTTATCAGAATACCAGTTTAAAACATATGAGTACTCTTTTTTAAATCTTTATCTTTGGAGAAAATATTGTAATGTTCAATATGCAATAGTTGATGATGCCCTAATAATAAAGAAAAATGAAGGAGATGCAGGTACATATTTTATGCAGCCAATAGGTTTTAAAGATGAAAATTTAAAAGATATAATTTCAATACTATTAGAAATTAAAAAAGATAATAAGGATATGTTGTTTTTGCTTGGAGATATTGAAGAAACATTTTTAAAGAAGCTTTTGAAAATATATGGAGAAAAGTTGATTTATACTGAAGATATAAAAAAATTTGATTATATTTATGAAGCTAAAAAATTGATTAACTTTACAGGTGAAAAGTTAAGAAAAAGAAAACTACAATACAATCAGTTCAAGAACGCTTATGATTTTGAAATAAAGGATATACATGATAAAAAAGTTATTGAAGATTGTATATATTTTTCTGAAAAGTGGTTTAATACGCAAGAAAATAAGGATAATCAGATAACGTTTGAGCTTGAAGGTATTAAAGATATTCTAACTAATTTGCAATTCTTTAATGCTATAGGAATGGCAGTATACATAAATAATAATATTGCAGGATTTACAATAGGTGAAAAGGTAAATAAAGAAATGGCAGTAATACACATTGAAAAAGGCGATATTACCTATAAAGGCATTTATGCTTTTATAAATAGAATCTTTGCAAAAAAATATTTAAACGATATAGTATATATAAACAGAGAAGAAGATGTTGGAATAGAGGGTATAAGAAGGGCAAAACTTGCCTACGATCCCGTAAAACTTGAAAAAAAATATCTTATCAATATACAATGAGGTGCCACGATGAAAAAGTTACTTGAAGGGGATAATATAATATTAACAGCCGTTAATGATTCTGATATAGAGAATATGGAAAAATGGTTTAATGATTTATCTTTTTTAAGATATTATGATTACCTTCCTTCTGTACCTAAGACATATAAAGAAATTAAAGAATTTATTGATGAATTTACTAAAGCAAATGATAAATATATTTTTGCTATAAGAAAAAAAGAGTCAAAAAAAATAATCGGTATTGCAGGATTTGATGATATACTATGGAACAATGGTGTAGCGACTGTTTTTATTGGTATAGGAGAAAAAGAATATATTTCAAAAGGCTTTGGTAAAGAATCTCTGTGTCTTCTTATAGATTTTGGATTTTTTGAATTTAATTTTCATAGAATACAATTGAATGTGATTAGTTATAATAATTCTGCAATAAATCTTTATGAAGGAGTAGGATTTAAAAGAGAAGGTGTATACAGGGAGTTTTTACTAAGAGATGATAAAAGATATGATATGTATTTGTACGGACTTTTAAAGCAAGAGTGGAAAGCATAGTATAATAATTTTTATAGATATTAAATAGGGGGACATTTTATGAATAATTATCTTACAGAAGAAGCTATAAACAAGTTAAAAGAAGAGATTGAATATAGAAAGGTAGTTGTAAGACATAAAATAATAGAGGATATAAAGGAAGCAAGAGCCTTTGGAGATTTGAGCGAAAACTTTGAATATAAGGCGGCAAAGAGAGAAAGGGCAAAAAACGAAAGCAGAATCAGATATCTTGAGAGGATGATAAGAACTGCTAAAATAATAAAGGATGATACGATGCCTGATGAGGTAGGAATAGGCAAAATAGTTACCTTGAGATTTCTTAAAGAGAATGAAGTAGACAAATTTACAATAGTTACAACTATTGAAGCAGATCCTATGAATAATTTGATAAGCATCGAATCGCCCATAGGGAAGGCAATATATAGGCATAAAGTAGGAGAAACTGTAACTGTTGATTCTCCACAGGGACAATATGAAGTTAAAATTGAAGAAGTCTGCTATAAAGAATAAAGCAGGGTACCCTGCTTTATTCTTTATAGTTTGTAAGAGTGCTGTTTACAGCCTGCATTGCGCTGTTTACTGCATTCAAAGTGTTTTGGATGTATTGTCTGTTTTCAGGCTTTTCTACAGAACCTAATGCTGCATTTAGACAATTCTGAGCCTGCTGTAGGTGATTTGCAACATCTTGCACATGCTGTCTTGCATTTTTACCCTTAGTATTTGGCATTTAATATCCCTCCAAAAGTAATTTTTAGTTACGATTTTTATTATTTGTAATTTATTTTAAATAATTCAAAGAAAGTTATAATAAATTTTCCAATATTTTTTTATTCTCTATTGTAATTTAAATGAAAAGATGCTATAATCTATTTATGCTTGTGAATACAGGCAAGATATAAGATTTAAGCGGCATTTCCTCCTTTTGTAAGGGTAATGAAAGCTGTTTAAGATCTTAAAGTATTAAAAGGAGGAATGTTTAAATGGCAGACAAAACATTAGTATGCAAAGATTGTGGAAAAGAATTTATATTTACTGAAGGTGAGCAGGCTTTCTACAAAGAAAAGGGTTTTGAAAATGAACCACAAAGATGCCCAGAATGCAGAAAAGCTAGAAAGCAGCAAAGAAACAACGGATACAGAAGATAAATAATTTTGTACAATCAACCCTGTAAGGTAGCCTTACAGGGTTTTTAATTAATTAAATTGAGGTGATTAAATGATTTTGGTCAGTTCTTGCCTTTTAGGACTTGATACTAAGTATAATGGAGAAAATAATGCTAAGGAGCTTTTAATTGAGTACAGCCGCTATGGAAAGTTTATTCCTATATGTCCTGAGCAGCTTGGAGGGCTTTCAACTCCAAGAGCCCCATCGGAGATAGCAGGGGGAAGCGGAGAGGATGTTTTAAAAGGTTTATGCAGAGTTTTAAGCGAAAGTGGAACTGATGAAACAAATCAGTATATAAAAGGTGCGAAGGAAGTTATTAAAATAGTTAAAATTTTTCCTGTTAAAGCTGCAATATTAAAGCAAAGAAGCCCATCCTGCGGGAGCATGCAGATTTATGATGGAAGCTTTTCCGGCAAGGTTAGAGATGGAGCAGGAGTTACTGCAGTTTTACTTAAAGAATATGGTATCCCTGTATATTCAGAGGAAGAAATAAACAGAGATATTTTAGAAAAACTTATATTTGAATAGTTAGAGTGCAAAATGGATAATATTACATAAAATGTATTAAAGCAATATATAAGGTAATGAATATGGAGCTTTTGGGCATTCCCATTTATATGAATAGAAATTTAATTCTCGATTTATATTCAACGTTAATAAGTGGATATATAGAAAGTAAAGAAGACCTTTTTTTAAAAACAAAGGATAACTTTGCAAAATTTCAGATTGATAATAAAGTTTCTAAGGGAAAGGATAATAAAAAAACAGACCCTAATGATAAAAATAATGTAACAGGAAACAGCTATAGTGATGTTCTTGATTATTATGGAAACGTTGAAAACAGAAATGGAAGAAGAGTTCAAACGAGGCTGAAAAAGTCCTTTACTACGTTTACTATATATAATTCATTAAGAAAAATAATGTATTCAAAAAATATGATAAAAGGAAATGATGAATCAGAATTTGATGATATAATGCCTATGGATTTTATAGAGTTTAATGCAGTAATGCCTCCTATATCCCTTGAATCGGAGATTTTTTCGGTGATATCTCTTATTGAAGCCTATGATACAAAGCTTTTAAACAAGCTTTTGCCCTATGATGATACTAAATATACAATAACGAATTTTGATTTCATTTATAAACAACTTAAGATTTTATATGATATTCTTAATAAAAACAATACGAATTATATAGTTGTTAATAATAACAGATTTAAAGTTGTTCTTAATGTAAATCTAAATTTTTTTATGGATAAGAATTATTTTGTATATGATAATGTGAATTGTAATTTTAAGGTTATGTGTCAGGTTACAAGAAAAATAGGAAGAGATGAACGTATTAATCTTTTAGATAAAACATGTATACCTGATTATTATATGGAAATATTAAATTTAACAAGAAGCTATCTTGATATATTAAAAAAGTACGATATATTAATTCCGCAGGGATTTTCATGTTTTGTAGAATATCCTGCACTAAAGGCTACTGCAATAGCAATGTATATATAATAATAGAAAAATTTTGAGTTGTAATAATTTTTCTATTGACATTTTTAAAATTTTATCATAGAATTTTGATAAATCATTATAGACTTTGAAAAGGAATAGTAGAAGCATTAATCTTTCAAAGAGAGGGGATGGTTGGTGGAAATCCCTAAAGACATGTTTCGAACCGGCCTTGGAGTCCTGCACCGAAGATTTTAGTAGGCTGCAGCGGGTGTCCCGTTATAGATGTGAGAGAATATACCTTAAATTAGGTATGTTAATTAGGGTGGTACCGCCGAATAATTGCCTCGGTCCCTTTATGGGATTCGAGGCTTTTTTATATCTATTAGTATAGGAGGATTTAGTATGGGTAGTGATAAGGAAAAGAAATTTGTTGAAGAGATAACTCCAATGGATGAGGATTTTGCCCAGTGGTATACAGATATTGTAAAGAAGGCAGAACTTGCAGATTATTCAAGTGTTAAGGGATTTATGATTGTTCGTCCCTATGGTTATGCTATATGGGAAAATATTCAGAAAGATCTTGACAGAAGGTTTAAGGAAACAGGGCATGAAAACGTTTATATGCCTCTTCTTATACCAGAAAGCCTTCTTCAAAAGGAGCAGGAACATGTTGAAGGTTTTGCTCCTGAGGTTGCATGGGTTACTCATGGAGGAAGCGAAAAACTTACTGAAAGGCTTTGCGTAAGGCCAACTTCTGAAACCATTTTCTGCGAACATTTTGCTAAAATAGTTCAGTCATATAAGGATCTACCAAAGCTTTATAATCAGTGGTGTTCAGTTGTAAGATGGGAAAAAACAACAAGACCATTTTTAAGAACTGCAGAGTTTTTATGGCAGGAAGGACATACAATACATGCAACGGCAGAGGAAGCAGAAGAAGAAACAATAAGAATGCTTAATGTATACGCCGATCACTGTGAAGAAGTTCTTGCAATTCCTGTTATAAAGGGACAGAAAACTGATAAGGAAAAGTTTGCTGGTGCAAAGGCTACTTACACTATAGAGAGCCTTATGCATGATGGTAAAGCACTTCAATCAGGAACATCCCACAATTTTGGGGATAATTTTGCAAAGGCTTTTGATATTAAATATCTTGATAAAGAAGGTAAGCTTCAGTATGTTCATGAAACATCCTGGGGGTTCACAACAAGAATGATTGGAGCTCTTATAATGGTTCATGGTGATGACAGCGGACTTGTTCTTCCTCCTAAAGTTGCTCCAATACAGGTTATTGTTATTCCTATTGCTCATCATAAAGAAGGAGTGCTTGAAAAATCCTATGAAATTAAGGATAGAATAGCAAAGGTAGCAAGAGTTAAGATTGATGACAGCGATAAGATGCCAGGATGGAAGTTTAATGAGTATGAAATGAAGGGTGTTCCTCTAAGAGTTGAAATAGGTCCAAAGGACATAGAAAACAATCAGGTTGTATTGGTTAGAAGAGATAACAGAGAAAAGATAACAGTTAAAATGGATGAGCTTGAAAACAGGATAGTTGAAATACTTGAAGATATTCAAAAATCACTGTATAACAAAGCAAAAGCTCATAGAGATGCGAGAACTCACGTTGCAACTAATATGGAAGAATTTAAAGATATTGTTGAAAATAAGACCGGATTTGTAAAGGCTATGTGGTGCGGAGACAGGGAATGTGAAGACAAAGTTAAAGAGATGACAGGCGCAACAGCAAGATGTATGCCCTTTGAGCAGGAACATGTAGGGGATAAATGTGTATGTTGCGGAAAAGAAGCTAAAAAGCTTGTATATTGGGGAAGAGCATATTAATAAAAGGCGGCTTTTGCCGCCTTTTTGTTTATAAGTTTGATATTTAGACTACTTCCTCAATAGATGGAGCTTTATGAAATTAATTGAATTAAAATTTTTTATGAATATATATCAGAAAATTCAATATTTATTCTTTCGACTTTATTATTAGGTGAGTATTTATTAACTTTCAAGATTGTATCCTTTTCTGGAAGTGTTATACAGGGTATTTCAAAAGTAAACTTACTTCCAATTCCAATTTTGCTTTTTAAATATATTCTACCTCCATGGAGTTCAACGAGAGATTTAACTATTGAAAGACCTATTCCGCTGCCCTCGCTTGGTCTTGATAATGACATATCGGCTTGTACAAATCTTTCAAATATTATTTTTTGTTTTTCCTCAGAAATACCTATTCCAGTATCTTCAACGGATATTAACACATTATCTTTTCTGTCTTCAACCTTAACTGTTATGGTTCCTCCAATGTCAGTGAATTTAACTGCGTTTGCGAGGAGATTAAGCATAATCCTTTCGATTTTATCACCATCACAGGCAACAATTTTTTCTTCAATGTCAGTATCGAATATAAGGTTTATTCCTTTGTTTTCTATATAGTCAGAAACAGAAATGGTAATATCTTCAATCAGCTCAACTATGTTATAATTTTTTAAATTTAATTTAACATAACCAGATTCAATCTTTGTAATATCAATTATATTATTTGTAAGCTTAATTAACCTATAGCAGTTTTGTTTCATTATGTTATAGTATTTTTTTAGTCTTTCAATATCGTCGAATATTGTTCCATTTTTATACATTAACTCGCACATTTGAAGAGCACTTATAACAACATTTATAGGAGTTCTCAGCTCATGAGACATATTTGAAAAAAACTCAGTGATTAATTTATCGTGTTCTAAAGCTTGCTTTAAAAGTTTTTCAGTTTCTATTGCATTTTTTCTTATTGTTATGTCTCTGAATATTGAGAGTATTGCAGATTTCCCGTTATACATAAAAGAAACGCATCTTATTTCTGCATCCATAAAAGTACCATCGCTGCAAATTATTTTTATTTCTGATAGGGGTGAAGGAACCATAATATTTTCTATGCTGTATTCTATAATATTTTTAAATAAACTATGATAATCAGGGTGCACTAAATCGATGTACTTTTTACCAATTATATCATCAGAATTGTTTGCTCCGAGCATTTTTAATCCAGCTTCATTAACATATAAACAATTTTCACTATCAAATATGAATATTCCATCGGGAAGAAGATTTACAAGATTTCTATATTTTTCTTCGCTTTCAATAAGTTTTTCCTCAGCAGCTTTCCTGCTTGTTATATCGAAGGCTGTAATTAAAATTACATATTCACTGTCGATTTGTATAGCAGTAGCTGTTGCACTTATCCATTTTTCTTCTCCACTTTTAGTTAGTACTTTAATTTCATAAACTTCTGGAGAAAGAACAGCTTCATTTTCTATAAGTGTACATTCAAAGAAATAATGTCTAAAATCAGGATGAATCAGGTCTGCTACATTCATTTCTTTTAGTTCATTTAATGAATATCCAATAAACTTTTCAGCAGCAGGATTAGCGTATAATATTTTACTTTCGCTGCAAATAAAAATATATGAAGATGTAGCTTCAGTTAAGGATTTAAATTTAAGTTCACTTTCTTTTAAAGCCTGTTCAATATTCTTTTCTCCTTTAAATATAGATACAAACTTCATAAAAATACCCCTCAATTATGATAAAGTTTTAATTATTTGAGCAAATATGCATAATTTGCTTTTGTAAATTCAAGCATTTTATCTGCTATTACTCTATGTCCTTCCTTATTTGGATGTATACCGTCTATACAGAGTAAATTTCTATAATCGGGCTGTTTTAAAAATGCTCCTCTTATATCTATCCATCTTGTATTTGTATTTATTGCAGCATCTATAATTGCTGAGTTATATCTCTCCTGCCACCAGTATATCTTATTTACGCTCCCTAACCACTTTAATATGTTGTTTTTCTTTGACTCATCATTTTCGCTAATCCATTTAAAATATCTATCAGCATCGATTGGCGGAAGGGATAGTAGTATTGGAGTTATATTAGAGCGCTTTGTGGAGATTATAAAATCAGTTAATGTCTTTTCAAATGTATCAAAATCAGTATTAGGAAGGTGGTTTATACTTGGGTTTTTGGCTACTTCATTCCAGTTAAAGTCGCAGTCATTACCCCCGAACTCAATTACTATAATATCTGGATGACTTTTTATTATTTCATTTGCTGCTTTTGAGATTCCTTTTGTTAATGTATTTCCAAACCTTGCTGCGTTGAATATTATGCCTTTGATTTTTGTCTCTAAAATAGATGCATAGTTATCCTTTAATATTATATATTTTCCCTTTGATTCATCGAAGATAACTCCTCTTGATATAGAATCGCCGCAAAGAAGGAATTTGTATGTTTCTTTTAAGTCCATAAAACCACCTCAAATTTATTTGAAAAATTATCCATATACTATTATATCACTTTATAATGTGATGTTAATAATTATATATTAAAATTTATATATAGTTTATGAGTTTAGTGCTTTTAAAATATAATATTTGATATTATAATAGAGTATTATAACCAGATAATAAAGGGGGATATAAATGAAGGCTAAAGATATGATTCTTATATCTATTTTTGCATCTCTTACAGCGATTGGGGCTTTTATTAGAATAGACATAGGATATATACCATTTACACTTCAATTTTTCTTTTGTGCACTATCGGGAGTTTTGCTTGGAGCTAAAATGGGAGCTTTATCTCAAATAATATATGTTGCTATAGGACTTTTAGGTCTTCCTGTATTTTCAAAGGGAGGAGGATTATCTTATGTATTTAAACCCTCCTTTGGATTTATAATAGGTTTTATTGCTGCTGCGTATATAATCGGATTATTTTCAAAGAAAAGCAATAGTTTTATTACGATGTTTTTTTCGCAAATTTTGGGGCTTACGGTTCTTTATATTTTTGGAGTCATATATATGTATCTTTCAATGAATTTTTTTCTTGAAAAGCCGATGGCTTTCATAAATATCATAAAGGCGGCTGTTCTGCCTTTTATAATTGCAGACATAATTAAGATAGTTTTAGTATCAATAATTGGGGTAAAAATAAAACCGATTCTTAGAAATATATCTTTAATATAAAAAGTAAAGCCCATAATACTGCTAAAGCCAATATAGAGCCTTAATGAGAGGAAAAGATCCACTATGCAGTATTATGGGCTTTATATGTTTTACATCATAAAAGATTTTGTTTTATTCCTTTGAGTCCGTATTTACATTTAAGAAATTTACAATAATTGTTGCAGCTTCACCCCTGCTTACAGACTTTAAAGGATAAATATAACTATCATTTGTATTAATTACTTTAAGTTCTGAAGAAATTGCAACATATCCTTTATATTCTGGCGATATTGAGTTTCCATCTTTGAATCTTGATATATCATACATGTTTGTAATATCTGCTACAAATCCAATGCCTAAAGCCTTTACTATCATTTTTGCTGCTTGCTGCCTTGTCACTTCAGATTCAGGATTTTTTTCTTTTTCTGAGATTATCTTTTTATTTACAGCCTGCTCATAATAAGTCTCATAGGAATCATCTAAAGTATATGAATATGGATCTATGGACAAAATAAGCAGTTTTATAAAATCCTTTTGAAGGATATTGTCGTTTGGTCTGAATTTATTATCAGTGCCTTTTAATATCCCTATTTCAGCCAAAAGCTTTATGTTATTTTCATTAGGATTACCTTTAATATCTGTATATTCAGGAGTTTTTTGAATCTTAATCGGGTTCCCGCTGTAATCTAATATGCTGCCTGATTTTGCGTCCATATTTCCGCTAAAAGGAGTTAAAACGTAAGCAAGCTTTATTTTAGGCTGATTATCTATTTTAGTGTAATCATAGCATTTTACGAATTTAAGTGAAAAGTTGAGTTTGCTGAACAATATGTCATAGGCTTTATCAATATCTATGACTCCTTCCTTTGAAGGAAGCTCAAGATTGTTTGACCAGTTCATGCTAAAACCAGTAACTTTTCCAGTATAAGTATTTACATTTACAGTAATCGAATCAAAATTATAGGTTATTCCGTCTGTTTTTCTAATATATGTGAAATAATAAATTGAAGGCACATAGTTTTCTTCGTTAAATGCATAATAATCGTTTGTTTCTTTATATTCAATCTGATTAAACTTGTCGGGATATATGCTCATAATAAAATCATCAGCTATTTTTTTTGCTTTTTCTTTATCATATAAAGGCTTTTTATCCTTTGCAGGCTGGTCAAAATCAGAGCCTCCATAATAGAAGGATTTAATTTCTGAATTTACAGCATCGATTTGAGCATTCATGTAGTTATAAATTTTTGCTGATGGATCGCTGTTTTCCCAATACAAATACCATAAAGCAGTATCGTTATTGTTGTTTGAATAAAGATTAGCACTGCTTAGCTTGTATTTTTCATTTAATGGAAGGTATTTACTTGCAATCTCTATTGCTTTTTCCTTTGAAATATATTTGCTGCTTACATCAATAACTTTCTGCTCTTCTACGGTCAAGTTTCCTGCTTGACTGCTGCCTTTTGAATCCTCTTTATTTAATCCATTAATATAAGGAGTGTAATATCCATTTTTAATAATATCTCCGCTAAAAGCATCTATTGGCATATTTCCGTTTTTTAATGAATAAACAAGTATAGGAGTATTTTTCTTTGAGTTTGCATTATAAGACATCGAATAGGATAACTCTAATCCAAGCTTTTCTTTAAAAATTTCCTTTGCTTCATCAATGCCTATAACCTTTGAAATATCAGGAATTTCTATGTTGTCCCAATTTAAATTATAGCTTCTTATTTTCAAACTATTCTTATCAACGGAAACAGTGATACCATTATCGCTTACTTCAATACCGTTTTCTATTCTTATAAAATAGAAAGTATAAACATCAGAATAATAATCGCTGTCATATATATTGTTTACGTTATCTATTAACTTTATCTTTTGAAATTTATCTGGCTGAAGTTTTCTTACTATTTCTTCTGCTGCCGCTTTAGCACTTGATTTTGAATATTTAGGTATTTTTCTAGGAGTATATGTTGAGCCATCCCACATGCTCATGTTAATAATTTCTCCTGTCTTTGCATCTACTGAAACATATATGCTGCCGCCGTCTTTCTTTTTAGAATACCAATTAAGTTCATATACTTTTCTATTATTAGTTTCAATATAATTTTGGTTTAAATTATAACCTTCTGTATTTAGATTAAAGGATGATTTTGCTATTTCTATTGCTTTGCTTGAAGTTATTTTATCCTCAGCGCTTGCCTTTAAAGGATAGAAGCATTCTACAATCATGAATATAGCTATTATAAAAGATATAACTTTCTTCATAATAATCTCCTTTCTTATTATTTTATCAATATATATGACGCATCATTTTTCTAAAAGTTCCACATTTTAGATAAATAATATTTTAAGTATTCGTATTATTATAATTTGAAAATAAAGGGAAAAATAATAATTATGGCGAAAATATTTATACGATTATATTGACAGGTTTGGTAAAATATAATAAAAGATATGTTCTTGAGAGAGGAAGAGATATAATGAATAAAAAAATATTGATTGTTTATGAAAAAATGGGAATGGGACATCTGAGAATGGCAAACATACTTGAAGAAATGCTAAAGACAGAAGGAGAAGTTGAGGTAATTAAATGTGCAGGAAGTGAGCTTGCTGATTCTTCAGATGTAGATTTTATAGTTTATCTTTGGAATGCTCTTATAAGAAAAAATCTTATTAAAACTGCAGATATTTTAATTAATTTTATTATAAGGATATTAGGAGTTCCTATTATAGAAGCGATAAATACTAAAGATTTTATATATAAACTTGAAGAAATAAATCCAGATATTATAATCTGCACAGCAGATGGATATAACAAAGTTTTAGGCACCTATTCAAGAGAGAAAAAAATACCCTTTTATATTATGATAACTGAAGTTTCTGTTTTTTTAGATTTAGTAAATCCCTATGCGGTTCACATATGTTACTTTAATGAGACAGGGGAGGCGATTAGAAATTACGATTTTAATTCCACATATTTTTCTTATAATATTAATAAAAAAAGTACTATTTTAGAAAGAATACAATATGTTTTAAAATTCTATAAAGAATATATACTTTTAGCATATAAAAACTCAATTTATAGAAATGCAGATAAGTATCTTGAAAGAAATAACGATGCAAAATATGAGGTTATAGGGCCTCTTGCAGAAAAAAAGCATTTTCAAGAAAAGGATATTTATAAGATAAAAAATGAACTTGGTATACCAAAAGAAATGGATACAGTTTTAATTGTAAGCGGAAGTATTGGTGGAAGATTTCTTTTTGAAATTACAGATATTATATGTAAAAAATACGATAAACCTTTAAATGTTCTTGTAATGTGTGGTAAAGACAAAAAGGTCTATGAAAAAATTAAAAGATATAAGAATTATAATAAAAATATAAATATAATGTATTTTGGATATACAGACAGATTTGATGAATTTATAGCTGCCTCAGACTGCATAATAGCAAGGGCTTCAGCAGGAATCTTTATAGAAAGTGTTTTAAATCGAACTCCTGAGATTACCTTCAGGAGAGTGACTTCAAACGATAGAGGAGCAATAACTATGATAGAAAAATATGGACTTGGTGAGGTATGTGATGAGGATAATGAGATTTTAGATAAGCTAAATAATATACTCCAAAATAAAGAGATGTATAAAAATAATATTGATAGGCTCCTATTAAGGTATTCTAATACCTATGAGGATAAGAAAAAACTTATAAGGAGTATTATTATTGAAGGAAATTCATCTATGATTGATGATGATGGCGAAATTGAAAGCGAACCTTTATCAGAGACACTTGTTTAAATTTAATGTTTTTTTAATTGGAGGATGCTATGATAAATATAAAGGAAGTAAAAAGCAAAAGGGGATTGAAGGAGTTTATAGAATTATCATGGGATATATATAAAAAAGATGAAAACTATGTTCCACCTTTAAAATTCGATTTAATGAATAAACTTATAGGTAAAAATAACCCTTTGTTTGCAAATGGGCAGCATGCATTTTTTATTGCCTATAATGGAAATAAACCTGTTGGAAGAATTTGTGTAGGAATAAATGCTGACTTAAATATTAAAAAGGGTATAAATGAAGGATACATATGTCTGTTTGAATGTATTAACGACAAGAATATTGCATTTTTACTCTTTGATGAAGCAGCAAAATATCTTAAAAACATGGGGATAGACACTATTAGAGGACCAGTTTCACCTACAAATGGAGATGATTATAGAGGCCTTTTAGTTGAGGGGTTTGATGGACCTCCTGTATTAATGAATTCATATAACCCTGAATATTATGTAAAATTTTTTGAAGATTATGGATTTGAAAAATTTATTGATCTTTATGCTTATTACTATGATTTGAAGGATGCTGATTTTTTAAAATATAAAAAAGTCGTAGATTATGCTATGAAAAAATATGATTATCGTATAGATAAATTGGATTTAAAAAATCTTGACAAAGAAATAGAGGACATAAAAAAGATATTAGATATAGCTATGCCTGAAGAGTGGGAGGATTTAACACCTCCATCTCTCGATGATATTAAAGCAGAGGCAAAGAATTTAAAGCCCATGGTTGATTCGGATATAATAGTTATTGCAAGGAATAAGGACAAGCCAATAGGTTTTGCTGTTGCTCTTCCTGATTATAATCAAATTTTGAAACATCTGAATGGAAGACTTTTTCCTTTTGGTATATTCAAGTTTTTGTATTATAAAAGAAAAATTAACGCAGGAAGGCTTTTTATACTGTTTGTTATACCAGAATACAGAAAAAAAGGTGTCAGCGCTGCAATGCTTTATAAAGTATTTGAAGCGGGACTTAAAAAAGGGTATATTTATGGTGAGGGTTCAACTATTGGAGAAACTAATCTATCTATGAGAAGAGATGCTGAGGGTATTGGAGGAAAACACTATAGAACCTATAGGATTTATAAGAAGCATATTTAACTTTTGAGGTGGCTTTTATGAATAACGATGATTTTGTATTTGCTCTGGACATAGGTACAAGGACTGTAGTTGGTGTTATAGGATATGAAAAAGATGATATGTTTGAGGTTGCTGCTATAGAGGTTTTAGAGCATAAAAGCAGAGCTATGTATGATGGACAAGTACATGATATAGATGAAGTAGCCAAAGTAGTTATAAAGATAAAGGAAAAACTTGAAAAAAGACTTGGATTATCACTTAATAAGGTTGCTATAGCTGCTGCGGGAAGAGCATTAAAGACTAAAAAGATAAATATAAATAAAAGCTTTGATTTTATTTGCGATATTAATAGTGAAATGATAAGCAGTCTTGAAATGGAAGGAATTGAACTTGCACAAAAAAGTATAGATGATGATTTAATGGAAGATGAAAAGACTACATATTATTGTGTTGGATACAGCATAATAAACTATTACCTCAATGGGTATATAATATCTACTCTTTTAAATCATAGAGGCAAATCCATAGGTGCAGATATACTTGCAACTTTTCTGCCTCAAACTGTTATTGAAAGCCTTTATGCAGTAGTTAAAAAAGCAAATCTTGAAGTTTCGAATCTTACTTTAGAGCCAATTGCAGCAATAAATGTTGCAATACCTAAGGATTTAAGGATGCTAAATCTTTGTCTTGTTGATATAGGTGCTGGCACTTCTGATATTGCAATAACTAAAGACGGTTCAGTAGTTGCCTATGCTATGGTACCTATTGCAGGGGATGAAATAACCGAGACAATATGTCAAAATTATCTTGTAGATTTTAATACTGCAGAAAAAATAAAACTTTCTTTAAGCAGCAAAAAGGAAATCACATTTACAGACGTTATGGGAATAAAACAGGTAAAAAAGTCTCAGGAAATAAAAGAAGTTATTAAAAACAGCGTTGAAAATCTATCGGATTCAATAGTACAAA
Source organism: Caloramator quimbayensis (assembly GCF_900167605.1). GTDB lineage: Bacteria > Bacillota > Clostridia > Clostridiales > Caloramatoraceae > Caloramator_B > Caloramator_B quimbayensis. The sequence continues at coordinate 16,943 of NZ_FUYH01000019.1, read as the reverse complement.
AGATATTAGAATATAATGGGAAAGCCCCAGGAGCGGTTTTTTTAATAGGAGGTGGAAGCAAAATTGAAAATCTTGATAAGTTTGTAGCACAAAAGCTGAATCTTCCTATTCAAAGGGTGGCAGTAAGAGGTACAGAGGTTTTAAAGAATGTAAAGTATAGGGGGAAAAAAATTTCAGGACCTGAAATTATAACCCCCTTAGGAATAGCTGCAACTGCTAATATGCAAAGGGGAAGAAATTTTATATATGTAAATGTCAACGAAAAAGAGATAAAGCTTTTAAATTCAAGAAAGCTTATGGTTTCAGATGCTCTTATTTATGCAGGTTTTAGGGGAGAACAGATTATAGGAAGAAACGGAAAACCAGTAAACTTTATATTAAATGGAGTAGAAAAAACGATTTTAGGAGGAATGGCAAAGCCCTGTGAGGTTTATGTAAATGGTGAGCCTCAAAATTTAAAGACTGAGATAAATAATGGAGATAATATAATTATAAAAACTGCACAATCAGGGGAAGATGCAGTAGTTACTGTTAATGATTTATATGAGCTGTATGGTTTTAATGATGCTGCAGCTAAGGTGAATGGTGAATATGTACAAAGGGATTATGTAATTGCAAATGGGGATAATATAGAAATTAAAGAAGAAAATAATATAAAAAATTATGAATTAGGGGAACTAAAGGATGAAGTCGCTGCAGCAAAAGAGCTTAAAGATGGAATAGAAGTAATTGTAAATGGGAATAAAATAAAGCTTGTGGGTAAGGAAGAGTATATATTTGTTGATATATTTAATTACATAGATTTTGATATTTCAAAGGCTAAAGGAATAACTTTGAAATTAAATGGAAAGGATGCTGCTTATACTGATGTTTTAAAGGATGGAGATTCAATCGATATATATTTAGAACAGGAGTGATAATATGCCAAATTGCAATCTCAGCCTTCAAATAATACCAAACGTTGAGGATGAAAGGCTCTATAGTGTAGTTGATAAAGTAATTGAATACATTTCATCATGCAATGTAAGGTATGAGGTAGGGCCTATGGAAACAACAATGGAAGGAGAATTATCGGAACTTTTAAAAATTGTTGAAAAATCTCAGGAGATTTGCATAAATGAAGGGGCAGGCAGGGTTATTTCAATAGTTAAAATCGACTACAAAAAAGATGGGGTTACTATTGATGAAAAGATAAAAAAATATAGGTAGTAAAAACCACCCGGCAAGGGTGGTTTTTAATTATATTTGGAATTGTGATGCCATAGACTGGAGCTTATCAGAAACTTCATCAAGCTCTGACATAAGCTGCTTAACATTTTCAACAACTTTTACTTGTTCCTCTGAAGAAGCACTTATTTCTTGAATAGCTGAGGAGGTATTTTGAGAAATATCAGCTATTTCAGATATGGAATTAATTATATCATTCTTTTGATTGTCAATATTTTTAAAGGTTTCTGCAAAACATTGAATGCTGTTTAATGCTTCATTAAAAGAAAGATTTATTTCATTAAAAATGGAAGTAATTTCACTTATTGAGCTTGTTTGAGAGCTTAATACTTTTGATATGTTGATTATAGTTTCTGAGGTTTTAGCAATCTTTGTGTCTATGTCGTTTATTATTTTAGCAATGCTTGTTGCAGATTTTTTGGAGCTGTCAGCAAGTTTTCTAACCTCTTCAGCTACAACCATAAATCCTTTGCCGGCATCTCCTGCCCTTGCAGCTTCAATAGCAGCATTAAGGGCTAAAAGATTTGTCTGTTCAGATATTTTATTTATATCATCAAGAATAGATTCTATGTTTTTTGTGCTGTTTGTTAGCTCAAAGGAGATATTTTTCATATCATCTATAAGTTTTGTATTTTCTACAAATTTTTCGCCAACTCCATTTATGTAGGATATTCCATTCTGACTTTTATCCATTGCGTATCGAGATTTTTTATCAATATTTGAAAACAAGTTTATTACATCTTTTAAGCTATCTCCAAAGGATTTAACCATTTCGCTGCAGGAATAAGTTTTTTCATTCTGATTTAAGGCTCCCTGTGATATAGACTGCATGCTTGCAGATATTTCCTGAATTTGAGCATAAAGTTCAATTATATCGCTGCTGACTTTTTGATTAACATTTTTTGTTTCATCAATTACACTTATTATTCTTTCTATCATTGCTTTTAGATTTTGTACCATATTGTTAAAGGTTTTTGAGAGAAGGCCTATTTCATCGTTAGATTTTATATTTATACTCGTATTAAGATTGCCGGATTCAATGCTCTTTGCGGCTATAGAAATAGTTTCAAGTGGTTTTAAGAGTTTGTTCATATATATAGTTATAATTGCAATTATAAATAAAATAGATAATATACCTATTAAGATTATATAATTTCTAATAGTATTTGCGTTTTGCGTTAATAGAGAATTAGGCATTTCGTAAACAAATTTCCATCCATTCACATTTGAGGTTGTATAAACTACAAACATATCTTTATTATTGTTTTTATAATTAAATGAACCTTCGAAGGAGTCAAGTTTAAGACCTTTTTCTTTAATATTTTTACCAACTAAATCTTGATTAGGATGAGCTACTATATTACCCTTATCATCGACTATGTAAATCGTTGATAAGCTGTTTTGAGAAACAAGTGCTTTTGATAATTCGTGGGGTTTAATGCCAATTATAAGTATACCGATATCCTTTGCATTTAATAGATTTTTTATGATAGTATAATTAGCAATACAAAAATTGTCGTTATATCCTAACTTTAGATTCAAAGGCGGTGTCCAAAAGTCTGAGGTTTTGATTTTAGATATTTCGTTATAATAGGGTATTTTATCTATTGTAATGTCGGATTGTATATCTGGATAGCCGCATTTAAAACCATCAATTCCTATAATATGAATGCTGCTTATTATATTGTTTGAAAGAGCAATTGAGCGAATTTTATTTTGTACGGTATTATATGCAGTTAATCTGTCGTAATCATTATTATAGCTGCTATATAAAGATATTGTGCTAATTAAATCCTTATCCGAGGTTATCTGCAAAGAGTAATTGCTGATACTATTTATTATATATTCAATATGATTTTTATTTTGATTTAATATTTGGTTAGCAGAATTTATATACTGTTTTTTAGTAGATGATACTACAATAGAAGTGACGAGAGATATAAGCAGTATAAAAGATAAGGCTGTTGTAGATGCTATGACTTTAATAAGTTTAGTTGAAAGTTTGTCTTTTGATAGAAAATGGATTTTAATTTTTTTAATTGAGCGACAATTTGCGCTGCTAAATGGATTGGATAGTTTTAATTTCTTTTTCATATAATATTCCCCCTTATCATTCCATAATAATGTTTTTATGGAATATATACCCCATTATATATTTTCGGTATTGCAGAGATTTTTATTATATTGTATCATGAAAAATAATGTGAATATTTATTAAATTTTAAAAGCGAGGGTTTGAAAATGGACAACATTAAAAGCAAAGTAATAAGTTTTTTAAGGGATAATAATATGTATTATGAAGATATTCCTTTTAAGGAAAGCTGTGATGATTTTATAAGTGAGATGGAAAAGGGGCTTTTATCTGATGAAGGAACGTTAAAGATGATACCTACATATTTAACAATAGATGGGAATATACCGTCAAATAAACCTGTTATCGTAATGGATGCGGGAGGAACGAACTTTAGAGTTGCCGTTGTTACTTTTGATGATAAAAAGCAGCCTCAAATAACCGATTTTAATGTATATCCAATGCCTGGGTCAGATAGAGAAATATCAAAGGAAGAATTCTATGATAAAGTAGTTGATTATGTAGAACCTGTTCTTAACAAGGGTGACAGAATAGGTTTTTGCTTCTCCTATCCTACGAAGGTTCTTCCAAATAAAGACGGAATTGTGCTTCAGATGAGTAAACAAGTTAAGATAGATGGGATTATAGGGGATATAATAGGAGAGAATATACTAAAGAGGATTAAAGACAGGGGATATGGCGATAAAAAAATTGTAATATTAAACGATACGGTAGCAACTCTTCTTGGAGGAAAGGCTTTTTGTCCTGATAAGAATTTTGAAAGCTATATAGGATTTATACTTGGTACAGGAACTAACACATGTTATATTGAGGAGTGTAAAAATATAAGAAAGATTACAGAATTTAATGAATCAGAAAATATGATTATAAATATGGAATCAGGGGGATATGGAAAAATAAAACGGGGTCTTATAGATGAGGAATTTGACAGGGAAATGATTGACCCAAATGAATATCTATTTGAAAAGATGGTATCAGGGAGGTACTTAGGGCCGCTTATATTTAAAACTATAAAAAAAGCTTGCAAAAATAATCTCTTCACAAAGGAATTTTCTTCTAATATCAATAATTTAGATTCTTTAAACTTAAAAGACGTAAGCGAATTTTTAAATTTGCCATATTCAAATAATATACTTTCAAATTGCTGCTTTGATGAAGATGACCGTTTGACGCTATTTTATATAATAGATTTTATGATAGAAAGAGCTTCAAAGATAATAGCTGTAAGCCTTGCCGGAACAATTAAGAAAAGTGGAAAGGGGAAAAATCCTTTAAAACCTGTATGCATTACAGCAGATGGTTCAACTTTTTATAAGCTCAAGGGCTTTAAGGAGAAACTTGATTATTATGTAAGGAAGAATATTAACGACGAAATGGGATACTTTGTTGAATTTATAAAGATGGACAATGCCCCGGTTATAGGAGCTGCAATAGCGGGACTTATCAATTGATTTTTAGTGAAATATTTTAAGCTCATAATGCTGAAAGGTTAATTTTTATAAAGCACTGCCTTCTTTTCAGTATCATGGGCTTTTTTAAAGCAATTTTTTTTAGGTCAAAATATATTTAAAATAATTAGACGGATTATAGACGCACATAAAATATAATTATGATAGTAAAATATCATTTAAGGGAGTGATTAAATGTTTAGCAATATCGATATTAGTGAAGCTATGACTATAAAGCTTGATGATGAGCTTCCAAAGATGCCTGAGTTTGTATCAGGAATTAGAAGAGCTCCTGACAGAGGATTTACTTTAACTAAAGAGCAGACTGAAATAGCTCTAAAAAACGCATTAAGATATATACCTGAAAAATACCATGAAGTTCTTGCACCTGAATTTTTAAACGAACTTATGACTCGAGGAAGAATATATGGCTATAGGTTTAGACCTGAGGGAAGAATATATGGAAAACCAATCGATGAATATAAGGGAAACTGCATAGAGGGAAAGGCATTTCAGGTTATGATAGATAATAACCTCGATTTTGAAGTTGCACTTTATCCTTATGAACTTGTAACCTATGGAGAGACAGGACAGGTATGCCAGAACTGGATGCAATATAGACTTATTAAGAAGTATCTTGAGATTATGACTGATAATCAAACACTTGTAATTGAATCTGGGCATCCTCTCGGACTTTTCAAATCAAAACCCGAAGCTCCAAGAGTAATAATAACCAATGCAATGATGGTTGGTATGTTTGATACTCAAAAGGATTGGCATTATGCAATGCAGATGGGGGTTGCAAACTATGGTCAGATGACAGCAGGAGGATGGATGTATATAGGACCTCAGGGAATAGTTCATGGAACATTTAATACTATTCTTAATGCAGGGCGTAAGAAGCTTGGCATTGGTCAGAGTGAGGATTTAAGAGGGCATATATTTATATCCTCAGGTCTTGGAGGAATGAGCGGTGCTCAGCCAAAGGCTGCAGAAATTGCAAATGCAGTTGGAATAATAGCCGAAGTTGATTATTCGAGAATAAAGACAAGGCATGACCAAGGATGGGTTAAGGTTATATCTGAAGATCTCGATGAGGTATTTAAAATTGCAGATGAATATTTAAAGAAGAAAGAACCTATATCTATAGCATACTATGGGAATATAGTAGATTTACTGGAATATGTTGTTAAAAACAATATAAAGGTAGAGCTTTTGTCGGATCAGACATCATGCCATGCTGCATATGACGGAGGGTACTGTCCACAGGGTCTTACTTTTGAAGAAAGAACTCATCTTTTAAAAACCGATAGAAATAAATTTAAGGAATATGTTGATAGAAGCCTTAGAAGACATTTTGAACTTATTAAAAATCTTGTTGACAGAGGGACATATTTCTTTGACTATGGCAATTCCTTTATGAAGGCAGTTTACGATGCTGGGGTTAAGGAAATATCCAAAAACGGAATAGATGAAAGGGATGGATTCATATTCCCCTCATATGTGGAGGATATAATGGGACCGGAACTTTTTGATTATGGATATGGACCTTTTAGATGGGTATGCCTCAGCGGGAAGCACGAAGACCTTATAAAGACTGACCATGCTGCAATGGAATGCATCGATCCTGATAGAAGAGGCCAAGACAGGGATAATTATATCTGGATAAGAGATGCAGAAAAAAATAAACTTGTAGTTGGAACTCAAGCGAGAATACTTTATCAGGATGCCTATGGAAGAATGAAAATAGCGCTGAAGTTTAATGATATGGTAAGAAAAGGAGAAGTAGGGCCTATAATGCTCGGAAGAGATCATCATGATGTAAGCGGGACTGATTCGCCTTTTAGAGAAACTGCAAATATAAAAGATGGAAGCAATATTATGGCTGATATGGCTGTTCAGTGCTTTGCAGGGAATGCTGCCCGCGGTATGAGCCTTATTGCACTTCATAACGGCGGTGGCGTTGGAATAGGAAAGGCAATAAATGGAGGATTTGGACTTGTTCTCGATGGAAGCGAGAGAGTAGATGAGATAATAAAATCAGCAATGCTTTGGGATGTTATGGGAGGAGTTGCAAGACGTGCATGGGCAAGAAATGAACATTCTATTGAAACGAGTATAGAGTATAATAAACTTAACAAGGGAACAGATCACATAACTCTTCCATATATTCCATCTGAGGATTTAATTAAAAAAGTTGTAGAGGAAGGGTTTAAAAGCAGAAATTAGAAAGGTACAGGTGATAAAATGAAAAAGATAATTGAATGTGTTCCAAATTTCAGCGAAGGCAGAGATCTTGAAAAGATTGAAAAAATAGTAAATCCTTTTAGAGGCAAGGATAATGTAAAGCTTCTCGATTATAAAAGGGATGAGGATCATAACAGGGTGGTTGTTACTGTTGTTGGAGAACCCGATGCTGTAAAAGAAGCTGTTATTGAAGCAATTGGAGTTGCAGTTGAAGTTATTGATCTTAGAAATCACAGTGGGCAGCATCCAAGGATGGGAGCTGTTGATGTTGTTCCCTTTATTCCAATAAAAAATATAAGCATGACTGAGGCGGTTGAGCTTTCAAAGGAAGTTGCAAAAATTGTTTCAGAAAAATATAATCTTCCTGTGTTCCTTTATGAAAAATCCGCATCATCTCCTGATAGAGAAAACCTTGCAAACATAAGAAAAGGCGAATTTGAAGGCATGTTTGAAAAGATAAAACAGCCTCAGTGGAAGCCTGACTTTGGAATAGCAGAGGTTCATCCTACAGCAGGAGTTGTTGCAATTGGTGCAAGAATGCCTCTCGTTGCATTTAATGTTAATCTTAATACTAATAATATAGAGATAGCAAATAAAATTGCAAAGAACGTCAGATTTATAGGCGGAGGATTAAGATACTGCAAAGCTATAGGAGTTGAACTTAAGGACAGAGGCATAGTTCAAGTTTCGATGAACATGACCGATTATACAAAAACAGCGCTCTATAGGGCCTTTGAACTTATTAAAATAGAAGCAAAAAGATATGGCGTGAGCGTTGCTGGAAGCGAAATTATAGGTCTTGTTCCTATGGAAGCCCTAATCGATACAGCTGTTTATTATCTTGGAATTGAAGACTTTTCTATGGAACAGATTTTAGAAACGAGAATAATGGAGTAGGAGGAATAGTATGCTGTCAGAAAAGAGTCTGTTAGAATTTTTGGATGAAACTGCATCAAATTCTCCTGTGCCTGGAGGAGGAAGCATAGCAGCATTGTCAGGAGCAATCTCTGCAGCGCTTACACAGATGGTTGCAAACCTTACAGTTGGAAAAAAAGGATATGAAAATGTTCAGGAATATATGCCAAAGATTATAGATACTGCAGGAAAATACAGAGAGGGCTTTGTAAAGGATATCGATGAGGATGCTGAGTCTTTTAATGAATTTATGAAAGCATTAAAAATGCCTAAAAATAATGAAGAAGAAATAAAGGCAAGAAAAGAAGCTATTGAAGAAGCTTCAAAAAAGGCAGCACTCGTTCCTTTAAAGGTAGCAAAGAATGGGCTTTCCCTTATGGATACAATTGAAGAAATCGTTTTAAAAGGGAACAAAAATGCTATAACAGATGGAGCAGTTGCTGCGATGATGGCGAGGACAGCTGTATTATCAGCTCTATATAATGTTAAAATAAATCTTCTTTCAATAAAGGATGAAAATTTCGTAAAAGAAATTTCAAAAGAAGTTTCAGATATTGAAAAAGCTGTTTGTAAAAGAGAAGAGGAAATTCTTAAAAAAGTAGTACTGTAATTTTGCAGAAGGCTTATGATACTTAAAGTATCATGAGCCTTTTTTTATGCTATAATGTTATTATAAGATTTGGGAGGGGAAAAATGTGGATTTTATATATGTAAAAATGCTTGATGCTCCGGCTGTTTTTAAGAATTATGAAATAGTAGCTTTCCCTTTCAAAAAGGCAGAGGCGCTTTTTTATTATATGATACTAAAAAAACAGGCGACAAGGGATGAAGTATGCAGCCTATTATGGCCTGATAATGATGAGGAAAGCGCAAAGAAAAATCTAAGGGACAGCATATATAAAATAAAAAAAGCGTTTGATATGGATATAATAATATCACCTCAAAAATCAATTCTTATGATAAATCCCAATATTAATTTGGTTAAGGATATAGATGATATAGAAAATAAAAAAAAAGTTGATACCTATGGAGAATTTTTAAGGGGGTTTTCACTTAAAGATAGTGAAAACTTCGATAATTGGGTTTTGGCTAACCGGGAATATTTTAAGGAGGCTCAGCAAAAAAACATATATGATGAACTTAAAAACCATCTTAATGATGAAAACTATGATTTAGCTGAGAAATTTGCAAAGATTTTAATTTCAATAGATGAGCTCGATGAGAAGGCATATAGAATTCTTATGAAGATATATTCTGCAAAAGGAATGTATAATAAAGCCATAGAATTATATAATAAACTATCTTTTGTATTAGAAAAAGAACTTGGAATTACTCCTGAATTAAAAACGAAGACTGTTTTAGACAGGATACTTGACATAAGAGAAAAGGGAAAAGAGGTAAAACAAATCAAAAAAGATATTTTTTATGGAAGAGAGAAGCAGCTTAAAGAGCTTAAAAAAATATATATGGAATTTTTAAAAAGTAAAATTTCAAAGGCTGCAGCAATAACAGGAGAAGCAGGGATAGGAAAAACAAGGCTTAAGGATGAATTTGTAAAGGGAATTAATGAGGGTGTATTATTAATCCAAACCAATTGTTATCAGGCAGAAGAAAACTATTTTTTAAAACCATGGAATACAGTTATGTATGCTCTATGGGAATTTATTAAAAAAAGCGATATAGAAATAAATGAAAGCATAATAAAATCTGCATCATATATGTTTCCAAATCTTTTTGATGAATTAGGAAGTAATGAAACTATAGATAATTTTAATAATATGAAATATGGAAGGTCTGAGGAGGCAGTATTTAAAATTATTGAAGCCATATCTAAAAATAGAAAAATAATCATAGTATTTGAAGATATACAATGGGCTGATAGTATGAGCATTAATCTTATAGAGGATTTTTTATTGAAAAGCGTGGAAAATATCATGATAGTTATGACTATAAGAGATGGATATGGCAGGAGAGTAGACAAGTTTCTTACCCTAATGTCCAGATATGAAAAGTTATATAAAATAGAAATTAAAAGATTTGATTTAGAACAAACTGAAGATTTCATAAAAACAGCTCTTCCAGATTATAATTTAACTGATGATATAAGGAGAAGGATTTTTAAAGAAACAGAGGGAAATACTTTTTTTATAGTTGAATTTATAAGCAGTATATTAAGAAATAAGGAAATTGACTTTAAATCAGAAAGGATTGTAGATTTAATTAAAAGCAGATTTATTGATTTGTCTGATAATGCAATGAAAATTCTTGGAATTATATCTATGTTTTTTGATGAAGCTCCCTTCAGTATTATTAAAGAGATAAGCGGTAAGGATGATATGGAAATAATGGATATTATTGAAGAAATACAGGAAAGGAACATAATCAGTGAGCAGGCCTATTCCTTTGATATATGCTATAAATTTACTCACCAAAAGCTAAGGGAATATATATATACGAATCTTTCACAGGCAAGACGAATAATACTGCACGGAAGAATAGCCAAATTTTTAGAAAAAGATTTGAGGGGGGACAATAGGGACATACATTTGTATTCAAAACTTATATATCACTATATAAACTCAGGGAACAGGATTTCAGCATTAAAATACAGCATAAAAAATGTTAATGCATATCTTGATTTTAATCATGAACTTTTCCCTGTTTTAAATAACTTCAAAAATGATGATAATCAAATTAACAGTTTTGATGCTATAAAACAAATTACTGATATTGAAAAGCTTATAGAAGAAATAAAAGAAGAGGGGAAGGATAAAGAAAAGGAAGAAGTAAAAAAATATGAAGCTATGCTGCTTCATATAAAAGGAAGATATCTAATAAGAGAAGGAGAGTATGATAAAGGGGTATTTTATATAAAAAAAATGATAGAAATTGCAGAGGCTGTCAGTGATAAGGATTTAATTTTAAAGGGCTATAAACAGATTATTTTTTACTGCATACAAACCTATAATGAAAATATGATGGAAGAGTATGTTGAATCAGCTTTAAAAATATCAAAGGATACTAACAATTTGTATGAAACTGGAAGCCTTTTAAGATTAAAGGGACTGAACAGAGTAATGATGAAGGATTTTGAAAGGGCGGAAGAGCTTCTTAAAGAATCAATAGATATATTTAATATTTTAAATCAAAGGCAATGTATATATTCTTTGAATATTGCTGCTGCTTATAATTATATAGGAGAGATTAGGCGCAAGAACATGAGGTTTTCTTCAGCTCTTGAATATTATGATAGAGCGATATCTATAAGCGGTAAAAATTCAAATGGTGCTGCAGCAGTATTCTATGGAAATGCAGGACAGGCAGCCTTTGAAATGGGGGATTATGAAAGGGCAAAGAGTTACTTTAAAAATGCACTTGAATTATATGAAATAAGCGGTTCCCTTTGGGGGAGAGCAATAGCTGAAGGATTTATGGCTCTTTTGCTGACAAAAGAAGGAAGATATTCTGACAGCAAAGAGCACCTTAAAAAAGCAGATAAGTATGCAGAAAAACTTAAAAGCCCTCATGAAATAGGTATTGTTTTTAGAATCAAAGCGGAGATAAAACACAATATGAAAAACAACGATAAAATATATAACGCATTTTCAGATTATCTAACAGAGGAAATTCTTCTCTACTGTCAAAAGGGAACAGAATTTTTAAGCATGGCGAAGGAAAATTATGAGATAGAAATACTTGAGGTTTTTAAAAAGGCCTATATTAAGCAACCCCAAAGTTAAAACAAAAATCTTGAATGATAAGCTTTCTCTGTAATATTAGCTTTACTTTTGAAAATTTATATGAAGAATAAATAATTTACCAATATTTATATTCGCGAAATAAAATTTGTGATATTATTAAATAAAGCCTGCAGCATGTTTAAAGGGGGATTAATATGTTTATAGAGAGTACATTTGCAAGAGAAGAAAAAGGTATAAGAGTTTTCGCTGGTATATTACTTGCTCTATTATTTCCTTTTGCAGCAAGGGGATTGATGGATGTTACAGGTATACCCTTTATATCTTCTGTTATTTATTGGTTGTTCTGCGGTATTATATTAAGGCTTATAATGGGACAAAGACTTCCTTATTTTAGACCTCAATTTAAGAGAGTTTGGATTGAAACCCTAATTTTATTTTTGGCAACAGCTATATCAGCTTATTTTTATATCAGGGGGAGCGGTATTCGGGAAATCAATATTAATTTAAGTAAGGATGCTATTTTAAATATATTTGCTTTTTCGCTTCTTAATGGATGCTTTGAACAGCTTGTTTGGATGAATATTTATGAACTTGCAGGAGCGGTTTATAAATCTGTTGGAGTAATATTTTCTTTCATATTCGTAGGACTTATCCATGCATTCTTTTGGACAAGATTTATGCCTTCTCCAGGTTTTGACAACTATATATTTATAGCCTCACAGGCAGTTATCTTTGTAATACCTTTCATCATGTATATAAAGACAAAGGATATTACGATTTGGAGTATACAGCATATTATTTATAATTTGTTTGCGGTTCTATTTGCAAATTTTACAGTTTCAGCTTTTATGCATATTAAATAGATTTTAATTATAGCAGGAATAATAATTTAAACCCATAATACTGCAGCAAAAATTTTATACAGCTTTCAGCAGTATTATGGGTTTTATTTTAATTAAAAAACATTAAGGTTATTTAGACTTTGATTTCAATATACGCTGTTAAAATATTTAATAAGCTAAATTTAAAAGCCATAATAAATTATAAGTATATATAAACATAAAAATTGGAAAGATAAAAACAGTATAATTTATTCTTTTAAGAATTTCTTTTTTTTGGTATACTATTACCAACATTTTAGAATTACAAAAAGAGGTGTTAATATGAGCAGAGTAGGACAAAAAATACAGGACGCAAGGCAAAGAGCGGGTATACCAGTAAAAGCTCTTGCAAAAAAACTGGGCGTTTCAGAAGGATTTATTTTAGATGTTGAATCAGGTAAAAGAATAATTAACGAGGATTTAATTAAAAAAATAGAAAAGTTTCTTGAGGTAAATTTAAATGAAGATATATTTGATGAGGTTACGGAGCCAATAGAAAATATAAAAGAAACAGAGGACAAAAAGAGCATAAATAAGCAATGGGAAGATGCCTTTGCGCATATTTTAAAGAAAATACCTGTATGCAGTGTTAATTTAAAGGAAATATATGATTACAGGTACCTTCCAGTTATTGAAAAGAAGGTGGAGGGCTATTCAGCAGATAAGCTTTTTTATGTTAAAGCACCGGATGACAGCATGAGAGGCTTTAGAATATTTAAGGATGACAAAATATTAGTATATGAAACTTCTGAAATACAAAACAATTCAATTTCTCTTATAGATATCGACGGCAAAAGATGCATAAGACAAATTAAAAGAATAGACTCGAATAAAGTTCTTATCTTGTCGCATTCAAATGATTTGAAAACTGAAACAAGAGATGTTAAATCTTTCACAGTCCTTGGCAGATGTGTAAAATTGGAGATAGAGTTATAAAGGTTAATAAAATAACAATCCCTTTAATATTATGTAACAATTAAAATAAATATATGGTATTGTATAGCAAAAATATATTATTAAGGTATTTTATATATGTAAAAACAATGAATAATACATGATAAATCTAAATATTAACTCCGTTAAAAATTTTTCAAATGTTCAAAAATTATTCATAATGTGAAGAAAAATTAATAAAATATTATTGTAATTTTCTAATAAATGCATTATCATAATAAGAAAATTCATTTCTTGGAGGGAGGTTTATCATGTCAGAAAAAAGAGAAAACTGGGGAAGTAAACTTGGAATGATTCTGGCTATGGCTGGAAACGCCATTGGTTTGGGTAACTTCTGGAGATTCCCATACCAAGCGGCAAAAAATGGTGGAGGAGCCTTCATGATACCATATTTCGGGGCTCTTATACTTCTTGGTATACCACTTATGCTCGTTGAGTGGAATCTTGGACGTGAAGGCGGAAAATATGGACATGGTACTTTAGGACCTATGGTTTATCTTCAGGCAAGAGAAGGAGTTAAGCCAAAATCTGCTGCAGTACTTGGAGCCCTTGCAGGAGCACTTGCCTTTGCAGTTACTGTACTTGTAAACTCCTACTACAATCACATTATAGGATGGACTCTCGGTTATGCGTGGATGTCAGCAACAGGCGGTTATATGGATAAGGCAGTTGAGACAGGAGACATATTTGTTAAATATATTCAGAGCCCTGGAAGATTTATAGTATTCTGGGTTATAGCACTCGGATTTTTAGGCTTTGCAGTTATGAGAGGTATTCAGGCAGGTATAGAAGCATGGGCTAAATTTATGATGCCTACGATTTATATTTTCGGAATTTTACTTATTATAAGAACATTAACTCTTGGAGCACCTGTTAATCCAGACTGGACTCCAATTGCGGGACTAAATTATATTTGGACTCCGAGATGGGATGCGCTAAACTGGACAGCAGCTCTTGCAGCAGCAGGACAGATATTCTTCACATTGTCGATTGGTATGGGAATTATTCCAAACTATGCATCATACCTTAAACCTGAGGACGATATCGTTTTATCAGGTGTTGCTACGGTATCATTAAACGAACTTGCTGAAGTTATTCTTGGAGGAACAATAGCTATTCCTATAGCTTATACATTCCTTGGAGAAAAAGGATTAAAGAGCGGTGTTGGACTTTCATTTATAGCTCTTCCAAACATCTTCAGACAGATGGCTGGAGGACAGATATTTGGTACCTTCTGGTTCTTACTTCTTTTCTTTGCTGGATTTACAAGCGCTATTGCGATGTACAACTATATAGTTGCACTTATAGAAGAAGAGCTTGGAATTAAAAAGACTACAGCATCAATAATGGTATTTGCACTCTATATTATTCTTGGTCTTCCAGTTGGACTTGAAGCAGGTCTTACAAAGACAGCTGATCTTGCAGTATTAAGCGAGCTTGATAACTGGGTAGGTTCATATCTTCTCGTAATTCTTGGACTTATCGAAGTTATAGCTTGTGGATGGCTTATGAAGGATAAGGCCCTTGAAACTATGAATAAAGGAAGCTACTGGAAAGTTCCAAAGTGGTTTTTTACTTTATTCATTCAAGTATTAACACCAGTTGCTACAATAATACTTCTTTTCTTCTCAACAAAGGACTATATAAGCCAAGGTTACTTTAACCTTATACCTGAAGTATATATTAAAGCTGGACTTGGAAGCTGGGCACTCTTTGCAAGAATTCTTATAGTTCTTGTATTAATCCTTGGATTCTATCAGTCATACACTTCAATAAAGAAGAGATATAAAGTAGAACTTGAAACTTCAAAAGTTTCTATAAGAAAGTAAGGAGGGGTTTTAAATGTCAGGTAGCGCATTGGTTTTTATGATAATAGCCTGGGGCATAATATTAGCTGCGGTAGGTATAACCCTCTCATCATTATTAAAACACAGTAAGTAAATATTTAACCCCCGCTTTGCGGGGGTTAATGTAATTAGGAGGTAGAATTATGGACAGCAGTTTAGTAGTTTTGCTTGGAGATGTTAGGAAAAAACTTGAAAAAAGCAATATAGATAATAAAAAGAAAGAAAAATATATAAAAGAAATAAATAATCTTATAGAAAAATATAGGCAAATAGGTGTTCCGAATAATCATAAAGAAACATATGAAAGCCTTTTAAAAAAGGGTAAAGAGCTTATAAAGGATACAAACATTAATGAAAAGGGTAAGATAGAATATTATTTAAGATACTGTAACGCAGCTGTTTATGACTTCAATGAAAATTTAAAACCTTTAAACAGGATAGTGCTATCTTATATGCTGACGTGTATACTCTTTTTTGCATTGTCACCTCAATATTTTTCTTATATACTTCCTCTAATAATGATTATACCTATATATCTTGGACTTAAAGGAGTTAGAAACAGGTCATACAATGGACTTTTATATGCATTATCCTGCATACCCATGGCGCTTCTAACATCTGTTGCGTGGCTTTGGAATGCATTCCTTGCTTCTAAAAACTTTAATGTTTTTATAGAGTCTCTTTCAAAGCAGTTTAATAAGACTCCTGCAACGGCAAGAAATTTAATAATTACTTTTGTAGTATTAAGTTTTATACTATTGGTATCATCTATTTATACTTTGATAATGGGAATAAAATATAGAAAAATGTTTGTGTGAAAATTCATTTTTTGTTTGAAATAAATGACATAAAGTGGTATATTTTATATTAATAAAATATTTACTTTTTTTTAACAAGGTGAATGCTATGGAATATAAATCTAAAAGGCAGCAGATTTTTAGGGCTGCGTTATTAATAATATCTATTCCAATTTTATTTGAATCTTTTTTGGATATTAGGATAAGTAGCCCTAAAAATGCTGCTTTATATTTGCTTACATTAATAGTTGCTGTTGTTATTAGTACTATGGGCATAAAAATAGGAAAAATGTATATTGAATTAAACGATGCTATATTTGCCTTTGTCTTTTTTAATTTTGGGATGAAGAATGCAATAGTATTTTTATTTGCCTCTTGGTTTTTAACTTATTTAATTGATGAAAAAATATATATGCATCATAAAGAAATATCAAGACATATAGCCAATCTATCGATGTTTACAATATCATCATATATTGCATCGCAAATAATGAACTATTTTTTCAGAGATTTCGCAGCAAAATTCCAGTAGAATTTTTATTTTTACTGAAATTGCATTTTATTGTATCATATTGAAGAAATGGTATTCCACCAGCTCTATAGGTTGCAAAAATAGTTATAACTCCCCCTACCCCCAAAAATTTAAATAATTAATTTCCAATTTTATTGTTTCATTAAGTTTTTTCAAATACTGGATTATTCCAGGTATCTTCTATTGTAAATCTCTCATCTCTTATATCCTCAATAATATTTATTTGAAGCATTCTTTTCTTCCTAAAACCTCTAATACATCTAAAAAAATATAACTGCATAAGATTAAATGCTATAATTATA
>NZ_FUYH01000004.1 GCF_900167605.1 Caloramator quimbayensis | reverse complement strand
CTTTGTAGGCTTCCTCTTTTACTTTTTGATATTCCTTTGTTTTATAGCCTATACTGTTCAATATGTTATTTGTTTGCTTTCGCCACTCTGCTCTCGGATTGATTACTATAATATCTTTTATAGCTTGGACCTCTTTTTTGGTCTCTTGAAGCTCTAATTTCATTTTCTTTTGCTCCAGCTCCATATTGATGAGTAACTGTAACTGTGGGCTTAGCTCCGATGTAATCACTTGGTTTTTTATTTGTTTCTCCATCTCCTCAAACTTCGTTACATACTTTGCTGTAAATATAACTCCTTTTTCTCCAGTCATTTTGTTTGCTACCATGTCGCAGCCTTTTCTGGTGAGCAGGTAGCAAGGTCTTTCTTCCCCTTTGCTGTCCATATATGTGCTTTCAATGAAGAAATCAACGAATCCAATTTTGGATTGGTTAAGAATTTCGATATACCCTTTGATATCCCTTAATAAATGTGAATGCTGTTTTCCTATCATCTCCGCCACTTCTCTGCTGTCAACTACAAGCTGTCCGTTTTGGTTTATTACGGTTAGTTCGTTCATCACCTTACCTCCTTATGGCTTATATCTGATTGTATTTTTTTTATCAAGCAATCTATATCATTAGTGGTAAACTTATTTTTTATCAATTTAACTACGGCTTTGGTATAATTAGTACATGCTAATTTAACATCGCCTTCAATTGAAATAGTTATTTCCTTTGGTTTCATATATTTATCCCCCTCTTGTAAAGTATATGAAGTGGGACATGTTGTATTTGCAGCATTTTCCTCTTTCTTTTAGGTTTATTTATGTCTTTAAATTTTTTATATTTTTTTAACTAATTAATTTTTCAACTGGAATATTTAATACTTTAGAAATTTGAATTAATTCATCAGCTTTTAATTCTCTTTTCCCATTTTCAATTTTTGATAATTGTGATTGGTTTAGAGATTTTATTAATTTTGCTAACTCGTATTGAGATAATTTCAATTCTTTTCTTATTTGTTTAATTCTATTTCCGACTTCCATTCTCTCACCTCCAATTCTATATTCGAATTAATTACATTATAGAATTGAGTTGATGTATAAACAAGTCTATTTTAGAATTATTTTGTAAAATTATCTCTTATTTGCTCGAATTTACTTAAAATTACTTGACATTTCTATAAAATTGAATTATTCTAAAATCGAATTATTTTAATTCGATTTTTATAAAAAAGGTGATAATATGAATGTTTCAGAAAAAATTAAAGATTTAAGATTAAAAAAAAATATATCAACATATGAGTTGTCTAAAATTACAGGAATACCTCAATCTACAATAAGTAAAATTGAAAACGGGAAACGCAAAATTGATATTGAAATTTTAAATAAAATAGCTACAGCTCTTGACGTGCCTTTAAATTATTTTTTTGATGATAAAACTTATCCTAAAACAAATTCTTTTGAAAAAGTTGATAAAATAATTGAGGGGAATAAAATTGAAACTCTTGCTGCTCATTTTAAAAGTGAAAAATTTACAGACGAGGATATAGAAGATATAGAAAGCTTTATTAGATTTATATTATCCAAAAAGCAAAAATAATATATATCTAAGGGGTGTGGGATAATGGAATATGAAAAACTATTAGATGAAGCAGATGAAAAAAATATTGATGTTATTGAAATGAAATTCAAAGGCAATATTAAAGGGCTTTATTGTAACAATACTATTGCAATAAATCAAAACATTAAAACAAATGCTGAAAAGGTTTGTATTTTAGCTGAAGAAATAGGTCATCACTACACTTCTTCAGGTAATATATTAGAACAATCAAACGTTATTAATATTAAACAAGAAAAAATTGCTCGTAATTGGGCTTATAAAAAATTGGTCGGTATAACCTCAATAATTCAAGCCTACAAAAATGGAATTAGAAATAAATATGAATTGGCTGAATTTTTAAATGTTACTGAAGAATTTTTAGATGAAGCTTTAACTTATTACAAAAATAAATATGGATTATTTTATACTATTGATAATTATATTATTTATTTTGACCCCTTAGCTATTTTAGAAAAGTTTTAATTTTAAAATAAGGAGGGAAAAACTTGTGTTAAATTTGGAAAAATATGATAGTCAACAATATCGTAAATATACTTTAAGATTGGAAATTGATAAAGCTCTTCATACATTAGAGGGAATACTAATAGGAATAACAATCGATAACATTTTAAATGAATATGAATTAAAAGAATTATCAGCTTGGTGTGAATTATATAGTAATTATATAAATAGGCAACCATTGGGAGATATATTGAACACTATAAAAAAATCTATAGAAGATGGAATTATAGATGAAAACGAAAGAGAAGATATTCTCTGGTTATGTAATAATTATAAAATAGGAAATATGTATTTTGATATAATAACTTCCGATGTACAAAGACTTCATGGAATTCTACATGGGATATTAGCTGATGGAGTTATAACAGATTCTGAAATTAAAGCTTTAAAAAATTGGCTTGAAGATAATGAACATTTAATTGGGACATATCCTTATGATGAAATCTATAGTCTTTTAATATCTATTCTTTCTGATGGATTTATTGATGACTATGAAAGAAAAATTCTTAAATTATTTTTAAGCGACTTTGTCGATACAAAATGTTCTTCTAATTTAAATAGAAATGAAATCGAAGAATTAAGGGAAAAAATAAACATTAGTGGTATTTGTTCAATATGTCCTGAAATAATTATTAATAATAAGTTATTTTGCTTTACAGGAACATCTTCTAAAACAACAAGAAAACAAATAAGTGAGGTTATAATTTCATTTGGTGGTAGATATCATGATAAAGTAACAAAAGAAACAGACTATTTAGTCATTGGTAACAACGGAAATCCTTGCTGGGCGTTTTCATGTTATGGAAGAAAAGTTGAACAAGCTGTTAATTTGAGGAAAAAAGGCCATAAAATTTTAATTGTTCATGAGAATGATTTTTGGGATGCTTTAGAATCATTAAAATAAATTATAGGAGATATATTTATGAAAATTGCAATTTATTCTCGTAAATCAAAATTCTCAGAAAAAGGTGAATCAATAGAAAATCAAGTACAACTTTGCAAAGAATATGCTCAAAAACATTTCAACACAAATGAATTTATTATTTATGAAGATGAAGGTTTTTCAGGGAAGAATACTAATAGACCGGAATTTCAGCATTTGATAAAGGACGCCAAAGATAAAAAATTTAACGTCCTAATATGTTATCGTCTTGATAGAATAAGTAGAAATATTGCTGATTTTTCTATGCTTATAAACCAACTTCAAGAGTTTGGAATATCTTTTATTAGTATTAGAGAACAATTTGATACTTCAACCCCAATGGGTAGGGCTATGATGTATATAGCAGGTGTCTTTGCACAGCTTGAAAGGGAAACTATTGCAGAAAGAGTTAGAGATAACATGCTTGAACTTGCAAAGTCGGGTCGCTGGCTTGGTGGGCAAACTCCATTAGGTTTTAATAGCGAAGCAATTCAGTATTATGATGAAAATATGAAACCAAGAAAAATGTATAAGTTATCGCCAATTAATACAGAATTAGAAATAGTTAATCTTATTTATGAAAAATATCTTGAATTAAAATCATTAAGTCAAGTAAACAAATTTTTATTATCGAATCACTATAAAACTAAGCAGCATAAGGATTGGAACAAAAAACAGATACAAGAGATATTAACTAATCCAGTCTATGTAAAATCCTCAAAAGAAGTCGTTGAATACCTAAAAAGTTTAGGCATAACTGTTGTTGGAAAACCAGATTCCAAACATGCATTTTTGACATACAATAAAAAAATAGGAACAAAATCGTATAGGAATATTTCTGAGTGGATAGCAGCAATAAGTAGACATGAAGGCATAATTGATGGAGATAAATGGCTTGAAGTCCAAAAAACATTACAAGTAAATAAAGAGAAAGCTCCAAGATTAGGGAAAACTAATACTGCTCTTTTAACAGGAATATTAAAATGTGCCCATTGTGGGTGCAATATGAGAGTTGCTTATGGACATAATAAAACATATTATTATACTTGCTCACTTAAAGTTGATTCAGGCAAAACAAGATGTTCAAATCCTAATATTAGAGGTGATGAATTAGAAACATTAGTAATAAATAAACTTAAAGATATAACATTGAATCCTGAACAACTTATAAAAAATTTATCTGAACTTAAAGAAACTGCAACAACAAATAATACTGACTTTCTAATAGAAAATTTAGAAAAAAAAATTCATGATATTAAAATGGCTATAAGTAATCTAATTAAACAATTAGCATATATTAATGATGATGATACCGCAAAATACATAAGAGAAGAAATAGAAATTTTAAACAAAGAAATAAAATCTTTAAATAAAGAGAAAACAGATTTAATAGAACAGCAGGAAAAAATTCAACAACAAAAATTAGATCTTGATATGTTTACAAACATATTAAAAAAATTCGGAACATTAATTGACCAGTGTACATTGGAAGAAAAGAAATTCTTAATATCAAGTATAGTAAAATCAATTACATGGGATGGAGAAAAAGGAGATATTAAAATTATACTATTTGGTGAAAATGGCAACGGAAGCATGGGTGGGTTATTGTCGCAAAGTGGTGGGAAAAGCTTCAGTATGCCCAACAAAAAGTCCGCTTTTTTCTCCTCCTACAAAGAGGTTGTCAACCCCTGTAACCTTCATAGAGTTATCCCTCGGTGCCATGGAAAGATACCTTATAGAATTAGCCTTTCCTCCTGAATAGGGGTCTTCAAACCTTACATTTTCAAATCCGGGTATTTTTCTAAGTTTTTCAAGGGGATAATAACTTGTCATAAGCTTTGCATGGCCTGTATCAAGAAGTACAATGTTTTCTGCAAATTCCTTTAGGGCATACTGCTGGCAGACCTTCATGTTAAGCTTTTCTAAGTTTACATCCTCCTTTGGAATCTCAATGATATAAACCCCATCCCTCTCTAAACTTTCCCTTATTTCATCCGACAGTGATTCTTTGTTTAATTTGCATGAGCCGCTCATAGCTCCATAGCTGTCATCTCCCCTCATGCCAAGTATATCCTCAACCCCTGCTCTTTTGCTTATGCTTATTCTCGGACCATAGGATGGGCATCTTAATATGCACATGGAGCATCCTTTTCCATATCTTAAGCAGTTGCCCATAGGCCCCGTCGAGCCAGTAGTTTCAATAAAAACATCACCCTCGATAAAGGTTCCGTCATACAGATATATTCCCTTTATTGAATTTCTTTCAAGTTCAACATCGACTACCCTTGCTTCAAATAAAATATTTATATTTTTTTCTAAAAGATATCTTCTTACAGTTGGCTCCATCTTTATAACATCATATAAAGTCGCATGCTTGTGGCCTGGAAATTCAACATTTTTATGCCTTGCACATTTATCTGCAAGCTCAAATAAATCCCCTCCCCCTAATTCAATCATCTCCTGAGCTGCGGTGTATCTTCCATTATTTCTCATAATTCCTCCAACATTTCCAAGGCCTAAGAGCATATCCGTCCTTTCAATAAGTAAAACGTCAGCACCGCACTTTTTAGCCTCAAGGGCTGCTGCGCATCCTGACCAGCCGCCTCCAATTACCACAACCTTCATGAATTAAATCCCCCTTAAAAATACTTCCTTAGGATTATACTGCTGCTTGCAGGCTCTTATTTTTACATTATTTCTTCCCTTAATTATGCAGCTTCCGCATATACCCTCTCCACAGCACATAGTGCTGTTGTTAACTGTTGCAAAATTTATATACTTATCGATTCCATATATAAAGTTTATAACTTTTTCATGAAAATCATCGCTGCCTGCAGAAAGCACCGTTTTAAAATTCCATTTCTTTATAAGCTGCTCTATTTGCTTTTTATATTCATACTTTAGCTCTCCATCTGTATTTAAAAATGAAACATCTTCAACTATACACCCGAGGGATAAAAAATAGGGCTTTGAAAAGTTTTGTCTGCTTCTTCCCCTGTCTAAAAACACATATACCTCATTTTTATTTATTTTAAGTTTTTTAGCTGCTAAAACTGCTGGAGCCGAGGCAATACCCCTTGATAATATAAGGCAGCTGTTATTTTTAAGCTCATTTAAATATTTTTGCCCTTGTATTCCATTAAAATAAGGTCCCTTAACTAATATTTCATCTTCACATTCGAAAAGGGCCTTGCTTTTTATGCCTTCTCTTTTTATTACAACAGTAATAATATCAGTTTCAATATCGCTGTTTAAAATTGAAATAGGAGTGCTGAAGAATTCTGCATCCTTTTCATTTTTAAGAAATACAAAAGCTCCAATATTGTTTAAATCCCTTGAAAGCTCTTTATTTACTTTTATATCAAGTTTTAAAATATCTTCTCTAAAGTATTCTCTTTTTTCTATTTTAAATTTTTTAAACTCCCTTATTTTTTTACTTTTACAACCATTCCAAAGGAATTCTTGGTATATACAGGTTCCTTTCCAATTTAAGCAGTCGCAAAACTCCTTTCCGTGAAGTTGAGAACAGATTATGCATTCTCCCTTTGAGGCAAGCTCGCAAGGGCAATAAGGACTCCCTGCATCAATACAATCTATATACTTAAACACAACTAAACCCCCTTCCATATATTCAGATTATTCCTGAAGGGGGCTTTTGGTTACTTTATATTTGCCATTCTTTTCATCATTTCCTTTAAATTCTCTGCAAAGTTCTTCCTTTTAACTTCCATGTCGCTGATTATAGGGTACTTGCCAACTGCAGTATCCTTAGCATATACAACCACATTTCCTAATATTTCATTTTCCTTTACAGGGGAGAAAATAACCGAAGGAGCATAAACTTCCATTTTGATGCTGTTTATTTCATCTTCAGTAACAGGTATATAAAGATCCTTTTCTATTTTCCCTGCAATATATTTTTTTTCTCCTCCATAAACTTTAAATGATTTTATCAGCTCATCCCTGCTTAGAATTTTAATATACTTGTAATTTTTCTCCGCATAATCGGCAAGCTTTTTAGCATCGTTCCACCTGTCGCTGCTGTTTAAGACAACACATATATATCTTCCATAGGGGTTTTTAACCGAGGCTACAAAACATTTTCCTGCCTTTCCTGTAGAGCCGGTTTTAACTCCATCGGAATTAGGATATTGATATAGAAATTTATTTATGTTGTTATAACTTCGTGTGAATTTTCCGCTTTCTCCAGAATCTATTTCTTTTGTAGATGAAATTTTAGCAAAAGTTTCATTTTTCATCGCATAAGCAGTTATTTTAGCAAGATCCTTTGCTGTTGTATAGTGATTTTCCATATCAAGACCATGGGGGCTTTTAAAACTTGTATCATATGCCCCTATCTCAAAAGCTTTATCTGTCATAAGCTTTGAAAACTCTTCAACGCTTCCTGATATGTGCTCTGCAATAGCTATTGCAGCATCGTTCCCAGAGCGCATCATAAGACCATATAAAAGTTCCTCGAGGGATAGCTTTTCATCCTTTTTATATCCAACCACAGAGCCCTTTATCGATGAAGCTCTGCTTGAAATAGTAACTGTATCCTTTAGGTTTCCCCTTTCAATGGCAACAATTGCTGTCATAATTTTAGTAGTACTTGCCATTGGAAGAAGGCTGTTTTCATTTTTAGAATACAATATTCTTCCTGAATCCTGATCTATTACTACTGCTGACAGGCATTTTAAATTTATGTTTTTTTGAGGGCTGTAAGCAAAACCTGATAGTAAAATGATAATAAAAAAAAGAAAGGATACTTTCTTAAATTTCATATTAAATCCTCCAAACATAGTCACAGGATTTATAATTTATGATGTTTCAGATATAAAAGTTAAACTTAGCCCATATTGCTAAAATAATCTGCAATATGGGCTCAAAATTTTATTTAAGTAGCATTAAAAGCCGAGTTTTCTTCCTGAGAATTTTCTTTTTCTTTATCTTTTTTAAATAGCGCTGTAATTTCTTCAATAAACTCAGGTATGTTGTCGATTATTCTCTCTATTGAGCCTGCCTGAGCTACAGGAAGAAGCCTTACATAATCAGATTTTACAACGAGAAAAGCAACCGGCTGAAGGGATACTCCTGCTCCGCTTCCTCCGCCAAAGGGGAGCTTAGTGTTTTCATCTCCTTTAGAATCTGAACCTTTAAATTCGCTGCCGCCTGAAGCAAAGCCTATACTTACCTTAGAGATAGGAATTATTACTGTTCCGTCCTGAGTTTCAACGGCATCTCCTACAATAGTATTTACATCAATCATCTGCTTCAAATTGTCCATAGTAGTTTTCATTAAAGCTTCAATTGGATGCTCCATATACTACACCACCTTTAAATTTAAAATTGGATTTATAATGAAGAAAAATCCTTAAAAGCTTAAAAAGGAAGGAAAAGACGTTTAAAATCCTAATAGAGATTTTAAAGTCGAGAAACACATCAATCCTTTTGTCTTTTAAATCCGGAACTATATTATATGATGAATCAACTTTTTTTGAAGAAGATTTCAAAAAACAATCTAAAGTGTAAATAAAGGAATTAATCAGTCCATAGGTTATCGCAGTTTTATCAGGAGAGGATAGCCCAAAAGTCATATCAAGTTTAATATATAGTCTTGATTTTTCAATTAAATACTTAACGGGGGGCAGAGATTCTTTTAAAATTTTAAGTATTATTTTAGGAGGAATGTTAATTTTTAAGCCTTTATTTTTCTTCCTTTTCTTATTCTTATCATTTATTTTGATTTTTATAACTTTAAATAAAATAATATTAATAACAACTTTTTTATCCCTGCCGACGTATATTGAAAAAATAATTGTGCTTAAAAGGAAAAATAAAATTACGACTGATATTACAGCTAAAACTATAATTCCCATGATTTACACCTTCAAAAAAAGTTTACTTCATTTTTTTATTTTTCCTCATATTCCAAATTAAATTCAATAAGTTCAGGTAATTCTTTAATATTTTTAAATCCAAAATACTTTAAAAAATCATCGGTGGTGCTGTATAATATAGGCCTTCCAGGAGCATCAAGCCTTCCATTTTCTTTTATAAGCCCTCTTTCGAGAAGAGTTGCAATCGCCCTGTCGCTTCTGACTCCCCTTATTTCATCTATTTCAATCCTTGTTATAGGCTGTTTATAGGCTATAATAGATAAAGTCTCAAGAGCTGCCTGGGAGAGATTCTGCCTTCCTTCAGGTTTAATAAGCTTTTTTATATATTCTCCATATTCAGGTTTTGTTGAAAGCTGTATTTTATTATTAAATCTTATGATATAAAGTCCTCTGTCTGCAGATTTATAACTTTCTTCGAGCATCTCTATAACAGTTTCAGCCCTTTTTTCGCTAACTCCCGCTGCATAAGCTAAATCCTTTATTGAAATTGGGTCACCAGCAGCAAACAATACAGCTTCTATTATTCCCTTAAGTCTTTCGTCATCATCTTCAAATTGGAAGTCTATTAGGAAATCTTCCATAGTTCATCCTGCCCTTCTATTATGATTTCTTCAAAGTTTTTATATTGAATTGCAGTTATAAACCTCAGCTTTATAAGCTCAAGCATTGCAAGAAAAGTAACTACTATTTCAAGCTTTGACTTTGCATTTTCAAAAAACTTTTCAAAGGATACTCTTTTATATTTATATACCATATTTTTAATATAATCCATCTTATCTTCTATTCTGAATTCATCATAATCTATATCCTTTGGTATTTCACTTCTTTTATTAAATCTATTTTCATAGGTTTTAATAACTCTTTTATATGCTGTCATGAGATTTTCAACGGTTATGTTTTTAAAATATACATCTTTGTTTTCAATATCATCTATTATCTCAGGACTTTTAAAAAATATAGCTCCGCACTTTTCAAATTCTTTGAGCCTTTCAGCGAATTCCTTATATTTTTTATACTCAACAAGTTTTTCAACAAGCTCCTTCCTTGGGTCTATATCCGCCGATTCTTCATTATCACTTATATTTACCTTTGGAAGGAGCATCTTTGATTTTATTTCAAGAAGAGTTGATGCCATAACTAAAAACTCGCTGGCAATCTCAAGATCCAGTTCCTCCATGGCTTTAAGATAAGAAATATACTGCTCTGTAATTTCAGCAATAGGTATATCATATATATCTACTTCTGATTTTTTTATTAAGTGCAAAAGAAGGTCTAACGGACCTTCAAACATTTCAAGTTTAATATTTATAGACATATCATCACCATCATAAAATTATTGTTATTATATTCAATATAAATATTTTAACTGTATGTATTAAAAAAGATAAAAAATAGCTAACCTGAGGTATCCAAAGAAGAGCAAATAGTAAAACCATACCCCATCTTTCAAGGCTGTATATAAAATCCGCAATCCTTCCTCCAAAAAGCTCTGCAAATATCTTTGAGCCATCGAGGGGTGGTATAGGTATAAGGTTGAAAACAAAAAGCCCAGTATTTATTGTAAAAAGTTCTCCTAAAAAATATACTACACCCTCACTGCTTGGACTAAAAATAACAAAACAAAGGGCTGTAAAAAAAGAAAGTAAAAGGTTTGATATTGGTCCTGATAGGGATGTTAATATTATTCCAAGCCTTCTGTTTTTATAGTTTCTTGAGCTTATAGGAACAGGTTTTGCCCATCCAAATTTAAATAGAAAAAGTGAAATAATTCCTATAGGGTCTATATGGGCAAGGGGATTTAAAGTAAGCCTTCCATATCTAAAGGGAACATCATCTCCCAAAAGAGTGGATATTAATGCATGGGAATATTCATGTATTGAAAGTGAAATTATTATTGCAATACCAGTTATTAAAAACTGGGCGATATCGTAATTAAACATAGTCAGATCCTCCATTTAATAAATTTATAATCATATCTGCTTTTTTTGATGCTATGCATTCCTTTCTTATATTCAAAGGCAAATTCTCAAAATCCTTTTCAATTTTTATTGAATTTTTATATTTTAAATAGCTTTGTACTCTTAAATCCTCATCAAAAGCTGAATAAAGAAGGCAGTCCTTTATATTCTCCTCAAATAGATGCTTATAAACTTCAAAGTCGCTCATTAAAAGATTACTTTCCAATTTTTTTATTTTTAATGAATACTTTATAAAATTCTCCCCTAAGCATAATAAATCCTTTATTTTATTGAGCACTTCTTCCTTATTTTTATAAAAAATAAGAACCATTTTATCATTGAAATCGAGACCATTAAACTTTATTTCATCATATTCTAAAGATATATATATATTCGATTTTACAATTGATTCAAATATATTGTATCTTTTTATAAATTCAAAGGCCAAAAGAGGATTTTTATCATTTAAAAGGCCATCTATCTCAAGCCTTATCCTTCCTTTAGGAAGTTTTAAAATATACCCTCTTTGCAAAGCTTCTTCCAAACTATTTTGGGTTTCGTCATCAAAATCAAAATCAAATCTTGATGCATATTTAATGCCTCTAAATATCCTTGTCGGATCGTCTTTAAAGCTTTTATCATGGAGTATTTTTATTTTTTTATTTTTAATATCCTCTATTCCTTTAAATGGATCAATGATTTCAAATTTTTCATTCTTTAAACTAACTGCGATAGAATTTATAGTAAAATCTCTTCTTTTCAAATCCTCAATAATATCTGCTGATTTTATAATAGGCTTTGAAGCTGCACTTATATACTTCTCTGCCCTTGCCATTACGAAATCAACATCGAAGCCTTTATAAAAGAACTTTGCTGTATGGTAAAAATTGTTGTATTTAAAATCGCATTTTAAAATATAAGCTATTTTTTCAGCAGCGCTGTAGTGCTCTTCTTCATCTAATTCGCATACAAAATCGAAATCCATTGGCTCTATTCCCATTAAAATATCCCTTACTGCTCCCCCAACAAGATACCCTTCTATATTTAACATCATGAATAAATTCGAAAAAGTTTTAATTATAGCAAAATCTAAAAACCCCATAAGAGCCTCCAAAATCAATAAAAACAAAATATATTTTATTATACCACTACTTTTGTTTTTTCTAAACAAAAATTAAAGTGCCCAATAGAGGGCACTGATTGTTTTACCTTAGGGAAAATTTTTTTACCTTCAATTTTTGTACAGGTTCTTTATTATTAAAATATTTAGCTATTTCATCTTTACTGTCTATAGTATAGGATTCACCATTAAAAGTTATTTTAATAGCTTTAACAGTTATATTAGCACTTTGTTCTTTTGATGAATCAATTATTGATGCCTGAAAGCTACAGGTTTTAGAAGTTGAGATCTTATCAAATAAAAGGTTTCCTGTTTTAGATAAAATGCTTACTTTATTGTTGTCAGTACCTAAAATAAGCTCAACTTTTGCATCATTAGATAGATTATACAGCTCATTCTTGTTTCGTGTAATAGTTATAGTAAATGTGGTTTTATTAGGTACAATCTTTTTATTTATCTGCATATCATTAAAGTTTATATAATTACTAAAATCTTTAAGCTTAAAATTAACTTTTCCAAGGTATATATTTTTAGGCTCTTTAGATGTTGAAAATTCATCGAATTTCATAGAATAATTCATTGTCACATATCCCAAGTCATATTCACCAATCTTTGAAGCTTTCAGCTTTACAGTGAATTCTTTAGCCTCTGGTGTTTTGTTGCTTTTGTTTTCAAAAACTACATTCTCTACATATCCTGTTAATCGTCCATTTTCAATTTTCCAGCCGTTAGGAAGACTGCAAGCTGTCAATCCTGAAGGTATGTCTTGAGTAATAGTTATATTTTCATAAACAACTGATTTATTTATTATTTTATATGTCTCCTGCATTAAAGTGTCAATGGATTGAGGATTGCTTGTATAATAGGAAACCCCTCCTGATATAGCCGCTAAATTATCTATATATTCCTTTTTAACATCTCCATTTTCAGTATCAACGCCTATTACGTTCAATTTTACTCCCATTCTGCTCAATTCTTTTGCTGCATTATTAGCCTCTTCTCCTGCTGTATAATCATATGAACTTCCAATTCCAGCTAATTTACCATTGCTATCAAAATATAATGAAGGCATACCATCGGTAAGCAATATAATATATTTATCGTTACCCGAATTATCTAAAGAAAAATATTCTTTTGCTTTTAATAATCCAGCCTCAAGATTTGTTCCACCTTCGGCATACATATTATTAATTTTATTTTTTAATGCATTTATGTTCTGCTGACTGTTTGAGTCTATTAATGTATTGCAATTGTTATTGTTTACATAAGTATCAAAATCTATCAATCCAATTTTGTCCCCAGCAATACTTTTTAAAAATATCAAATCCATCAATTTTTTTGCAGACTCAGAAGCATAATACATTTTTGTGTTAACATATCTATCATCTGTCTTGTCAATTATTTGATACCTGCCATTAATTTTTATCTGTGCCATTGAACCTGATGAATCCATTATAAGAACTATTGAAACAGGTTTTCTTGTAAGATTTAAGATGCCTTTTGGATTTATGCTATAATTTAAAGTAAGTTCTTGATCTAAATATAAATTATCACTGCTCTTATTTGCATTAAAATCCAAGTCTACCCCGAAATCTCTCATACTAACTTTTATGCTTCCTAATTCTGCCTTCCTTATGCCTTCCGAATTACCTAATATGCTATTTTTAGTATAATTAATTTGCGCCTCTCCTAAATCTATATCCCCAGCCTTTTTTGCTTTAAAAGATATTTTAAAATTAAATGGCTGAGGTGCAGACTGATTATTTTTAAATTCAATATCATTAATTTGTCCTGTAACTTTACCATTTTCAACTTTAAATCCTTCTGGAAGGCTCGACTTATCTGCTTCTATTCCTTCAGGAAGAACATATTCAAAATTGATATTGCTATATACAATTGATTTATTTATAACGCTGTATATATTCTGCATTATAGAATCAACTTCATCAGGATTTTTAGTTGTAAATTTTAAGCCTCCCCCAGCACTTGCTGCTGCATTTAAAAAGTCATCATTTATATCGTTATCCTTTGTTTTCAGGCCAATAAAGTGAGTCTTTACTCCCATATTCTTTAAATCATTTAAAACATTTATTGCTTTATCTGCCGCATTTTCGTCATAACCGCTTCCAAGCCCCTTAATATTTCCATCAGATTGCATATAAAATGTTGGATTGCCGTCGGTTAATACGATAATATGTTTTTCATTACTATCGTTATTAAAATATTCCTTTGAAAGAAGAAGTGCCGATTCTAAGTTCGTTCCTCCAACTACATCAGAGATAGAGCTTACAGCAAACATC
Source organism: Caloramator quimbayensis (assembly GCF_900167605.1). GTDB lineage: Bacteria > Bacillota > Clostridia > Clostridiales > Caloramatoraceae > Caloramator_B > Caloramator_B quimbayensis. The sequence goes on along the minus strand of NZ_FUYH01000004.1, from coordinate 162,636 downwards.
TTATTAATTTTATCTTTATAATCATTTAAAGTACTGTTATCTATATATTTCAAACTGCTGCATATACTCGTGGTATACTTTGTTTTCCAAGTACCCCAATAATAACCGTAAGAATTATATACATATCTATTGCTGCTATTATTGTTTACATAAGTATCAAAGTCAACCAAACCTGCCTTGTCATTGCTTATTCTATTATTATATATAGTATCCATTAATTTTTTAGCAGCTTCCTTAGATTTATCTATTTTACTATTTTCTTTCATTGAACCTGAGGTATCCATTACAAGTATTATAGAAACAGGTTTCCTTTCAATACTTACTTGTCCTTGAGGCTCAATTGTAAATGATGTTTCAAATTTCTCATCTGAATAAATTTCTGTTTTATTGTTTTGAGCTGTAAACTTAAGATTAGTTGTATCATTATAAGAGCTGCTGTTAGAATCCTTCAAAACTATTTTTACTGCTGCCTCAGCAGTTTTTAAGTTTCCGTTTCCCTGATTATTTTTATAAGTAACTGTAATCTTCCCTAAATCGCTAAGATTTTTAATATCAATGTTTTCTTTTGCTTTTAAAACAATATTATACTCTATATATTTTCCTGTTTCCTTAGACAGTCCTGATGCTGTCAAAAGTTGATTTTTAAAAACTGCATTAGGAAGATTTGATGATATGTAATAAAACTTATCTGAAACAGCATAACTTAAACTAATAGGAACACTATTATCAAAATCCTTAGCTTTTCCGTTAATGTAGTATCTATACACCACATTAACTTCTTTATCCTTTGCAATAGTACTGCTGCTATCCACGAATACATAGGCTTCGGCTTCGTAGTCTTTAATAATGCTTGCATAAGCTGCATTATTAAAACACTGCATTATAATGAATAAAAACATTAGAAAAATAGAAATAAATTTTTTTTTCACCCTGCCACCTCCTATTTTTTTATTATTTGTCTTCTTGTATTAATTAATATGTCAGTAGTTTTTGGATAACCTGAATATACTTCCTTTGTATATAAATCTTGAAGCATAATGCCCTTCGAAAAAAATTGATACAATTTTAAGCAGTCGTCGCTTCTATTATAATCATAATAATTCATTATCTCCTTAGAAATTTCTTTATCCCACTCTAAAGTTATATTTTTGCCTTTTAAAATTATATCGCCTAAGCTTATAATATTCCCATAAATTTTGGTATCTTTATCGCTGTCTATGGTTATGTTTTTAGAGCCTGCTATTAAAACTTTATAACCATCTAAATTATAATCTTTAACATCAACATTTTCTTTATTTAAGTTAATATCTATATTATCATTAGAAAGCCTTATATAAATTTTCTTATCTTTATTGATTAGTTTAATATCACCATTTAAGCAATCAAAATCTAAATAATACTTTAAGAAGTTAAACCTTTCATCACCAATACCGCTTATTTGAGATTTCAATCCCTTATCTTCGAATTTTATCTTTTTAATTATTTCAGTTTTTTTAGCATCTGCTGTTAGTGATGCAGTATCCTTTATTGAGTTGTTTGGTTCAAGATAAAGATTATTGTTAGCTATAAACAAAAACGGGTAATAGCTGCTATCTGCTTTATTTAATTCTATTTGAGATTTATTTATTTCAAAATCAAATTCATCAGGCTTATTTATATGATTATTTAAATATGTGTCAACATAATTTTTTGAATTATTTATAACTTCAGCTCTGTTCCCAATTTTATTCAGCGTATCCCAAACATCAAACATACTAATCTTTGAAAATTCATCTTCTTTATTATTTATATCCAAATAATAATCTCTATAATTAAATCCATCCATTTTATATGTATATATATTAAAATTAGGAGTAATAGCTGTAGTTTCAAAGGTTTTGAATATACGGTTGTCTGAATTTTTCAATTCATCAATAAAAGCCGTACCAAACAGATAAACCTTTCCATCTATTTTCAGCTTCGCAGAATCATCGTTAACAACTATTGATGATGAATTGTTAAAATTGGTGTCATCGTTTGACTGCTCAAAGGAAATCAAATCTTTTTTTATATATACGCTGTTACTGTTATTATTTTGATTTTCAGCATATAAGGAGACATTATCAGAAATATATACATTTTCATCAAAATTTAATGATGAGTTGTAAGCTTCCTCGTCAGTAACAACTGAGTTGCAGTAGGTATCCTTTTCAACCGTAATTTTTGAATTTGGAGCTGATGTTCTAATATAACCGCTGTTTAAATAATATCTATCTTTATCCTCCCCATCAATAATACCCTCTTTTTCTTCAATTCCCCCTACTACAGCCATTCCATTAACTATTAAATTACCGCTTATATTATCACTTAAATTAAATTCAGACTTATTAACAGAGGATTCCTTTAATCCATCTAATGTGTTTTCATTAATTCCTGCAATAATTCCTCCATACTTATTATAAGGCGCATTTTCACTCAGCCTATTTCCAGAGCCCCTTACATATATATCTCCACTTATAGACGCAGTATTATCTCCATTTATTATTAAAAGATTTTTTCCTGACAATATACAATAATCAAGCAAAGGATTATATCCTTTTTTTTCAATGTTTTTGCTTATGTTTTCTGTGTTTTCTTTAAAAGGAGTAAAGGTGAAATTTGTAAACAGCATTCTCTCAACCTTTTTACTATTTAAGGATGTCTTAACTATTAAAGAATCTACTAAACCTTTATCGCTTTCATAAAATAATCTGCTGTGGTCCTTGATGCTTTGAAACAAACTATTATCAGAGTCAGAATAGAATTGATAAGTTATATTTACACCACTTGATGTCATTTTTCCAATATCTTCATTTATCTTTGCTTTAATGTCTTCCCACTTTAAATCAGAAGGTAATTCCATCGTACCTGTTTTTATAGGCAATGCTATTTCATTATTCAAATACTTAGTTAATTTATCCACATAATAATCATGGAAAATTATTTTCATTAAAGCCTCAAAATTATCTGTTTCATAGGCTGCTTTTATTCTTTCATCCTCTAAATTAGGCTCCCCTAAAGGAGTAAAGCAGTATTCGTTTACTGAGTTTTTAGCTGCGTTCCCTACTGCATTCATATAATTTATTATTATATTAGTTGCTGCATCGGTATAATAAAAGGCCTCATTTTTATTTTTATAATTTGCGCTCTGCCTTAGGGATGATAATGCTATTTCCATAAGTCCAGCACTTAAGGTAAATAATACTACTATTATTAGAATAACAAATATCATAGCAGAACCTTTTTTCTTTTTCACAGACATCACACTCTCTTTAATCGTTAACAGTAAAAGTATAGCTTTTATCTATTAATTTTTTGCCATCTTTCTTAATAGTTATGATTACTTTCCTGTTAAGTTTCTTTTTTTCATCAACTGTTTTTTCTATTAAATCAGGATAAACAGATACTATATTTAAACTGTTTTCTCCTTCTTTATTCTTTTTATATAGTTTTATTGTTTTATCGCTTAAAATCCCATCTTGATAAATTCCTTCAATAAGAATATTAATTTTTTTTTCACTACTCTTTTGCAGCATATCTAAATATATAATAAAATTTGGATTATCAACAGTAAGATTTATTTCGCCATTAGATATAGAATCATAAAAAATATCATAATTTGCTTTGTTATTTTCATAGTTTATCTTAATTTTAATGTTCATATTTTCTGAAGCAGGTATAGAATATGCTGAATTTATATTTATATTGTTTTCGCCGCATTTTATATCCAAATCCTTAGATGAAATTTCATCAGGAAGGCTTTCAGCAGCATAATTAATACTATATCTGCTATCGTTAGGATAAGTAATTTCTTCTAAGCTGCTATCCTGCAGATATGCTTCATAAGCATAACTTAAAACAGAAGCTGTTTCTAATTCTTCCTTTGATGATTTATTTACACTAATATTAGATTCTATAAGTTTTGAAACCGGTATTATAAGCATTGCAAAAATAGCCATTGCAGCTAAAACTTCCACTAATGTATAACCTTTTTTACATTTTCTTTTCACTCTATCATCTCTTTTCAACATATACCTTATTACCATTAGTTGTTATGTTAAGCCTTGGAAGGTTTTTATCATCGTTTAAAACATATACTTTTACTTTCTTATCAGAATCGTTTTTAATATTTAAAAGAACTATATTTTTATCATCTGCATATTTTCTTCCTGAAGAGTAAATTGAAATTATGATGCTTTCTGTATTAGCTTTAAATTCTTTATATGTATTGTCTTTAGGATATTTATCCCCCTCCGTTGACATTCTATAAAGGAGAGCATTCTTGTTTTGTTTTATTTCTATCTGTGCCTTTTCAATTTGCTTATTTTTACCATAAACAACTACATTATCTCCGCTCTTTATCATTTCAATTGCGCTTGTTGGAGAATTTAAAGTAGATGCGCTGATAACAAAATCCTTATTCTTTAATATATAATCATCTGTTACTTCCTCAGTAGCTTTATTTGTAAAATTCAATTTAGAAAACAAGAAATCCTTTCCCGTTTTTAAATTGAAATCCTGCCACTGCCTAATCGGAGCATTTTCATCTTTAAATCCATAAAAATTTAAATCAAAGGATACTGCTAATACATTTTTATTTTCTGTTGGCACTATTGAAACATTATCGACTGAGTATATAGTATTAAACTGCTGTGTCTCGGTAAAAAGTTTCTTTAAATTATCATAGCTTATCTTTGTAGATATCTTAAGAGTATGATAAAAACCTCCATCTATTTTTTTATTGTTTTTGCTGTATTTATAGTCCTGCCTTGGTGAAATTGGAAGATCATTTATTTCTGCATCATATTTTCTTAACAAATTTAGTGCATCAACTATGCAGAATTTTTCATCTAAATTTTTAGACATCTTTTGAGATATATCAAAATAAGCATATTTTGTATCTTCAATTTTGCTCTTATTTTTATTATATATTTCAACGGCTCTGTTAAGCTCATCTTCCCTATTTATAAGCTTTTGATTTTCCTCTTTAAGGTTTGATATCTTTCCCGACATAAAACCATATATGTAGTAGTATACAACTCCTAAAATAAAAATCAGCAATATTAACAATAACTTTTTATCTTTTTCTGTAAGCTTTAGCATATAATCACTTCCTCACTATGTCAGCAGTTATTGAAGTTCTTTTATCATTCCCCTGCTTTGAAATACCATTAAATACTATATTTTTAAAAACATCTGTATTCTGCATATTATATATGAATTGAGCAATATTCTCTTCTTTGCCCGATTTTATAACAAAGGAAAGTTTATCTTTAGTCATTATCATATTTTCAATTGTGATTTCTGTTGGAGTTATTTCCTCTAATACTGTTATGGCTTCATTAAAAGTTTCATTCTGATTTGATATTTCCTCGGCAATAGCCTTTTTATTTTCATATTTATTTTTTATTTCAGTATATTCCTTAACCTGCTGCTCTATAGGAATAAGTTTGCTTATTCTTTCTGTAAGCTTTGAGTTTTGTATTTTTAAATTAGACATCCTGTAAATTGAAATAACAGTTAAAATAACAAATACAGCTATCTCTATAATAATAAAATAATATATTTTATAATCCTTCTTTTCTTTTTTTATCTGCCTGTTATAGGCTTCTAATAAATTTATATCTTTATTTGAACTTATTATAAGATTTTCAAGCATAATATCCCCCTTAATTATAAAAGCGTTGAAATTGGGATTATATAATCTTCTAACTTTGTATCGTTTTTACAATCTATAAATTCAAGCTTGTTCAAAATTTCGGCTACAATTCCTGTCTTCTTAGAAAGAATATTTGAAATATCAAAGCAACTACAAAGTTCTCCAGTTATATATATTTTGTTTATTTCCTGCCTTTCTCTCATCCTGTAAAACTCTATAAGTTTAACAACGTTATCTATTATTTCGTTAAGCTTATATTCATCTACTGCAAAATCATCTCTGTCCCTATTATAAAGCATATCTTTCATATCATAGGGATAGGTTTTTGTAAGCTGTATAATATCGTTTTTTATTATTACACAGGTCAAAAAACTTCTCTCTATATTAATAAGCATTGAATCCTCATTTTTCCCTATTCCAAGCTTTGATGAAAGCTTAGAAAGAACATTTGATTCTATATCAATTTTATTTATTTTCATATTCAGCTTATTCATTATACTAATTACCTGTTCAATTATACTTTTAGGAATAGCATATACAAGAAGCCTTAATTTTTTGTTTTTACCCTCTTTTATAACTTCTATTATCTTGTAATCTAATATATACTTATCTATGTTAACTGGAAAGTATTGAGGGGATTCGAATTTCAGCATATCATATATCCTATCCTGTGAAACAAAGGGCAAAATAATCTCTCTTACAAGAAGATTAGTAACTCCGGATAAAACAACATTTACATCGAATTTCGATACTTTGTTTTCTACTAAATATTTGTTTAATGCATTTAGAATATCTGTTTCGTTATACAAATCAGATACTATATTTACTTCACTTTCAATACTTACTTCCTTACAATTTATAACTTTCAGTTTCCTTCCCCTTTTACCCTCTGCAATTTTTACATAGGTATTGTTTAGTTCTATGCTTAAACTGTTAAACATATCAATACTCCTTATTTTCTAATGTTGTATTTAATAAAATATTCCTTATCTAAATTTCTAAATTTAAAATCATAATTAACTATAAATTTAATCTCTATACCTTCTAAACTGCCTCTATCGCCTAAAATCTTTTCTATTTTAAAATTTTTAACGCTTCCTGATAGTAAAGCTTTATCTGACTTTATTCCATTTTTTATTTTAGATATAAATATACTGCCATTGTTATAATATATATCTATTTTGATGCTCTTTGAAGCATCGAATTCAACTTGAGAATTATCCTCAGCAGGAAGATATAAAGTTAATTTAGCATCCTCTGCTTCTATTTTTTCCTGATAAGACATCTGAAGAGACTGCATTGTAAAATCCATAAAGCTTTTTACCTGTGATTCAATATATGCCTTTTTCTTTTCTTCAAACAAAAGCATATAGTTTGTATTAAAAAAACTATATAAGCTTCCTAATAATATTAATAATATAGCCGATGTAACTATTATTTCAATAAGCGTAAAACCTTTTTTCTTCATAAGAAACCTCTAATCTACAGTAATATTTCCTAAAGGCATATCATCTATATGAATTTTTTTCGAAATCTTTTCTCCTTTTTTAATAACTATATCGCTGAATTTTTTATCATCTATATTATAATCATAACCTTCTTCAATTTTTTCATTGGATAAAAATACTTCTCCATTGGGAGAAAAATAAATGTATTTAGGAGATGATTCAAATGTCTGCCCTACAATATTTAATTCAAAATCCTTCAAATCAGTTTTTCTTACAGAATTTTTATGACTTATTAAAGACACTTCAAAGCTGTTTCCATTTTTTATAATCTCTATGTAATAATCTTTAAAGTTCATCTCTTTATTTCCGTTTTCATAGGTATCCCTAAGCATGGATGCTATTTCATCAGCTTTAGAGTCCACATTTGATTTAACAGAAAGCCTTGTAAAGTTTATATAGGATATCGATAAAAGTATTCCTAATATTGCAACTACGATTGCCATTTCAATCAGGATAAAACCTTTTTTCATAATAATCACCTTTTAAGTAAAGTAGGTGGGGCAATATTGCCCCGATGAAAAAAAAATTAGGTTGTTATTTTAATAACCAGATCCAACATTTGGATATAAAGTAATTACGTCTTCTTGTTTTATACCATTTGTATCTTTATCGGATACTCCAACTATTAAAGTATTATTATCTATGTCTAATTTATAAACAAAAACATAGCCTTGTTTATATTTTACTTGAGGTACTGTATTATTATTTAAAACTGTTGAAGTTACTTCTGAATAATTCGTTTTACTTTCTGCAATTGTATTTCCTTCTGCTATTTGCTGTTGTATTAAATTAGCTATCGTTTTTGCATTTGCTATATCTGCACTTTTTTTAGAATTGTTTATCTGTTTTGTTACCTGTGGTACTGCTATTCCAGCCAATATTGCAATTATTGCAACTACAACTATCATTTCAATCAGTGTAAAACCTTTTTTCTTATTTCTTTTTTCCATTTTTCATTCCTCCAATCACATGCTCATATTTCCATAGAGTTTAAACATTGGCAGTATTATTGATGCAAGCATAAAACCTACAATAAGTGCTAAAAAAACTATCATTACAGGTTCAAATACTGCCGTAAGCCTTGTAACCATGTTTTCAACCTCATTTTCGTAGAGGTCTGCAAGTTTTGAGAGCATCTCCTCGAGGGTTCCGCTCTCTTCGCCAGTTTTAATCATTACTGGCACAAGCTCTGGAAAAAGTCCCAAAGACTTTATAGGACTGCTTAATCCCTCACCTCCTCTTACCTGTTCTACAACCCCTTCAAATCTTTTCTCAATGTATGCATTCTGTAAAAGTTTCTTTGTTGTTTCAATCGATGTTATAAGAGGAACGCCAGCATTTACAAGAGTTGACAGCGTTCTTGTGAACCTCGCTATTGAAGAATAAAGAGAAATTTTCCCAATAAGAGGCAGTTTAAGTTTTAAATTTGAAAAGTATATGCTTCCTGAAGGAGTCTTTTTATAATATTTAATTAAAATAATAAGCAGTATTATAAATAATAATACAATCATCCAATTGTTTTTCATAAAGGTGCTTGTCCGCAAAATTGCCCTTGTTGGTGCTGGAAGCTCTACTCCTAAGTCGTTGAACATTCCAACAAAGGTTGGTATTACAAATATAAGAAGCAGGTTTAAAACAATCAAAGATACCAAAAGCACGATTACTGGGTATATAAGAGCATTTGTTATCTTCTGTTTTAACTTCATTTCCTTTTCAAACTGCACAGCCATCTTATCAAAGGAATTATCAAGAGAACCTCCAACTTCCCCAGCCTCTACCATATTGACTAAAATCTCAGGGAATACATCAGGAAAACCCTTCATAGAAGATGAAATAGATATTCCCTTTTCAATATCCTCAGACAGCTTAAAAACAGCATTTTTAAGGAGTTTATTGTTTATCTGATTTTTTGTTACATTAAAACAAGTCAATATATTAAGTCCTGCCTGCAAAAGAGCTGCAATCTGCCTGCAGAAAACAGCTAAATCCTTTGAGCTAACTCTTTTACGAAACTTTATTTTAATTTCCTTGCTTAGTACATTATTTTCATCTATTTTTAACACATAAAGATTTTTTTCCTTAATCTGCCTTAAAGCATCCTGCAAGTCATCGGCTGCTATGTTTGCCTTAATCCTTTTGCCTTTATCATCTATAGCCTCATATGTATAATTTGCCATATTTATCCCTCATCAATCCATAGAATAAGTAACTCTTAAATATTCCTCAAAGGTTGTTTCTCCACTTAAAACCTTCTGAATGCAGCTGTTTTTAAGTGTAACCATTCCATTTTTAATAGCTAAGTCCTTAAGCTCATCGCTGCTTAATCCCTTATTTATTGCTGATCTCAATTCTTTATCTATAGCCAAAATCTCATAGATGCCTGTCCTTCCAATGTATCCTTTTTGTCCGCAGTAAATACATCCTTCACCCTTATATAGCTTGTACTCTTTTGTTTCATCAAGTCCCATAGCTTTAATTTCATCGATTTCTGCATTATATTCTGTTTTACAATATGGGCAGATCCTTCTAACAAGCCTCTGGGCTATTACACCTATTAATGATGAATTAATCATAAAAGCTTCAATTCCCATATCTAAAAGCCTTGTTACAGAGCTTGCTGCATCATTAGTATGAATAGTTGATAATACCAAATGCCCTGTTATTGCAGCCCTTACTGCAATCTCAGCTGTTTCCTTATCTCTAATCTCACCAATCATTATTATATCAGGATCCTGTCTAAGTATTGACCTTAGAGCTGATGCAAAGGTAAGCCCCGCCTTTGTATTAACTTCAACCTGATTAACGCCATAAATAGTGCTCTCTACAGGATCTTCAACGGTTATTATATTCCTATCACCAGTATTAAGTTCTCTCAATGCTGTATAAAGTGTTGTTGATTTACCGCTTCCTGTTGGTCCTGATACAAGTATTATTCCATGGGGTGATGATACTAATTTTTCATACTGCTTTAAATCATGTTCAAGAAATCCTAAATTTTTTTTTGTCCTTTAAGAATTCCCTTTTATCAGCTATTCTTATAACTATTTTTTCTCCAAATACAGTTGGAAGGGATGAAATTCTCATATCATATTCTTTGTCATATATTTCAAAGGATGTCCTTCCGTCCTGCGGAATCCTCTTTTCAGCAATATCCATATTTCCAATTACCTTAATTCTTGCGGTAAGGGGAGCATGAAGCTCATATTCAACCTTCATTATTTCATATAAAATTCCATCTATTCTAAATTTAATCCTGACTTCATCTTCAAAGGGTTCTATATGTATATCGCTTGCTCTCTGGTTTATAGCTTGTTCAAAAATTGCATTAACAAGTTTAACAATAGGGCCTTGAACATCGTCCTCTGCTGGCTTTATATTTTTATCAAACTTAAATATCTTATTTTCCTTTTTAAATTCTTCTGCAGCCTTCAGGGCTTCCTGCTTTCCGTAGTATTTATTTATAAATCTTTTTATATCTTCTTCTTTAGATAATACTGGCTGAACCTGCTTGCCCGTATATATTGCAACATCTTCTATTGCAAATATGTTTAAGGGATCTGCCATTGCTACATAAAGGCTGTCATTTTCAAGCCTTATAGGAAGGAGATTATGCCTTTTGGCAAGGTTTTCTGTTATAAGCTTTACTGCCTCATTATCGATTGGATACCTGTCAAGCTTAACATGTGGTATACCAAGCTGATATTCTAACACTTCTATAATCTGGTCTTCAGTTATAAATCCATTCTCTACAAGTATCTCTCCAAGCTTTTTATTAGTGTTTTTTTGCAGAGCTAAAGCCTTTTGAAGCTGCTCATTTGTTATAAGTCCTGAATCAGTTAAAAATTCTCCTAATCTTTTTCTAGCTTTCATTGCCAATCCTTTCAATAAGAAAATGAATTTTAATATATATTATATACCTTTTTTTACAATTTTCAAATTATATTCACTCTTTAGTCAGAATAATTAATTAAGTTTAACTTTTCTATATATAATAAAATATAAAACCATTAATTTTTTGATATTGTTAAAATAATTTATTAAATCAAGTTTTATTCTTTATTACCATTTTACTAAATTTAGACATTATTTACAATAAAATTGTGATATTTAACATGTTCTTAAATATTTTTGTAATAAATCCGCAAATAATCAGATGATTTTTATCTTCTTTATAAAAAAGCAAGGGTGCCCTTCGGCACCCTAATCATTAACCTTTATCCATTCTTTGAACATATACTTCATAAAATCAGTAACTTTCATTTTGTTTACATCGCAGGCTGCTACAGCATCTACCTCTCCTAATACATTGTTTCCATCTACTGCTTTTATAACACCAATCTTATCGCCTTTCTTTAGAGGAAGCTTTATATCTTTTATAATTTCAAGCTTCTTTTCGTATTTAGGTTTGCTTCCTTTTTCAACTATTAAGTTTAAATCCTGCTTTGCAGCTATGTCTATCTTTTCGGGAAGTGCTTTAGGTATATTTATGCTTTCAATAACCTCTCCTTTTTTCATCACGCTAATTCTCTCATATTTTGCAAAGCCTAAGTCGAGAAGTTTTCCTGCATCGGCATTTCTCTCCTTCCATGAAGGGGAGCCCATTATTACAGATATAAACCTTATTCCGTTTCTTTCGGCGGTTGCAGAAATACAATAAAGAGCCTCTTTTATATAACCGGTTTTAAGGCCGTCGCAGTTTTTATAGGTTTTAAGCATCTTATTTCTATTAATCAGGGTAAAGGGCTTTTGTCTTCCTTCGCTTATAGTTTCCATCCATATCTTTGTATAATCGAGTATCTTTGTATGTTTTAAAAGTTCCCTCGACATTATTGCAATATCATAGGCTGAAGAATAGTGATTATCAGGGAAAAGCCCTGTACAGTTGTTAAAGTGGGTATCATTCATGCTAAGTTCCTTTGCTCTTAAATTCATCTTTTCAACAAAAGCTTCTTCTGTTCCTTCAAGATATTCTGCAAGAGCTATCGCAGCATCGTTTGCCGATTCAACTGCAACCCCCTTTAAAAGCTCTTCAACTGTCCTGATTTCACCTGCATCGAGAAACATAGTACTCCCCCCCATGGATTTTGCCCTTTCGCTGCAAACAACTTTATCCGTAAGTTTTATCCTTCCGCTGTCAACCGCCTCCATAGTTAAAAGCATCGTCATAATCTTAGTTACGCTGGCTGGGGTGAGTTTCTCGTGAGAGTTTTTCTCATATATAACCTTACCTGTGCTGTTTTCAACAAGTATTGCAGATTTGCAGTTTATGTTTACAGTATCCTTAACATCAGGCTCAGCTAAAACAGTACAGGGGATACTAATAAAAAGCAGGCAGAGAATCATTTCTGATAATATTTTTCTATATTTCATTATGTATACCTCCTAAAAATATTCTAAACCTACTTTTATTTTCTCCTAAAAATTAAAAAATATAAAAAAAGCCGCAAAAGCGGCTTTTAAAATCTTTTTATTCCATCCTTTGTAACTATTCCATATATTAAAGGTCTTACCTCTACTTTTTCCTTTACAATATGGTATGCTTCATGAATCTTTTGCTCTGCAGTTTTTGCCTTTTCTATATCGTTTGCATAAATCTTTGCAATTACATCTCTTTTATTTACATAATCTCCAACTTTTTTAGAGATTATTATGCCTACAGAAAGGTCTATGCTTCCTTCCTTAGTTTCCCTTCCTGCTCCAAGTGAGAGTGCAGCAAGCCCAATCTCATCTGCTGTAATCTTTGATACAAATCCTTCTTTTTCAGCTTTTACATCGATTTCAAGATTAGCCTTTGGAAGAAGCTCTGTATTATCTATCATAGATATGTCTCCTCCCTGAGCTTTTACGAATTCTTTAAATTTATTAAGGGCCTCTTTGCTTTTTACTGCAGCTTCAAGCTTTTCTCTTGCCTCTTTTTCATCCTTTGCCTTTTTAGACAGCATAAGCATTTGAGAACCTAATGCGAGGCAAAGCTCGTATAAATCTGAAGGTCCGCAGCCTTTTAATGTGTCAATTGCCTCTTTTACTTCGAGGGCATTTCCAACTGCAAATCCAAGAGGCTGGTCCATATCAGATATTATTGCTACTGTATTTCTTCCAACGTTTGTACCTATATCCACCATTTCCTTTGCAAGGGCAAAGGAATCATCTATTGTCTTCATAAAAGCGCCGCTTCCTGTCTTAACATCAAGAACTATTGCATCTGCCCCTGCGGCGATTTTTTTGCTCATTATGCTCGATGCAATAAGAGATATATTATCTACCGTCGCTGTAACATCTCTTAAAGCATAGAGCTTTTTATCAGCAGGAGTTAAGTTTCCCGTCTGTGCCCCCACTGCAAGCTTTATTCTGTTGACATTTTCTATGAATTTGTCCTGTGTCATTTCAACAGAAAAGCCTTTTATAGATTCAAGCTTATCTATTGTTCCTCCTGTATGTCCAAGACCTCTTCCCGAAAGCTTAGCAACCGGAGCTCCTGCTGCAGCAACCATAGGACCTAAAACAAGAGTTGTAGTGTCCCCGACTCCTCCTGTGCTGTGCTTATCAACCTTAATTCCCTCTATTTTTGATAAATCTATTTTGTCCCCTGAATTTACCATAGCCATTGTCAGGTCTGCAGTCTCTCTTTTATTCATTCCCCTAAAATAAATTGCCATTAGAAGGGCAGATACCTGATAATCAGGTATGCTCCCCTTTGTATATCCTTCAATAAAAAAATCTATCTCTTCCTTTAAAAGTTCCCCACCATTTCTCTTTTTAAGAATAATATCATACATCCTCATAATTATTCCCCCAATTACATATTAATGATGGTCTCCTTGATTAAAGAAACGAACTTTGTCTTTGCCCTGTTAGCTGTTTCAACCACCCTGCTGTGGTCGAGGGGCTCAAGATTATCAGCTATAGCCATATCAGTTATAACCGAAACTCCAAGAACCTTCATTCCTCCATGATTTGCAACGATAACCTCTGGAACTGTAGACATACCAACCGCATCTGCGCCAAGAAGCCTTAGCATTCTAAGTTCTGCAGGAGTTTCATACATAGGCCCTGAAACAGCTACATAAACTCCTTCTCTAACATTAATATTAAGCTTTTTGGCTACATCCTTTGTTAGTTTAATAAGCTCTTTGTTGTAGGGCTGAGACATATCAGGAAATCTTGGCCCGAGTTCATCAAAATTTTTCCCAATCAGAGGATTTGTACCAATCATATTTATGTGATCTGTAATTATCATTAAATCCCCAGCTTCAAAGTTTTCATTCATCCCTCCGCAGGCATTGGTTACAATCAGCTTTTCAACTCCGAGGGCTCTCATAACCCTAATCGGGAATGTTACCTGCTTTAAATCATATCCTTCGTAGAAATGAAACCTTCCATTCATGGCGATTATGTATTTACTTCCTATATTTCCAATAACGAATTCTCCTGCATGACCTGCAACCGTTGACTGTGGAAAATGAGGTATATCGGTGTATTTTATAGAAGTAGTATTGCTCATTTCCTCAACAAGGCTTGAAAGCCCAGAACCAAGAATAACTGCAGCATCTAATTTTTTTTCTAATTTCCCTTCTATGTACTTTTTTGCTTCATTAATCATATCGATATAATCCATCTTTAACCCCCCTTTTATAACCTTTTTATTATTTCTCTTACTAAAGTTTTAAATTTATCTTTTACCATATTAGAAGTTTCAATAACTTCTTCATGGTTTAAAGGTCTATCTAATATACCGCAGGCCATATTAGTTATGCAGGATATGCCAAGAACCCTCATTCCGCTGTGATTTGCTGCTATAACCTCAGAAACAGTTGACATTCCTACAGCATCTCCTCCGAGAATTCTTACCATTCTAACCTCCGCAGGAGTTTCGTAACTTGGCCCCGTCATCATAAGGTAAGTTCCTTCAACAACCTTAATATCCTTATCTAAAGCAGCTTTAAGGGCAATATCTCTAAGTTCCTTGTCGTAGGGCTGAGACATATCAGGAAACCTTGGCCCGAAATCATCGAGGTTCTTACCAATAAGAGGATTTGTTCCTGTAAAGTTTATGTGATCCTTTATTATCATAAGATCCCCTGGCTTAAAGGATGTATTTACTCCTCCAGCTGCATTTGTAACTATTAACTTTTTAATACCTAAACTTGAAAGCACCCTTACAGCAAAAGTAACCGTCTTCATGTCATATCCTTCATAAAAGTGGAATCTTCCATTCATCATAATAACTTTTTTGCCTTCTAAGTTACCATAAACAAATTCTCCTGCATGACCAGCAACCGTTGACTTTGGAAAGTTAGGAATTGATTCATATTTAATAATTATTTTGTTTTGTACTTCATCGGAAAGGCCTCCAAGCCCCGAGCCAAGGATTACAGCGGCATCCGGTACTTCATTAATTATATTTTTTATATAACTGCATGATTCTGATATTTTCTCAATATATTCCATAATATTACCTCCTGCATATTTCCTTTGCAAAACTTTCTCCTTCAATATCAGCTTCAACATTTAAAAGCTCAGCTATAGTCTTTCCTATATCTGAAAAGGTGCTTCTTGTTCCTATGTTAATGCCTGATTTTAGATTTTTTCCATAAAATATAATAGGTATATATTCTCTTGAATGGTCTGTGCTTGGAGTCGTAGGGTCACATCCATGGTCAGCAGTAATTACAAGAACATCATCATCCCTTAGATTTTCGATAATCTTTGGAATCATACCATCAAATTCTAAGAGAGCATTTGCATAACCTGAAACATCATTTCTATGACCATAGAGCATATCAAAATCTACAAGATTCGTAAATATTAATCCCTTTGATGGTTCTTTAATAAATTCTATTGTCTTTAAAATGCCATCCATGTTGTTTTTAGTATGCACTGCCCTTGTTATTCCATACCCTGAATATATATCTTCAATCTTTCCAACTGCAAAGACATCCATATTAGCTTCGCTTATATAGTTAAGCATAGTTTTTTTAGGAGGTTTTAAAGAAAAATCCTTCCTGTTTGATGTCCTTTTGTATTCTCCACTTTTCCCAACAAATGGCCTTGCTATAACCCTTCCTACAGCATGCTCTCCTTTTAAAAGCTCCCTTGCAATTTCACATATTTCATAGAGTCTCTCAAGAGGTATTACTTCTTCATGGGCAGCTATTTGAAACACGCTGTCTGCTGAGGTATAAACTATTGGATATCCTGTTTTTACATGCAAATCTCCAAGTTCCTCAATTATTGCTGTACCCGATGCAGCATAATTTCCAAGCACCTTTGTTCCTATTCTTCTTTCGAATTCATTTATTAAATCCTGAGGGAAGCCATTAGGATAGGTTGGAAAGGCTTTTTTTAGAATTATACCTGCTATTTCCCAATGTCCTGTTGTTGTATCCTTTCCCGATGATTTTTCAAGGGATTTACCATAGCACCCTATAGGGTTTTCTGCCTTTTCTATTCCCTTTATTCCATCTATATTGCCAAGTCCAAGTTTTTGAAGATTCAAAAGATTTAGTCCGCCTAATTGCTTTGATATATTGCCTATTGTATCGCTTCCTTCATCATTAAATTCCTTAGCATCAGGAAGTTCTCCAATTCCCACGCTGTCCATAACTATTAAAACAACCCTATTAACCATACTATCTCTCCTTATTTTTAAAAATAGTATTTTTGTAAAACTTTCAATGATTGGAATTATATTATAACTCAAAAAAAAGAAAATAAAAAGGGCTTTATGCCCTTGGATGTGTCTTTTTATATACATCGCCTATTCTATTTTTAATCATCTCAGCATATATCTGGGTAGTTGATATATCCGAGTGACCGAGCATCTGCTGAACAGATTTTAAGTCCGCACCGTTTTCTATAAGGTGAGCTGCAAAGGAATGCCTTAATGTATGAGGCGTTATTTCTTTATCTATGTCAGCTAAAGCTGCATAATATTTTATTATCTTCCAAAATCCCTGCCTTGTCATTTTTTCTCCATGGAAATTTAAAAACAAAGATTTTTCTTCTTCATTTTTTACAAAATAGCTTCTATGATTATTCAAATAATTTCCGAGAGAATCAATTGCAATCTTCCCTATAGGTATTATCCTCTCTTTATTTCCATTGCACTTAATATAACCAACTTCGAGATTAACATCTGAAACCTCAAGATTTACAAGCTCAGTAACCCTGATTCCGGTTGCATATAAAACCTCAAGCATAGCCTTATCCCTTGCACCTTTAGGCTCTGAAACATCTATAATTGAAAGAAGATTTTCAACTTCAGATATTGAAAGTATCTGGGGCATTTTTTTCTCTATCTTTGGAGATTCTAAATCCAATGTAGGATCATAAGTTACTATATGATTTTTTATTAGTACACGATAAAAAGCTCTAATAGATGCAAGGCTTCTTGAAATAGATGATACTGCCCTGCACTCTTTTTGAAGATACAAAATATAAGCAATGATATTTGTTTTCTTTACATTTTTAAAGTCTATATTATTTTCATTCAGGTAAGTTAAAAACTGCCTGATATCCCTGCTGTAGGATTCTAATGTGTTTTTGCTCAGCCTTTTATCGTGGGTCAGTTCTCCTAAAAAATCATTTATAACCTTATCCATTTAAAAGTCTCCTTTTATGACAACTTTTATATTAAATATTCAACATTAAAACGATAATTCCTCCATCATTTATTTAAAAATCTATTATTTTACTTAATAATTTTATAAATATTTTTAAAAAACTATTTGAATAGCTGTTATTATCCATAACGTAAATAGAATTAT
This sequence comes from Caloramator quimbayensis, assembly GCF_900167605.1. Lineage (GTDB taxonomy): Bacteria > Bacillota > Clostridia > Clostridiales > Caloramatoraceae > Caloramator_B > Caloramator_B quimbayensis. The sequence continues at coordinate 144,685 of NZ_FUYH01000004.1, read as the reverse complement.
TAAAGCGAAAAGTATTGTTAAATATATTATTCATAATAAAATTGATAAGATACGGAATTACTATGCCTATTATAAATATTATAGCAAAAACTTTAATAAATAATATAACATTTTTCCTATCTACCCCATATGCCACCTCTATTGATAAATCATATAGCTTGCAAGGCTTTTTATTAAAACTGGAGATAGATATGCCTCTATAGCACTTCCAATGGACATAATTATAAAAAATACCGCAACAATTACTGTATATGATAAGATATTATTTTTTACACCTATAGATGCAGTACCTCTTATCTTTTGTCTGAATGCCTGAAGGGAAAAAGCTAAACTGAAGGCTGAAATTATTAAAAGACAGGGAATATATAAAATATTTTGAGGAAGAACTGCAATAGATGTAAATATTAAACCCTTCCATCCTAAACCTTCAATCAAAAACGCAATAGTAAATCCTACAATAAATCCCCTAAAAGTTGTAACAAATAAAGTTACTGGTACTCCTATTATGGTTATGCTTAGAAGCCATATAAAAAAAACTGTTTGAAAGTTATTTTTTAAAGACTGCAAAAAGATTTGGCTGTTAGGTATATTCTGGCTATTTAAAATCTGAAAAAAATTATTAAGATATATAACAAGGTCCTGCTTTTTGTTGCTATCTAAGGCTTTTATTGTAAAAGCCCCAGCTGCAATACCTATCGCAAAAAATAATGTTACTGTAAAATATATGCCTATGTTCTCATGTATGTTCTTTGATACAATATCATTATATCTTTTATTCATAAAAAATCCTCCTTTTCATTAGTTTCTATAAATTTATATGAAAGGAGGACAAGTATTATGTTATATTAATTTTTCTGCTGCTAAAATACCTGCTATAGTTTTAGCATCTTTTATATCACCGTTTCTAATCATTTTTAATGCCTCTTCAAACTTTATATTCAATATTTCAAGATTTTCATCCTCGTCAGGGTTTAAATTTCCATCCTCCATCTTATCACAAAAATAAATGTAAAGCTTCTCATTAGAAAAACCTGGAGATGTATATAAAACATTTAAAAGCTTTAGGTTCAAAGCCTTTTTCCCTGTTTCCTCCTCAAGCTCTCTTTCTGCACATTTTAAAGGCTCTTCTCCTTTTTCCAATTTACCTGCTGGTATTTCAATAAGAACTTCTTCAAAGGGTTTTCTATACTGCTTAACGAGTAATACCTCTTTTTTTTCGTTAACAGCTACAATTCCAACTCCTCCATTATGTTCTACAATTTCTCTTAAAGATTTTCTTCCATTCGGAAGCTCAACTTCATCAACTCTAAGGTTAATTATTTTCCCTTTATGAATATAGTTTTGTGATATAGTTACCTCTTTAAAATTCATCTCAATCACCCCGTATATTTTGAAAAATTTAGCATAATAATATAATACCACAATATTTTAGGAGATGAAAAAAATTATGGAAAAAAACAATAAGAATCAATTGATATTATGTGGAAAGTTTGAAGATGTAATATGTTTTCTTAAAGAAAATCAGAAAAAGTATAAATACCTCTACGAATTAATTAAGGCAATGCAAAGTGAAAAAAGCACAAACACATATATAAACTAATGTGTAAAAATTAATTTTTAATTTTTTGCAGACTGTTTCTAACAATAAATTTTTTCAAAATAACTAAGGCATTTAAATTTTTTATGGGTTTTTGCAAAAGTATATGTTTAGATATTGGGCTGTAATATACGTTAAAAGCTATGAGCAATAAAGCTAAAATATACAGCAAAGATATATTAAAAGCAAAAATCTCGTTAATTGTAAGACCTATAATAAAGCCTAACATATTTAATAAAGATTTGCTGACAGTACATAATGGAAATATAAAAGAATATATACTAATCGCTATAAAAGATGCAAAATATATCTCTAAGTTCCATCTAATATTATTAAATAATATTAAAAATCCTAATATATAAAAAAAATTAATTCTTTTTATCTTTAATCCATCTTTTCTCATAAGATTAGATATTAGAGCTATCATTAATCCTTTTAAAACCCAATTCTCCTCATTAAAAAAGTAGTTAATATATAATCCATAGGATAGCATACATAAAAAATTAATATATTCATCATACAGCTTATAATATGTACTTTTTCGCTCTATAAATTCCAAGATGAATTCTAAATAATATGAAAAGGATACTAAAGCCGAGAACATAAGAAACTTATAATTAGATATTCTTCCTTCTATTAAGCAAACCATCAATATTAAAATTATAAATATTAAAACGATAGCATCCCTTTGTATTATTTTACAGCTCTTATTTAAATTCATAAAATTCACTTCCTGAAGAAGTTTTAATTAAAAATACTATTATTTATTTTCCCATAATATTTAAAATTTATTATTTGCTTATTTATATGATAAAAAACAGGCATTTTTATTAAAACGCCTGTTTTTTTAAACCTTTTTATCCAAGTTTTACTTTAAGCCTTAATTTATCTGCAACCATAGCTATAAATTCACTGTTTGTCGGTTTGCCTTTATCGTTATGTATTGTATAACCAAATATTTTATTTATAGTATCAACCTGTCCTCGGGACCACGCAACTTCAATTGCATGTCTTATAGCCCTTTCTACCCTGCTCGCAGTTGTGTTATATTTTTTTGCAATTGAGGGATATAATTCCTTTGTAACTGCACTTAGAAGCTCAACATCGTTAACTACCATCTGAATAGCTTCTCTTAAATACAAATATCCTTTTATATGTGCAGGAACACCTATTTCATGGATTATGTTTGTTATTTCTGCCTCTAGGGCGTTAGGATTCTTTAAATTTGCAGGTTCAGTTGATATAAGAGAATTCCTTCTAATTTCGCTGCCTGCAATATTTCCTGAAAACATCTGCCTTATTCTATTGCTGAAAATCTCCATGTCAAAGGGTTTTACAACATAATATTCAGCTCCGAGGTTTATAGCTCTTTGAGTTATCTTATCTTGTCCAACAGCAGACAATACTATGACCTTAGGCATAGCTATGTTAGCCATAGAGTTTATTTTTTCAAGAACTCCTAATCCGTCAAGATGCGGCATAATAATGTCAAGAACAAGAACATCAGCCTCATAACTGGACACAAGTTTTACAGCTTCAATACCATCCTTTGCTATTCCTACAACTTCAAAATCGCTCTGTCCTTTCAAGTAGTCGCTTAAAATATTTGCAAATTCTTTATTGTCATCAGCAATAACAATTTTGATTCTTTTGGACTCCATAAACCCTCCCAACCTTTCTTTCCATTAATTAGCAATTATACTAATTCGACAAATATTATTGATTTCCTTCTTTATTTAATAAAAATTTTTTATAAAATTCAAATTTTATATTATTTTATTATTTATTAGGTTTATTTTAAAGTTTTTTTATTACCAAAAGACATAGGAAGTCAGAAAGTAACTTTCCAACTTCCAATATATGCTATTTAAAAATTTATTCCAGCCTCTTTTAACATCCATTCTATATATATACCATATCCCATATCAGGTTTGTTAACAAACACATGGGTTACAGCACCTGCAAGTTTTCCATCCTGTATAATAGGGCTTCCGCTCATTCCCTGAACAATCCCTCCAGTTTTTCTTAAAAGCTCGCTGTCTGTTACACGAATTATCATGCTTTTCGAATTAGGTTTTGACTGCTGAGTAAGCTTTTCAATATATATGCTGTATTCCTTAACCTCATTTCCGTCAATCGATGTCAAAATTTTTGCCGGTCCCTCTTTTATTTCATTTTGGAGAGCTATTGGAATTGCATAGTTGTAGATATTTTTTGAAACTCTACTGTTTATTTTTCCATATATACCTGTTGATGTGTTTTTTTCTATATCACCTATTTCGTCCTCCATAGAGAACGTTCCCCTAAGTTCTCCTGGTCTTCCTCTAACTCCCTGCTCCACAGATACGATTTTAGCATTATATATTTTACCGCTGCTTATAGGGAGAATTAACATGGTATCAACATCGCTTATAGGGTGGCCAAGAGCGCCAAATATATTATTTTTATCATCATAAAACGTTAAAGTTCCCACTCCAGCTGTTGAATCTCTAACCCAAAGACCAATTTTATATTCATTTTTATTTTTTGTTTCAACTGGTTTCACATCTACTATTCTAGTTTTCTCGCTATTAATTACTTTTATTTTTAAAACAGAATCTTTGTTGTTATTTATAATGCTCGAAAGCTCGCTGCATCTATTTACTTTAACTCCGTTTATCTCAATTATTCTATCTCCAATATTTATACCTGATGTTAATGCAGGACTCTGCTTCCATCCATTTTGAGTATCTATATCTGAAAAACCAACTACAAGTATACCATCCATATTGATTTTAACTCCTATTGGCTGTCCTCCCGGAATAACTTTAAATTCAGGAACTATGCTCAAAGTCATCTTTTTAACGGGAATTATGCCAAAGAGTTTTATGCTTATATTTAGAGTATCCTTTTTAAATTTTGAATTTTTTTCACTGCTATTAGAATCGATTTTATATATAAGATTATTTTTCAAACTGTTATTTCTTAAATTTATCTGAGTGCTGCTGCCTGAAATTTTTATATCATCCGGCAAAGAAATTACATTTATTGTTGCAGCAAAGAAAGTAAGAGCTATCACTATGCTAAAACTTGTTAATATACTCAAATATTTACTCTTCAAGCTCATCACTCCTTAACAGGCAGTCTTTAAGTCTCACCTTCTTTCTACTTCTAAATTAACCTTTTTAATGTCCATATATACTATAATAATGTGGGAAGCAATAACAATATAAAACTATAATGTAAAGCATCATCTAATTAATCAAAAAAGCAAATAAAAAAAGCCTAAGTTAAAACTTAAGCTTTTTTGTTTGCTTTTTAAATTTTTGAGCAAGCTCAATCATCTCTTTTGCATGGCTTCGAGTAATATTCGTAACCTGAGCACCTGAAAGCATTCTCGATAATTCTTCAATTTTTTCATTATCATCCAGTTTATATACTTTTGTGAATGTCTTTTCTTTATTAACATCTTTTTCAATTTTAAAATGTATATCTGCCATAGAAGCTATCTGTGGAAGATGAGTAACGCACAGAATCTGATGAGATTTAGAAATCTCGCTCATCTTCTCAGCTACGCACTGAGCTGTTCTGCCGCTTATTCCTGTATCAATTTCATCGAATATCAGCGTCGGTATCTTATCTATATCTGCTATAACCGTTTTTATGGCAAGCATAATTCTTGACATTTCACCGCCTGAAGCTACTTTGTTTAAAGGTTTTAATGGTTCACCAGGATTTGCTGTCATAGTAAATAAAATGTCGTCTATTCCATTATCTGTTAATTTGTTCTTTTTATCTATAACTATCTTAAAAAGAGCTTTTCCCATTCCAAGATATTTCAGTTCATTCTCTATTAATTTTTCAAGCTTTAATGCTGTCTGTTTCCTTTCATCTGTAATTTTATCTGTAAGCTCATAAAGTTTTAAATTCAGCCTCTCAAGCTCTTCTTTATATTTTTCTATAATTTCTTCATTTCTTTCTATCAAGGAGAATTCATCTTTTATCTTTATTAGATAAGAAAGTATGCTTTCTATATTACTGCCATATTTTCTCTTTAAATTATTTATCAAATCAAGTCTTGATTCAATTCTCTCAAGTTCTTCTGAATCAAATTCTATAGAATCCTTATAATCTCTTATTACATCTATTATATCTTCAAGTTTGTAATAAACATCTTCCATTGATGATTTTATATCTTTTAATTTTTCGTCATATTTTTCAACAATCTCTATATTTGCAATGCTTGTACCAATTTTGTCATAGGCACATTCTCTATTTTCTCCCCCGTAAAGCTCTGAATAAATTAAAGATAATGAAGAATATATTCTTTCAGCATTAGATAATATATTCCTCCTTTTTATAAGCTCCTCATCTTCACCGTTTTTTAAACCAGCTTCAGAAATTTCCTGAATCTGATATTTTAGTAAATCCATCCTCTTTGATTTGTACTCTTCATTTTCTTCTAATTTTTCTATTTCCTTTTCTATTTCTTTGACTTTATGATATATATCTTTAAATTCATTTTTAACTTCTTTAAATCCATCTGTGCAGAATGAATCGAGTATATCGATGTAACTATTTTCATTTAGCAGCGATTGGTGCTCATGCTGCCCATGTATATCTATTAATAAACCGCTTATCTGTTTTAATAGGTTTACTGTAACCGTTCTGTTGTTTATCCTCGATACAGTCCTGCCGTTTAGATTAATTTCTCTCGATATAATCAAAACATCGTCAGATTCAATTCCATTTAAATTTAGAATTTCATTGATTTCATCGCTGCTTTCAAATACAGCTTCCACATAGGCAGATTCTTCATCTGTTCTTATTATATCTTTACTTTGCTTCTCGCCTAACACAAAATTTACAGAATCTATTAATATAGACTTTCCTGCTCCGGTTTCTCCTGTTAAAATGTTAAGCCCATTATAAAAATCTATATTAACATCATCTATAAGCGCAAAATTCTTTATATGAAGTTGCAGGAGCATTTATACTCCTCCTATTCATTTAATATTTTTTTAAACTTTAAAACTATCTCCTGAGCCTTTTCAGGAGTTCTTGCTATTAAAATCAGAGTATTATCACCAGCTACACTTCCTACAAGCCCATCGAGTCCCATATTATCTATCGCTTCTCCAGCTGCAGGTCCTGAACCGAATAGTGTTTTTACGATAACAATATTATTAACATAATCTATATTAATTACTGATTGAGTAAAAATGTTAATAAATTTATCAGTAAGAATATTTTTACTTTCTGCGATGTGAGCATATTTATACTTACCGCTGTTTGAAAGAACTTTTATAAGTTTTAACTCTTTTATATCTCTTGAGACAGTAGCCTGAGTTACATCTATTCCTGCATTTCTAAGCTCATCTACAAGCTCTTCCTGAGTTTCTATGTCCTTTTCTCCTATTATTTCTAAAATCTTCGCATGTCTTGCAATCTTCATAAAAAAACCCCTTTCTTTATTCCCTTTCATTCTTTAATTTATTTCTCATTACATCATAAAAACTTCTATTAAAAACCTTTATTAGTCTTGCAGTAAATGGAGCTTTTCTTATTATTACCCTGTCACCGTTTTTAAGTTTATAACCTCTTTGTCCATCTGTAGTTAAATATACTCCTTGGTTATCATCTTCAACATCTACCATTACAACCTCGTCCTTTGATATTACAATGGATCTTGAGCCTAAAGAATGAGGACAGATGGGTGTTATTATTATTGCACCTATTTTAGGATTAACTATAGGGCCTCCTGCAGAAAGCGAATAAGCGGTTGATCCTGTGGGTGTTGATATAACAATTCCATCTGCATTATAAGTATCCATATATTCATCATTTACATATACTTTTAAAGTGATTATCCTTGATAGAATTCCTTTAGTAATTCCAAAATCATTTAAACAATAAAAAACGTCAGTATTTACTCCTTCTTTTATCACCCGTGCCTCAAGCATCAATCTTTCTTCTATAGCAAATTCTTTTTTACAAATTTTTTCAAGGGCTGTAAATACGTCTTTTACTTCAACTTCAGTAATAAACCCAAGACGTCCCATATTTACCCCAAGAAGAGGCGTTTCATAATTTACAGCTTCCCTTGCTGCACCTAAAAGAGTACCATCTCCTCCAAGAACTATTGCATAATCGCATAGACTATATATTTGTTTTGTATTACATCCTAATTCCTTTCTTTTTAATCTATTGGCAGCTTCCTCTAATAACAGAACCTTAAATCCTCTCTCTTCAAGCCACTCAACGATTAACTCTGTCATCTTTAAATCTTTATCTTTAGATAAATTCGTGATTATTGATACTTTTGACATAATTTCACCGCCAATAACGCCTAAACCTATATATTATTTCTATAACAACCTTAAAAATCCTCTTTTTTACTCTATTTTTCAAGAAGTTTATGGGATTTTTCTACAATATCTTCTATTAAACCTTCTATATTACCTTCAGCATCATCATCATTGATTAAATATGCAAGATATTCAATATTCCCTTCTGGGCCTTTTATAGGCGAAAAGGTTAAGCCTTTAATTTTAAATCCTATGTCCATTGCAAAATCCAATATTTTTGATATAACCTCCTTATGTACAGCAGCATCTCTTACAACGCCTTTTTTCCCTACCTTTTCTCTTCCTGCTTCAAACTGAGGCTTTATGAGACATACTATTTCTCCTAAAGGATTTAAAAGCTGCTTTACAACAGGTAAAACAAGTTTTAAGGATATAAATGAAACATCTATTGATGCAAAATCGATTTTTGTGTCTATATTCTCAGGTTTTACATAACGTATATTAGTTCTTTCCATACATACTACCTTGGGGTTAGTTCTAAGCTCCCAGGCAAGCTGACCATATCCAACATCAACTGCATACACCAATTTAGCACCATTTTTAAGCATACAGTCCGTAAAACCTCCTGTTGAAGCTCCCACATCCATTGCAGTTTTATCTTTTAAATCTATTGAAAATTCATTAATAGCCTTTTCAAGTTTTAAACCGCCACGGCTTACATATGGAATAGCTTCTCCTTTTACCTCTATGTTAGATTGTATAGGCACCTTTTCTCCCGGTTTATCTATTCTTTTATTGTTAACAAAAACCAAACCTGCCATTATATTTTTCTGAGCCTTTTCTCTTGAATCAAAAAAACCTCTTTTTACAAGAAGCTGATCTATTCTTTCCTTATCTTCAGCCATCTTTCCTCCTCATATATTCATAAGTATTTTTTCATATATGCCATCGGTATCCAAACCATATTTTTTATATAAAATAGAAGAGTTTCCATGAGGTATAAATTCATCAGGAAAGCCAATCCTTACTATCTTACCTTTATAGTTTTTTTCACATGCATATTCTAAAACTGCACTGCCAAAGCCTCCCGCGAGCAATCCGTCTTCAACAGTAAATATAATTTTATATTTTTCAAAAATTTTATCAAGAAGAACAACATCTATAGGCTTTATAAATCTACAGTTAATTAATGCAGCATTTATATTATTGCTGTTTTTCAATCTATTTAAAACTCCATAGGAAAATTGGACCATCCTTCCAACTGCAAGTATTGCAATATCTTCACCCTCTTTTAATATTTCCCATTTTCCTTTTATTATATTATCATAGCATGGGAACTTAACATCTAAGTCCCCTCCTCTGGGGTATCTTATTGCAGCAGGTCTTTCATATTCAAAGCACCATTTCAGCATATCTTTGAATTCAAAAATATCCTTTGGTGAAAGTATTGTAATATTAGGAATAGACCTTAAATAAGCTATATCAAATACGCCCTGATGAGTTTCTCCATCTTCTCCAACTATGCCTGATCTGTCTATTGCAAATAAAACCGGAAGATCCTGCAGGCATACATCGTGTATAATCTGGTCATAGGCTCTTTGAAGAAATGTTGAATAAACTGCAAAAACAGGTTTTAAGCCATTTGCTGCAAGACCTGCTGCAAAAGTTACAGCATGCTGCTCTGCTATACCAACATCAAAAAATCTTGAAGGATATTTTTTTTCAAAATCCTTCAATCCCGTGCCATCCGGCATTGCTGCAGTTATTGCTACTATGTTTTTATTTTTTTCTGCAGCCTTTACTATCTCTTCTCCAAATATATTTGAATATGTAGTTTTCCCTGAAACTATATTTTCTCCTGTTTCAATTTCAAAGGGTCCAACTCCATGAAATATATCGGGACTTTCTTCAGCAAAGCAGTATCCTTTTCCCTTTTTAGTAACAACATGAACAAGTACAGGGCCCTTTTTATGCTTTGCTCTTTCTAAAACTTCACTTACCTTTTGTATATCATGGCCATCGATTGGCCCAAAATATGTAAAGCCCAGCTCTTCAAAAAGCATCCCCTGAACAACCAAGTATTTTAAACTTTCTTTTAATCTTTCCGCACCTTTATATAAATTATTCCCAACAGCAGGGATTTTTTTCAATATCATTTCCAATTCATCTTTAAATGTCAAATATGCTGGATCAGTCCTTATTTTGCTTAAATAGGCTGCAATACTTCCCACATTTTGAGATATAGACATTTCATTATCGTTTAAAACCACTATAATCTTTGTATGAGAAATACCTGCTTCGTTTAATCCTTCAAGAGCAAGACCTCCGGTTAATGCTCCATCTCCTATTACTGCAACTACATTATAATTTTCATTTTTTAAATCCCTCGCCTTTGCCATTCCAAGAGCAGCAGAAATCGATGTGCTGCTGTGCCCTGCTGCAAAGACATCATAGGGACTTTCCTTTGGCTTTGGAAAACCGCTAAGCCCTCCATATTTTCTTAAAGTATTAAACTTATTTTTTCTTCCTGTAATTATTTTATGAACATAGGACTGATGTCCAACATCCCATACTATTTTATCAACAGGCATATCAAATACTCTGTGAAGTGCTATTGTAAGCTCAACTACGCCAAGGTTAGAAGCAAGATGCCCGCCTGTTTTTGAGACGTTTTGAATTAAAAAATTTCTAATCTCCTCTGAAAGCTTATATAGCTCATCGATTTTAAGTTTTTTTATATCGCTTGGCCAGTTAACACCATCTAAAAGACTCATCATTTCTACCTCATCTTTTTTATTTTCCCTTCAGAGATTCTATAATCCATGCAACTGAATATACTATATTGTTGCTTTGGGATATTGCAAAGTTTTTTCCAACTGCTTTCCCCCCAACAGTCATTGAGGCTATAAAAGCACTTATGGATAAGGTTAATATAGTCTTATTATGTATATTTGCGGAGTATAATATTTTGCTTATTATTACAGCACCTGTAGCTCCGCTTACAACGCCGCAGACATCGCCTATAACATCATTGCAGAAATTTGAAACTTTATCAGCATTTCTAATCAAAAGCACAGATGTTTTAGCTCCTTTTACCTTTCTTGATGCCATAGAATGAAAGGGAACTTCATCTGCAGCTGTAACAGAAACTCCAATAATATCAAATACAATTCCTGTAAGTATTATAATAACTAATATAATAAATGCAATTAATATTCCAACATTAGAAAGAAGAATATCTGATATGAAACTAATAAATGCAGAAATTAAAAAGGTCCATAAAGTTATTCCTATTATCCATTTATAATTTGAACCTTTATCCTTTGTTCTTTTTGCATATAATTTAATTTTTTTCTTTTTTTCTTTTTCCTTCATAAAACTCTACCTCTATGTATAATCCAAGTGGCAGAAGAAAAGGTTAAGTTTGCGGCTTAGGTCCAGCAGGCTTTCCCACTTTTAAGACCTCAGCGTCGCCGCTGTGGCGGTTTCCCTTTAACCAAAAGTCCATATTGTTGCCATATATGGGGCTGGATTACCACTTAGTCCACACTGCAATCCCTTTTCTTCCTCTCTTTGGAACAGTCTAGGAGTTTTCCTCAACAGCCTGATTTATTATTAGCCTCTTTTGCAAAACTGGTTTCCTATAGCGATAATACAAAACCTTGGATCCAAAGATTTTGTATCTGATCTATCCTCCACCAGTTCCACTCAAGGCAGGCTACACTGCACGCAGCTTAATACCGCATTGCAGGTTTAATCCTATGCCGTACTTGCCAATGCAGCACGTACATAGGTCTCCGCGAGGGTAGGGTCGATTGCGCATGCCATTGCGGTCGCCCCATCCCCCTTACTCCCAGCACCAACCCACTACTGGGCGTAGCGAGCCAGCACAAGGAACTTCATCGATGTGCCCTTTGGCGGATTTTTAGCCCCGCCTTCATAATAAACACAGCTGACTAGAATACTGCGCCACTTGGAACAGAATATAATTCTATCATATCACCCTCAACATCTCAATGTTGTATTCTATACAATAATGCCAATAATTATTCCTAATAGGGCACCTGCAATAACTTCTACAGGTGTATGTCCTATTAGCTCCTTTAATCTCTCTTCCTTAATGCCTTTTTCATTTTTAATATCGTCTATTATCATATTTAATATTCTTGCCTGATTTCCAGCAGCTCTTCTTACTCCTGCAGCATCATACATTACTATAAGCGCAAGGCAAAGAGCTATAGCAAACTCTGGGCTGTCAAATCCAAGAAGATTCCCCGATTTTACTGCCAATGCTACTGAAAAGGCCGAGTGGGAACTTGGCATTCCTCCAGAACCTACAAGCCTTGAATAATCTATTTTGCCAATTTTAAAATATGCAGTAAAAACCTTTAGTATCTGTGCTGCCGCCCATCCTATAACTGCTGCAATCAGTATTTTGTTATGAAGTATTCCACCTATTGACACGATATACCACCTTTAGCTTTCTCTGTTTAGTAGATAATCAGTAAGACTTAAAAGAAATCCGCTTTTATCTATTATTTTAGCATTATTTTTTGCGTTTTTGGAATATTCCTGAGCAAGTTTTTTTGATTCATCTATACCTAAAATGCTTACAAATGTAGATTTATTATTTTTCTTATCAATTCCTGTATTTTTACCGAGTTTTTTAGGATCTCCCTCATAATCAAGTATATCATCAACTATTTGAAATGCAATTCCAAGATTTTTCCCATATTCTTTAACTGTATCTGTCATATCTTCTTTTTGTGCAATAATACACCCGCAAAGACAGGAGGCCTCAATCAGTGCTCCTGTTTTTTTTCTATGCATATTATATAAAGCTTCAATGCTTATGTTTAATCCTTCGCTTTCTAAATCAATTACCTGTCCGCCTATCATACCTTTTATTCCTGCAGATTTTGCAATAATGTCTGCAGCCTTTAGATAACAATATTTATTCTTATCTAATGCCTCTTTAAGAATTATTTCAAAGGCATAATTTAAAAGTGCATCCCCTGCAAGTATTGCAGTTGCTTCTCCAAATACCACATGATTAGTCGGCTTACCTCTTCTTAAATCATCGTTATCCATAGCAGGAAGGTCATCGTGAATTAAAGAGTAGGTATGTATAAGTTCTATAGAACATGCAAAATCTAAAATGTCTTCTATTTTGCCACCAAGAGCCTCACATATCGATACCGCAAGCACCGGCCTTATTCTTTTTCCCCCTGCAAGAAGGCTGTATTTCATTGCCTCAACAATTTTCTTTGGAGCATCATCCTCATTTATTATCTTTTCAAGCCTTCTATTTATTAATTCCTGTTTTAGCATAAGTTCCTTTTGAAAGTCCATTAAATTATTCCTCCTCTAAAGTAAAGTCCTCTTCTACTATGTTTGAATCCTTATCCTTAAGTATTATGCTTATTTTCTTTTGAGCACTATCAAGCTTTTTATTGCAAAAATCTGCAAGCCTCATACCTTCTTCAAACATTTTTAAGGACTCCTCTAAAGAAAGATTATCAGATTCCATATAATCTGCAATTTCTTCAAGTCTTTTTAATGCATCTTCAAATTTAATGTTTTCTCTACCTTGTTCCATTTTTATCCTCCAAAATATCCTCCACCCTGCATTTTACATTACCATCGCTAAGGTGAAGATTTATTTTATCATCAATGCTCAATTGTTTTACGCTTTTTATTATTTCTCCTTTATTTTCAACATACCCATATCCTCTTAAAAGTATCTTTGCAGGATTTAACGCATCTATTTTGTTTACAGCTATTTCAATACGATTTTTATTAAATATAATTTTATTATTAACACAATTAATTAATTTATATTGTATAGAATCTATATACTGCTGATTTTGAACTATAATATTTGCAGGAGATTTAGAATTTATAATCCTCATAAAATCATTTATTATATATCTTTTTCTTGTTATATTATCCTCTATATTAGATATCAATCTGTTTTCTATATTTTTAATTTTATATTTAATATCATTATAAGAGGGTACTGCAATTTCTGCTGCATGGGAAGGGGTTGATGCTCTAATATCGCTGACAAAATCCGATATTGTAAAATCAGTTTCATGGCCTACTGCAGATATAACCGGAATATTGCTTTTATATATCGCTCTTGCAACTTCCTCTTCATTAAAGGCCCACAATTCTTCTATTGAACCTCCTCCTCTGGCAACTATTATAACATCGATATCATCTCTGCTGTTAAAATATTCTAAGCCCGCAACTATGCTTTCCTTTGCACCTTCCCCCTGAACCTTTGCAGGGTAGAGAAGTATCTTTACATTGCTGTATCTTCTTGAAGAAACGTTTATAATATCTCTAATTACTGCTCCTGTGGGTGAAGTTATTACCCCTATTTTTTCAGGCAGCAAAGGCAGTTGCCTTTTTCTTTCTTCATCGAACAGTCCTTCTTTTTCAAGCTTTTGCTTAAGCTTTTCAAAGGCTTCATAAAGACTGCCTAATCCATCCTTTTGCATGCTGCAGCAATACAGCTGGTATTGTCCATCCCGTTCATATACAGAAATATATCCTGATATTATAACCTTCATACCGTCTTCAGGCAAAAATTTTAAAAAGAGGTTATACCCTTTAAACATAACACATTTAATCTTTGCGTCTTCATCCTTTAAAGTAAAATACATATGCCCTGAGGAATGATATTTAAAGTTAGAAATTTCTCCTGTTACTGTAACGTTGCAAAGTTCAACATCGCTTTCAATTATATCCTTTATATATGTAGTTAAAGTCGATACTGTAAAGGGCTGTTTACTCATAATTATTAAAAGCCTCCAAAACATTTTCAATGAGCATCGTTGTTGTCATTGACCCTACTCCACCTGGAACAGGAGTTATATACGATGCCTTTTTTAATACGTTTTCAAAATCAACATCTCCTTTGAGTTTTCCATCTACCATAGTTGTTCCTGCATCTATTACAACTGCCCCTTCTTTTACCATATCGGCAGTAATAAGCATAGGCTTTCCTACTGCACTTACAATTATATCACAATCTATAAGCTGTGACTTTAAATCAGAAGTTTTCGAGTGACACAAAACTACAGTTGCATTATTGTTTAAAAGCATAATAGCTGCAGGTTTCCCAACTATGTTACTTCTACCTACTACTGCAGCTTTTTTGCCTGATATTTCAATACCGTATTCTTTCATAAGCCTTATTATGCCTTTGGGAGTACAGGGCATTAAGCACTTTTCTCCTCTAAACAGCCTTCCTGCATTTTCAGGATTAAAGCAGTCAACATCCTTACGATAATCGATTAAACTTGCTATTTTGTTTTCGTTTATTTGCTTTGGCAGGGGAACCTGTACAATTATTCCGTGTATATCCTCTCTGCTGTTTAATTCTTTAATAATCTCTATCAGTTCTTCTTCCTTTGTATCTTTTTTTAGTTCATAAGTTACAGAACCAAGACCTGTTTGAAGGCATACCTTTTCTTTGTTTTTAACATAAGAAGCTGAAGCTTCATCACCTTCTACTATAATCGTTGCAAGAGTTGGTTTAACTTTCTTTTCCATTTCAATCTTTTTTATTTTCTCTGACAATTCTGTCCTTATACCCTCTGCTATTTTCTTTCCATCCATGATAATACCCATTTTAAAAAGCACCTCCCAAATTCATATATCCAATAAATGCAACTCCAGTTGCATTATCTGATGCATATTTAGGATTAGAAAAAAATACGCTATTGAAAAATTTTTTTGTTATATAATTTTTCAAAAAGCTGCTCGATGCTACTCCCCCCATTATTAAAACAGGAAGCTTATAAGTCTTTAATGAATTTATAATAACTTTCTCTATAGTTTTTGCAGCACATAACATGACAGCATAACATATCTCTTCATGATTATAGCCTTTATCTATATATTTTAATCCTAAAGTTTCCTGCCCAGAAAGATTAAATTCTAATCCATCCACCCTTGATGGTATTCTAAGTTCAGAGTTAACACAGCGCAATGCTTTTAAATCCACATAACTTCCTGAAGGAAACTCATATCCTAATGCTACTCCAATTCTATCAACAAGCTGTCCAAAGCTTATATCTTTTGTTCCTCCAATTTTTTCTATAATATAATTTTTATCCCTTTTTACATATAAAACCTCAGAAGTTCCTCCTGACAGATGAAATGCAATAAATTCCTTATACTCAAAATCAATTGAACGGCATGCAGCTTCAATGTGCCCCTCCTGATGCGTTGTATAAAAAATTTTTATATTATTGGTATAGGCTACTGCTTCTGCAATGCTTTGACCTGCTTTAAATACAGGCATATAGGATTCTTCCTTTGGTCTTGGTTTTATACTCACGCATACTGCATCAAGGCTTTTTACAGTTTTATCGTTTAAAAGAGATGGAAGATTGTTTACATGCTGAAAAAGGGCTTCAGATTGTCTCAAGCCCTTTTCTCCTTCTTTTACTTTAAGCAGTTTTCTATTATCATAAACGATGCTTCCATTATCAACAATTGCAACGGATGTGGTATAATTGCTTGTATCTATTCCTAATACCCTATGCATTATCCTTTATCTCCCTTATTATGTTGCCAAGTATGCCGTTTATAAAAGCTTTCGACTCTTCTGTGCTGTATTTTTTCGCAATTTCTACGGCTTCATTTACTGCAACTTTTGGCGGCACATCATCTCTTAGCAGCATTTCATATATACCAAGCCTTAATATTGCAAGATCTACCTTTGAAATCCTGCCTATTTTCCATCCTGATTTTAAATATTTCTCAATATAGCTGTTTACCATATTAAGGTTTTCTTCTACTCCAGAAACACAGCTTTTTATGTATTCAACATCATCGCTTTCAAACTCTGTATCGTTATTTTCAAAAAAATTATCTAAAACTTCCGATGCCTTTGAATTATTTAAGTCCATCTGATATATCAATGTCATTGCTGTTTCTCTTGCAAGTTTTCTGCTCATCAATCATTCCTCCAATTATCTCCATTCATCAGGAAGTATTTTTTGTATTATTTCTACTATACTCTCTTTATTATCTATCTTTTTTCCAATATAATACCCTATAAATGCGCATATTGCAATAAACAGTGTTTTAAAAAATCCAATCAATAATATAAATACTGCAATTATAAGTCCTGCTATTGTTCCGATAAATTTTCCCTGGTTATTGTGGAAGATATTTAAAATAACTTCTTTCCACATCTTAAAACACCTCTCTATTCAAAACGAAGCTTTGTACTTTGAGCTATATCTTCTACAACAACTTTTATCTCTCCAACTGGAATTTCTGCAACATTTTCTATATAAGTTCTAATATTTTCTTGTATCTGTTTAATCGTATTAGGTATATTTATATCAGGAAGAATTAGAGCTTTTATAAGTATATTCATATTATCTCTTCCGGGCTTTACAAAAACTTTAACATCCTTTACTCCCTTTGTCTGGCTTACAGTTTTAAGAACAAGGGACTTTATGGTTTCATTTGATATGTACATGTCTCCCTCAGGCATACTTTTTAAGACTCCAAGCTTTGAAGATTCTGAGCCTTTAAAAAGAGAAGCAATTATATATATGTTTAGAATAATTAGAAGTACAGTTCCTGTTAAATAATACCATTTATATGCACCGTATAAATCATTCAAATACTGTATAACCTGACTATAGGATACATAATTTAATGGAATAAGCATAAAAAGCACATAAAGACATGTAAGCCCTAAAATATACAGAATAAGTATAAACTTATTCAAACTGTTCATAAATTCATCTCCTTTGTAATTTAAAATTAACCCTCTATAATAGAGGGTTAACAAATATTACTTTGTTTTTTTAACTGTCTCTTCTTCCTTTTGCTCTTTTAAAATATTTATACCCTGAACATGTATATTTACTTCAACGACCTTAAGTCCTGTCATAGTTTCAACAGCTTTCTTTACATTCTGCTGAACTTCCCATGCAACTTCGGGAATTCTAAATCCATATTCTAATATTAGGAAAAGATCTATTACAACCTCTTCTTCTCCAAGTTGAACTTTTATACCTTTATTTGAGGATTTCATTCCAAACTTTTCAGCAATATCATCAGTAAATCCTCCACTCATACCTGCAACACCTTTAACTTCAGTTGCTGCAAGGGATGCTATAATATTCACAACCTCAGGAGCAATTTTAACTTCTCCAACTTCATTTATCATAGTTGTATTTTCATCCATTATTACCACCTCCTGCACAAAATCTATATTCTAAGTCTACATCTATTATAGCAAAAAATCAATAATTTTACAAAACTATATAATGCGGCGAAATTATTATTCGAATCTTCGCCGCATTATTTTGTTAATCATTATTGCTTTGATTTAATAGTTATATTAGAAGGGGAAACATGAGTTGTTCTTACTATAATATCCTTTAACTGATTTGCCTGTTCCTCTGTCAGCTGTTCATTGGTTTTTACACAAAGTTCAACTCCATTGTCATCAATAAAGCATATCGCATCTTCAAAACCTCTTTCCTTAACGAGGGTTTCTACTGTGTTTTCTTTGTTGCCCCAATCTAAAATCTGCATAAGTTTTGTAGAAGCGGCTGCTTTTGCTTCTTTATTTGCCTTGTCATCGCTTATTATCTTTTCAAATTCTTCCTTCATTGCGCTTCTTTGGTTGTCTCTTCCCATCCTCGATTCAGCAAAAAAGTTAGTTGTCTGCTTTTTAAGGCTTGAACTTAGTGCCCCTGTGTTTTGAGCAGTATCATTAAACCTCTTTGCAAAATACCCAGCACATCCTATAAGTACTATTAAAACAGCAATTATAATAGTCTGCCTTCTTAAGTTTGACATAATATCCCCCCATTATTTATTCTAAATAATTATATGTGAATGCCTTAAATATTATACTTGATTAAAGATTACTTTTTCATTGGCATTACTGATACTTTGCTTGCAGGTATATTAAGAACTGTTTTTACTGAATTTAGTATTCTCTCCTTTATTTCAGAACTGTTTGCTCCCTCAGCAACAACCATAACTCCTCCTATTGATGGATTAATCTGTTTTATAATATAAGGTTTACTATTCCCTCCTTCGCTTATAATAACGACATTTTGATTTTTACTCATTTCTGTTGTGACTCTAACTCCACCCTGACTGTCTTTTTCCTCTACCTTTTTATTTGTATCATTTACATTAAGGGCTGGAACTGATTCGCTTCCTCCCTCAAAATATATCATAACACTTACCTTTCCAACTCCTTGTATTTGGGAAAGTGTATCTATTAAATCCTTTTTTACCTTATCCTCAAAGCTTTGAGAAGTTGTAATTATATTTGAATTAGTGTTAACTTCAACAGTATTTTTAGTCTCCTTAGACTTCTTAGAATAAAGGGTAGAGGTTATATCTCCAATAAGTATTAAAAGTACACCGCAAAGGAGTAAAACAATTAAATAATATATGCTCTTTTTTCTGTTTGAATTTAATTTTTCTATAAACTTTTTTAAATTCATCCTAATCCCTCACTTTTCAAATTTTATAATAGAAGGATTTATATCATATTTTGTTTGAAGTATTTTAACTACCTCATCATCTCTATATTCATCATACTTTTGATTTCCCTCTCCAATGACTACTTTATCTACAGATTTTATTGAAGAGTTATCCTCTAAAATTTTAAGCTTTATTTGCTTTATATTAGCAAAACTGTATATGTCATCACTATTTCCTTTATCCAAAGCTATATCCGTTATGGAATATCTTTTTTTGGTTGAATTATATATTTCCTTCTCAATACTCTCTTTTAATTTTTCTTTAAATATTTGTTCAGTTTGAAGTTTTACTTTCCTTTGTACATCTATCTGATTAGAATTAGTAAAAACAGTATTATATTCATTTTGATAACTTAATATATATGTTTCAATATCGTTTTTTCTATCAAAAATTTTAAAAACAGGCGATAGTATCGTTACTATCACTATAAGTCCAGTTACAAATCTTGCATATTTTTTTATACTATTTTCAGGAAGAATAATATCAATAAATGCAAGGAATAATACTATAACTGTAACTGATAAAATATAACTTTTTAAAAATTCTAACATATAATCACCCTGCCATTACAATAAATCTTCCAGTTTGAGCTATAATAGTTATCATAATAAAAAACATAACTGCTACTGATAAAACGCATACGAATATCATTGTTATAGAATTTCCAACAGCGCTTAAACAATTTATAATTTTTTTATCAACTATAGGCTCCATAACTGCGCTGACAAATTTATAAATTAAAGCAACTATTATTATTTTAATCAAAGGAAAAATGCAGATAATAACCATTATTATAAGACCTGCTATGCTTACTGCGTCCTTTAATATCAATGAATAGCCAGCAACTGTTGTAACAGCATCAGACAAGCATTTTCCTACAACAGGTATAAAGTTATCAACAGCAAACTTTGCAGATTTTACTGCAACCTCATCAAAAGTTGAGCTGGCATGTGACCTTATAGTTACTACAGCAGTAAATATTGTCATAATAAATGCAAGTATCCAAAGATTTATCTGTTTAATTAAATCCGCAAGCTTTGAGATTTTTATCTCATCGCTTAAATTGTTAACGATATATAATATTGAAGTTATCATAGTCATTGGAATTATTAAGTCTCTTATGATATCGCTCGTAATTTTTATTGAAGACATCAAAATAGGATCAAGGGTTGCTGCTGACGAAAATCCTCCAACTGCTGCTAAAAGCACAATCAATGCCGGCATTAATGCATTGGTAAATTCAATCATGCTGTTTATTGCTTTCTTGCCAATGTCAATCGATACAGTAAAGCTTTTTATTATTATGATTACCATAATCAAAAAGCATACATAATAAGCTATTTTTGATATTCCATCGCTTTGAAAGGCATTTTGTATGTTTTGAAGTATTGCACATAATATGCCTATAATCAAAAGCTCAACAAATAGTCTTGAATTTGCAGTCACTTCATTAAATATATACTTCAAAAGACTTTGTAAAAATGTTTTTAAAGTTATACCTGTTGAACCTGTTTCCTTGTATGTACTAATCATTTTCGAAAAACTTATATCTGGCAGATAGTTTTCTTCTGCCTGTAATCTTTGTGAAAATGTTTCAAGCTTTGACATATCTAAAAGATTATTATCGTCTTTTGCATAAGCCTTAAAGTTTAATAAAAATAAAAATAAAAAGGTTAAAATAATATATTTTTTTTTCATAATTTTCACCTATGGCATTATTTTTAGAACCATGTCCATTACCGCCATCAATATTGGTATTGATAGGCTGATTATGAGTATCTTTCCTGCCATTTCTATCTTACCTGCAATAGATGTTTGTCCAGCATCTTTACAAATCTCTATTCCAAAGGAAGCAAGATATGCAATAGCAATTATTTTAAGCACTACATTGATGTATGTATATTCTATATTTACCTTTGCAGCTATCTGCTGAAGCGCTTGAATAACGATAGTAATTCTGCTTATCATAAGAAGGAATATAAGAATCCCTGCCGCAAGACTAATCTGCATTGCAATCTCAGGTTTCTCATCCTTAAGCATTACTATAATTACTGTTGAAATTATACCTATAATAAGTATTTGAATTATTTCCATTTAATCACCTTCTACAATTGAAAAAGGGTTTTAATACTATCAAAAAGTCTGCTGATAAGACCGATTACCATCATTAAAACAACAACTAATCCTGTTAATGTAACAAGAGTTGCCTGCTCATCCTTGCCCAGATTTTTTAGTATCTTGTCAAGCACAGCTATCAGTATGCCAACTGCAGCAATTTTAAATATAAGCCCCACATCCATTATTTTTCACCTCTTTTATATTAAAATTATTACTATCATTATTCCGCAGCAAACACCAAGATATTTATAAAGCCTTTCATTTTTCCTCTTAGATTCTTCTGCATTTTTTTCAAAATTTTTAAGCTTTTCAACTGTTATATTAAAATTCTTTTTCTGCGCTTCTAAATCCCCGCATCCGAGAGTCTGCATAAAAGCCTTTATTACTTCTGTCTCTTCTTTTTCAAAATATAAATCAGATTTAAAGGCATTTAATGCGCTGTCAAAAGCTTCTGAAATGCTCTGTACATTTCTGTCTTTTATAAGATTGCTCATATGATTGAAAATATTTTTTATAGTTTCAGTACAATTCAGTGAAACAAAGTAAAACGCATCTGCTACAGGTGTTGATTTGAAAACCACTTCTGATTCAAGAATATTAAGAGCATACTGCATATCCCTAATCTGCCTTACCCTTTCAGTAAATATCATCGCATACAAAAAACCAATAACAGAAGTTGATGCAACAACAATTATGCTTCCTAAAATTTTCAGCATAAAAACCCTCCTTTTTCTTAAGCTCTTAAAACTTTATTATCTTATCAATCGTTCCTGGCCCCCTTTTTCTGCTCAATATAACTACCCTTTCAAAGGCCTCATTCTCCATAAGACTTTTTATACCTGGTCTTTTTAAAACTTCATCCATATCTTTTCCATGAACAGTTGCAATTACTTTAACTCCTGAATTTATAGCTTCTTCAATAGCTTGAGCATCCTTTAAGCTTCCTATTTCATCAACTGCTATTATTTCAGGAGACATAGATCTTAAAAGCATAAAAATACCCTGTACTTTAGGGCATGCATCTATAACGTCTGTCCTAATGCCCACATCCTTTTGAGGTATTCCAAGATAGCACCCAGCAATCTCTGATCTTTCGTCTACAATACCAACCTTATATCCTCTTAAATTTATATCTGAACATCCACAGCTTAAAATCCTAATTATATCCCTTAAAAGAGTAGTCTTTCCGCACCCTGGTGGAGAAACTATAAGGGTATGCTTTACGCCATCACAGTAGAGCTCTTTTACGGCAGAAATTCCACATCCTTTAACTTCTCTTGCAACTCTTATATTCAAACTTGATATGTTCTTTACCGTTTTTATTCTGTTTTCTTCAAGCACAATCCTTCCCACTATTCCAACTCTATGACCGCCTTTTAATGTTAAAAAACCCTGTTTTAAATCTTCCTCAACTGCATATATAGAAAAATCGCTCATAAGCTGAAGCGTTCTTTCAATATCATTTCTTTCTACTATAAAAGATTTAATGTTATGTTTTTGTAGGCCCTGCTCACCTAAAAAAAAATCTTCACCACCCTTAAATATCATAAGCGGTTTATCTGCTCTCATTCTAATTTCTTCAATTCCACTCATGTCATTAATGCTTAGTCTTTCTATCATCAATGACACTCTCTGAGATAAAAGAGGCAGTATTTCTCTTTTTAGTGTTTCTAAAATACTTTTGTCATCCGTCATGGACATGTCCCCCTTTCTTAATATAATGTTTATTATGAGTCCATAAAATTTATAACAAAATATTATAAAATTAAATAAAAAAAACTTCCCGGTTTTTCGGGAAGTTAAAGACTTATTCATCTTTGCAATTGCAATTTTCGTCATCACAGCAACATCCAAAATGTATTGGTTCATTGCAGTTTGGACATATTATTTCTTCATCTTCGTCATCTTCGAACATTTCTTCATCAAGGTAAACTGTTTCATGGCAGTTAGGACATTCAACTTCTATATATCCGTCATCATCATCTTCATAGTCATAATCCTCGTCTTCATCTTCATATATATCGTCCTCAAGTCTTGCCAAATCTTGATCCATTGTATCAACGTATTCATCAAGTTCGTTCTGATTTTCTTCAAGTATTTCTATTGCCTCTGCCATTTCATCCATCGTTTCTATAATAGCCTTAAAAAGTTTTCCTTCTTTGCTGCTGTTATCGAGTTCAAGTCCTTCCATTAATCCTTTTAAGTATGCTACCTTTTCTTTAACGTTTTCCATCGTAACGCCTCCTTAAATAAAATAATATTGATTAACAGCAGATAACTAATACTGAAAACAACTGCTATCAATCAATATTAGTATGCATTATACACGTGACATATATTCTCCTGTTCTTGTGTCTATTCTTATAACGTCTCCAGTGTTTACAAATAAAGGCACCATAAATGTTGCTCCTGTTTCTACAGTAGCAGGCTTCATAACGTTAGTAGCTGTATCTCCTCTAAAACCAGGTTCTGTCTCAGTTACTGTAAGTTCAACGAAGTTTGGTGCTTCAACAGAGAATGCTTCTCCTTTATAGAATTTTATTATTGCAAACATATTTTCCTTAAGGTACTTTATAGCATCCTCAACCTTTTCATGGTTTAAAGGAACCTGATCATAGGTATCCATATCCATGAAATAGTATAAAGTTCCATCGTTATAAAGATACTGCATTTCCTTTCTTTCAATTATAGCTTCTGGGAACTTTTCTGTTGGGCTGAAAGTTTTTTCAACAACTGCTCCTGTAACAACATTTTTAAGTTTTGTTCTTACAAAGGCAGCTCCCTTTCCAGGTTTTACATGCATAAAATCAACTATTGTGTAAACTTGTCCATCCAATTCAAAAGTTACACCTTTTCTAAAATCTCCTGCTGAAATCATGAACATTATCCCTCCATTAGATATTATTTGCTATATATTAATATTTTAAACTTAATTATTATAAATTATTGATTTTTTCTTAAAAAATTATAGTTCTATTAACTCCTTTGAAGATTTGGATAAAACTTTATATCCATCTTCTGTTACAAGCACTAAATCTTCTATCCTTACTCCTCCATATTCAGGAATGTATATTCCCGGTTCATCAGTTACTACCATACCTTTTTCTAAAACAGCCTTACTAAAAGCGCTGAGCCTTGGCTGTTCATGAATTTCTCTTCCAACTCCATGGCCTAAACCATGACCGAATCTATCACCATAACCTTTATTTGAAATTATATCCCTTGCAATTTTATCTATTTCACAGCAAGCCATCTTAGGTTTAATCGCTTCAAGTGCTTCTTTATTCGCTTCAAGAACTATGTTATATATTTCTTTCTGCTTATCATCAGCTTTTCCTATAACGATTGTCCTTGTCATATCTGAACAATACCCCTCATAGATGCACCCAAAGTCGAGGGTTAAAAAATCTCCCTTTTCAATAACTTTATCCGATGCAACTCCATGAGGAAGGGATGACCTATTACCAGATGCTACTATAGAATCAAAAGAAAGCTTTGATGCACCCTTTTGTCTCATAAAAAATTCAAGTTCGAGAGCAACATCCTTTTCCGTCATATTAGGTTTTATAAAATTGAGAATATGTAAAAATGCATCATCTGCAATCTGTGCAGCCTTTGAAATAAGTTCTATTTCCTCTTCATCCTTTATTATTCTGAGATTTTCAACTGCACCGTTTAATTTTATTAACTCTATTCCTTCAAGAGTTTCTTTATATTTCTCATATTCTGAAAAGCTTATTCTATCTTCTTCAAATCCTATTCTTTTTATTTCATTATCTAAAACTATTTTCTTAATATATTCCTGTACTGAAGGAGGCTTATATTCTATTATTTCAAAGTTTTTTACTTGTTTTTTTGCCTGCTCCGTATACCTCGAATCAGTAATAAAAAAGGCCTTATTCTTTGTTATTATAGCAAAGCTCTCATCTCCAGTAAAACCTGTAAGATAATTTCTGTTAACATCGCTTATTATAAGCGCTGCATCTATACCTAATGTTTCGAACTGCTGTCTAAACCTTGCTATTCTCTTTTCAATCATTTACTGCACCTCCTTAAAAAGGCTTACATCTTTCATACACTAAAATAATAAATTTTGATTATAGCATAGTATATATACATAACAATAGTATTTTAGCAAATTTGTAGATATAATGCAAACTATAATTAAATTACCTATAAAATTCTATCTCTATAGAATTTTTAATACTTTTTCTATGATATTTTCTACAGCATTATCTATAGTTTTATCGTTAATAACTTTAAAATTGCAGTATTTTTCATATAAATTCTTTCTCTCATTATATAATTCAAATACCCTGTCAGGATTATTTTTCAAAAGAGGTCTTAAAGAACAGTCTATGTCTTTAATTATGTTTTGAAGAGGTCTATATAAATATATAATTATAGCTTTTGACAGCAATTCCATATTTTCATATCTTGTAACTGCTCCCCCTCCTGTAGAAATTACGCAGGGAGAGATTTTTGATATTTCTCTTAAAGCATCGGTTTCAATATCTCTAAAGTATTCTTCTCCTTTTAAAAAAAGTTCATCGATTGTTTTCTTAGTTTTATTCCGTATAAATTCGTCCACATCAAAAAATGGTACATCAAGTATAGATGAAAGCCTTCTTCCTACAGTTGTTTTCCCGCTTCCTGGCATACCTATTAATGCAATCTGATAATTTTTATTCATATTTAATACTTTCATATTGTGTGCCATTACCCCTCTCAACCTCACCATCATTAGTTAAAAAATAATATAATATATTAATATATGCGCTAAAACTCACATCTGATTTTTTAAATTGTACACTATCTATTTCGCATATCCTTTTATTTTCTTCAAAGCTCTTTATAAAATTGCAGATGTTTTCATAGCCTCCATTTAAAATAACCTCAACAGGAACAGCATAAAGCTTCATTTGCTTTATGCTGCTATATCTTATATCTTTTACCTCATAAGGCGTTTTAAAATCGATTCTAATCAAAGATAAGTTAAAGGAATCAGAAAAACTTTTTATATCGCTTATTGCTTTAAAACTTTCCTCTGACTTTGGAATACCAGTATAAAGTTTTATTGATTCCTCAGATTTATATTTATATTTATTATTTTCTATTTCTTTGATTTTCATATTTAAGTCTCTTATTTTATTCAAAAAAAATAAAAGATAATAAGCATAATATAAATATAATATCATAAAAGCTATCGCTGTAAAAAGCAGAAACTTTTCTCTTTTACTCAAATTCTTCATTTTTTCACCTTTTTAAATTAATATTTATATAAAACTTATATGTATTCTCAATGCTTTCCCAATCTATTCTTAAAGGCCGTACAGATTGGTTTTTAAAATTGTTTTCAAGCTCATTTATAAAATATTCTATTAAGCTGTAATCCTTAGTTTCACCCTCAATTAAAACAGACTTTTTATTATATTCAACTGAATTTATGTTCAAATCCTTTGGCGTGCACTTATAAATTCCATAAACAAAATTGTATGAATATATTTTTTTGTTTTTAAGATTGTTTAATATATCATTATAAAAATTAAACATGTTTTCATTATAATCATTTAAAGAAGTTTTGTATGTTTTTTCAATTTCTTCTTTTTTATTCTGCAAATTTTTATATTCAATATATGGAACATATAACATTATTAAAAGTATTACAGCCGAAATCAATAAAAGAATTGTTTTTTTTCTACTGTCATAGCTGAAATCCCTTTTTTCTATAACGATTCCATCTATAAAATTAACATTTTTCATAAAAACCTCCAAAGGCCTGTAGTATCATCTTAAAAGTATTCCAATATTGCTCGCAAATTCGAGTATATCGATATTGCAGCTTTCTTTAACAAATATATTATTTTTGAAGATTGTATCACTTTTATTTCTTTTTATATTTTTTAATGTTCTCTCCCTGCTTTCTTCTTTTGGCTCAATTATATCAGTTTTAACTCCTAAATCCTTAGAGACATCAACGCAAAAATCAACTATACTTTTGGGAACTGCAAAAGCTTTAATATTAAGTTTTTTGCTATGGTTTTCATAAAAAGAGTTTATAATTTTAAAATAAATATTATAATACTTAAAATACCTGCATAATTCTTTTTCTATTTCATAGTGAACGTTTTTTTCTATATACTTTTTATTCATATAAGGAATTACAATATATTTTTTAAATAAATCCTCATCCCTTAATACCCATCTAATAGCTATTGGATTTATTTTCTTTTCAGCAATATACTCTTTAACAATATTAGAAATATCGATTTTTGTTATATCATAATGTAATGATTTAATTTTAAAAGCCTCTACTATATTTAAGAAAAAAATTGTTTTTTTAGCATACATAACATCAATCGAGTCAAAATTAAAACAAATAGAAATAATATCCATCGAAAGCATAATGCCCTCCAATTTATTCAATATGTTTAACTGTTTTACTGATATTATAATTAAAACCCTTATAGCTTCCTGTTGAATCTACTAAATATTCTATAATGCTGTTTTGAGTTTTTGATGAAATTTTTACAACCGCCATGGATTCCCAATAAGCTTTTCTATCTAAAATTTCAACATTATTTTCATCTATGTTTATATAATAGGTTTTATTAAAGGATTTAGGGTAATTATATTCCTGCAGAGTTTTATAAGCAAATTCTATTCCTGCTTCAGCATTATATAAAGCCTGCTGCTTTATATAAATATTTGAACCTATTTTATAATCTATAACAGTTAAATCTATCATCTTAAAAGAAAAAAGCATCACCGGTATTAGAAGTATTATTATATAAATAGCTGCAAATCCTTTTTTAATCATATACATCACTTCTGTTTAATACATATGTTGTTTCAATTTTATTATTAGAATATATTTTTATAAAGTATAGATTTTGATTATCAGAAATCTTTATTATCTCAATTTTTGTAATTCCTGATGCTATTTGTTGAGAATCAGTGTCATATCTTAATATATTGTTTTTAATGTAAAATTTTTTGCCATCTATATAAATAGAATTATTTTCTATGTTTATAGAACCAGCTTTTACAATACTATCATAAAGAAAATCCATAGCTATTTTCATGTTTTCCTGTATATCAACATTATCTTCAATTTTCCAAACAAAGTTATTATAGTGAAACAAAAAATTCATAACATATACTGTTATTGATGATAAAACTATTATCATCAATAACACTTCTATCAAAGTAAAGCCCTTATTTTTCATAATCCACCACTTTAAACTATTTTAATATCATAAGAGAAATAAGCCTCTCCTTTCTATTCATAGAAAAAACATATACTTTTATTCCTGAGAAACCACTTTCCTCAATCTTTTTTAAAATTATACCGTATCTTTTTTTTTATAGTTTTTATCTATAAAAAAGTCTAAATCATTATTTGATACACCCTCCATCGGGGAGTTTAAAAATTCTTCGTAGGTTTCATAAACATCATTAACATAAAAAGCAGTATAATCATTGGGAATCACTACATTTCTGCCTTTATATATTTCACAAACAGACCTTGCTATATTAAAAGCTTCATCTCTTTCCTTCGTAATTCTATTTATTTCAATAGCTCTTATGTGAAGATTGGTCACACAAATAAGTATAATAGAAATTACAGAGGATATAATAACTGTTTCAATCAACATAAAGCCTTTTCTCATCTTTTCACCCTCATTATCCTTGTATACCCTATTGTCAGGGTTATTTCCTCTTCCCTTCCTGTTTCTTTATCTATTAAAACAATTCTGCAAGCAGGTTTTACATTCCCTTTAGAGTAAAAAATCAATCTGTTTTCAGAATCTCCCTGGCTAAAGGTGCTTTTTCCCCTGCTGATAAAAACATTAGGGGGAAGTTTTACTTGTTTTATTACCATTGACGGCTCTTCAATGTTAGAAGCGCTGTAAATAATATATTCACTATATTCCCCCTTCCCATTATCCTTTAAAAATAATACTCTTACAGTAGATTTATTTTTGCAAACTGCCGTCATCTTAGCATATCTAAGATCGTTTACAAGTTCCTCGCAGGAAATACTTAGCCTGTCTTTTTTAATATATGATTCAGCCCTTAAAGAGCACATTAAGCTTATCATTATTATTATAAATAAAATAAAAAGTGTTTCTATAAGAGTAAATCCTTTTTTAATATACATAAAATTTACCTCCAGCAGCCATCTATAATTAATACCCATAAAGGTATATTTTTATACTTAGATAAAAAATAAAAGCCCAATTATAACATCAGGCTTTTAAAATACCAGGCTATTATATTTTCTCCCCAGAATACAGTAATAATTGAAGCTAATGAAATAAAAGGCCCAAAGGGAATAAAATCCTTTCTTGATTTTATTTTTGTAAGGATTAATACTATTCCTGCAATCGCTCCTATTATAAAGGTTAAAAAGAGCATAACTATTGACAATTTAAATCCAAGATAAAGCCCGCATACGAGGCATATTTCTGCATCTCCCCATCCCATACCCTTTGTAAGCAATATAATTACAGCTATTATTCCTGCCGCAAAGGCTGCGCCAAGAAAATAATTTAATATTACTCCATAGCGATATAGTTCATATGATGCAAATAAAGCACCTGTAATCAGTCCTGATACAATTGTGCTAAAATATACATCAGTAGTTTTTAAATCTATCATACCAATCACTATTAAAATCGCAACAAAAACTGCATATTTAAAAAACTCAAAGGTTATTCCATATTTATGATATAAATTAGCAAAAACTAAAGCCGTAAATATTTCTATTAAAGGGTATTCAGCAGAGATTTTTGTATTGCAGAATCTGCATCTTCCCTTTAATGCAGCATAACTTAAAACTGGAATTAAATCATACCATTTTATTCTATTTCCGCAATTTGTACAATGGGACGGCGGATAAGAAATGGACTCATTATTAGGTATTCTGTATATGCATACGTTTAAAAAACTTCCAATAACAATCCCATAGATTATAACAAGTATAGTATTCATTTTTACTCCCTATCTCCCTTAAAAAAATATTTTATTTAAAATAAATTTTAAAACCATCATTATTTTAATTGCTCTGAGTATTTCTTTCATAATAGGCAGTTTTATTAGGATCCTGAATAAATCCTTTTAAATCCCCTACGGTTTCTACACCCCTTGGAAACTCCGAAGGCCAATTGTTTAAGTATTTTTTACTTTCGTCTCCTTCTGGTAAAAGCTTTGCTTTAACTTCATCGATAGTATCACTATCATAAATTAAATCTTCTGCCTCTACATTATAAAGTTCTATAGCCGTCATTATTGTTTTAGCGTCAGATAAAAACATAGCTTTTTTTGCGCTTTTGTTGTAATTTCCAATTCGAGGTACAACAATAGACATAATAATACCTAAAATTGCTATAACAGATAATACTTCAATAAGGGTGAAGCCTTTTCGTTTAATCTTCATACAAACTATCGCCTCCTACCCTTATTATTTCCATTTTTAACTTTTTAATTCACATTTATCCAATTACATCGTAAATCTGAAAAATAGGCATAATAATAGATATAACTATAAATCCAACAACGACCGATAAAAAAGCTATAACAAGAGGTTCAATAATCGATATAACCCTTTCAGATTGATTTTCCACTTCAATTTCATATATTTCAAAGCATTTTTTAAGCATTATATCGAGATTTCCTGATTCCTCGCCTATTTTAATAAGCTTTATTATGTTCTGAGGGACTATTTTTTGAGATGCGAGGGCATAGGAAATGCTGCTTCCTTCTTTTATTATATCAAGTGCTTTTGTAAGATGTCTTTTTATAATATTATCATCTATAGTTTCAATACATATATCTATGCTCTCTATTATAGATATACCGCTTGAAACAAGCATTGAAAAAGCTCTTACAAAGTTCAGCCATATTATGCTGCTGTATATTTTATTATAAAAGGGTAACATAAATTTTATTAAATTTAAATTTTTGCTATTTAAAAACATTTTTACTATAACAGACAAAACTACAAAAAATATTATTAATGTAATCTGCTTATCTCTTATAAAACTGCTAAAATAAATAATAATTCTTGTAGTTAAAGGAAAATCTTTTATATTAAATTGGTTAAATATAGTTATAAAAGAGGGTATAACCTTAAACAACAGTATATTTATCACTATAAATGCAAAAACTGCTACAAAAATTGGATATATCAATATTTGTCTTAGCTTTTGTTCTGATTTATATTTCCACTCAAAATATTCAGCCATTGACTCCATAATTTCATCAAGTTTTCCACAGTTTTCTCCAACTTTAATCATTTTAATTAAAATATCAGGTACCTTTTGGTTTATACATAGTGCACTTGATATGCTCATGCCTCTTTTAATATTTTTAATTACATCTTCAAAATAATCTTTATATAATTTTGAACTCATACCCTCTTTAATGATTTGAAAGGCTTGTATTATATTAACACCAGAACTGTTAAATAAATAAATCTGCCTGCAGAGCATAAAAAGTTCTTTATTGTTTATTTTAGCAGGAGTAAAAAAATCAGATATATTTTTACTGCAGTTTTTAATAAAGCAGGGATAATAGCCATATTCCCTGATTATCCCTATTGCACTCTTTTCATCCTCTGCAATTACTTCCCCGCTTATCGTATCCCCGTTTATACTTTTTGCTCTGTATTTATAAACAGGCATAAACTACACCTTCTTAAAAGTTAATTAGCCTTTCCATAATATCCTTATCTACACAATAGGTAATAGCATCATCGTAGGTAATTATGCCTTTTTTATAAAGTTCGACTAAAGACATATCCATGGTTTTCATGCCATACTTTCCTCCAGTTTGAACTGCAGAATCTATTTGATGTGTTTTCCCTTCCCTTATAAGATTCCTAATAGCAGGTGTTGCAACCATAATCTCGAAGGCACATGTTCTTCCCTGTCCGTTTGCTTTAGGAATCAGCTGCTGTGATATAATACCCTCAAGCACTGAAGACAGCTGAACTTTAATTTGCTGCTGCTGATGAGGTGGAAATACATCAACAATTCTATCTATTGTCTTTGAAGCTCCTATAGTATGAAGAGTTGACATTACAAGGTGTCCTGTTTCAGCAGCAGTTATAGCAATAGAAATTGTTTCAAGGTCCCTCATTTCCCCAACGAGAATAACATCTGGATCTTCTCTTAATGCTGCTCTTAAGGCAGCAGAATAGCTCATAGTATCATGGCCTATTTCTCGTTGGTTTACAATACTTTTCTTATGTTTATGCAAATACTCTATTGGATCTTCAAGAGTTATTATATGGCCATTTGTTGTATTGTTTATCTCATTTATCATAGCTGCAAGAGTAGTAGACTTTCCACTCCCTGTAGGCCCAGTAACAAGTATTAAACCTCTATTTTTTTTGCACAGGCTTTTGACTACCTGAGGCATTTCAAGTTTTTCTAATGTAGGCATTTGAAGCGCTACAGTTCTAAGAGCCATTGCATCGCTTCCTCTTTGCCTGAAAATATTTACCCTGAATCTCCCTTTCCCTTGAATAGAATATGAAAGATCCATCTCGCCTTCTGATAAATATTTTTCATATTGTTCTTTATTAAGAATACATTTTGTATACTCCTCTGTATCCTTTGGAGATAATTTTTCATTTCCATAGGGCATCAAGCTTCCATTTATTCTCATAGTAGGCGGTATTCCAACCGTGATATGTAAATCTGAAGCATTAAGTTCTACTGCTTTATAAAGCAATTCTTCAAATGGTATCATTTTTGACCTCCTCTACTCTTCCTTATTAACTATTCTTAAATATTCATCTATAGTAGTTAAACCATGCAAAACCATATCTTTGCATGAATTTTCAAGAGTTACCATCCCTCTGTCAACGCACAATTTTTTTAAATCGTTTATGTTTTTACATGTAATAATAGCTTCTCTTATTTCATTTGATATTTCTAAAACTTCAAAAACACCTGTTCTGTCTTTGTATCCTGTATAATTACATTTAGCACATCCTCTTCCTCTATACAGCTTCGCTTTCTCATTCATTTCTATTCCTAACATATATTTTTCATAATTCCCTGCTTCATATTCTTCTTGGCAATAGGGGCATATTTTCCTTACAAGCCTTTGAGAAACTATTCCTGATATCGAAGCTGCAATAAGATAGGGCTCTATACCCATATCTATCAGCCTAATTATTGTTGATACACAATTATAGGTATGAAGTGTGCTTAAAACAAGGTGTCCCGTAATAGCTGCCCTTACAGCAATTTCAGCAGTTTCAGAGTCTCTTATCTCTCCAATCATAATAACATCAGGATCCTGCCTGAGTATAGCTCTTAATATGCTTGTAAATGTTAATCCTGACTTTACATTTATATTTACTTGATTAACTCCATCTATCATATATTCAACGGGGTCTTCTACTGTAACAATATTTTTATCGTCTAAATTAATTTCTTTAATTAGAGTATAAAGAGTAGTTGTTTTTCCGCTTCCTGTAGGTCCAGTTATAAAAAGCATCCCATTACTGCTTCTTAAAATCTTATCGATTATCTTTATTTCAGTCTTTTTTAATCCAAGCTGTCCTTTATCTATAATAACATTGTTTCTATTTAATATTCTTATTACTATTTTTTCTCCGAAAATGCTCGGCAGGGTTGATACTCTAAAGTCAAATTCATTATCATCTATCTTTTCTATTATTCTTCCATCTTTAGGTAATCTCTTCTCTGCTATATCTATATTTGCAATTACTTTTATTCTAAGAGCTAAAGATTCATATATTTCAAAGGGAAATCTTTTATATTCGTAAAGGTGTCCATCTATTCTAAACCTGATTTTCACGTATTTTTCAAAGGGCTCTATATGTATATCGCTTGATTTTCTTTTTACTGCCTCAATTATAATATTATCAACAATTTTTACTGCAGATATATTTTTTATATCCACTAAATTCATATCAGCATTTGAGCTTTCAATATTGCTCATAGATTATCACCCAAGCTTTTAAATTTTATAGTTTAAAGATATATTTTTTCTTTAATTAATTCAAATATAATATCAATTTGATTTTTGTCAATTGCTATATTATTCCATATTTCTTGGGAAATAACCGCCTGAGCTACAAGCATATAAAGCCCATTAAATGCTTTTAATCCAAGTTCTTCTGCATCTTTTAAAAAAAGAGTTTTATAAGGGTTATAAATTAAATCGATAGCAGCTGAAAAATTTTTAATTATCTCCCTGTCAGCAGGAGAAGAATCAATATTAGGAAACATACCAACAGGTGTACAGTTTATAATGTAATCCATATTTTTTAAACCCTTTAAATAATCATATGAAAGGATTTCTGCTATAGGAGGCCATTTCCCTGTTTTGGCTTTATATGCGTTTCTGCTTGCTATATAAATTTTATCTATTCCTTTATTTAAAAGAGAAAAAACAACTGCCCTTGCAGCGCCTCCTGTTCCTAAAATTAAAGCTTTTTTGCCTTTTATATTCAAATCATATTTGTCAAGCATCAGGCTGAATCCGTAGTAATCCGTATTAAAACCTTTTGTTTTACCATTTTCAAATAATATAGTGTTTATAGAACCAATATTTTTTACTTCTTCGCTCAATTCATCAATATACTTTAATGCAGTAATTTTATATGGTACAGTTACATTTAACCCCCTAATTGAAGAAGTTTTAAATCTTTTAATACTATCCTCTAATTTATACTCTTCAATCTCAAACAATTCATATCTTCCATCTATATTAAGTCTTTTTAGTATTTCCTCATGTATAACGGGGGAAATGCTGTGAGTTAATTTATATCCAAGCAATCCATACAGATTATCCTTCACTCTCTACATTCTCCTTTTGATATTCTAATTTTGATTTTATACTTCCTTCGATTTTCCTTAAAAGCTTAGTTGTTATAAATTCATTATTCGAAATAGGATCAACAAGAATAGTATAAATGCAGCACCTGTTTCCACCTAAAATATCAGTGAATATCTGATCTCCAATAACACATGTATCCTTTGGGGAGCCCATAAGTTTTTTCATAGCACCTTTAAACATTATTTTCATAGGCTTAATTCCAAAGGAATAAAATTCAACATCCATATTATCCTTAAATAATTTAACCCTGTGCTTTGAGCTGTTTGACAGTAAGCATATATTGAATCCATCATCTCTTAAGCTTTTTATTAAATTTTTAACTTTTTCATCGGCTATTCTGCATCCCCAAGGCATTAAGGTATTGTCGATATCTATTATAAGATTCTTTATACCTTTACTTTTCAGTTTTTTAAAATCAATTGTATAAATACTTTTGAAATAATAATCAGGTAAATATCTTTTTTTCATGATTCCCTCGACTTACTTTTCTATAAATCTTCTTACATTATTATATTATACATAAATTAAACATCATTTCCAACACATACATCAATTTATCGTTAATAAAAAAGAAGCAGAATTTCTGCTTCAAATCCTTTACAAAATTATTAAAATAAAACTAATTTATAGTTTCAAATCTAACATTTCATCTCTTTTGCAAGTTTTTTTAATGCCTTTTTCTCTATCCTCGATACATATGATCTTGATATTCCAAGAAGTGCTGCAATCTCCCTTTGAGTCTGAGGTTCGCCTGTAAGCCCATACCTCAACTGTATGATAAGTTTCTCTTTACCTTCAAGAATCTTTTCTATGAGGTTATATAATTTTTTTATAGATACTTTATTCTCAACCTCATCAAGCACCGCATCGCTGTCTGTTCCAAGTACATCCATAAGGCATATTTCATTGCCTTCCTTATCAACTCCAATAGGATCTTGAAGATAAACTTCTGACTTTATTTTTTTGTTAGCTCTAACATACATTAATATTTCGTTTTCAATACATTTTGCAGCATAGGTTGCAAGTCTGTTGCCCTTATTGTAATCAAAGCTTTCAATAGCTTTAATAAGTCCTACGGTACCTATAGATATCAAATCGTCAGCATCCCTGCCTTGAGGACTGAACTTTTTAATAATATGGGCAACAAGTCTCAAGTTCCTTGTTATAAGCTCATTTTTAGCGCTTTCATCGCCAGATTTATATAAGAAAAACAGCTTTCTTTCTTCTTCTTCAGTAAGTGGATAGGGAAAAGAGCTGCTTCCTGCTACATAACCTATAAATGGAACATTGCAGCTGCAGAGATTAAAAAACATATCCAACAACAAATTTTCACCCCCGGTAGAATTTCTATGTAACTTCTACAGCTACCTGAAGGTTTTGGATATGTTTATATTTTAAAAGATTTTGAGTTGTAATATTATTTTATCATATTTTGGTACAAAAATAAATATATTCCAAAATTAATTTTTATTCTGCTTTGAAGCAGCTATCTCTTTAACCTTTGCTATCATAATGTCAATAGCTACTTTATTATATCCTCCCTCTGGGATAATAATATCTGCATATCTTTTTGTTGGTTCAACAAACTGGAGATGCATAGGTCTTACAATACTTATATACTGGTCAATCACTGAATCTAAAGTTCTTTTTCTTTCCTTTATATCCCTTTGTATTCTCCTTACTATTCTCACATCAGCATCAGTATCAACAAATATCTTTATGTCAAGCATCTTTCTTATTTCAGGCTCAGCAAGTATTAAAATTCCTTCAAGTATTATAATATCCTTAGGTTCGACCTTTATAGTTTCTTTTACTCTGTTGTGTATTCCAAAATCATAAATTGGCTTGTCTATAGACTTTCCATCGCTAAGCTGTTTTAAATGGC
Source organism: Caloramator quimbayensis (assembly GCF_900167605.1). Lineage (GTDB taxonomy): Bacteria > Bacillota > Clostridia > Clostridiales > Caloramatoraceae > Caloramator_B > Caloramator_B quimbayensis. The sequence continues at coordinate 107,367 of NZ_FUYH01000004.1, read as the reverse complement.
TTAATAAAAGTTCAGTATCGAAGGCATCAGGATGATCATAATTCGTTTTTACTCTTTCTTCAAAGGACAAATGGCTTTGATCCTTATAATAGGAATCCTGCTCAATAATGCATATCTGTTCCTCAGGAAGTCCTTTATAAATTTCCTGAGCTACTGTACTCTTTCCAGAACCCGTTCCCCCTGTAATTCCAATAAGTATAGGTTTACTCATTCATATCCCCCTTTTCTTTTACAAGCATATCAAATGGCTTCAGTGGTACTTCTGATTTTATTTTATATATCATCTGAGGATGAGGAGTAGCTTCTATTTCATTTCCTTCTTCATCCCAAATAACATTTAGTTTTATGCTGAAATTATCACCCTTTGGAGTTAAAATTTCAACTTCATCGCCTTTAAATATCCTGTTTCTCTGCTCAACAACTGCAATATTTGACGATTCATCATAATCTAAAACTATTCCTGCAATATCATGAGTTCTTATATATGAAGATGTACTAAATATCTGTTTTTTAGGTTTCCCAAAATAAAATCCTGTTGAGAATTCTCTATGGCTCGCCTTTGAAACTTCTTCAAGCCATTTGGGGTTAAATTCATAATTTTGCTTATCCCTAAGATAAGCATCTATTGCCTGCCTATAAGCTTTTGTAACTGTTGCAACATAATATGAACTTTTCATTCTTCCTTCTATCTTTAAGCTATAAATCCCACTCTCTACTATCTCTGGTATATGCTGTATCATACATAAATCCTGAGAGTTCATAATATATGTTCCTCTCTCATCTTCAAATACAGGAAAATATTCTCCCGGTCTTTTTTCCTCCACGAGATAATATTTATATCTGCAGGGATGAGCGCACATTCCTCTATTTGCATCTCTTCCTGTCATATAATTTGAAAGCAGGCATCTTCCAGAGTAGGATATGCACATAGCACCATGAACAAAAGCCTCAAGCTCTAAATCCATTGGTACTTTTTCCCTCATCTGCTTTATTTCCTTCAAAGACATCTCCCTTGCAAGTACAACCCTTTTTGCTCCAAGCTTATACCAAAATTCTGCAGTTTTATAATTCACATTGTTTGCCTGAGTGCTTATGTGTATTTCAAGTTCTGGTGCAACTTCCTTAACTATAGAAAATACTCCTAAGTCAGATATTATTACTGCATCAACCCCTATATCTCTAAGGTATTTAATATACTCAGGCATTCCTTTTAAATCATCATTATGAGGGAAAATATTTAAAGTTACATAAACTTTAACTCCCCTGTCATGGGCAAATTTAAGAGCTTCAATCATAGTTTTTCTGTCAAAGTTGTCAGCCATAGCTCTAAGGCTGTAGGCCTCTCCACCTATATATACAGCATCAGCACCATATATAACAGCAGTCTTTAATTTTTCAAGATTACCTGCAGGAGCTAAAAGCTCTATTTTACTCATTATATACCTCCGTTACAAAAAACTTATAAAACTTTATAAAGTTTATGTTTCCTTCCTTGTTCATCGTGTCCACTTTCGGATAAACCTACTCATGTTTGTTTGACACTCCAAAGGCTTAAATTCCCCACTAACGTATGGGTACATATCAATAGCTAACGTTTTATGCTATGCTATTGATTTGCCGTAGTTTTTAAGATTTATACTTGCATTTAAGTCTCTGTCTATCACATATCCACATTTATCACATACAAAAACTCTTTCTGATAATGATAGATTATCCTTTACACTGCCACATCTACTGCAAGTTTTGCTTGAAGGGTAAAATCTGTCTGCAAGTATAAACTTAATTCCACTTAATTCACATTTATATTCCATCTGCCTTTTAAACTCGTAGAAAGCTTGTTCTTGTACTGACTTTGATAACTTTCTATTTTTTAACATTCCACAAGTATTTAAGCTTTCCATTACTACATACTCTGGTTTGGTTCTCACCAAAGATGCAGTTATCTTATGAATATAATCGTGCCTTATATTTTTAAGCCTTCTTTGTGTCTTTAAAACAAGAAGCTCTAACTTTTTAATGTTTTTAGTCTTTCTGTAACGGTATCCACCTCCTTCTGTTTGAATTTTATTTAGTTCATATTTTTTAGATAGTTTCCTTTGCAGTCTTTTAAGCCTCTTTTCAAGTTTCTTTAATTTGCTTGACTTGTTTATATTCTTAAACTTCTGTCCTGTACTAACTATAGCTAAATCCTTTACTCCTAAGTCTATTCCTATACCTTCTGAACATTGAATGTTATCTTGCTTTGAATTTTCTTCTACTCCTATTGATAACCACCAATTAAGTCCATCAAAAGTTATGCGTGGATTAGAGTATTTTATATTTTTACCTATCGGTATTCTTCCTGTTTCACCCAATTTAACCCAATTCAACTTTTGTTTGTTTTTCTTTCTGGATGTAGTTAATTTCTCTAATTTTATATGAGTATCTGTTATAACAACTTTGTCTGTATCTTGATAACAACTTTGTTTACTTTTTTTCTTAGATTTAAACTTGGGGAATTTAGCACGACCTTCAAAGAAATTTTTATATGCAATGCAAGCATCTTTTATTGCTTGCTTTGTTATGTTGTTTGAATAGTCATTAAGCCATTTATATTTTTCTTCCTGTTTAAGTTCTGTTAATCTTTTTCTCAATACCTTGTCATCTAAGAATTTGCCACCGTTTTTATAATTAATCTGCTGCTGTTCTAAAGCCCAGTTATATGCCCACCTTGCAACGCCTGCACATTCAAACAGTTTTGTCTTTTGCTTATTATTAGGTAAAAGCATTACTTTATAGGTTTTAATCATCTTGAGTCAACTCCATATTAAATTATAACTTCTTATAATTTTTTATTAACTGTTGTCAACCTCCAACTTGCAGCATAGGGCGATTCCATCTCCAATTGGGAGAACTACGGTTTCAAGCTCTGGCATATTAGATATGTGAGATAAATATTTTCTCATCCTCTTTACGATAGTAATTTTTCTTCTTATAAGAAGCTTATTAGTTGCAATCATTCCCCTGAAAAGAACATTATCGCACACTAAAAGCCCCTTTATTTTTAAATGTTTTAAGCATAATGGAAGAAATTTATCGTAGTGCCCCTTTGCAGCATCTAAAAAAATCAAATCGAATTCCCCTTCAATATCCTGTAAAACTTCAAGAGCATCTCCTTTAAGGACTTTAACATTATCCTCCATTTTCAGCGTTTTTATATTTTCAATTGCCTTATTATACATTTCATCGTCTCTTTCTATAGAAACAACTTCACATCCTTCACCGCAGGCTTGTGCCATAATAAGTGCCGAATAACCTATAGCTGTGCCTACTTCAAGAATTCTTTTTACGTTATGTGATTTTATAAGCACTCTTAAAAATTGTGCAACCTCAGGATGAATTATTGGAACATCATTTTCCTTAGCATAATCTTCCATCATCTTTATATGACCGCTTTTTTGGGGTATAAGCCCTCTTATATATTCTTCAATATAATCATGTGCAATATTGCTCATTTTATCCTCCGAATACAAAATTAATACATGGAATAGCTTTGCTATCTTCCATGTATTAAATATCTTTTACAAAAAGTTTTGTTTTAATTCTTAGTTGTTTTAAGCATATTTTTATATTTTAGAAATTCGTTATAATTATTTGTAAAGTAATGACTCCCGTCTCCCTTTGAGACAAAATAGATATAATCAGCATTTGCAGGTTTTAGTGCAGCCTCAATCGACCTTTTGCCAGGGCTGCAGATAGGACCTTTAGGAAGTCCTGAATATTTATAAGTATTATAAGGAGATTCCACTTGAAGATCTTTATAATACAAGGTACTTTTATGAGTTCCTAAAGCATATTGTACCGTTGCACAGGATTCAAGCTTCATGTTTTTATTGAGCCTGTTATAAAACACCTTTGAAATTATAGGCCTTTCACTATCAATTTTTGCCTCTTCTTCAACTATTGAAGCCATTATTATTATTTCATCAGAAGAATAACTCTGGCTATTTATTTGTGGTACAATAACTGATTCATAAATATCATTAAATCTTGAAAGCATTTTATCTATTATATCATGACTGCTTATTCCCTTTTTAAATTCATAGGTATCGGGAAACAAATACCCTTCAAGCCTCGATTTCCTATCTTTAGGTATTGCTTTTAAAAATTGATAATTAAAATTTCCATTTTGACATTCATTAATAAAGGAGTCTATATCATTTATTAGGCCCTCTTTATTTAGTCTTTCTGCAATTTCTTTAACAGTAAAACCCTCAGGTATAGTAACATATACTATATCAGGGTCTTTATCAATTCTACCATTAAGCACCTTATCAAGTATCTGTGATGGGGTCATAGATGTATTTAATATATATATACCCTGTTTTAAATCCTTTCCAATGTTTTTATTTTTAGCATACACATTAGCAAAGAACTGATTTTTAATTATTTTATTTCTAAGCATTTTATTAATAACTGTTTTTCTGTTTTCTCCTCTATCAACACGGAAAATTATCTGCTTGTTTTCCTTTGAAATTGGAGAATATATATAATTTTTATAGCTTAGATATGAAACAATTATTATACCTAATATTAAAATAAATAGTAAATACAGTATCTTATAATTTCTCTTTTTGTAATACATTTCCCCACCACTTTCCCATTTACTATTCATATTATATTATTTAAAGACAAATTAAACAAGTTTCTTTAAGAGTTTTTACCTCTTGAAATCTCCTTTTTTCTAATAGATGTATCAAGTATCTTTTTTCTCATTCTAATAGTCTTAGGTGTTACCTCAACAAGTTCATCGCTTGCAATGAATTCAAGGCACTGCTCAAGAGACATTTCTGTTGGAGGAGTAAGTCTTAATGCCTCATCGGAGCCGGCAGCTCTCATATTTGAAACATGCTTCTTTTTACATACATTAACATCTATATCCTCTGCTCTTGAACATACTCCAACTATCATTCCCTGATATACTGGAGTTGAAGGCCCTATAAAAAGAGTTCCCCTCTCTTGAGCATTATAAAGTCCATAGGTTACAGCCTCACCCGTTTCAAAGGCAATAAGGGCACCCCTGCTTCTTTCTGGAACATCTCCCTTGAAGGGCTCGTATCCATAAAATATGTGATTCATAATTCCATTGCCCTTTGTATCGGTCATAAATTCATTTCTATATCCTATAAGACCTCTTGCGGGTATTTTAAATTCGAGCCTTACATATCCATTTATAGCTGATGTCATATTTACCATTTCTGCTTTTCTTACACCAAGTTTTTCCATGACAACTCCCATAAAATCCTCAGGAACATCTATTGTAAGATACTCTATAGGTTCATAAAGCTTATTATCTATTTCCTTTAAAATTACTCTCGGTTTTGAAACCTGAAACTCATATCCTTCCCTTCTCATTGTTTCAATAAGAATAGAAAGATGAAGCTCTCCTCTTCCAGAAACCTCAAAGGAATCTGTTGATTCAGTCTCTTTTACTCTAAGGCTTACATTCGTTTCAAGCTCCTTTAATAGCCTATCTCTTAAATGTCTCGATGTTACATAATCTCCTTCACGTCCTGCAAAGGGGCTGTCATTTACGCTAAAGGTCATAGAAATAGTCGGCTCATCAATATTTACAAAGGGAAGAGCCTCTGGATTTTGCACATCAGCAATAGTTTCACCAATGTTAATATCTGATATTCCAGATACTGCGACAATATCTCCTAAAGATGCTTCTTCTACTTCCTCTCTCTTAAGACCGCTGAAGCAATAAAGGGTTACAATCTTTCCGTTTCTTACTTTACCATCAGTTCCGCAAACTGCAATCTGCTGATTTTTTCTTATTTTCCCTCTTTCTATTTTTCCAATTGCAATTCTTCCTACATAATCGTTTGAATCAATAGTTGTGACAAGCATCTGAAGAGGCTCATCTATATATCCAGATGGCGCAGGTATATTGTTTATAATCGTTTCAAACAAAGGCTTCAAACTGTTTGAGTCATCAGAAAGATTAATCTTTGCAATGCCTTCCTTTGCCGAGCAGAAAACTACCGGAAACTCAATCTGCTCATCGTCTGCTCCAAGTTCGATAAAAAGCTCTAAAACCATGTCTATAACTTCTTCAGGTCTTGCATCAGCCCTGTCGATTTTATTTATTACAACTACAGGCTTTAATTTTAATTCGAGAGCTTTTCTTAAAACAAACCTCGTTTGAGGCATAGGACCCTCAAAGGAATCAACAAGAAGTACCACCCCGTCCACCATTTTTAAAACTCTTTCAACTTCTCCTCCAAAATCTGCGTGTCCTGGAGTATCTACGATATTAATTTTTATTCCATCGTACATTACAGCTGTATTTTTAGAAAGTATTGTAATTCCTCTTTCTTTTTCAAGATCATTAGAATCCATAACTCTTTCTTCAACTTTTTCATTAACCCTGAATATACCGCTTTGCTTTAACATTCCATCAACAAGCGTAGTTTTTCCATGGTCTACGTGAGCGATTATTGCAACGTTTCTGATATCATTTCTTATAATTTTCTCCATTTAAACAACCTCCAAAAATAATAGGATACTATTATTAGTATCCTATTTTCAACAATATTTAATTTTAAGCAATCTAAAGACAAATGTCAACGTTTGTATATATTTGTAACACGTTCAAAAACAGAAGATAAAATTACTCCTGCTATTCCTGCAGACACAAATTCTCCAAAACCAATAGTACCAACAGTAACTATGTATGGCATATTAGTAATTTTGCTAACCCAAATTGATACAATTAGGGCATTTAAAATTATTGGAGGAAGTACTGCAAAATATTTATTTGGCATTTTTGATGTAATATATGCTGCTAAAAAAGTTGTAAGACTTCCAAAAACAATATCAACAAGTCCTAACCCTCCAAAAACATTTGCAAGAGCACAACCTAAAAATAATCCTGGAACTGCCGATGACATATAAAAAGGAAGTATTGTCATGGCCTCTGACAATCTAAATTGAACTGCACCATAGGATATAGGTTTTAAAACAATAGTTAGTACGCAGTAAATTGCAGCTATAACTCCAGCTTCAATAATATATCTATTTTCATTTCTTTTCATTTAAAGCGCTAACCTCCATTACTTCATCAAATCGGCTCCAAAATCAATATCAACTGCATCCCCTAAAATTTTCAATATATCCTCCCAAAGCCTTGAAAATCTCATTTCAGCTTCAAGATAATTTCTCACTTCTGAATTAAGATTTATTATATTAAAAAGGTTATTTATTGATTCAATCTGTTCCTTTGAAGGTTCAATTCCTTTTAACTGCTGCGAATATAGTTCAAACTGCTTTTTTCTAAAATCATCTACCATCCTCTTATTGTTCTCATTAGAATTTATTTTTTCTGATGCTGCTTTATATTCAATTACCTCTGGTGCGGATTTTAGAGCTCTTGCAAGTTCATGAGCTTTGTCATATACATTCATTACAAAACACCTCCTATATCAATTAATTATTACCATAAATTAAAGCTTTTTTCAATACAAAAAAATTTTTTAAAAAGCCTGGTGAATAATGCACCAGGCTTAAATTATATTTCCATTATTATTGGTAATATCATAGGTTTACGTTTAGTCTTTTCATACAAATATTCTCTTAAATCATCCTTAATGCTCGACTTTATAGCTGCCCATTCGGTCACCTGATTCTTAAGGCATTTTTCAAGCGCTGCCTTAACAATATTCCTTGCTTCTTCCATAAGGTCCTCTGATTCTCTTACATATACAAATCCTCTTGATATAATATCTGGTCCAGCTATAACCTTTCCTGTTTCCTTTTCTATAGTTACTACAACGGTAAGTATACCGTCCTGAGACAAATGTTTCCTATCTCTTAATACAATATTTCCAACATCTCCAACTCCAAGTCCATCCACTAAAACCTGGCCGGCAGTTACATAACCGCTTAATCTTCCCATATTTTCATTTATTTCAAATATCTGTCCAATATCAGATATAAAAATATTTTTTTCATCCATTCCAAGCTTTTGAGCAAGCAGTGAGTGCTGTTTTAAATGTCTGTATTCTCCATGTACAGGCATAAAATATTTAGGTTTTACTAATGTATGAATCAATTTAAGTTCTTCCTGACAGGCATGCCCTGAAACATGTATATCTGCAAGGGATTCATATATTACATTAGCTCCCCTTTTAAACAATTGATTTATAACCCTTGAAATAAGTTTTTCGTTTCCAGGTATTGGAGTCGCCGAAACTATTACAAGATCATCTCTCATAATCTCAACTTTCTTATGTTCAGAAGTTGACATTCTTGCAAGGGCTGACATAGGCTCACCCTGACTTCCAGTGGTGATAATAACGATATCGCTTGGTTTATATTTTTCTATATCGTCAATATCTATAAAAAGCCCTTCTGCAAACTTTAAGTATCCCAGTTCACTGGCAACCTCAACTATGTTTTCAATGCTTCTTCCAGAAATTGCAACCTTTCTTCCATGCTTATACGCAGAATCCATTATCTGTTGTATTCTATGGATGTTTGAAGCAAAGGTAGCAACTATTATTCTTGACTTTGTTTCGCTGAAAATTTTATCAAAGGTTTCTCCAACTGTCCTTTCTGACATAGTATAACCAGGTCTTTCAATATTCGTACTATCTGCCATAAGAAGCATTACACCTTGTTTCCCAAGTTCAGCAAGTCTTGCTAAATCCATTACAACTCCATCTATTGGAGTATAATCGATTTTAAAATCTCCAGTATGAACTATTATGCCAGCAGGAGTATGTATTGCAAGGGAACAGGAGTCTGGTATGCTGTGGCAGTTTTTAATAAACTCGACTTTTATATCTCCAAAGGTGATGATATCCTTCGGCTTTACTACATTTAACGAGCAATCCCTGAGAATACCGTGCTCTTTCAGCTTTGTTTGTACAATACCAAGTGTAAGCTTAGTACCATAAACCGGCACATTCAATTGTTTTAATATATATGGAAGTGCACCTATGTGATCTTCATGACCGTGGGTTAATACTATAGCTTTTACCTTATCCTTCTGTTTTATAAGATATGAAATATCAGGTATTACAATATCAACCCCAAACATCTCTTCTTCTGGAAACATAAGTCCGGAGTCTATGACTATTATATCATTCTTATATTCAATAACAGTCATATTCTTTCCAATCTCATTAATTCCTCCGAGAGGAATTATCTTTACCTTATCTTTTTTTGACAAATATGCTTTCCCTCCTTCGTATTTATATCTATATATTACCAATAATATTTCTAAAACTATAAAAGATATAATGATTTTAACCTGCAAATCGATTAATCGTCAACTTTATCTTTATTTAATTCATTGCATTTGCTGCAAAATCCAAAAAATTTTACACTATGATTAGTTATTTTAAAGTTATACTTTTCTTCTATTTTTTCCTCAAGGGTTTCCAAAAGATCCCCCTCGACTTCTTCAACATTTCCACAATTTATACAAACGAGATGGTGATGCTGATGATCCTCTTCGTCATGTATAAGCTCATACCTATTGCATCCATCGTCAAAATTCATTCTGCAGACTACTCCCATTTTCTCTAAAAGCTGAAGCGTTCTATATACAGTTGCAAGGCCTATCTCTGGGCAGTCCTTTTTTACAATATCATAAATTTCTTCAGTAGAAAGATGTTTTCCCTCATTATCTATAATTACATCAAGCACAGCTCTTCTTTGCGGAGTGAGCTTATATCCTCCTGTCTTTAAGCGCTGCTTAAGCTTTTCTGTTTCCTCTCTTGAGAATACAACCATATTTACACCTCAATTCAAAACTATTATATTAAATTTAACATTATTTTACATGTATTGTCAAGAGATTTTCAATTGATATATAGATTCAGCTGTAGCAGCTCATTTTAAAAAATAATTTTCAGCTCATCCTTTAATACAACTTCATCTATGCTTACAGAACATCTGTAAGCCTTTACGATAACTCCCATTGAAAATGCTTTTATAAGTTTTTCCCCAAATTCCTTATCTATTTTATAGTTTGGTGTAAAACTTTTAACATAATCCATAAAAGAGATAATTACGATTGCAGCTTTATAATTATTATTAGCTAATATAAGTTCATCTATGTGTTTTTTTCCTCTTTCTGTAGGAGCATCAGGAAATTTTGCTATTCCATCCTCTTCAAAGGTAGCACATTTTACTTCTGTAAATATTCCCTCATCCTTTTTAATAAAGAAATCAAACCTGCTGTTAAAAAATTGAACCTCTCTTTTTATTTCACCTTCAGCCCAGTCAATCTCACCCGTTAAAACTGCTTCTTCAAATACCCTGTTCGCTAAAGAAGAATTAACACATATAAGATGTTGATTTTTGTATATATGCAGAAGACTGTATTTAGTCTTTCTATTAGGGTTGTTAGTCTTATTAAGTATAACCTTTGCTCCTTCATAAAGCAGCTCTTTCATTCTTCCTGTATTAGGAACATGAACCAATTCTATTTTATTATCTACCCTTACTAAAGCTTCAAACCTGTTAAGCCTTTTTATAAAAATACCTTCATTTTTTTCTCCATCTATATACATGTTAAAATTACCTCTTTTAAGTTTTATTTATATATAAAAGAAAGGATATACCAAAGGTATATCCTTATTCTTCATCTTCATCCTCAAAGTCTTCTTCACTTAACCACTCTTCGTATGCAGCTGCTACCTTTTCAAATTCATCATCGTCTTCAATAGTTGTAAGCATTTCTTCTCCATCTTCATTTTTAATCAGCTTTAATACTACTGCATCATCTTCTTCTGCTTCATTTACAGGATATAATACATAGTATTCATTACCATCAACTTCAAGAGCTGTGATGACTTCAAATTCAGTTTCTACGCCATCCTCATCAGTTAATATTACTGTGTTTTCGTTGTTTTCCATAAGAACACCTCTTTTCTAATTATAATGTTATTGTAATTATTATTTTAAAAGCTGTCAATCATTTATTTGTTAATTCTGTTAAGATACGTCTGCAGTATATATGTTGCTGCAATAGTGTCAATTACTTCCTTTCGCTTTTTTCTCGAAACATCTGCATCAATAAGCATCCTTTCAGCTGCAACCGTAGTTAACCTCTCATCCTCAAGTTCTATATCGATATTAACTCTGCTTTTTAATTTATTGCAAAAATCAGTCACTAACTGAGCTCTCGGTCCTATAGTTCCATTCATATTTTTAGGATAGCCTACTACTATTTTTTCAACTTTATACTCATCGATAATATTTATTATCTCATTAATATCCTTTTTAATACCTGTTCTTTTTATTGTTTTTATTCCCTGAGCCGTCCATCCAAAGGGATCGCTAATGGCAACTCCTATGGTTTTATCGCCTACATCAAGACCCATTATTCTCAATTTCAACCCTCCTAAACAATTTTTATGCAAAACTGCGGACAATAAGCAGAACAATAACCGCAAAGAACACACTTATCTTTATCAACCTTTGCTTTTCCCTCAACAACTTTTATTGCTTTATTTTTACATGCTCTTTCGCATTCTCCGCATCCTATGCACCAGTAATCAATGTGCAGTTTTCTATTCCTGTTTTTTAATCTTAAAAGAACATCTTCATCAGGATTTTTTCCTTCAAATATCGATATGTTAGTATATACCTCCTCTAAGGACTGCATACCAACTGCAACAGAATGTATATTAGGATTATCTAAAACAAATTTAAAACATTCCATTGATTTTGACATAAGATTTCCTCCTCCAAGAGGCTTCATAGAGTATATTCCTTTACCGCATTTATTGGCCTTCTCAACAGCTTTTAGCATATCATCTATAGTGCCGTCTATTATCCCAAGACCTTTTATGTTTATGATTGGATGAATTACATCTATCTCATCCATATCAACAGCAGCTTCAACCACTTCTACCGCATGAGTTGAAACTCCTACTGCATCTATTATTCCCATTTTTTTAGCATCAATAAGATATCTTAATGCTTCAGAGTGACCTTTTAACGTCAATCTGCTCTCCTGTTCATGAAGAGAGAATATTCCTACTTTTTTTACTCCAAGCTCTTCTAAAGCTTCCAATACGCTTTCCTTCATACCTTCATAGGTATAATCGTAGGATTTAGATGATATAACTATATTTTTATTTTTTGATATTTCCATGGCCCTTTTTATATAAGGATATGTTTTATACAGCTTTGCCGTATCTATAAAGTTTACTCCCATATCAAAAGCTGCCGCTATAACTTTTGCTCCCTCTTCAATATCCATATTGGCCTGCAGCGGACCTACAGTAAGCCCTCCAAAGCAAAGCCTTGATACCACCAAATTTGTTTTACCAAGCCTTACATATTCCAAAGCTATTCCTCCAATTCAAAATTTTAGACGGTATATTTTATACCGTCCTTTTCAAAGCTTTTTATATTAAATGCTAAAATTATTATTTATTCAGCAATTATAAATAGTCTGTCCAAATATAATTTTAAGATATTAATTTTACAGCTTAAAAAACAAATAAACTTTACTTTTAAACATAAATCATTTTTCTTCAATAAAGCTCATTAAAAGTTCCTCTAATATTTCATCTCTTTCAAGCTTTCTGATTTTAGCCCTTGCGTTTTTATAACTTGTTATATATGTAGGATCTCCTGAAAGTATATAGCCTACGATTTGATTTATAGGGTTATATCCTTTTTCCTTAAGGGCTTCATATACCTCCCTGAGTATTTCTTTTATTTTTTCGTTATTTTCCATGTCAAATTTGTACTGCATAGTACCTTCATGGCGTTCGGTCATATTAACCACACCTTTCCCATGTTTTTAACTATAAACATAATATACCACTATATTTAAATTAAATCAAATGCTATTATATATGTTTTTAAATATTGTTTTAAAATAAAAGGAGGCGGTAACCCGCCTTCTTTTATTTAATCATATTTTCAATAATAGCATATGCGCTTTCAAGAGCCATATTTACCTTTGAAACATCCTTTCCTCCGGCTTGAGCCATATCAGGCCTTCCGCCGCCGCCTCCTCCGGTTATCTTTGCAACTTCTTTTACTAAATTTCCTGCATGAACTCCTAAGGAAACTGCATCTTTACTTGCCATTGCAACAAAGGTAACCTTATCATCTTTTATGCCCGCAAGAAGAACTACAGATTTACCGAGCTTATCCCTTAATTTATCCCCTATCTCTCTTAAAGACTCTGCATCAAGTTCAAGGGATGAAAGTGCAACTTTTATTCCTTTAATCTCCTTAACGTTATTTATTATATCTGAAAGAGCTCCTAAAGCCATTTTTGACTTAAGATTTTCTATTTCTTTTTCTTTATCCTTTATTTCATGCATTAAAGATTCGCAGCGTCTTACTATATCCTTTGACGACGTTTTTAAAGCTGCTGCAACACTCTTTATTGTATCTTCTAAATGTTCCACATAATTTAATGCGCCTTTTCCTGTAACTGCTTCAATCCTTCTAACTCCTGCGGCAACTCCTCCTTCTGATATTATTTTAAACATGCCTATTGAGGAAGTATTATTAACGTGAGTACCACCGCAAAGTTCTATACTAAAATCTCCTGCTTTTACTACCCTTACGATATTTCCATATTTTTCTCCGAACAGTGCCATAGCACCCATTTTTCTTGCTTCATCTATTGACGTTTCTACAGTTTCAACCGTTAGCCCTTCCATTATCTTTTCATTTACTATATTTTCAACCTTTCTTAAATCCTCAGAAGAAATACCCTCAAAATGCGTAAAGTCAAATCTTAATCTATCCTGCGATACGAGGGAACCAGACTGTTCAACATGGCTTCCAAGAACTTTTCTTAAAGCTGCGTGAAGAAGATGGGTTGCTGTATGGTTTCTTGCAATATCAATTCTTCTGTTTCTATCAACAACAGCTTTTACCTTTGAATCAGCCTTTATACTTCCTTCTACTACTTTGCCAATATGTAATATCTTCCCATTAGAAGTCTTCTTACAGTCATAAACCTCAACTTTAAAATCTTCTCCCTCAAGGTATCCCTTATCTCCAACCTGTCCTCCCATCTCAGCATAGAATGATGTATTGTCAAGAATAATTGAAACCTCATCCCCTGCATTAGCTCTATCTACCACATCACCATTTGAAACAATAACAAGCACTTTACCCTCTGTTTTTGTATCCGTATATCCTGAAAAAGTTGTAGTTATCTCAGCTAAAAGAGTCATATATATGTCCATCTCTGTTCCCATATAATTAGTCTCTTCTCTTGCAGCTCTTGCCCTTTCTCTTTGAAGTTTCATCTCTTCATTAAATCCATTTATGTCAGCATTCATACCCTGTTCCTCAAGTATTTCGAGGGTTAATTCAAGAGGGAAGCCATAGGTATCATAAAGTTTGAAGGTTTTTTCTCCTGATAATGTATTTGCTTCTTCTTTTTTAAGTTCATCTATATACTGGTTTAATATTACTATACCTTGGTCTATAGTCTCGTCAAATCTCTCCTCCTCAAGCCTTATTACTTTCTTTATATAATCTTTTTTCTCTTCAAGCTGAGGATAGGCATCCTTTGAGTTTTCTATTACAACATCGCAAAGCTCCCATAAAAATGCTTTGTCAACTCCAAGAAGTTTTCCATGTCTTGCTGCTCTTCTTAAAAGTCTTCTTAATACATATCCTCTTCCTTCATTGGAAGGCAGTATGCCATCGCTTACCATAAAAGTAACGCTTCTTATATGGTCAGTAATAAGCCTTAAAGAAACATCTTTCTTACTGTCTTTTTTGTATTCAGTATTAGATACTCTGCATACTTCATTTAATATATTTTTCATAGTATCTATATCAAAAATACTGTTTACGCCCTGCATAATCGTTGCCATTCTTTCAAGTCCCATTCCTGTATCTATATTTGGGCTTTGAAGGCGGTTGTAATTTCCATTTTCATCCTTATCAAACTGTGTAAAAACGAGATTCCAAAATTCAATAACTCTGTCTTCTTCTCCAGCTTTTAAAAATTCTTCAAGAGTATTTATTTTCCCCTCTCCTCTGTCAAAGTGTATCTCAGAACATGGTCCACAGGGACCCTGACCTATCTCCCAGAAATTATCTTCCTTCCCGAGTCTGAAAATTCTTTCTGGTTCTATGTCAGTTTTTGTAGTCCATATATCGAAAGCCTCATCATCATCAAGATATATTGTTACATAAAGTTTATCCTTTGGAAGCTCTAAAACTTTAGTTACAAATTCCCATGCCCATGGAATTGCACTTTCTTTAAAATAGTCACCAAAGGAAAAGTTTCCAAGCATCTCAAAGAAAGTAGCATGTCTTGCTGTTTTTCCTACTCTCTCAATATCACCGGTTCTGATACATTTCTGGCATGTTGTAACTCTTCTTCTTGGAGGAACTTCTTGTCCTGTAAAGTACGGCTTTAGTGGAGCCATACCTGCATTTATAAGAAGAAGGCTTTTATCGTTTTGAGGTATAAGCGAGTAACTTGGAAGCCTTAAATGCTCCTTGCTTTCAAAAAAGGACAAATACTTTTCTCTTATTTCATTTACACCCATCCATCTCATACACAATCTCCTCCTATTTTTTAGTAAAAATAAAAGCCTTTGTCCCTATATAGGGACGAAGGCTATCTCCGCGGTACCACCCTTATTACCAAAATGGTCACTTAATGCTGTAACGGCTGCTCCGTCTCTGCCTACTCTTTTCGGCAGGAAGCTTTGGGACTGCTTCTGCTACATTTTCTAAAGGCTTTCACCTGCCGCCTTCTCTCTGAAAGAAAAACAATAGCATACTCCTTCCCTTCATCGCATTTAACTTTTTAACATTATATAAAATATATACATTTTTGTCAATTCTATTTTAAATCAGCCTATATATTTTATCTAAAATTTTAGTATAAACTCTTTATTATATAATTATACGTCACCTTAATGACTCCTGCTATGGGAATTGAAAGTATAAGCCCCCATGCTCCAAAAAATTTTCCTCCTATTAAAAGAATAACCATTATAAAGACTGGATGAATTCCAAGACTTTCTCCCATAAGTTTTGGTGCAATTATTCCGCTTTCAAATTCCTGAATTATAAAAAACACTATTGCAACAATTACAGCTTTATTTATTGACTGAGCTGATGCTGATAAAAAAGCAGGCAGGAAACCTATAATCGGTCCAAAATATGGTATAATGTTTGCAATTCCATTAACAAAAGCGATAATAAGTGGATATTTTATTTTTAGTACTACCATTGCCACAAATGTCAATATAAATATAACTATAGATAAAATTATCTGGCTTTTAATAAATCCTCCTATTACCTTATCTATCTCACTTCCAAGCTCTAATACTTTATTTCTCTCATTATATGGAATGAAAGATTTAATAAAAGATAATAAATAGTCTTTATCGGCTAAAAAATAGTAAACAAACACAGGCATTAAAATATATGTGGGAAGTTCCATTGAAAAATCTATTATTTGGTTAAAAAAACGCTTCAAATAATCAGTTATAACTAATTGTACTTTTAATATGCTGCTGTCAACTGCTGACCTCATATATTGCGGCAGAACATTATATCCTGTGCTGTTTTTATATTTATCAGCAATAACCCTATATTCATCAGCATTTTGCAAAAGGGATAGAACATCTTTAACTATGCCGGGTACAATAATAATAATCAATAAAAAAGCAAATAAAAAGAGAATTAATAAAGATAAAATAACAGCAATTTTTTTATTTACTCCCTTTGCTATAAGATAGTTAACAAAAGGATTTACAATATAGGCAATTAAAATTGAAAACAATATAGGTTTTAATATGCTCCTTGAAAAATATGCTAATATGATTAAAACAATAAAAAAAAATATTACAAAAAGCTTTTTGGAATTCATTTTTAACATAAATTTATCACCTTATTATTTTTTTTAAAGAAACGTTATTTGTTATATCCATATAATTTTCATCTACAACTATTCTTTCCTTTTCAAAAATAGTCTTTTCGTCGACTATAATAACTTTTCTTCCATCTAATATATCTTCAAAAAATCCTATTTTACATATCAATGCTTTTATTCTCCCATCAGTTTCATCAAAAATTAAATCCTTTAAATTTCCAATCCACTTTCTCTTTGTATCTATTGTTTCCATTCCAATGTAATTTTTTACAAGCATGTCTTCATGCTTTTTAAATATATGATAATCTATTTTATACAAATTTCCTTTTAAAATAAAAACATCTCTGTATTCATCTAAATCCTTAAGAACTATTAAATTAAAATTTGAATGCAAATTTTTTATTCTGATAATGTACGAACAGACTTTTAATCTTTTTATATCAATTAAACAATCTTCTATTCTTCCAATTAAATTTCCTTTATCATCAACAACTCTGCTCCCCTTAACGTCGATATACCTTTTCAAATCTACCACACCCTTTAAATTGTACAAATAATATCTTTGCTGTATAATTCTAATAGATTGTATTTGGGGTGAAACAATTGAGTAAAAAAATCTTCAACATATTTATAATATGTATTATTTGCATTGTTCCATTAATTATAACGCCTAACAGATTAGACTATTATTATCAGGCAAAGTCCTATTTAATATATGCATTATGCCTTTTCACATCAATACCGTTTTTATTTGAGTTTAATAAAGACTATTTTTCAAATAAAGCAATATATTATACTATTTTTGTTTATATATTTATTTTAGCTCTATCAACTATTTTTTCCGTAAATATAAGTCAATCTATATTTGGGAAAATATATAGATATGAAGGATTTTTAACTCTGATATGTTATTTAATAATTTTTATAATAGCTTCTTCAAAATATATTTTTTCAAAGGTTCATTTAGTTTACCTTTTCTTATCAGCAACTGTAATTTCAATTTATGGAATACTTCAGTACTTTGGATATAATATAGTAAAGGTTGATCCCATAAGAAGCAAATGGGTTAAATACGTTTATTCTACTATAGGTAATCCAAATTTTCTCGGAAGCTATTTAGTTCTTATACTTCCTATTAGCATTTATTGCTTTATAAAAAGCAATAAAATATTAAACCTTTTAATTACATGCCTTTTATACACAACGCTTTTACTCACAAATACAAGAAGCGCTTGGATTGGCTTTGCCTTATCCTTTTTATTATTAGTTATTTTTTCTATAAAGAATAAAAAAGATTTAAAAAGTCTTATTTTTATTCTATTAATAATCTTTTCTATAACTTTACTAATAAATTCATATAAAAATAATGCTTTAATAAAAAGATTTGATTCAATAGTAAGTGATGCTAAAAACGCTTCTATAGATAGTACAAAAAGCGAGTATTCCGGTTCAACAAGGATATTCATATGGAAACGGACACTAAAGCTTATACAAAATAGCCCCATAATCGGCTACGGTCCCGATACCTTTGATATAGTATTTATGAAAAATTATAAAAAGGACGTAAATAGATTGATAGGAAATATAATCATAGATAAAGCTCATAACGAGTATCTTCAAATAGCCTATGCTTCCGGTATTCCTGCACTAATTACTTATTTGCTGTTTTTAATTTTTGCAATAATAGATGCAATTAAAAACATAAACAAAAATATCCTGATAATACCGCTTTTATGCAGCATTTCAGGATATTTAATACAATCTTTTTTCAATATAAGCGTTGTATCAGTTGCACCTGTATTTTGGGCCTTTCTTGGTATATTGTGCAAATTCTCAAAGGTTAAAGAATTTCATTGATTATACCGCCGCCAACGACGATATCCTTATCATAAAACACAACTGACTGTCCCTTAGTAATAGCCCTGACAGGGCTGTCAAACTCAACAACGATGCCTTCTTTATGGGGATAAATCGTTGCAGGGGTTTCCTTTGCAGTATATCTTATTTTTGCAGTTACCCTCATATCTCCTTCAAGCTTATCAAAGGGAATGAGGTTTATATCCGTTGCGTAAAGTCTGCTTTTAAATATTTCTTCTTCTTCTCCAAGTACTACTTCATTTCTTTCAGGAATAATATCAACAACATATACAGGTTTCCCAAGGGCTATGCCAAGTCCTTTTCTTTGACCTATAGTATAGTTTGAAATACCTTTATGTTTTCCAAGCACCTTTCCTTCTCTATTAACGAAATTTCCGGGTATCACCTTTTCAGGAACTCTCTCTTTTATAAACTTCCCATAATCGTTATCGGGAATAAAGCATATCTCCTCACTGTCAGGCTTTTTTGCAACCGATAGTCCTATCTCCTGCGCTATTTCCCTAACCTTATCCTTTGTATAATCTCCGAGGGGCATTAGAGTATGTTTTAGCTGGTTCTGAGTCATATTATAAAGAACATAGGTCTGATCCTTTGAAGAATCATTAGATCTTATAAGAAGGTATCTGTTTCTATCTTCGTCTTTTTCTATTTTTGCATAGTGACCCGTTGCAATATAGTCTGCTCCTAATTGATGCGCTTTGTTTAAAAACTCATCAAACTTGATATATTTATTGCATGCAATACAAGGGTTTGGCGTTCGGCCCAAAAGGTACTCATCCACAAAATTCTGTATTACCTTTTTTTCAAATACTTCTTTAAAATTCATTACATAATAGGGTATTGAAAGGGCATCTGCAACCCTTCTTGCATCGTTAACTGCAGATAGAGAGCAGCATCCTCCTTCTCTTTCTTCAAACTCCTTGTTATAGGGCCAAACCTGCATAGTAATTCCAATAACATCGTAACCAGCTTTTAAAAGAAGATACGCAGCAACGGAGCTGTCTACTCCGCCGCTCATTCCTAAAACTACTTTTTCTTTCATCTGTTCACCTACTCATGATGATGGTCATGAACATACTCCTTATCTGCAAAAGGTTCAAGACCATTTTTTGTTCTATAGTCATTTATAGCCTTATGGATTGCTTCTTCTGCAAGAACAGAACAGTGCATTTTAACCGGTGGCAGTCCGTCGAGAGCCTCTGCAACAGCCTTATTAGTAAGGTTCCATGCTTCTTCTATAGTTTTACCTTTTATAAGCTCTGTTGCCATACTGCTCGATGCAATTGCAGCACCGCATCCAAAGGTTTTAAATTTAACATCCTTAATTATATTATTATCAACTTTTAAATATATTTTCATAATATCTCCGCAGGTTGGATTTCCAACTTCACCCACACCATCGGCATTTTCTATTTCCCCAACGTTTCTTGGATTTGTGAAATGATCCATAACTTTATCACTATACATTTATTGTTTCCCCCTTATGTTTAAATGTTTCATATAATGGTGACATATCTCTTAATCTTTGAACTATTTTAGGCAGAACTTCAAGTACATAATCTATATCCTCTTCTTTAGTTGCATCCCCAAGGGAAAGCCTTAATGAGCCATGGGCTATTTCATGGGGAAGGCCTATTGCTAAAAGTACATGAGACGGGTCGAGAGAACCTGACGAGCATGCACTTCCAGTTGAAGCACATATTCCGCTCTGGTCAAGAAGCAAAAGCAGCGATTCCCCTTCTATAAATCTAAAGCTTACATTTATATTCCCCGGCAGTCTTTTTTCAGGATGCCCATTGAGCTTAGTATGAGGTATTTTCTCCATTATTCCTTCCAAGAGCCTATCCCTCATTTTTATTATTCTTTCATTATGAGAATCTATATCACTTGTTGCAAGCTCTATTGCCTTTCCAAGTCCAACAATTCCTGGTATATTCTCGGTTCCTGCTCTTCTTTTTCTTTCCTGTCCACCGCCATGAATTAAATTTTCTATTTTAACTCCCTTTTTAATATATAAAGCTCCAACGCCCTTAGGTCCATAGAATTTATGAGCAGCTAAAGAGAGCAAATCTATATTCATATCCTTTACATCAATTTTTACATTGCCAACTGCCTGAACAGCATCTGTATGAAAATATATATTTCTTTTTTTTGCTATTTCTCCTATTTCTTTAATTGGCTCAATAGTCCCTATTTCATTATTTGCAAACATTATTGAAATTAAAATAGTTTTATCTGTTATCGCTCTTTCAAGTTCATCAAGACTAATCATTCCGTTTTCATCAACATTAAGATAAGTAATCTCAAAACCGTTCTTTTCAAGAAATTCACAGGCATGGAGTATCGCATGATGCTCTATTTTTGTAGTTATAATGTGGTTGCCTTTATCTTTATTTGCAAAAGCTATTCCTTTAAGAGCCCAGTTATCAGCCTCAGAGCCCCCTCCTGTAAAATATATTTCGTCGGCCTTTGCACCAATAGCCTTTGCAACTTTTTCCCTCGCTTCTTCTATAGCGCTTTTTGATTTCCTCGAAAAAGTATAAATAGAAGAAGGATTACCGAAATTTTCAGTGAAATACGGCATCATAGCATCAAGAACTTCAGGTTTTACGTATGTAGTTGCCGCATGGTCCATGTAAACTAATCTCTTGCCCTCCATAGTTATTCTCCCTTCTTTAAATTATTTTTAATCTCGTTGTAATCATCTATCATATCCTGCAGCGTAATCGATTCAATAACCTGATTTACACTGTCTCTTATTTTTATCCACAAAAGCCTTGTAGCACAATAACCTGTTCTTGCACAGGTAACTTCATCATCTATACATTCTGAAATTTCAATCGGGCCTTCAAGAACATTAAGTATATCCGCAACAGTTATCTCTCCTGGAGGCTTTGATAATACATATCCTCCCTGAGCTCCTCTTATGCTGTTTATAAGTCCAGCTTTTCTAAGAGGCGCAAAAAGCTGTTCCAGATAATATTCAGATATATTTTGCCTCTCTGATATGGTTTTTATAGATACAGGTTCTTCCCCATACCGGAGTGCAACTTCAAACATAGCTTTAACCCCATATCTCCCTTTTGTCGATAATTTCATTTCATACCCCTCATTTCAGAGTAATTTAGTAGGATTTACATTTATACAATAGCATACCAGAGTATTTTTGTCAACATTATTATTAAATATAAAAAAAGCTATGCAATTCTTTATGAACTGCATAGCCTCTTATTATCTATTATTTATTTCATCAAGTTCTTTAAAATTTTTCTTTAATGATGTATATAAATTCTTATATACATTATAATATGAATTATATATGCTTATATTCTTTTCAATCGGCTTTTGAACTGTACTAACCTTAATTATATTATCACAGGCATCGCTGACACTCGAGTAAATACCCGCTCCAACGCCTGCAAGTATAGCAACTCCAAGAGCCGGTCTCTCAGATGAGTTTATAGTTACAACATCTGTATTATACATATCCGCCTGCATCTGCCTCCATAAAGGACTTCTGCCTCCTCCTCCAGATGCTCTAACCTCAAGTGCTTCAATTCCCATATCCTTTATTATCTCCATACAATCCTTAAGGCTGTAGGATACTCCCTCCATAACCGCTCTCAGCATATCTCTCTTTGTATGTTTTGCTGAAAGTCCAAAGAATACTCCACGTGCATATGGATCAAGATGAGGAGTTCTCTCACCCATAAGATAAGGAAGATATATTAGCCCTTCACATCCTACTGTAGATTTTTCTGCTTCTTTTGTTAAAATCTCATATACATCAACATCCGTAAGAGATGCAACTTCTTTTTCATCGCTACAGAAATTATCCCTGAACCACTTTAAAGATAATCCTGCTCCCTGAGTTACGCCCATAACATGCCATGTATTAGGTACTGCATGACAGAAGGTATGAACTCTTCCCTTAGGGTCAATAGTTACTTTATCTGTATATGCAAAAACAACCCCTGAGGTTCCAATAGTTGATGAAATTATACCTTTCTTTACAATACCATTTCCCACAGCCCCAGCAGCCTGGTCCCCAGCTCCGCCTACAACTATTGTTCCTTCCTTAAGCCCCGTAAGTTCTGCTGCCTTTTTATTTATCTTTCCTGTAACTTCTACCGACTCATATACCTTTGCAAGAAAATCTTTGTCTATATCAAGTTTCTCCAAAACCTCATCGCTCCACCTGCGGTTTGGAACATCTAAAAGCTGCATACCGCTTGCATCTGAAACCTCAGTTGCAAATTCTCCAGTCAGCATAAATCTTATATAGTCCTTAGGTAAAAGTATCTTATAAATCTTCTCATAAATATGGGGTTCATTATTTTTAACCCACATTATCTTTGAAGCCGTAAAACCAGTTAGTGCTGGGTTTGCAGTGATTTCAATCAGTCTTTTTTCTCCAACTTTATTTGTGATTTCAACACATTCATTGCTTGTCCTCTGATCGCACCATATAATAGACGGCCTTAACACTTTATAATCTTTATCAAGCATTACAAGACCGTGCATCTGCCCTGATAATCCAACACCTTTAACATCCTCAGAGTTTACGCTGCTTTTTCTTAAAACTTCTCTAATAGATTTAACAACTGCTTCCCACCAATCCTCTGCGTTTTGCTCTGCCCATCCTGCATGGGGCTGATAAAGCGGATATTCGTAGGTTGCACTGCTAATAGTATTGCCATCTATATCAAACAAAACAGTTTTAGTACCAGACGTTCCTATATCAATACCAAGAAGATATTGCATAATAATCCCCCTTATATTATTTTTTTGTTTATATTAAATAAATTTTCAAAGGGCAGCAAAGATGCCCCCAAAATTGAAGCGTTTTCTTTAAGCCTCGATAAAAATATCTTTGTACTATTTTCATTATAAAAATTATTTTTTTGAAAAACCTTCTTAATCAAAGAATCTATTAGTACATCTTCAAATTCCACAACATCCCCGCCAATTATTATATAGTGAGGATCCAAAATCATTATCATATTTTGAAGGCCGCTGGCAAGATAGTCAGTATATTCATCAAAAATTTTAATTGCTAATTCATCATTATTCTTCAAAAGCAAATTAAAGTCTTTAATATTTATTTTCTTATTGCTATAACTTTTATATAACTCAATCAAAGCCTTAACAGAGGCATATTGTTCAAAACAGCCGTATCTCCCGCAGTTGCACCTTTTACCGTCCTTTACTATGGTCATATGCCCAAATTCTCCTGCTATTTTGTTCTTACCCTTATATAAATAATCCTGAATTACAATGCCCGTTCCGATTCCTTCTGTTATAGAAACATAAATCAGGTTTCTCATCTTTTTTGCTATCCCTATATTAAGCTCCGCATAGGCTGCAAGATTAGCTTCATTTTCTATATATATAGGCATCTTAAAAATATCCTTATATTTTTTAAAATCAATATCGCATAATTCCATGTTAGGAGCAACTTTTAAAATTAAATTTTCGTCATCTACTATTCCAGGAAGAGAAAATCCTAATCCTGTTATTTTATTTTTTTCTATTTTAAAATCTTCAATTATTCTATTTATTATTTTATTTACATTATGGATTATGCTGTCAAATTCAGATATATCATCTATAGGCATACTTTCGCTATATTTTATATCTGAAATAAGGTTCGTTAAAATAATCCTTATATTATCAGGCCTTATTTCAACACCAAAGGAATATCTTGAATCTTCAACAAACCTTACGATTACAGGTTTTCTTCCTCCTGTTGAACCTGCAACCCCTGCCTCAATGACTATTCCTTCCTCAATCAATTCATTTATTACGCTTCCAACAGTTGGAATGCTGATTTTCGTTTCCCGAGATATATCCTGTTTTGTAAGCTGCTTTTCCCTATACAAAAGATTTAATATGCTTTTCCTGTTTGATTCTCTTATTGTTTCATGATCGACATTTTGAAGTTTTATCATACTTTCACCACTTATACTATTTTGTAAACGCCATGATAAGTTGTAAAATGCTTTGAGTTTACAATTTTATCATGGCGTTTTATCATTATTTTACCATATTATGCTTCTATTATATACTGATTTAATATACTTTCAAGCATTTCCTGTCTTCCAGAAACGTTCTTTATTGGTTTCATATTTAAAGCATAATCTTCAAGTTCCTTGAGTCCAACCTTGCCTTCTACTATCATCTTTCCAATGCCTTCATTAAAGCTTTTATATCTTTCCTCTATAACATTTTCTAATACCTTATCCTCAAGAAGCTTATGTGCAACTTTAAGTCCTCTTGCAAAGGCATCCATACCTGCAACATGGCTATAGAATAAATCAGATGGTTCGAAGGAACCTCGTCTTACCTTCGAGTCAAAGTTAAGTCCTCCTCTATGTAGTCCTCCATTTTTCAATATCTCATACATAGATAGAGTTGTTACATATATATCTGTTGGGAACTGGTCAGTATCCCATCCAAGGAATAAATCTCCCTGATTAGCATCTACACTTCCGAGCATATCGTTTATTCTTGCAGTATAAAGCTCATGCTGGAAGGAATGGCCTGCGAGAGTAGCATGGTTTGCCTCTATATTGCACTTAAAATATTTTTCAAGTCCATATTTTTTAAGGAAACCATAAACAGTTGCAACATCAAAATCATATTGATGCTTTGTTGGTTCCTTTGGTTTTGGTTCTATTAAGAACTGCCCATCAAAACCTATTTCCTTTGCATAATCAACTGCCATGCTCAAGAGCCTTGCAAGATTATCAAGTTCGAGTTCCATATTAGTATTTAAAAGGGTTTCATATCCTTCACGTCCGCCCCAGAACACATAGTTTTCGCCGCCAAGCTCCTTTGTAACCTCGAGAGCCTTTTTAACCTGTGCTCCAGCATAGGCAAAAACCTCTGCATTGCAGGAAGTGGCAGCTCCATGAACAAATCTTGGGTTGCTGAAAAGATTTGCAGTACCCCACAAAAGTTTTAAATTGCTGTCCTTCATCCTTTCTTTAATATATGAAACTATAACATCGAGGTTTTTATTTGTTTCTTTTAGATTGTCCCCTTCAGGTGCAATATCTCTGTCATGGAAACAAAAATATTCTGCTCCAAGCTTATCTGCAAATTCAAAGGCCGCATCTATTCTCGCCTTTGCAAGATCCATTCCTGAATATTTATTCCATTCTCTTTCCATTGTAGCCATTCCAAAGGGATCAATACCAGTTCCTGTAAATGTATGCCAGAATGCTATTGAAAACCTTAGATGCTCTTTCATAGTCTTATTGCCAACTTTTTCATCAGGGTTGTAATACTTAAAAGCTAAAGGATTTTTAGAATCCTTACCTTCATATTTTATCTTAGGTATTCCTTTAAAAAATTCTTCCATAAAATTATTCCCCCTTGTTTTAAATTTACTTAAATTATATCATTTATAAAATTCTTTTTCAATGTACTTTATAAAGTTTATTTAAAAAGTATGCTGTTTGAATAGAAAAAGAGATAAAAACAGCTGCATGAAATCATGCAGCTATTTAATATCTAAGGATTTTATTTCTTTAAGGTCTGAAAGATTATTTACCTTTATCATTGATTCTGAAATAGTGTATAGATTATTTCCTATATACAAAATTCTGTTTATATTCTTACTGCTGTTATACCAATAATCCCCTGCCTTTAAATAATCTTCATCGTTTAAATGTGTTATCTTTCCTTTTAGCTTAAACCCATTTGATAAATTAAAATCGTATACATAAGCTCCTTGAAAACTGAATTTCCCATAGGATGATACTTCACTGCCCTCTTTTGTTTCCATTAAAGTAACAGGAAAAGCTATAATACCTTTTTCCTTTGAAAAAAGCAAAGCTTTATGGTCATATAATAACTGAGAGTAAGTTCCCCTATCCCCTATCTTTTGAATAAAAACAGCTTTAGGATTTTTAACATCAGAAACATCAAATACAGCCATCTTCATACCTAAGTTTATTACAGAGGTTCCAATAATATTGCCCTTTTCATCCTTATGTTCTATTTCTGTGGTTTCCATTCCAAATCCTATTATATTATTTTCATCGTAGGGATGGATATAATTGCTGTATCCCGAAATTTTAAGTTCACCAAGTATATTAGGTTTTACAGGATTTTTTAAGTCTATTACAAATAAAGGATCAACATTTCTAAAGGTCACAACATAGGCTCTATCTCCCATAAACCTTACAGAATATATCTTTTCCTTTGGTGCTATTCCTTCTATCTTGCCCTTTAAATTCATCATATCATCAAAAACATAGACATTGCTCTTTGAAGTATTTTCATCACCCCTCCAAATCTGCCCCGATGTTGTAGCAGCTCTAAAAAAGCCATTATACTCATCCATAGAAAATTGATTCAATACTGTTCCGGGAACCTCTGCCTTTGAAATAAAAACTGCCTTTCCTTCTTTAAAGCCAAATTTATAAAATATTGTATTTACAGTATCTGATTGCATTATAGATTCTTTATTGTCTTTTAAAGTTTTATAATGTGAAACAGCAATATATAGATTATTGTTTGATGAATATACTTCCTGACCTGCACCAAGGTAGCTTGATATCTGTACAGGCTTTTTAGAGTCTTTAATATCAATCCCTGATATATTTAAAAAGCTTGGCTTTATAAATTCAGGAAAGTATCTTACTTTGTTTAATTCCATATTTTTATATTTGCCATCTATTGCACTGTCTTTATATAAAGGAGTAATAGGATAATCATTCTGTATATCGTAATAGTACTGATATTTATTAGAAATAACATACACAATATTACCAATTTTTCTTGTTGAAACAATACTGCCTTCGATTTCATATTCTCTTTCAAGTTTCGGATTTTTTCTATCAGCTATATTATATACAAAGGTTTTAACAGTTGAATTGTTAATATAGCGTGGAGGCATAATAAACTTTGTATTGTCTTTTAAAACCGGAGCATCTATATATGATGTACCTATAATCGTTAGATAATTCCCGTCAATATAAACCTCCATTGGAGAATACTTTTCATCAAAAGATATTACGCTTTCTACGCTCATATCAATTGCAGGATATGCCTTTACAATATAAACTTTGTTGTTTGAAGCCTCATATATAAAATTGCCATCTGTTTTTATTATATCCCCTTCATCTACACCTTCAACCTGTACATTTGTTTTTGAGTAATCATTGTTTGAAGATGAAACCTCCAAAGAAGCACTGCTATCTTGTGTATTCATATCAGATTTCTTCAAATAATATATTCCATCAAAGTATTTTTGAGTATTAGATAAAAGACTTAAAAGTTCTTCATTAGACTTAACTATTGGAAGCTCTTTTGACTCTAAATCCTGTGATATTGTAAACTGCCTCTTCACCATAGTATTAGTGTACTTTCCATTTTTGTATCTAACCTTGTTTGAAATAAAAAGAGTATAGGTTTTGCCAAACTCATAACCTGAAACCGGAGAAACTTTTATAGACTTCTTATCATCCGTTAATGATATATTTATTGGAACCTTAGAATTTTTATAATTTAAAACATATACATTGCTTCCAACTGTTTTTTCATCCAATGGATAGTCAAACATTACAATTAGCTCTTTATTAAAGGGTGCATTTTTTATGGAAGGCAGCACTCTTACGGAACAATTTTTACTTAATCCGAATGCATTATTATAAACATTAAACGAAGAAATTAAAAGGACAATTACAAGCGGTAAAACTAATCTTTTTTTCACACTATCCCTTCTTTTCCATTTTTATAATTTAGACGAAATGTCTTGGAATTTTGTTCCTTTTAGTATTATTATTGATAAATTCATAAATTAAATTAAAATTTCAAATTGTTTTAAAAAATTAATAATAATAAATGTCGAAATTCGTTGATAGTTGTATTTTTGTTTTGTAAAATATTTAATATATATACATCATTATAAACGGGGGGACATTATGAAAAACAAAAAAGTATTAAGAAAACAAATCATTTCACTTCTTCTTTTACTTTCTTTAATTCCATTATTAATATTTACATCCCTTAATTATTACATATCATTAAAAGCTGTGAAAAATCAATACATAGAAACAATCGATCAGAGCATTAAAAGAGGCCTTGATGTAATTGAGTCATCATATAAAAGCAAAAGCGAATTAATTTCACTATTATCTCAAGATCCTAATGCCAATGGTATATTATCAAATGGCGACTGCGAAAAATGGCTCATGTTAACTTTAAACTCTTATGTTACAAACTATAAAGATATAACCGCAATATACATGGGAGTTAATAATGGAAAGATGATAATCGCACCAGAGCAGACTCTTCCAGAAGGTTATGATCCAAGAAAACGCCCTTGGTATATAGATGCATCTTCAAGCAATGATTTTATTGTTACTGATCCATATGAAGATGCTATTCAAAAAGGAAATTTCATGGTTACATATGCAAAAGCTATTAAGGATTCTTCTAATAATCTTATTGGCGTTGTAGGACTTGATATAAAACTTACTACTCTATCGGAACTCGTACAATCTATTAAAATTGGAAACAGCGGATTTGTAACAATAACTGATAAAAACGGAACTATAATAGCAGATAAGAAAAAAGAACTATTAAATAAAACTTCAAAGGAAGTACCCTATATCGATGCCATATTAAAATCAAATTCTCAGTCTGGAACAGTACTTATTGATAAAGCTAAATATATATACATAGTAAAAAGTCATGACAAAACAGGCTGGAGAGTTATAGGCCTTGTACCTGAAAAGGAGATATCTGAGGCTACAAATTCAATTAGAAATTATGATATAATAATCTTCATTCTTTTTGCAGCTGCTTCAATATTAATTGGTATATTTTTTTCTAAAAAAATAGTAGATCCAATTAATGTTATAGTTAGTGTTATAGATAAGATTAAATCGGGAGATTTTTCCACAAAGATGCCTGAAAAATATATAAATTACAAAGGAGAAATTGGGGTTATTGCAGGCGGAGTTGACTCGATGCAGAATGAACTTAAAAAGCTTATACTTGAAGTTAAAAGTGAAGCAAAAGGCATACATTCAGTAATAGACTCTGTAAATTGCAGTATAAGCGAACTTAATAATACAATAGAAAAAGTATCAGCAACAACCCATGATCTTTCTGCTACTATGGAAGAAACTGCAGCTTCTGCCGAGGAGATGTCAGCAGCTTCGATTGAAATAGAAAAATCAGTACAGATTATATCTAAAAAATCTCAAGATGGTGCCTTTGAGGCTTCAAATATAAGCCAAAGGGCACAGGATACAAAAATATCCGTTGAAGAATCACAAGCAAAAGCAAAGGAAGTATTTGAAAAAACCAAAGCTGAGCTTGAAAAAGCAATTGAAGAAGCAAAAATAGTTGAAAAGATAAGTACTTTATCAGAATCCATTATGCAGATAACTTCCCAGACAAATCTTTTAGCACTTAATGCAGCAATCGAAGCTTCAAGGGCTGGAGAAGCCGGAAGAGGTTTTTCAGTTGTTGCTGAAGAGATTAGAAAGCTTGCTGAACAATCTAAAAACACCGTTATTGAAATTCAAAACATAACAGGAAAGGTAAGCGATACTGTAAACAACTTAGTAAACAGTTCAAACAGTCTTTTAGATTTTATGTCTGTAAATGTTGATAACGATTATAAAACAATGATAGATGTTGCAGAAAAATACAGCACAGATGCAAAATACGTAGACAGCCTCGTTACTAATTTTAGTTCAACAGCTCAAGAGCTTTTATCTTCAATAAACGAAGTAATGTTAACCATAGAAAGCGTTGCAAAGGCTTCAAGCGACGGTGCAGGAGGTGCAACTGATATAGCAGGAAGCGTATCCGATATACACAAAAAATCCAATAGCATTATTGAAGAAATGGAAAAGGCAAAGGACGCCGCTGACAAATTAAACAGCAGCATATCAAGATTTGTAATATAGATAAAAAAGAGATGGATTATCCATCTCTTTTTTATCTATTAATCCTTTTTATATATTCAAGCCTTTCTTTAAATTTCTTTTCAAGTCCTTCCTCTGTTGGATTATAATATGCTCTGCCTTTTAAGTTATCCGGAAGACACTGCATTTTTGCAATATTGTTTTCATAGTCATGGGAATACATGTAGCCTTTATTATAGCCAAGATCCTTCATAAGTTTTGTAGGTGCGTTTCTAAGGTGCATCGGTACATCTTCATTAAAGGTCTCAAGGGCATCTTTTTTTGCCATTTTATATGCCATATAAACTGCATTAGATTTTGGAGCAAGGGACATATAAACAGCAGCCTGTGCAAGATTAACAGAACATTCCGGCATACCTATAAAGGTTACAGCCTTATAGGCAGCAACAGCTATCTCTAAAGCTCTTGGATCTGCAAGTCCCACATCCTCCGAGGCAAACCTTACAATTCTTCTTGCAACATATAAAGGATCTTCCCCTGCTTCAAGCATTCTTGCAAGATAATAAAGCGCTGCATCAGCATCGCTGTTTCTCATAGACTTATGAAAAGCAGAAATTAAATTATAGTGCTGCTCACCATTTTTATCGTAAAGAAGCGATTTTTTCTGCATACATTCTTCAACTGTAGATTTATCTATAAACTTAATACCATCTACTGTCTTAGCACCCTTTACAGCTATCTCTAAGGTGTTCAGAGCAGTCCTTGCATCTCCGTTAGAATATACTGCTATCATATTCAGAATTTCATCTTCAACTTTAATGTTTAAATCTTTAAAGCCCCTCTCATCATTAATAGCATTCTTTAAAAGTTTTACAATATCCTCTGTTTTTAGCATTTCAAGTACAAAAACCCTCGAACGGGAAATGAGCGCTGAATTTACCTGAAAAGATGGGTTTTCAGTTGTTGCGCCTATTAAAATAATGCTTCCCTTTTCAACATAAGGCAAAAAAGCATCCTGCTGAGCTTTATTAAACCTATGTATTTCATCTATAAAAAGAACCGTTCTAATTCCTTTAAGCCTTGCCTCATCAGATTTTTGCATTACTTCCTTTACTTCTTTAATGCCTGATGTTACAGCACTCATAGTTACAAATTCAGATTGAGTCATATTTGCAATAATCATAGCAAGAGTTGTTTTCCCAACTCCCGGAGGCCCCCAAAGAATCATAGATGTTATATTATCAGTTTCAATAAGGCGTCTTAAAAGTTTTCCTTTCCCTAATAAATGCTCCTGACCTACGAATTCATCAAGATTTCTTGGCCTTACCCTGTCTGCAAGGGGAGATTTTGTATCTTTATTATCATCAAAAAAAGAACTTTGTATAAAGTTCATATCCTCACCAGCCTAAATTGTTATTTTTTAATATTATATAACAAAAGTTTATAATAGACCAGCTAAGATTAGCAGCAAAGCTATTGTGCAAAAATATAAAGAATAATTATTTTAATATTATAAAGCTTATAGAGCCCATAATACTGCATGGCCAATCTTCTTCTCTCATTTAGAAGTTCTAAGCCTTGCTTCCTTGAAAATTAAGAACTTTTGGAAACTCACTCCGTTCAAACAACCAAAAGTTCTAAAATTTTCTGCGTCAGCAAGGCAAGAACTTCTAAAATTTGCTTTATATTGGCCTTAGCAGTATTTATGGGCTCTACTTAAATCGATACGTTTAATATCTAATTAATTTTTCCATAAAAACTTAGTTATAACTATATAAATAATCTGATAATGTATATTAGTGAATACTATTATATTAAAATCTTATGCACATATTCAGATGTTGCTGCCTTTAAAAGCCCTCCATAATCGAGGTAAAACTCAACAGCATCTCCAACTTTATAATTCTTTTTAGAATTAGTAATATCAAGTATAGTATGGTCGCTGCTTGCACCTATAAGCTTTATATCATCATCAAAGGGACGTATAAGATTAATATCAATATCCTGTCTTCCCATTGCAGCTATTGCTCTTTTCATCATTCCCTTATCTTCAAATACAGGCTTTCCTCCAAAGGCATCCATACCAATATTTCCAATAGGAACCGATGGTTTTTCTTTAAGCTCAACTATCTGAGCCTTTAAAACAAAAGCATCATCATAAAGTCCATCTAACCTCTCTCCAAAGGCTGTCTCCCTTCCAAGAAGAATTGCTTCTCCTACTCTTAAATTATTAATTCCCTTTGGAAGGCGGCTTTCCTTTAAAAGATAAAGACTGCTTGAATTCCCTCCTGATATTATTTCAACATCAAGATTATATTTCTCCCCCATATCCTTTGATATTTCAACAAGCTTTGAAAGATTAATTTCATCTGGAATAACTCCCCCATAGCAGGTTAAATTGACTCCAAATCCTTTTATTTCAATACCTTTTATTTTTACAGCCTCACCGACGAATTCATCTATATTATCTGGCCACACTCCCTCTCTTAAATCGCCAAGATCAAGCATTATAATTACATTATGGATTTTTCCTATTTTTTGTGCAGCCTCTCCTAAAAGCTTTAAAGTTGAAAGTTCAGAGTTTTGGCTGTAATCCGAGTATAATACCACATCATTAACTTCACAATGCATAGGTATTCTTAAAAGCACTTTTTTACAAGGAATATCCTTTAACTTTTTAAGATTTTCAATCCTCGAATCAGCAAGCATATCAGCGCCTCCCTTTAGCATTGCCATAGCTGCCATGGGATTAGCACAGAAACACTTCGTTACCCCCCATATTTTAACATTATGTCTTTCACACATTTGTCTTATTAATCTCGTATTGTGCTCAAGCTTTTTAAGATTAATCTCTAATCTTGGATACATGTTATCCTCTCCATCGCTAAATTTCAAGACTTGCCTTTAAAAGTTTTAAAGCCGCCTGAGGATACTTTTTAGAAAGCACTCCGAGGGATGCCATAATATAATGATTATCAACTAAAATTTTTGCCTCTTTAGTTGGGAAAAGCTCCGTTCCTTTTCCGCTCTCAGAAATTTTTTCCATTATATCAGCTCTCCCTGGGAGCCTTGTTAGAGCTCCTCCAGTCCCTATTATATATTTTACCTGAGTTAAATCCTTACCCTCAGCAACGCTTTTTCTTCCCGACTCACCATAGAGCCTTCTTACCGTACCTGCATGTCTTTTTACTGCAGTTAAAACTGCCTCGAGGGTAAGCTTTTCTACAAATCTTTTTTCCTCATCGGTCTTTGGTATAGGCTTATAATTTTCAATAATAGGCTTTATATCAAATCCCAGTTCACTTTGAAGTTTTTCCTCTCCAATTCTTGATAGTACATTTTTCATATTTACATATACACCAAGGTCGCCCTCAACAGTTCTTTTTGCCTCGGGTTCTGGAGATAAAAGAATCCTTGCTATTTCATCGGAATCTTTAGTAACTGAGTGAACATCAGTCGTAGCTCCCCCAACATCAATAACAATTAAATCACCTATATCTTCCTTTAAAAGCTTTGCAGCCTCCATAACAGCACCTGGTGTTGGAATTATAGGCCCATTTACCATACTTCTTACCTTCGTCATCCCTGGAGCATGTACTATATGCTCCTCAAAGGCATTTTGTATAACCTTTCTGCAGGGCTCAACATTTAAAAGATCAACTTTAGGGTACACATTATCTACTATATAAAGTTTAGAATTATAGTCTTTAAATATCTCCTTTATATCCTCATGGTTTTCTATATTACCTGCATAGATTACAGGAATTCCAAGGTTTAATGCTGCAATCTCCTCAGCATTATAAAGCGCAGTATCCCTTTCTCCAAAATCAAGTCCTCCAGCAATCAATATTATATTAGGCTTTATATCCTGTATTTTTTTAATATCGCTTCTTCTTAGCCGTCCTGCAGTCACAAGATGAATAATAGCCCCTGCCCCAAGGGCAGCTTCCTTTGCAGCCTTTGCTGTCATATCATAAACAAGGCCATGTACTGTCATTTTAAGGCCACCTGCTGCGCTGCTTGATGCAAGGAAATCATCGTATTCCACTTCTGCAATATTTAAGTTACTCTTTAAATCCTCAACTGCACCTTTAAGCCCAATGGTTACATCTCCATCAAGAACAGTCGTTGGCGATTGGCCCTGTCCTATAAATAAAGGATTATCGGTGTGAATGCCTGAAAAGGCATTCACAACCGTTGTAGTACTTCCAATTTCTGCAACAAGAACATCAATCTTCATAAATGCACCTTCTAATCATTTTAATCCCTTTGCTTCAAGCTCTCTTCTCTTTTTAACAAGGAAAGTTGCAACATGAACACCTTTAGTTCCTCTTCCAAAACCTGCATCAACTCCAGCTTCAACAGCAAATTCATTTGCTACCTGTGTTCCACCGCAGGCTATTATCATCTTATCTCTAATACCCTTTTCTATACACAACTCATGTATTTTCTTCATGTTTTTATAATGAATATTATCATGGCTTATTATAGTGCTTGCAAGTATAGCATCAGCATTAGCCTCTATTGCTGCATCAACAAGCTTTTCAACTGGAACTGAAGTCCCGAGGTATATGCACTCTATTCCATATTTTTCAATGCCGCCGTGCTTTATATCTATTATTTCTCTTAGTCCAACAGAATGCTCATCGTTTCCAACTGTTCCTGCAACTACCTTCATAGGTCTTCTTTCAATATCTTCCCTTATCTCATCATCGGACATAACCTCTGGCTTTGGAGGAATATAAAGCTTTGTTGCATCGATTTCAAAGGGAACCCTTCCCTTTATCTCAACTAAAGTTCCTTCAGCATCCTGCATAATGTTTTTGTGAACTACTTCAACATCTACAAGTCCTAACTTCTTTCCAATCTCGAGAGCAACTACCTCTGCAGTGCTTTCATCAACAGGAAGGAACATTGTCTGAAGTATATATCCATCTCCTGCCCACTCAACCTCTGGTTTTACGTGCTCTCTGCTATAGTATTTTCTTGACTCTTTAAGTCTTAAGTTTACATTATCCTCTTCATCAAGCTCATCAATATAAACAATTTTTTCAGGTCTTTCAAAGGTACATCCATCTATTAAATCAGAAGGGTTTTTAACTTCATCAGGAAGGTTGTTGTATCCAAAATGAGCAGTCACCGGAGCCATATAATCCTTATCCCTTGGATATACAGTTCCTGCACCTATTCCTCCGTCTATTTTTCTAACGATTCCATCTCCATTTCTTTCAGGATAATATCCAGAATCAACAAAGAATCCTTCCTCAACAGCCTTAAAATATCCTCCAACCTCTAAAATCTCTTCCATGAAAAGAACTGCTCTCTCTTTTATCTCCCTTGCCTTTTCTCTAAGATATCCGTCATTTTTAAGCTCGAGCATTTCCATAAGGCCGTCCATTCCTGCAAAAGCCTGTTTTGCTGTACTTACTGCAGCTATGTTGTTATAATGCCATGGTACGTTTCTACCTTCATCTGGAGTTATAGTTGACTGAATATCAGCACTTGTTAAAACTGATGTTAAAATATTTAAAACATGGGTTACTGTAGCTTCCCTTGTATCCGATTCAATATATTTTGTATTCATCTGGGCTCTCATCCTATAGTCATGGAAAAAGTCTCTAAGTGCTACAGCATAGGGCAAGTCGAGCCTTAAACATGGTGCAGGAGGTGCTGTTGGCGGAACCGTTGAAAGACAGATATTTTTAGGATCCATACCAACCTTTCTTGAATACATACAGTTAATTGCATGCTGAACCATAAGCTCTGGCATAACCTTCCATGCTTGTCTTGCAGTAGCATTAGCGTTATGGGCACCATCTATTTGTGCCATATCAGCCCAAACCATTATCTTTTTTGCCTCAGCTGCATCAACAAAGGAGCGCACCATATTTACATTTCTATAAAGAACGTTGTACTGTGGATCCTGATGGGCACCATTTACTCCTTCTTCTGCAAACATAACAGCTATATCAGGACCCGCTTCCCCTGATACATAGGAATGATAGTTGATTGGACGGCCAACTTCATCCTCAATCATGTCAAGAGCCTTTCTCTGAGCCCTTACCTGTTTTCTAGTAACTGGAATTCCTCCAATTCCCTGAGGAGTTCCCTCAATAAGCCCGTCATAATGGCTCTGTCCAGCTGTCCTTATAACCATAATATGATCTGCACCGTGCCATGCAGCCATTCTCATTCTTCTTATATCATCTTCAAACCTTCCTGATGCTATTTCAGTTGTAATAACAGGACGGGGCTGAGGGTCAATGTTCCCAAAATACTTAGATGAAGGAAGACCATAACTGTTTTTTAAGGGTTTACTCATATCGTGAAAAGTAAAGGGACCCATTTCAAGATTATCTACTGGCTCTCTCCAGTGCCATCCTCTTCTTCTTGGACGATAATTTTCAATATCCTTCAATATTTCGTCTATATTTATTTTATCGTTTTTATTTAGTTCCATTACTTTTCACCTCCTTTGAAAATGTTTACTGCTAAGTCCCAATGTAGTCCCTGTGCCATCTCCCGTCCAACTTCTCTATAATCCCTGCTTAGCTTTTTTGATACCTTTAAAACAACATTTCCTGCTCCTTTTCCCATAAGTCCTCTGTCTATAGTATTGTTTACTATATCCTTTGCTTCAAGGCTTGAAAATCCCATTCTTAAAAGTACTGACCTTTCAATTGAGGGAGTTGTATTGTTTCTTGCCAGTTCAACTAAAGGGTCAACTATTTTTTCAGCAAGAGCCCAAAATCTTTCCTCTAATTCTTCATCGGTAAGATTTTTAAGGTGTTCTCTTCTAACTTCATAATCATCCGCTCTTTTAATAGGCATATTTTCCCTCCTTACTAAATATTAAATCCAAGCTCATTTAATGCTGATAAAACGAATTTTCTATCCTCTTTTACATCCTGCATTAAAAATTCTATATCTTTATCGCTTATTAAGCTTACATTTGCTCTTTTTACCGCATTCTTAATATATGATTTTTTCATTTTGCCTAAATCTGCATGTCTAACTTTTATAAGGCTTGGATGCTCAGGAAGTATTATGTTAGTTCCAGGTATTTCCTCATCAGGATTTCCAAATTTAACTTCAACTCCATTTTTCTTTGCAAAGGAAAGCTGAGCTAAAGGATGCTTTCCTGCACCTGTATATTCTGTTTCCTGAACAACTATTATTTTGTCTTCATTTAGCTGTTGTGCAAGAGCAAAGGCAGCAGTAAGGGAAGTGTTCCCTGCAGGACCTCTTTCCATTCCCTCAAGCTGAGACAAGGCTTCTGTTATGTAGAAAACCTCACCCTGCTTCACCAAAAGATAATCCTCCATATATCTTAATGCCCTTGCTGCACTCCTTGGGACATCAGAATGATCAGGGTCTGTAGCATAGGGAACGCCAAAGCCTGTGTGCCCAGTTGTAAAAGATTTTCTGTTAAAGGCAGTATCTGATGCCATATGAAGACCTTTTAAATCAACACTGGCACCAATTACTTTTGTATTTACAGCTCCAGCTTTTATAAGGCCTCTTGCTGTACCTGTTAAGTTTCCTCCTCCTGCATGGGTTGCAACTACTACATCAGGATCACGGCCTATCATCTCTCTGCACTGCATAGCTATCTCATATCCTAAAGTTTCAACCCCTGCAATTCCGAAGGTAGAATAAAGGGAGGCATTGAAATACCCTGTATCTTCCAATATCCTAAGGAATGTATAGAAAAGTTCAGGGCCCACCGTTAGCTGTACAACCTCTGCACCAAGACATTCACACTTTCTCTGTTTTTCAAGTATTTCAGGCTGTCCAATCTTCCTTGAATCATAGCACTCCTGAACTATAATGCAGTCTAAGTTTCTCATAGCAGCCTGAGATGCAACTGCTGCACCATAGTTTCCGCTGGTCGCAGCAACAACTCCCTTATAGCCAAGCTTTTTTGCTATATACACAGATACAGAGGCTCTTCTGTCTTTAAAACTTCCTGAAGGATTGCATGCCTCATCCTTTACAAATATTCTCGCACCTTTGCCTTTAGGTGAAATTCTTCTAACAAGCTCTGTTAAATTTTTAAGCTCTAAAAGTGGTGTATTGCCTACTCCAGTTTCTCTTTGAATTTTCATGACATCTGAAAGTCCAAAGCCTGTATCTCTCATCATTTTTTCATAATCAAAGGCAATACCTCCGCTTTCATATATGGAGTAATCCATTCCAAGGGCTTTTTTCATTATTTCATTTTTCCTATTCATTACAGCATTAAAGCTTATATCAGCCATCATTTATTATCACCGCCCTTTAAAATGCCTCTTAATTGCCTTCCAATTTTTAATATCTCAGGAACATACTCTTCTCCAAATCCATATTCGTACCTTGGATTTACTGAAACAAGTTCTCCCTTAACTATTCTTCCTGTTAAAGTAGTAATCTCAACCATATCATTAAGATTTGCATCATGATTTAAAAATCCCTTTACCCAAAGCTCGAGAGGAACCTTCTTCGTATCCTCAGGAAGCTTTCCTGTTCTTTCTTCTGGTTTTAATACTATTTCATGTATCTGAACCCAGTCACCTTTTTTGGCATCAGACATTATATCACCTCTTTATATGATTCCTAACATCATCCATAAATACATGCGGTATTGGAAGATCCTTCATTGTAACAAGACCAGGCTGTGCGCTTATAACGTGAGGAATCATGTTAACAGCTGTTGCAATAGTTCCTATTCCTCCAGGAGTTTCAGGTTTTATGCAAAGGTTGAGATTTGGATCTCCTTCAATCCATATATAATCTCCTGTTTCAATGTTTTCAAGTTCTGGATGTATCTGCTGTGGATGCTCAAGAATAATTACAGCTTCTCCATTTTTAAGTCCGTAGCCGCAGTGTCTGCATCCTGCAACCATACCTGGTTCTACAACAACATCCTTAGTTTCTCTATGAACCTTTGATATAATTGGTTCTCTTGTCTGTTTTACTTCATCGATTTCTATTCCAA
Organism: Caloramator quimbayensis; assembly: GCF_900167605.1. Lineage (GTDB taxonomy): Bacteria > Bacillota > Clostridia > Clostridiales > Caloramatoraceae > Caloramator_B > Caloramator_B quimbayensis. The sequence goes on along the minus strand of NZ_FUYH01000004.1, from coordinate 67,736 downwards.
GAGCATCTGCTATCATTGGTATTGATTCTTCAAAGCCAACATGTCCATAAATTGACCCATCCTCAATTCCTTTCATAAACTGCTCAGGGGTTGTACCAACACCCTGCTCAACCATAACTGTCTTTCCAAAGGGTGATAAGTCATTAATTCTTGCTGCCTTTATCTTCTTTACGCTTCTGCATGCTGCAGTTAATGTTATTATTAAAGTATCAAGAACAAATCCAGGGTTTACTCCTGTTCCAAGAATTGTAACCCCATTTTCCTTTGCAAGTCTGTCCATCTCCTCTGACATTTCAGGAGCAACCTTATAAGGATATGCCATCTCTTCAGCAATAGTTATAACATTCATCTTATTAGAAACTATTAATTTAATAGGTTCAAAAACTCCTTCAACAAAGGAATCAATTGAAAGTAAAACTATATCTGCTTTTGTTTCTTTTAAAACTTTTTCTGCATTAGTTGAAACCTTTACATTAAGCTTTCTTTCTATTCCGAGGTAATCTCCAAGATCCATTCCTTCTTTGCTTTTATTTCTTATTATTCCCCCTACGATTTCAAAGCCTTCCTTATCAAGAATCATGTTTGCCATTCCGCCGCCCATGTTGCCAATACCCCAAAGTATTACTTTAATTTTATCCATATATTAACCCTCCAAAATTAAATTTATATTATATTTATTTGCAAAAAACATGCCATAATTTTCATAAAAATTTTAAATTTAAATTTATATATATACAAAGAATTATGAGCATAGCGAATTTTTATTCTTAATTTTATCTTTTTTGTGATTATTCTTAATATTTAGTGCAATTTTTTTTGCACCAAATATGTATATATAAAAGCCTAAAATATAATAAAATTGCACCTATGCAATTTTATTTGCATGTAGGTGCAATTTTTTTGTCACATGTTTATATTATACCTTTTAATTTTTTGCTGCAGAGTCTGCCTTTTTATTTTTAAAAGTTTTGATGCCTTAGATATGTTATTTCCGCACTTTTTAAGAGCTTCTTTTATTATCTTTTTTTCAACCTCATCCATATATTCATCAAGTGAACTGCTAAAGGAATAATTATTAATATTCAGCATATCCTGGTCCTTTGACTTAATAAATACTGTATCCTGTATTTGGGGGGTAAAATGTTCCTTTTGAAGTATATGGCCTGAAACCATGTTCATAGCCCCTTCAATATAATTTTTAAGTTCTCTTACATTTCCTGGCCAATCATAGGACATAAATGCATCATATACTTCCTTTGATATATCCCAAACATCCTTTGAGAGTTGATTATTATATTTTTTTATAAAGTCTTTTATAAATAGAGGTATATCTTCCTTTCTATCTCTAAGAGATGGAATTGCAATATTAATTACGCTCAGTCTATAATAAAGATCCTTTCTTATGCTTCCCTTTATAATAGCAGTATATGGGTCTTCATTTGTGGTTGCAATAATTCTGACATCAACAGGTATATCCTTTACATCTCCAACCCTTCTTATATACCCTTCCTGAAGAACTCTTAGAAGTTTTGCCTGAAGGGCTATACTCATAGAATTTATTTCATCTAAAAGCAGTGTTCCTCCATTTGCCTGTTCAAATAGACCAATTCTGTCAACTGCACCAGTAAAACTCCCCTTAATAGTTCCAAAGAGTATGCTCTCAAGAAGCCCCTCAGGAAGTGCTGCACAGTTAAGTGCAACAAAAGGTTTTAAAGCTCTTTCGCTTTCATTATGAATGCATCTTGATAAAACTTCCTTCCCTGTCCCAGTTTCACCATATATCAAAACTGTAGATGAAGAAGCTGCTGCTTTTTTAGCCATTTCAACACATTTTAAAAATTTAGGGCTGCATCCTGTTATACTATCAAAATTGTATTTTTTATCGCTTTTAATCTCGCTTTTGCTTTTTCCTGTAAGATGTATTATTCTATCATAAAGTTCCTTAACTTTTGTAAAATCCTTTGAGATTTCAATTGCCCCGGCTATCTCATCATCTAATTTTATAGGGAGAGTTATATTTACAGCAGTTATATTATGGCCTTTTTTATTAACATAGCTTTGATATCTCTCTCCAATAGGTTCCCCGCTCTTTAGTACATTACATAATGTACTTGTATTTTCATTAAGGCTTGGAAATAGCTCCAGTATTTTTTTACCTATTACCTCGCTTCCATCAAATCCCTCAAGAGCTTCCATAGCTTTATTATATATAATTGTCTTACCTTCACTATCAATTACATGAATGCCCTCGTCTATGTTATTTATAAGTATTTCAAGGATTTTACTATAAAAATCCATAGTTATCTCCTTTCGGATACAAAAGCTTTAATCCAATAACACAGGTTATATTTGAAAAGATAAGATACTAAAAATTATGTATTTTCGTAATTAAAGACTATGAATATAGTCATTATAGTTTTCTTTAAAGTTTAGGTTAAAAAATATTTTTTAGTTCTCTTCTAAGATAATCTATAGCATACATTGCCGCTCTTTCTCTTATTTTTTGCCTGTCCCCCGAAAAATTATATCTTACTGTTTTAACATTTCCATCTATGCAAAGTCCTATATATACAAGTCCAACGGGTTTTTCATCGCTTCCTCCGCCTGGGCCTGCTATTCCGGTAGTTGAAATGCCAATTCTCGTATTTGAAGCTTTTGCAATCCCTAATGCCATCTCCGCTGCCACCTGACTGCTTACAGCTCCATATTTTTGTAATGTTTCTTTTTTAACTTTCAAGCGGCTTATTTTTGCTTCATTGCTGTAAGTTACAGCCCCTTCAATGAACACCTTTGAAATTCCCGGGTAGTTTATAAGCTTTGCCGCTAAAAGTCCGCCAGTACAGGATTCAGCAGTTGATATAGTTATATTTTTATCTAAAAGCATCCTCCCCACAACATTTTCAAGGGTATCATCGTCTTCTCCATAAACATAATCCAAAAGACGATTTTTTATTTCTTCAGCTATAGGTTCAATGAGCTTTTTAGCTTCAAATTCATCCTTTGCTCTTGCTGTTATTCTAAGGATTGCTTCATTTTGTTTTGCATAGGGTGCAACTGTTGGATTTGTCATGTTTTCTATTAAATCCGAAACCTTCTCTGCCATAGAACTTTCCCCTATTCCAAAGGTTCTTATTACCTTAGATACTATTGCACCATCAATATATTTTTTAATATAGGGGACAACATAATTTTCAAACATGGGTATCATCTCAAAGGGAGGCCCTGGGAGCATAATAAGCATTTTACCTTTTTCATCTATTATGCATCCAGGTGCTGTACCGTTTTCATTTGGAAGTATAACAGCCCCTTCAGGGAAATATGCCTGCTTTTCATTACTTTTTACAAAATCTCTATTTAATTTTTTAAAGTACCCCTTAATTTCCTCAAGCAAATCCTCGTGAAGGATAAGATTTTTCCCAAAATATTCTGCTCCAATCTCCTTTGTTAAATCATCCTTTGTAGGCCCGAGACCTCCTGTTGTTATAACCACATCCGCCCTTTTAAAAGCTATATCATAGGCTTTTTTTAATCTTTCGTTGTTATCGCCCACAACAGTTTGAAAATAGACAAATATTCCTAAGTCTGCAAGCCTTTTTGAAAGATATTGGGCATTTGTATTTAGTATATCTCCAAGCAAAAGCTCAGTTCCAACTGATAATATTTCAGCTATCATTTTATCACTCCTAATTTTATACCCTTCCTATTTCAACATCCGAACAAAATATTTTAACAAAATCCATATTATAACGGTTATATATCAAGTCCCTAACAAGTCCTGTAAACCATTTATCTGCAAAGGGGCTTATAATAACCTCATCTATAAAATTTTCTATATTAACTCCAACATCTATAAAGGGAAGCTCTTTATCGTTAATAACAATTGCCCTGATTTCCCTTTCATATTCATAAAATTTTGGCTTTAAAAGGAAGAAGTTTTTTGCGGCCTCTTTGTTTATTATTAATGGAGGAACGTCTATGTTTAAGCCGCATTTATTATAATCAACATATTTTACTTTATACAGCTTGGCCCCTGAATTTAAAAGTACTTTGCTTAGTTTTCCAACAGTAGTTTTTACAGCAACTCCATATCTTTTAGAATATATATGCCACATAGCATAGGATTCGCTTTGAAATATGCTCCAGCTGTTTATATAGGTTTTTCTCCTAAAATTATAAAAATCGCAATAGTATTTTTGAAAGCTCCTTGGTACTTTTCCTTCAAACTCATCCTCAAATTTATCCGCCCTTGTGAAATGAAGGCTTTTATATTCTAAAAAACCTAAAAACTCAGGAAAGTCCATGTATTTACAAATAATATCATTAGAATAAGGAATAAATTCTTTAAACCTCTCCTCTTCATTTTTCATAAAACATTTCACCTTTTAAATTAAAGCCTGTTTTTTATTGTCTCTGCTGCTTCACTTATTTCTATAATATTTTGTGCCCCTGTGCTCATATTTTTTAAGGAAACCATCTTCCTTTGCAGTTCATCCTCACCAATGAGAATCACATAGGGAATATTAAGCTTATCCGCATAAGCAAACTTCTTTCCTATTTTAGCATCTTCATAGTAAATTTCACATACGATTCCTTCATTCCTTAATGAATTAGCAACTTCTATAGAATAATCGAGAGTTTCTCCCATAGGAATAAGCAATACTTCAGATAGTGTAGATGAAGCGTTTTCGCCAATTATTTCAGCTTCCCTCAGCTGATAGAAAAGCCTCGTTAAGCCTATGGATATACCAACTCCCGGAAGTTTTTGATCTGTATAGAATTCAGCAAGATTATCGTATCTTCCGCCCGAGCATACGCTTCCTATTTGGGGATAATTATTAAGAATAGTTTCATATACAGTACCTGTATAATAGTCAAGTCCTCTTGCTATAGTCAAATCAATTATAAAATTCTTTTCTGGAACGTTAAAACATCTAATATAGTGCACAACTTTATTAAGTTCATCAAGTCCTAAAAGGAACTGTTCATTTTCTATATTAAGTTCTTTAAGCTTTAATAATATATCATCATTAGAGCCTTTAATTCCTATAAACTCCATTATCCTTTCTATAGAATCTTTTTCAATTCCTATTTCCTCAAGCTCTTTAATTACTGCATCATAACCTATTTTTTCAAGCTTATCTATTATCCTTAATACTTCAATTTTTTTATCTACCTTGACAGATTCAAAGAAACCATTAAGAATCTTTCTGTTGTTTATGTGTATAGTAAAATCCTCAAATCCTAAATCTTTAAAGGTTGAGTATATTATACTTGGAATCTCCGCATCATTTATAATGCTTAGCTTTCCATTTCCTATTATATCTATATCACACTGATAAAATTCCCTGAAACGTCCCTTTTGGTTTCTCTCTCCCCTATAGACCTTTCCGATATGATATCTTCTAAAGGGGAAATTAAGTTCTGAAAAATGCTGTGCTACATATCGCGCAAGAGGTACAGTTAAATCAAATCTTAAAGATAAATCCGTATCTCCCTTTGTAAATCTATATATCTGCTTTTCCGTTTCTCCTCCTCCCTTTGCGAGAAGAACCTCTGATTTTTCTATAAGAGGTGTATCAAGTGGAACAAATCCATATTTTTCATAATTCCTTCTTATAGTGTCCATCATTTTATTGAATAAAATCTGATCTTTTGGCAAAAGCTCCATAAATCCCGGAAGAATAGAGGGTTTTACTTTTTGCTCCTTCATTTTTTCTCCTCCCAACTAAAAATTAATAATATCGATATTAACTGCATCAAATCCTAAAATAACTTTATCAGCATCATGCAGTTTATCTGATGAACCTACACCAATTGCATACATTCCTGCATTTTTTGCTGCCTCAATTCCCGCCTCTGCATCTTCAAAAACAACGCATTCCTTAGGGTCAATATTCAATTCCTTAGCAGCAAGCAGAAAAACTTCTGGATCCGGCTTTGCTTTTTTTACTTTATTGCCGTCTATTATGGCGTCGAAATATTTTTCAATTCCAAGATTATTTAATATAATCATTGCATTTTTACTTGCAGAGCCAAGGGCTGTTTTAATTCCATTTTCCCTTAAAGATATTAAAAACTTTTCTACACCTGTTAGAATTTCAGACTTATCGATTTTAGATATATATTCTACATACCAGTTGTTCTTTTTTTCGGCAAGCTTAATTTTAGTTTCATCGTCAAATTTTAGTCCTCCAACCTCAAGAAGTATTTCGAGAGACTTCATCCTGCTGACTCCCTTTAGTCTTTCATTATCTTTAATTGTGAATTCAAATCCAAGCTCCTCAGCAAGCCTTTTCCATGCAAGATAATGATATTTTGCAGTATCAACTATAACTCCATCCAAATCAAAAATACACCCTTTAACTGACATAATTAAACCCCCAAACAAAAATAGTTCTATAATCAAATAAACTATAGCATAAATGTCAAAGTATCTCAATCCTTTATATTTTATATGTCTGCAAATACTCCTATACCCATTTTTAGCGCTTTTTCATATATTTTATAAGCAGTTACAATATCCATAACCGATATACCTACGGTTTTGTATATTGTAATATCTTCTTTAGACCTTCTTCCTTTAATCTTTCCTGTTAACAGCTCTCCTATTTCTCCATCTATTCTATCCTTTGTTACAATACCTTTATCAATAGGGATTAAAATATCCCCTGCCTCAGATAAGACTGCTTCCTTAGAATCAACATAAAAACCATCTGCCTTTGAAACTATGTATTCATCCATCTCCTGCATATTTGGAGTGTAGGAGCCAACTCCATTTATATGTGCTCCTTTTTTTACCTTTTTTCCATCAAATACAGGATTTTTTGAAGTTGTAACTGCAGTTATAATATCAGCATTACAAACTGCCTCATCTGAAGATTTAACAGGTATAATCTTTGCATTATAATCTTTTAATTCTCTTTGCATATTTTCAGCAAACTCATAAGATTTTTCATATTCAAGGCTATAAACCCTTACTTCCTCAAGCTCTCTTACAGATAGCATAGCCTCAAGCTGGCATTTTGCCTGTCCTCCCGTCCCTATAAGAGCACCAATTTTTGAATCCTTATTTGAGAGAATATCGGTTGCAGCTCCAGAACCAGCACCTGTACGAAGCTGTGTCAAATATGTCCCATCCATTACACAGCAAACATCCCCAGCTGTTCCATCTAATAGTATCATCTTTGCAGGAACTGAAGGAATATTTTTTTGAGCATTTTTGGGGAATACGCTGACTATTTTAATTCCAAGGCTATTTAAATCCTCAACATATCCTGGCATAAACAAAGACTGTCCTTGGAATTTAGGAACATCTATATTTGTCCTTAAAGGAACTACGCTTTTACCCTCTGAATATAATTTGAAGGCTGTTTTTACTGCATCTATTGCATCCTTCATTGTAAATACTTTCTTTATATCTTCCTTCGTCAATAGTAACATACTATCCCTCCATGTTTTAAATATATATTCATTATAAAACTTTTCTTTATTTTTGTGCAATAATTCATTGCTTTAATTAATTATAGTATAATAAAAAACCCATAAACTTAAAAGCTAATACTCTTTAAATAATTAAGTTTATGGGTTTAAATAATCTTTATATTTATTTAAAATATTCAACCCCTGCTTCAAAAATCCTTTGATCCTTCTCAAAAGGAATATTTTTTAAAGTATATAAACCTATTCTTTCTGAATGTGCCATCTTCCCGAGTATTCTTCCATCAGGGCTTGTAATACCTTCAATAGCAAAGGCAGAACCATTAGGGTTAAAAGATATATCATAGGTCGGATTGCCTTCAAAATCAACATATTGAGTCGCTACCTGACCATTTTCAAATAGCTTTTCTATTATTTGCTTATTTGCAGCAAATCTTCCCTCTCCATGGGATATTGGAATTGCATAAACATCTCCAACATTTACATTATTAAACCACGGAGATTTATTAGATATTATTTTTGTCATAGCTATCCTCGACATGTGCCTTCCTATTTCATTGTAAGTTAAAGTTGGACTATCATCTTCCATATCCCTTATCTCTCCATAGGGTAAAAGACCAAGCTTAATAAGGGCTTGAAAACCGTTGCATATTCCAAGGATTAGTCCATACCTGTTTTTTATAAAATTCATAACTTCATATTTAATCTTTGGATTTCTAAATACTGTTGCAATGAATTTTCCTGAGCCGTCGGGTTCATCTCCAGCGCTGAATCCTCCTGGTATCATTATAATCTGAGAGTTTTTTATATTTTTTACCATCTCATCAACGGAGTTTTCAATATCTCTTGATGTTAGATTCCTAAAAACAGAAATATTAACCTTTGCACCTGCTCTTTCAAAAGCTGCTGCACTATCGTATTCACAATTGGTTCCTGGAAATACAGGAATAAAAACTTCTGGCTTTGCAAAATTTAAAACTGAATGTTTTTTATTGTTGACTTTACTTAATGGAGTAAATAAAACTCTCTCATAGTTTTTTGTCTTCGTATGAAATACCTTTTCTAATGGCCTCTCATAGGATTTAATGCATTCATCTAATGAAATGTAAACATCCTTTATTCTAATAAACTGCTCTGCCATAGTTAATCCTATAATTGAATATTCAATATCCTTAAATTCCTTTTCCAAATCACAATCATCATCTATTTCTAATACTAATGAGCCTATGTCAGGAGTAAACAGTTTATCGATGTCTGCTTCCTTTGAGAAAACAAATCCTATTTTATTTCCAAAGCACATCTTGCTTACAGCTTCAGATACTCCACCGTATCTTATAGTGTGGGCAGATAATATTTTGCCCTCTTTAATTAATTCTGTAATCTTTGAATAATTTTTTATAAGCATATCAAAACGAGGCATATCAAATTCATCTCTATCAAGTTCTACTTTTAAAACTCTGCTTCCTGCTTTTTTAAATTCAGGAGATATAACATCCTTAGCATCGCAGACATCAACTGCAAAGGCAACAAGGGTTGGAGGAACATCGAGGTCTTTAAAACTTCCCGACATGCTGTCTTTTCCGCCTATTGCCGGTATTTTAAGCATCTTTTGAGTATAAAAAGCTCCAAGAAGAGCGCTAAAAGGTTTACCCCACCTTTTAGGCTCATTTCTTAATCTTTCAAAGTACTCCTGAAGAGTTAACCTTACCCTGCTGTAGTCTCCTCCCATCGCAACGATTTTTGCAACAGCTTCAACTATAGCATAAACTCCCCCATGGAAAGGGCTCCACTTTGCAAGCTTTGGCTCATAACCATAGGTCATAAGTGTGCAGGTTGTAGTATCCGCAAAGGGTATTTTAGCTGCCATACCCTCAGTTAAAGTAAGCTGATATTTACCTCCATATGGCATAAGCACAGTTGAAGAACCTATTGTGCTGTCAAACATTTCAACAAGGCCCCTCTTGCTGCAGACAGATAAATCTTCAAGATTTAAAAGCCATCTCTCCTTTAAATTTTTATCACTATAAAATTCTCTTTCAAAGAAGCTGTTTTCTTTTAAAGGCTTTGAAACAAAAACGTCTGTATTTTGTTTTACTCCATTTGTATCAAGGAAATCCCTTGATATATCAACAATGTATTTTTCTCTCCATTTCATCTTAAGCCTTCTATCTTCAGTTATATACGCCACTACAGTAGCCTCTAAGTTTTCCTCTCTTGCATATTCTATAAATTTCTCTGCATCATCCTTTGATACAACAACAGCCATCCTCTCTTGGGATTCAGATATCGCAAGCTCTGTACCATCAAGACCTTCATATTTTTTAGGTACAGCATCAAGGTTAATATCAAGTCCCTCAGATAACTCCCCGATTGCAACCGAAACTCCTCCAGCACCAAAATCATTGCACCTTTTTATCATAGTGCTTACCTTAGGATTTTTAAAAAGCCTTTGAAGCTTTCTCTCCTCTACAGCATTACCCTTTTGAACCTCAGCGCCGCATTTAATTATTGACTCTTCATCGTGTTCCTTAGAAGAACCCGTAGCACCTCCGCATCCATCTCTTCCTGTCCTCCCTCCAACGAGTATAACTACATCCCCGAAAGCAGGTCTTTCCCTAAGTACATTTTTCTTTGGTGCTGCTCCAATTACTGCTCCTATTTCCATCCTCTTAGCAACAAAACCTTCATCATAAACCTCATCAACAAATCCAGTTGCAAGTCCTATCTGATTTCCATAGGAGCTGTAACCCCTTGCAGCCTCCCTTGTTATTTTTATCTGTGGAAGTTTTTGAGGAAGGGTATCTTCAATCTTAGTTCTCGGGTCGCCGCTTCCTGTAATTCTCATCGCCTGATATACATAGGCTCTTCCTGAAAGAGGATCCCTTATTGCTCCTCCAAGGCAGGTTGCTGCCCCTCCAAAGGGTTCAATCTCAGTGGGATGATTGTGGGTCTCATTTTTAAACATTATTAAATATTTTTCATTTTCTCCCTTTACATTTGCATCAACCTCAATGCTGCATGCATTTATTTCATCAGATATATCAAGGTCATTTAAAAGCCCTCTTTTTCTTAATTCCTTCATCGCAATAGTTGCAATATCCATAAGGCATATATCTTTTTTATTATTTTCATATACATACTCTCTGGATAAAATATATTCATGATATGCTTTTTCTAATATGTCTTTATATTGACTATCTTCAAATTTTATATCTTTTATTTTAGTAAGAAATGTAGTATGACGGCAATGATCTGACCAATAGGTATCTATAACCCTTATTTCAGTAATCGTAGGATTTCTATGTTCTTCATTTTTAAAATACTCTCTGCAAAATTTTAAATCCTCAAAGCTCATAGCAAATTCTTTTTCTTTATAGAATTTTAAAAGTTCATCCTCTGTAAAATCTATAAATCCTTCAAGCACATCTACATCCTTTGGCTTTTCAAAATCATAATCAATTTTATCAGGTTTTGTAAGGCTTGCTTCCCTCGAATCAACCGTGTTTATGCAATATTTCTTAATTCTCTCAAATTCTTCGTCAGATATATCTCCGTTTAATATTATAACCTTTGCAGCATGTACCAAAGGCCTTTCTTTTCCCGTCAATATCTGAATACATTGAGCTGCAGAATCTGCCCTTTGATCATATTGACCTGGTAGATACTCAACCGCAAAAACCCTATCACTTTCATTTAATTTAAATTCCTCTTCATAGGCATAGTCAACAGCAGGCTCTGATAAAACATTTTTTTTAGCCCTTTCAAACTCTTCCTCAGAGAGATTAGCAACGTCATATCGATTTAAAATTCTTACTCCTTTAATACTATTAATTCCAAGTCCCTCTCTTATTTCCTCTAATAATCTTATAGTCTCTACATTAAAATCAGGCTTTTTTTCAACAAACAACCTCTTAATATTGCTATTCATTTTCTCTACTCCTTACTAAATATTTGTTATATAACGAACATTAATTTGATTATTTGATTTATATTTTGTATTTTTACAAATATTATATCATATGAATAGATTTTTAAACAGCACAAATTAAAATTTATTTTAAAAAAGGTTCCTGTTGAAATTATTCCCAAATTGATATATTATTATAAAGACAAAAATGCAAACGATTCGCATTTAAGGAGGAAGGAAAATGAAAAGAAAAGTTTTATTAATATTAATAATCATAATTTTAATCTCAGCCTGTGCCTGCAGCAGAAGGAGCAGTACATACACCGATGAAACAAAAAAAATAGCTGTGTGCACAAGCTTTTATGCAATGTATGATTTTTCAAAAAAAATAGGCGGAGATAAGATAAACCTTATCAATCTTGTTCCTTCAGGCATTGAGCCCCATGATTGGGAGCCTTCTCCAAAGGATATAGCAAATTTAGAAAAAGCAGATGTTTTAATTTACAATGGCGCTGGAATGGAAGGATGGATAGATAAGGTAATAAACTCTTTAAGCAATAAAAAAATTATTGTAGTTGAAACATCAAAGAAAATAAATCTATTACAAAATGAAGATAGTGATGAGGATTTAAAATACGATCCCCATGTTTGGCTAAATCCTCTCAATGCAAAAATTCAAATGGAAGCAATAAAGGATGCCTTTATAAAAGCGGATCCTTCTAATAAAGACTATTATGAAAAAAACTTCCTTGAAAACTCAGCAAAATTAGATGAGCTTGATAAAGAATACAAGAATGCTGTTTTAAGCTTCAAAAGTAAAGATATAGTAGTTTCCCATAAAGCCTTTGGATATCTTTGCAGCACCTATGGATTAAATCAGGTAGCTATTGAGGGGATGTCAGCTGATGTCGAGCCTACTCCATCTAAGATGGCTGAAATAGTTAAATTTGCAAAGGATAATAAAGTTAAATACATTTTCTTTGAAGAACTTATAAGTCCAAAGGTTGCACAGGTAATTGCAAATGAATCAGGTGCAGAAACAGCTGTTCTAAACCCCTTTGAAGGGCTTAATGAAGAAGATATAAAAAAAGGTAAAGATTATTTCTCTGTAATGAAAGAAAACCTTGAAATATTAAAAACAGCATTGCAATAGAAGGTGATATTTTGAACGTAATTGATGTTAAAAATTTAAGTTTTGGGTATATGGATAATTTAATACTTAAAAATATAACTTTTTCAGTCGAAAAGGGGGACTTTTTAGGGATTATAGGTCCAAATGGAAGCGGAAAAAGTACTCTGTTAAAATTGATGCTTAAAATATTAACTCCTCTCAGCGGAGAAATAAAGCTATTAGGAGAAGATATAAAAAGTTTCAAGGATTGGGGCAGTATAGGATATGTCTCTCAAAAAGCAAATTCCTTTAATACAAGCTTTCCTGCCACAGTAGAGGAAGTTGTAGGCGCAAACTTATTTGCAAAAATAGGGCTATTTAAAATCCCTGATAAGAATCACCATGATATGATTTTAAAAGCTCTTCAGTTAGTAGGGCTTGAAGACTGCTCTAAAAAACTTATAGGAAACCTTTCAGGAGGCCAGCAGCAAAGAGTATTCATAGCAAGGGCACTTATAAATAATCCAAAGATACTCTTTCTTGATGAACCGACAGTTGGTATAGATTCAAAATCTGAAAGCGCACTTTATTGTCTTTTAGCCAAACTTCAAAAAGAATTAGGTATAACTATAATAATGGTTACCCATGATATTCAAGATATTGCACTTCATGCGAATAAGCTTTTATATCTAAGCGAAAGCGGTATTATAAGCTATACTCAAAACGAAAATATAAAGGCAGAATTCATAAAACAAATTTATGGCATTGATTTAAAATTAGACTGCCATAATTGCAAAAACAACTTGAAGAAAGAAGGTATCAAATGTTAGATATTTTTCAATATGACTTTATGCAAAAAGCTTTTATAATAGGTATTTTTATTGCTGCAATAACTCCATGCATTGGTGTTATTGTGGTATTAAAAAGGCTGTCAATGATTGGAGATTCCCTGTCCCATAACTCTTTAGCAGGAGTTGCCGCCGGTCTTGCCTTTGGTATAAATCCTGTTCTTGGCGCAGTAATTTTTTCTATTATCGCTGCCTTTAGCATTGAAATTATAAGAAAGTCATTCCCAAAATATGCTGAAATAGCAATAGCAGTTATAATGTCAACCGGAATAGGTCTTGCAGGAATACTATCAGGATTTGTCAAAAACTCTTCAAGTTTTAACAGTTTTCTATTTGGAAGCATAGTTGCAGTAAGCAGTTTAGAATTATTAATGGTAATAATTTTAAGTCTTTGTGTAATTATAACCGTAATACTATTATACAAAGAATTGTTTTATATAACTTTCGATGAAGAAGCTGCTAAGCTTTGCGGAATACCCGTTAAAGCAATAAACTTTATATTTACTCTTTTAACAGCAGTTACAATATCAATTTCAGCAAGAACAGTTGGAGCTCTTGTTGTTTCATCCCTTATGGTTCTTCCTGTAGCTTGTGCACTGCAAATAGCTAAAAGCTATAAGCAAACATTTATTTATTCAATAATGTTCTCTGAGTTCTCAACAGTTTCAGGGCTTTTTATATCATATTATGCCAACCTGAAACCGGGGGGAACGATTGTTATAATCAACGTAATTATACTTATTTGTCTTCTAATTATTAACAGATTAACTGATTTAAATTCGAGAAAAAAATTTAAGGAAAATATGGAATCTGTTTAGGGGGATGGTTTTTTGAAAGATAAAGATATTAATCAGATGTTTTTAAGCATCGGAATTAAAAATACAAAACACAGAAGAGATATAATTAAAATATTAGATGCTTCAAATAAACCTTTATCTGTAGAAGAAATTTATTTGTTATTAAAGGAGAATAATTCATCAATAAATCTTTCAACAGTTTATAGAACCATGGAGAAGCTTATTGAAAAAAATATTATAATTCAAAATAATCCTTTTAACGATAATATATATAGATACCAGATGTGTAAAGATAAACACAGACATCATATAGTATGTATAAAGTGCAGCAAAATAGTTGAAATAGAAGAATGCCCCTTTAAAGATTTTGAAGATAAAATAAAAAAAGAAACTGGATTTGATATAGAAAATCATAAATTTGAAATATACGGTTACTGCAATAATTGCAAAAAGAATAAGGAATAAAATAAAAAAATCAAAAACATGTTTTAATTAAAATATTTTGGGAAATAATATAAATGGCGATTTAATACACAAAGTACTAATCCCTAATCCAAAACCACAGGAGGTTTATAAAATGCCCGATAAGACAATAGTTTGCAAAGACTGCAACAAAGAATTTGTATTTACCGAAGGAGAGCAGGAATTCTATAAAGAAAAAGGATTCCAAAACGAACCCTTAAGATGTCCAGAATGCCGCAAAGCAAGAAAGCAGGAAAGACGTTCAAACTCAAGGGATTTCAGACATTAAATTTTAAAGGAGAGCATGATGCTCTCCTTTTTTCTTATATATGCTTGTAAAGCCAGTTTATTATATCTTCCATTACCTCGTCCTTATTTATTTCGTTCAGCATTTCATGCCTTCCATCTTTATAAAACTTATATTCTACATCCTTTATACCAAGATTTTTATATTCATTAATAAGCCATCTTACTGTTTTACAATTACTGCCTACAGGATCCATATCTCCATTCATTATATATATTGGAAGTTCCTTAGGAATTTTACTCATACTATCTCTCTTATGTATTTCTTTTAACGCTTTAAAGAAATCATAATAAAAACTCGTAGTAGATGGGAAACCGCAGAATTCATCTTTTATATATTTATCTACTTCCTTTTCATCACGGCTTAGCCAATCGCACTCAGTCTTTACGGGTTTAAACTTATTATTATAACTTCCAAAGGACATTTTTTGAAGCCTTAAACTTGGAGACTTAGGTCCAAGCCTTTTAACCTCATTTTTAGCAATAAGCATCCCAATATCAAGCATAATGCCCTGTTTTCCCATTGTACCTGAAAGAATAACGCCCTTTAATTTATGACCATATTTTTCTATATAGCTTTGAGAAATTAAAGAACCCATACTGTGCCCAAATAAAAACACCGGAAGATTTGGATTTTCCCTTTTTATTATTTCATTAAGTTCATCTAAATCCTTCACCATCCAATTAAATCCATCTTCTCCCGCATATCCAAGATTCTCTTTAGTTGCAGCTGTCTTTCCATGACCTCTGTGATCATTAGCATAAACTGCAAAACCCTTTGATGTTAAATAAGCAGCAAAGTTTTCATAACGATAAGCATGCTCTGCAAGACCGTGAGCTATTTGAACAACAGCCTTTACCTTTGTACCATCATCAGGGAGCCACTTATATACATAAATATTTTCTCCTGCAGTGTCCTTAAAAGTAAAATTCCCCCTTATCATAAAAATCCCCCTCTTATTAAATTATAATTCTATTATATATCAATAATATCAGAATTTTCCACAGCTTCTTTTATTAATTCTTCTTTATTTAATACGCTTTCAGAATTCTCAATATCCTTTAGTCTTGGTTTTGTTTTAGGATGTTTTGGTACAAATATTGTACAGCAGTCTTCATAAGGAAGTATTGATATATCATAGGTACCTACCTGTCTTGATATATCCATAATATCTACCTTATCCATACCCACAAGTGGTCTGAATATAGGCATATTGATTCCGTTTGTAGTTACATACATACTCTCTAAGGTCTGGCTCGCAACCTGTCCAAGGCTCTCCCCTGTTACAATACACAGCCCTCCCTCTTTTTTGGCTATTTCCTCTGCTATCTTTGCCATAAACCTTCTCATTATAATTGTAAGTTCATCTTCTCTGCACTTTTCTATTATTTCCATCTGTATCTTAGTAAAAGGAACAACATATAATTTAATTCTTCCTGTATACTCAGATAATTTTTTAGCAAGATCTATAACCTTCTCCTTTGCTCTTTCGCTTGTATAGGGATGGCTGTGATAATATACACAGACTATTTCAAGTCCTCTCTTTGCCATCATATATCCAGCAACAGGGCTGTCTATTCCTCCTGATAAAAGCAGTACTCCTTTTCCTGCGCTTTTATAGGGCATTCCCATTGCTCCTTTATATTCTTTAGAGTACACATAGGCATTTTCTCTTATTTCAACATTAACTATAATCTCAGGTTTATGTACATCGACCTTAATATCTGAAATATTTTTAAGTATATATCCTCCAACTTCCCTTGAAACTTCTAATGAATTCATTGGAAAACTTTTGTCAGCCCTTTTTGTCTCTACTTTAAAGGTTTTAACATCCATATCCCTTAGCTGTGAAACAGCTGCCATACCAATCTTTTCTATATCCTTCTCAGTTACGTCTGCAACTGTAACAGATTGAACTCCAAATACCTTAGTAATTTTATTTAACATATATTCATCATAATCATCTATGAAAATTCTTCCGAGATCCTTTGTTATTTTATGATTTTTTCCTATCCTTTCTTTAATATTCTTTATAAGCAAGTCCTCAAAAACCTTTCTATTTAAGCCCTTTAGAGAAATCTCGCTGGCGTATTTTACTAAAAGCTTTTTCATTTCTTTATCCTCCTTAAAAACGTAAGAATTTTCTTCAGCGCATCAATAGCAGCATCAACTTCTTCAATTGTATTTAGATATGAAAAGCTAAACCTTACAGCCCCAGTAATATCCTTTTCGCTAAGACCTATTTCTGGAAGGACATAATTTTTATGAGAAGATTTTTTTGCCGAACAGGCAGAACCTGTTGAAACATATATATCATAGTCCTCAAGAGCATGAAGAAGAACCTCTCCCTTAATTCCTCTAAAGGATACATTTAAAATATTTCCTATATGGAAATCATCAATAGGACTGTTAACTTTTATGTCGTCAAATTCATTTAACCTTTCAACAAAATGTTTCTTTACCGCATTCACTTTTTTTATTTTATCTTCCATATTATCTAATATAATTCCTGCAGCTACCCCAAAGCCTGATATCATAGGAAGGTTTTCAGTACCTGATCTTAAATCTCTCTCCTGCCCCCCCCCTGAAATGAGAGGTTTTATGTTTAATCCTTTTTTTATGTAAAGAGCTCCTGCTCCCTTGGGGCCGTGTATTTTATGGGAACTTAAAGACATCAAATCTACATCCATGCTTTTAACATCTATCTTAATTTTCCCTGCTGATTGAACGGCATCAACATGTATTTTTGTTTTTTTGTTACTATTTCTAACTATGTTAATTATCTGCTCTATTGGTTGAATAGAGCCTATTTCATTATTTACATGCATGATAGTTACAAGCCTTGTATTTTCCCTTATTGAATCTTTAAGCTGATTAATATCAACGACTCCATTTGCATCAACATTTAAATATGTAACCTCTATTCCTTCTTCCTCAATTTCTTTAAGAGTTTTTAAAACACTCGGGTGTTCAATTTTTGAACTTATAACGTGGTCTCCCTTCTTTAAAATGCCTTTTATAGCTGTGTTGTTAGACTCGCTTCCTCCTGAAGTAAATATTATATCACTTGTCTGTGCATTTATAAGCCTTGCAACATTTTCTCTTGCAGCTTTCATCCTTTTTTCGGCCTCAACGCCAAGTCTGTGGGCAGAAGAGGGATTACCGAAATACTTTTCCATACAAAGTAAAACCTCTTCCACAACTTCCCTGTGGGGTTTAGTTGTTGCGCTGTTATCAAAATATATCATATTAAAGTGCCTCCCCTGTTTTTTTGCGAAACCTATGTTCATAACAATTTTAATCCACAATAGAAATATATTTCTATTTTTCTTCTTTGTCAACAATATGATTGTTTTTCTTTATATTCTGCAACATATATATTTATTACTCATAAAATATATAATAAGGCAAAACTTCGAGGTGAGTTCAATGTATCATAAACACCAATTTTCAGGAATAACTTCTTACTGCGATGAGCATGAACACAGCTACTGCAGTGAAAGCACAATAGCCCTTGACAAATCATCACATCTTCACTATCTAAAAGGAGTTACATCCTTTTCTAATGGGCACTGCCATTCATACTGCATAGTATCTGAAGAAGACATTGAAATACCAGGCGGCGGACATGTGCACCTTTATAAAGGAGTTACAGATGTCTGCGAAGGTCATACTCATCATATAACAGGATACACCTATACAGCTTAGAATATTTTAAAAAATAAACGCCACAAGTATATACTTACCTGTGGCGTTTAATATTATATAAATTCTTCAATAATTCCACAACCAAGCCTTCTTCCCGATGCTCCGGATGGCTGTGTTTTATAATATGAATATTTATTATAAAAGTACATAATATTTTTCTTTTTTTTCAAATCAATTAACAATATATTGATTTGAAACATAAAATAATAAAAAGGTATTCAACTCGAAATGCGGGGGTGTATTTTTTGATATCAAAAATTTGTAGGCAAACTATTCGAAGCAGTAAAGTAATCTACATTTTAGCTTTAATTATGATGATATTTTTTTATAACTCAAAAGAGGTTTTGGCTGAATCTGAAAACAAAGATAACACATCAATTGAATCTAAAAATGAAAGTACAGAGGATAATAGTCAATCTTTTTACATTATGAAAAAACTCTCCATGGACAGCGATGTAATAATAACATCAGAGGGCTTAGAGTCAGCTCCATATAAAATAATGGTAAGCATTGCTGATCAAAAGGTATATATACTTAAAATTGAAGATGATGATATAAAATTAGAAAAAACGATGATATGCTCAACAGGGAAAGACAAAACTCCAACTCCCACCGGAACATTTAAGCTTCCTCCTGATAATAGCCGCAACGTAGGAAAATGGTATTATTTTAGTGAATTCAAAGTTTATGCACAATACTATAGAAGAATATACAAAGGTTTCTTGTTCCATTCAGTATTATTCAGTAAACCCGATCCAAAAGCTTTAATAAGTTCTTCGGTTAAAAACCTTGGAAATAAAGCTTCCCATGGATGTATACGTCTTTCTGTAGAAGATGCCAAATGGATGTATGAAAACATAAAAGGCGGAACTACAGTTGAAATAGTTTCATATAGTTTAAAGGATATTAATAAAATGTAAGCAGGGAATTAAAATCCCTGCTTTCTTACTATAATTCATTTTCTTCATATATAAAATTACATACCTTTTCATACACGTCACTACTTCCAATAACAACAATAATATCGCCTGCTTTAAATCTATAATCAGGGCCAGGAGAGACAAATATGTTTTCTCCCTGCCTATAGGCAACTATAGTTGCTCCAGTATTTTTCCAGAATTTAACTTCATCAAGATTCTTTCCTATAACCCAGCTTGATTCTTTAATACTTATCTCAATTAATGTAAAAGGAGATATATTTTTAAATCGTTCAATATAATCAATAAGTTTTTGTAAATTATTTTGAAGTATCAGATCTAATTCTTTTTTTTTCTCAACTATATCAAATATATTTTCTTTTATTGTATTTAAATATTCATTGTTTTTATATGCCTCAATAAATTTTTCTGCAGCTGAAATGGATAAGATTTCGATACCGCTTCCTTGTATTGAAGATACCACATCCATACCTTCAAGTATAGCAATAGCTCTTCTAATAGTTTCTGGGGATACATTATACATACCCGCAAGGGTTGATCTACCGCTTATTTTTTCATTAATCTTAAGTTCTCCTCTTACAATTTTATTAGCAATATCTAAAGCAATATATCTATAAACAGGCATACCATTTGGAACTCTCATTTTTTCCTCCATAAAAAGTGAATATTATTAATCACCTTTATATTATAATACTTTTATAAATTTTTTCTACAGTAATTTCTTTCAAAATACTCAATAGTTCCTCTATATATTGCTCTTTCAAAAAAATCATCACTATTTTCATCAAATATCAAATCCTTTTTAGTAATAATTACATTAAATATCGGCATTATCTGTTTACCATATACCTCCATACATTCCTTCGGTTTAATACCCGGCCATGCATTACAACTAACAACTATTCTTCTATTTTTTATAACTACATTAGTAGGTATTGTATCATATATTTCATCATCTGGATAAATAATTGTTTTATCTAAACTTCCGGTAGGTATCCCTTCTATAGCTTTAACTTGAATAGGCTCTATATCTGTTAGATATGGATCAGCAGTTAAATCAAGTATTATAGCATGTGGTTTAAGATAGTCTATCAGATCATTTTTTATTATATATTTTGAAGGATCGTCTCTATTTGTAGCATCTACTAATATATCTGTTTCTTTAAATATCCTTTTTAATTCTTTTTCATCGCATGTTATACTTCTTGAAAGCATTTTTACTATAACACCTTTACATCCACTTTCTTTAATTTTATTATTTATCTCCTCACATCCAAATTTCGCAGCAGATTTTGCAGCATAAAGGCCTACCATTCCAGTACCCATTATTGAAACATTTATTACTTCTCTCGATTTTGAATAAAAATCACACATAGATTTTGAAAGTTCCTTAAATGCTAATTCCATTCCATTTTTAGACGTATCTTTATAATTTACTATTATTCTTTCCATAAAATCATTTCTAATTGAATCAAGGGATATAGCAAAAATATTTTTTTCTTTTAATTTTTCTAATCTTTTCTTTCTTGTAGGATAGTGAAGCATACTTAATAAAGCGCTTCCATCTCTCATCCAGTCAATCTCATAATATTCTGGAGAACGTAAAACAGCTACAATATCTTTTTTATAACACTCTTTATGATCTGTATATATAATATCTTTATTTATGTTTAAATAATCTTCTTTTGTATATCCCATATCTTTTCCATAACCTTCTTCAAGATATATTTTACAATTTTTACCCACAAAAAAACCAAAAAATTCTGGCAAAAAATCTCTTTTTTCATTTTTCTCTTTGTGCATTCGTGGAAAACCAATACTTATCATACCTCACACCCCTTTAAAAATAATATGTATATTTTGACATGTGAAAACTTGTGTAGTATAATGAAGTTGTATCTAATAACAACTCTATTTTACTATATAAGTTTTTACTTTTCAATATAAGTAAAGGAGTGAAATTTTTGAGTGATTTTAGTAGAAGAATAACCCATTCGAAATTTGATTTTTTTCTTTCCGTAGACTGTGAAGGACCTATATTTGATAAAAATTTAGAAAACAATGTTTTGAATATGGAAAGATTTTTAAAATTAAATACAGAAAACGATATTTATACTCTTTTATTTATAACACCATATTTTGCAATGAAACTTGACGAGTTAAATCTTATTGAAAAAATAAAAAACGAATATCTTGTGGTATTTGGTTTGCATATTCACCCTAATAATCTTCCTGAACATATACAGGAAAAATGCAGTTTCTTAAGAGATGATTTACATTTACTTGCTGATTATAACTATCATGAGCAAAAAGAAATAATTAATAATTGTTATGAATATCTTCATAAACTATCTATTAATCCAATTGAAGGATTTAGAGGTGGATATTTTTCAATTGACAACAATACAGTTGATATATTAAAAAAAAATACCGATATCTATTTCGAATCTCACAATATACATAGAAAAGAATATAAAGTTATAAATGCAAATCATTTAATCAGTTCCTACCCGGTTTATTCAAAAGATGCATATAACGAATTCCGCCTTGAATACTTTGAAAGTGAAAAGTTAATATCAATTATTAATGATGCATTATTAAATAATAGCAAAGTTATTGGAATAACTCATAGCTATTTATTTGATGATAAAGACTTCCATTATAAAAGAGATGGAATCGGTCAATCCATATATAGTAGATTAAATGATATTTTGAGATATATAAAATTTAAAAATTCAAAATAAAGGAGGATTCAATTATGCGAAATTATAAGGAAATTAGTTTGTGGAAAAATGTTACAGAATCACAATGGAATGATTGGAAATGGCAAGTAAAAAATAGAATTACGACTGTAGAAGAATTGAGCAAAATCATTAATCTTGTTCCTGAAGAAATAGATGGTATTAACGAATGCTTAAAAAGTTTACGAATGGCAATATCTCCATACTACGCAACTTTAATTAATCCTGAAAACCCAAATGACCCTATACGTAAGCAAGCTGTACCTACAATAGCAGAACTTCATTACTCAAATGAAGATATGAAGGATCCTTTGCACGAAGATAGTTTATCTCCTGTACCATGTTTAGTTCATTCATATCCAGACAGAGTTCTTTTTCTAATAACCGATATGTGTTCGATGTATTGTAGGCATTGTACAAGAAGGAGATATGCCGGACATAATGATTTACCAACTCCACAGCTTCAAATTGAAAAAGCCTTGGAATATATAAGAAATACTGCTAAAGTTCGTGATGTGCTTTTATCAGGTGGAGATGCTCTTATGATTGATGATGATAAACTTGAATATATTATAAAAGAATTAAGAAAAATACCCCATGTTGAAATTGTTAGATTAGGTTCACGAACTCCTGTAGTAAATCCAATGAGAATAACTGATGAACTCGTTAATATGCTTAAAAAATATCATCCTATTTGGCTTAATACTCATTTTAATCATCCTAATGAAATAACTGAATACTCAATAAAAGCCTGTGAAAAGCTTGCAGATGCTGGAATCCCACTTGGAAATCAATCAGTTCTTTTAAGAGGTATAAATGATTGTGTCCATATACAAAAGGAACTTGTACACAAGCTTGTTATGATGCGCGTCAGGCCATATTATCTATATCAATGTGATTTATCTGAGGGTATTGAACATTTCAGAACAAAAGTTTCAAAAGGTATAGAAATTATTGAAGGTTTAAGAGGGCATACTTCTGGTTTTTGTATTCCAACTTTTGTAATCGATGCTCCTGGTGGAGGAGGAAAAATACCTGTAATGCCTCAATATTTAATAAGTCAATCACCTGAAAAAGTAATTTTAAGAAATTATGAAGGAGTTATAACTACGTATATACAGCCTAATTATGATATTAATGCAAGTTGTAACTGTTCGGTTTGCAAATCAAAAGAAAAAGGATATGAATCTACAGGAGTTTTTCGACTAATCGAAACTAATGAAATAAATATAGAACCTAAAAAATTAGATAGAGAAAAAAGAATTGGAAAATATAGTAAAAACATGTAGATAAAGTAGGATATTAATATATCCTACTTTGCTGCATAAAGACCTGAGATATATCCTGAAGACCAAGCCCATTGAAGATTAAATCCTCCACAGTCTCCGTCGATGTCCAGTATTTCACCCGCAAAATAAAGATTTGGAGTAAGCTTTGACTCTAAGGTCTTAGGGTTTATGTCGGAAACGTCTATTCCTCCTGCAGTAACCTGTGCTTCTGTCCATGACTGTGTTCCTATAATCTCCATTTTCATAGATTTTAATGTTTTTGAAATAGATTTTATTTGACTTAATTGAATTTCTTGTGCTTTCACATTTATATTGCTTATTCCTGATTCTTTTAAAACTACGGGTATAATCCTTTTGTTTAAAAGCCCTACAAAACTGAATTCAATAGTTTTATATGGAGATGAAACTATTCTTTTTTCAATTATTTTCTCCATTTCGTCAAAATCAAACTGTGGAAACATATCAACACAAATAAAAGGTTTTTTATCTTTATTAAGATTTTCTACAGCTATTCTGCTCAGCTGAAGAATTGGAGGACCAGATATTCCATAATCAGTAAAAAGTATTTCTCCTTTTTCACTTTGCAGCATCTTTCCCCCTGCCTCAACTGATGCTTCACCTTCAAATTTAACTCCCTTTAGAGCCTTTAAAAAAGGTGCATTTAGTCTTAGCTGTACGAGGGCAGGATACGGCTCAACTAATTTATGTCCAAAATCCTTTGCAAGTTTATACCCACTTCCATTTGAGCCAAGGTTTGGACTTGCTTTTCCTCCTGCCGAGAGGATTACGCTTTCCGCCTTGAAGTTTCTTCCATCCTTTGTAATAAGTTTAAATTCTCCTTTTCTAAACTTTATCTGAGCTACTTCAGCATCGCATATTTCCATTACATTGAGTCTCTCTATTTCATATCTTAAAACATCTAAAACACTTGAAGATTGATTGCTGTAAGGGTATACCTTGCCTTCTTCTTCAACACGGCACATTATGCCAAGATCTTCAAAAAATTCAATAGTTTTATTAACATCAAACTGAGAATAGGCACCATAAAAGAATTTAGGGTTTTTTCCATGATATCTTTTAATATCTATGTTTACATTAGTAAGATTGCATCTTCCATTACCAGTTGCAAGAATTTTTTTGCCTACCCTGTTCATCCTCTCAAGTATATAAACCTGTGCTCCATTCCTGGCTGCACTAATTGCTGCTATAAGTCCTGATGCTCCTCCTCCAATTACTGCTACTTTTTTTCTACTCATTATATCTTCTCCCTGCTATTCTAACTAAAAATATTATATCATTTTAATATAATTATTAAACCGTATGTTTTTTAAAATTTTAAACCTTAATATATATTTTATACAGCATATATAATATAAAGTTTTTCAAAGCCATATTAACCATTGTTTTATATATAATTTTAATTTTAAAATTTAAATTCAATTTAAAAGAAAGAATAAGATAAACGATACAAAGTATTTATAAAGT
The DNA here is from genome assembly GCF_900167605.1 of Caloramator quimbayensis. GTDB lineage: Bacteria > Bacillota > Clostridia > Clostridiales > Caloramatoraceae > Caloramator_B > Caloramator_B quimbayensis. The sequence continues at coordinate 42,706 of NZ_FUYH01000004.1, read as the reverse complement.
AAAAACTCCGGAATTACCGGAGTTTTAAACTATTCTTTATAAAGTGGGAAGCTATCGCAAATCTTTTTTACTCTATCCTTTGCAGGAGTTAAATCCTTATCCCTGTTTTCAATAACCCAATTTATTATATCAGCTATTGCAACCATTTCTTCCTTTCCAAATCCTCTTGTTGTAACAGCAGGTGTTCCTATTCTTATTCCGCTTGTTACAAATGGGCTCTCAGTCTCAAAAGGTATAGTGTTCTTATTAACAGTAATGCCTACTTCATCAAGAAGATGTTCCGCTTCTTTTCCAGTTATCTTTTTATTCCTTAAATCTATAAGCATTAAATGATTATCTGTTCCACCAGAAACAAGTTTAAAATCTCTATCCATTAGAGCTTTAGAAAGTGATTTTGCATTTTCTAAAACTTTCTTTTGATATTCTTTAAATTCATCGGACATAGCTTCCTTAAAACAAACTGCCTTTGCAGCTATTATATGTTCGAGAGGTCCTCCTTGTATTCCTGGGAATATAGTTTTATCAATAGCTTTTGAATACTGCTCTTTGCAAAGTATTGCTCCGCCTCTTGGTCCCCTTAAAGTTTTATGAGTAGTAGTAGTTACAAAATCTGCATATTCAACTGGATTAGGATGAAGTCCTGCCGCAACGAGTCCTGCAATATGTGCCATATCTACCATCATATAACATCCCGCTTCATCGCATATTTCCCTTATCTTTTTAAAATCTATAATCCTTGGATATGCACTTGCTCCAGCAACTATCATCTTTGGTTTTTCTTTTAAAGCTGTCTTCCTCAATTCCTCATAATCTATGTATCCATCTTCATTAACTCCATAGGATATGAAATTATAAAGCTTTCCAGAAAAGTTAACAGGGCTTCCATGGGTTAAATGTCCTCCATGGGATAAATTCATTCCAAGAACCTTATCACCAGTTTCAAGTACAGTAAAATAAACACCCATATTAGCTTGGGAACCTGAATGAGGCTGCACATTAGCATGTTCTGCATTAAAGAGCTTCTTTAACCTTTCCCTTGCAAGATTTTCAACTACATCAACATATTCGCATCCTCCATAATATCTTTTTCCTGGATATCCTTCTGCATATTTATTGGTAAGCTGCGAACCCTGAGCTTCCATAACGGCTTTGCTGGTAAAGTTTTCAGATGCAATAAGCTCAATCTTACTCTTTTGCCTATTCATTTCGTTTATAATCGCTTCATAAACTTCACTGTCAATTTTTCTTACGTTTTCCAAACTCATAATGTCACTCCTTTTTATTAATATTAGCATAATTCTTTAATTAAATTATAAATATATTCAAAAAATTTTACAAGAATATTGTAGCATAAGAAGATAATTTAAAAGCTAATGGTACTTTTTAGATAATTAAGTAATTTAAATAAAATATAGATTAATAATACTTATATTACCTCTAAATCAGCACACAAAAATCCATAGGAATTTTTAACTTTTAAGTTTAAAATTCCTATGGATTTTCAAATAATAAATAAAGGTATTAATCAAGTAAACAATGATGGCTATGCATTATTTCTTTAATCTTAATATACAATTAAATTATTTAATAAATTTAATCATAGTCTCTATAAGATCGTCAATTTTATCTTCTTCAAAATTGCTCTCTACTGCCTGTCTTATGCAATTTTTTGAATAATTCTCAAGTATTAGGCCTCCTACCTTATTCATTGCAGCTCTAACCGCAGCTACCTGTATTAAAACATCACCGCAGCATTCATCCTTTTCAATCATTCTTTGTATTCCTTTTACCTGCCCCTCTATTCTTCTCAATCTTTTTATAATATCGCTTTTATAATCCATAATTACACCTCAATTTTTATTTTATCAAATCCTTTATAACTTCTCCAGCTATAATAAGTCCTGCAACCGAAGGTACAAAGGATATGCTTCCTGGAGTTTGTCTTTTTTTAATGTTTGTTTCTTCTTTATCTGAAGGAGAAATTATATCACTCTTTGGCTTTATGGGAATTTCCTTTGAATATACTACCTTTAAGCTTTCAATTTTTCTTTTTCTAAGCTCATACCTCATTACCTTTGCCAAAGGACATACGCTTGTTTTATATATATCTGCAACCTCAAATTTAGTAGGATCAAGCTTATTTCCAGCTCCCATACTGCTTATTATAGGTATGCCCATTTCTTTGCATTTTACAATCAAATCAATCTTTGAAGATACTGTATCTATAGCATCAACAACATAATCATATTCTAAGCTTAAAAGCTTATTTGATGTATCCTCATTATAAAACTCTTTATATGTTATTACCTTAGCATCAGGATTTATATCTAAAATTCTATCTCTCATAACTTCAACTTTAGGCATGCCCACAGTTTTCATGGTAGCATGAATTTGTCTGTTAATATTAGTAAGACATATATCATCAGCATCAACAAGGATTAATCTTCCAACTTTGCACCTTGTTAATGCTTCAACTGCATATGAGCCTACTCCTCCAATACCAAATACAGCAACAGTACTGTTTTTTAATCTATTTAAAGCTTCTTCTCCAAGCAGCAGTTCCGTTCTAGTAAAGGCATTAAGCATAATCATCCTCCAAATACAAATTTAAAAACCCACTGTATCGTTAGATGGAATGAATGAACCTGCCCCAGCAGGTGGGTGTCCTCCCTGACGCTTCTTGTTTCCTTGATTAAGGCCTACATTCCACTTCAGGAGCCCAGACTCCCTTTTTGTATGTGTTGGCTCATACAAAGTCCATCCTATCGAATACAGCAGGTGCTTTTTAATCTTAATATATCACTCAATAGAATTTTAATCAATATTAATATTCTTTATTTATTAATATATATCATATTTTTAATCATTATTCATAAATATAAAAACACAAATATAAAATATTTACAATTAAATTACAAATGAATTTTTATGATGAAATTTGATGTTAAAGAAAGTATAATAAATTATGTAAACAATATATTAATACGGAGGATGTTACATGAAAAGGTTTAAGCTTTTATCTGCACTAATAATTCTTTGTTTATTTTTATCAATTTTACCATCATGTACTGCTAAAAATGTACAAGCAAACTCAAATGAGCCTTCAAAAAGTTTGGAAAGCTCTGAAGAAAAAGCTAATGAGGCTGATAAACAAAAGGATATTCCTTCAGAAAATCCAAAGAATGTTGCTTATGTAAGTGCAAGCAGCTTAATAGTAAGGGAAAATCCCCAATCTAATGCAAAAGCAGTAGACAAACTGCTTAAAGGTAGTGAAGTTGAAATTATAGAAAGCAAAACTGATGATAAGAATTCTCTATGGTATAAAATAGATTATACAAATGGAAGCCGAAAAATTGAGGGCTGGATTTTTGCCAAATATACTGTTAAAGAAAGAAAAGACCTTTTGAGCGCTGAATTAAAAAATCTCGATTTTAGCCCGCAGGAAAAAGCATCAGAATATCCAAGCAACCCAAGAGTTAAAGTTAAGGGTATTTATGTTACTCTCTATTCTGCAAGCAATTCAAGAATCGATGAGCTTATTGAGATGACAAAACGTACAGGCATTAATGCATTTGTAATAGATGTCAAAGATGATAATGGAACTATGCTCTTTCCAACAAAGGCAGCTGAAAAATATGCACCTTTAGCAAACAAAAGAGCACCAATTAAGGATATAAGCTCTTTTATGAAAAAACTTAAAGACAATAACATTTATGCAATAGCAAGAATTGTTTCCTTTAAGGATCCTACCTATACAAAAGCTCATCCCGACAGAGCAATAATTTATAAAGGAACGAATAAGGTATTTACAAACAAAGACAATCTTGCTTGGGCAACAGCCTATGATAAAGAGCTTTGGGACTATAACATTTCAGTTGCAAAGGAAGCTGCAAAAGCAGGATTTAATGAAATACAGTTTGATTATGTACGTTTCCCAGCTTCAAATGGAGGAAAGTTAGACAAAATCCTTGATTACAGAAATACTGAAAACATCTCAAAGCCCTTAGCTATACAAAACTATTTAAAACTTGCATATAAAGAGTTGTCACCTCTTAATGTATATATTTCTGCAGACATATACGGTCTTGTTGGTTCTGTTCCCGACGACATGGCTTTAGGGCAGTACTTTGAAGCTGTAAGCAATGTGGTTGATTATGTATGTCCTATGATGTATCCAAGCCACTATGCAAACGGTACCTATGGACTTGGAATACCCGATGCAAAGCCCTATGAAACAGTATTAAACTCAGCAAAAGACTGCATGGCAAGAAATAAAAATATAAAAACTCCTGCTATAATAAGACCTTGGATTCAAGATTTCACTGCGACCTGGGTTAAAGGCCATATTCCCTATGGTGTAAATGAAGTTAAAGGAGAAATAAAAGCTCTTGAAGAAAATGGAATAGATGAATTTCTTCTCTGGAATGCCGGAAATAAATATACCGAGGATGCTGTACGTTAAAATCTAAAGTATATTGAAGATGGTTTAGCTTATAAATAAAAGGAAGGATGCTTTCGCATCCTTTATTTTTGTTCTACTATATCTATTCCAAGCTCTTCAAGCTGTTTTTTATCAACTTCCGATGGTGAATTGCTCATAGGATCTGCAGCATTTTGATTTTTGGGAAATGCTATTACATCCTTAATATTATCGGTTTCAGTTAAGAACATAATAAGTCTGTCAAATCCATAAGCAAGACCACCATGTGGCGGAGGACCATATTTGAATGCTTCAAGAAGATAGCCAAACTTTGCCCAAGCCTTTTCTATATCAAGACCTATAGCATTGAACATCCTCTCCTGAAGTTTAGTATCGTGAATTCTAATACTTCCTCCACCTATTTCCTCACCATTTAAAACTATATCATAGGCTTTTGCCCTGACTTTTCCAATGTCTGTTTCAAGATACTTTATGTCCTCATCCATAGGTGCTGTAAATGGATGGTGCACAGCAACATATCTTCCTTCCTCTTCATCAAATTCCACAAGCGGGAATTCTGTAACCCATAGAAATTTATATTCATTATTATCAGGTCCAATAAGATTAAGCTTCCTTCCAAGCTCTAATCTTAATGCTCCAAGGGATGCAAAAGCCGTCTTTGATTTATCTGCGATTATAAGAAGTAAATCTCCTACTTTTCCATCCATTCTATCTATTATAGCTTTAAGTTCATCTTCAGTCATGAACTTTGCAAAGGAAGATTTTATTTCGTTTTCCTTTATTGCAATCCAAGCAATTCCCTTTGCTCCATAGGTTTTAACATATTCAGTTAATCTGTCTATTTCCTTTCTTCCAAAATCAGCACATCCCTTTGCATTTATTCCTCTGATTTCTCCGCCTGAAGCTACAACATCGCTGAACACTTTAAAACTGCTGCTCTTAACTACATCCTTTATGTCGATTATTTCCATGCCAAACCTTAAATCCGGCTTATCGCTTCCATACTTTTCAATAGCCTCTTTATAGGGCATTCTCATAAAAGGTATTTGAACATCTATTCCTTTTATCTCCTTAAATATTTTTTGTATAAGCCTTTCATTTAGCTCTATTACATCATCAATATCAACAAAGGACATCTCTATATCAATCTGCGTAAACTCAGGCTGTCTATTAGCCCTTAAATCCTCATCTCTGAAGCATCTTACGATTTGAAAATATCTGTCATACCCTGAAATCATAAGAAGCTGCTTATAAATCTGAGGTGATTGAGGTAAAGCATAGAATTTTCCAGGGAAATTTCTGCTCGGTACAAGATAATCTCTTGCTCCCTCAGGAGTGCTTTTTATAAGCATAGGAGTTTCAATTTCAAGAAAACCATTTTCATCCATAAAGTCTCTTACAACCTTAGCAGTTTTATGCCTTATCATTATTCTTCTTTGCATATCAGGCCTTCTTAAATCGAGATATCTGTATTTTAATCTTATTGCTTCTGATGCATCGAGATTTTCCATTATGTATATAGGAGGCGTTTCAGATTCTGAAAGTATTCTTAAACTCTCTGCCTTAATCTCAATTTGCCCTGTTGGAAGCTGAGAATTCGGCGATTCTCTAAGTACGACCTTACCACTTACTGCAATTACATATTCGCTTCTTATAGGATTTGCCTTTTCAAAGGCTTCCTTATTTATCTCTTCACCAAATACTACCTGAACAATTCCAGTTCTATCCCTTAAATCAACAAATATCAATCCTCCTAAATTTCTTCTCCTTTGTACCCATCCCATGACAGTTACAACTTTATCCACATCAGTTTCTCGGAGCTGTCCACACATTATCGTTCTTTTCATTCCATTTAAAGATTCTCCCATAATATTCCTCCTTTTTTATTTTATACGCAAAAAAACCGTCCCTAAAAAGGGACGGTTATATACCGCGGTGCCACCCTAGTTGGTTTTCACCCACTCAATCTTTAACGCAGATAACGTAACACCCTACTTTATTCAGGTATAAGCTCCCGGGTGTCTTTCATCTTCCTTAACTTTAGAACCGCTCTCAGTTAAAGTGTTCCTTCCTGTAAAGTGTTTGAAGATTACTTCTCCCGTTCAAAGCATTTTATATTTTTAATTACATCTAATTATATGAAAACTAAAATAAAGTGTCAAGCCCTTTAATCTTCTTATCTATCATCTCGTCTATTCTGTTAATATATTCTCTTATATCTTTAACATTTGCAACTCTTTCTATCCTGTTTTCATTAAGATATAAAAGCTTCGTTATAGCATCAGGCCCAATACCCGCAATAGATATATTTTCAGCTATCATTTGAATATTATATATGCACTCCTTATCCTTCTTACAATATCCAACATTTTCAAGAGGACTCACCATATTTTTCTGGCGATACATATAATAAGGGTACATTCCAATACTTCTGCAAGAGTCTGCTGCAATGCCGTACATATCATCTATTTCACTATTTTTATCTTTATATCCTCTCTCATTTAAAACAGAAGCTCTCTTTACAGCCATAGTATGTATTGTTATGCTCTCAGGAGAGAGAGTTTTTATTTTTTTCATAGTATAATTAACATCTTCTTTAGTTTCTCCTAAAAGACCAATAATAACATCCATGTTTATATTATCAAAGCCAAGATTTCTTGCAAGATTATATTTTTCAATAACATCCTTTGATGTATGATTTCTTCCTATTCTTTTTAAAGTATCATCATTCATGGTTTGAGGATTTATGCTGATTCTCGAGCAGGCATAATCTTTTATAACCTTTAGTTTTTCCTCATCGATTGAATCTGGTCTTCCGGCTTCAACTGTAAATTCTCTCACTCTAAGTAAGTCTATATGCTTTGAAAGCTCCTCTAATATTTTTTCAATATTTAAAGGGCTTAGAGCTGTAGGAGTTCCGCCGCCAATATAAATCGTATCAATATTAAAACCCTTTTCAGTTAAAAAACGAAGGGTTTCTTTTATCTCCTTTTGCACAGCTTCCATATACCCCTTTATTAGAAGTTCATTCCCAACTACAGGAGTTGAAGTAAAAGAACAGTATATGCAGCGGGTAGGGCAAAAGGGCACATCAATATATAAACTTATATTCTTTGGATTATATGTTAAAAATTTAGATTCGTTTTTTGCCACTTCAAGGGCAAGGCAGGCTTTTTCTATAGAAAGATCATAAACAGATGTCAGATAACTTAAAATTTCATCATCTTTTAAATTTTCTTTAAAGCATTCATGGACTATCTTCGTTGGCCTTATTCCAACAAGAATACCCCAAGGTATATTAATGCCTGTATATCTTTTAAGTGCTCTTAAGGCAGTTAGTTTTATTGCATTTTTTATACTTTTATTTTCATAGGTAATTTTTGCTGTTTCAGAGATTATCATAATATTATCTTCGTATATTTTAAATTCAACTAAAAGCTCATTTAAATCTGCTTTGCTCTCAAAAGAATACTCAAGTTCATCAGTAAATTCAATTTCATTTTTGTTATAGAAAAGCGAAATTATCTGAAAAAGCTCATACCTATAATCATGTCCATTTAGTTTAACTTTAATCATTTCCATCCCCTTAATAGTCCTCTTCAGCCTCTTTTTTAAGGCTCATCAATTCTTTATCGCTAAGGTTAAGTTCACGGGCTATCGTCTTATCATCAAACCCTTCCTCAGCAAGATCAAAATATTTATCGTAATCGAATTCATCTAATATGCTTTCTGATAACTTAGACTTAAAAGACAGGGTTTTCTTCTTTTTCATGAAATCACCCCTTAAATACTTTTAATTCTAATCTACCCAAATTATCTTAAAATATTCATCATAAGAAAGGATTATATTTTCTCTCTTCACCAACAGTTGTAGATGGTCCATGCCCAGGATAAACCATAGTGTCATCACTGTAAACCATTATCTTTTCTTTAATAGAATTTATTAGCTGCTCATGAGATGCTTTTGGAAAATCCGTTCTCCCTATTGAACCTCTAAAAAGCGCATCACCAGTTAAAATCATATTATCTATTTTTAATGAAACACTACCTAATGTATGCCCTGGTGTTTCTAAAACCCTAATATCTATATTTCCGACTTTTATTATATCTCCTTCTCCTATATATTCATCTATCCCAAACAGCTTAATATTTCGCAAAATAGGAGTTATACTAAGCGTTTCACCCTTTGTTAAATATTCATCATTTTTATTCATAAGTATTTTTGCCTTAGTTAATTCCTTTAATTCGTATACACCTGAAATATGATCTCCATGTCCATGGGTGAGTATGATATATTTTATTTCAAGTCCACTGTTTCTACATTCTTCAAATATGCCTTTTGGATTTCCGCCCGGATCCACAACTGCACCTATCTTTGTGTTTTCATCACCTATAATATAGCAGTTAGCCATATAAATTCCTGCAGGATAAACTTTAAAAATCATTATAACACCTCTAAAAAATTTTTTTACTGTCTATTAGAAGAGTAACGGGTCCATCATTTAATATTTCAACCTGCATGTAGGCTTGAAACTTACCTGTTTCAACCCTGTCCACATATTTCTTACATTCTTCAACGAATTTTAAATACATACTCTCAGCATAATCAGGCTTTGCTGCCATCATAAAATTAGGCCTTCTTCCCTTTCTGCAATCTCCATAAAGGGTAAATTGAGATACAACGAGGATACTTCCTTTTATATCTAAAAGCGATAAATTCAATTTCCCATTTTCATCTTCAAAAATTCTAAGATTACAAATCTTTTCTGCAAGATACTTAATGTCCTCATCCGTATCAGCATCTTCAACTCCTAATAGAACTAAAATTCCTTCATCTATGTGCCCTACTATATTTTCATCAACTTTAACTTTAGATGATTTAACTCTTTGAACAACTGCCCTCATAAAATCACCTCTTTAATTTCTATAAACATCGATTATACCTTGAAGTTTTCTAAAGTCCTTCATAATTTTATCAAGCTGCATCGTGTTATTAACCTGCAGCGTAAGGCCTATAATTGCCATATTGTTTTTGCCAGCTCTTGCGTTCATAGCCTTTAAAGCAAGTTTAGCATTAGTTAATGCATTTGTAATATCTGCAAGTAGTCCATGCCTATCATAGGCTTCAATTTGAATATCAGCAAGAAAATCAGCAGTATGTTCACCTGTCCAACTTGCATCCACAACTCTTTCAGGTTCAAAGTTTGCAAGACTTTGAAAGTTTTTGCAATCCTTCCTGTGAATAGAAACACCTCTTCCTTTAGTTATAAAACCTACTATATCATCACCAGGTACGGGGTTGCAGCATTTTGCAAATCTAACAAGCAGATCCTTTTCTCCCTTTACAACTATTCCAGGTTTTTTACCCGGATGTATTATATCTTTTTTTGAAGTTTCCTGTTTTTCAGGTAATTTAAAAAGATGTTCCTCACTTTGGTCATTCTTTCTTATTTCTTCTTTTATTCTCGACACTATTTGGTTGGCACTAAATGCACCGCTTCCAATAGATGAATACATATCCTCTATCTGTGAAAAATTAAACTTCTTTAATACAGCATCTATATATTCTGATTTCATAGCTTCAGAATATATAAGTCCTTGCCTTTTAATTTCTTTTTCGAAGGATTCTCTTCCTTTTTCAACATTTTCCTCTTTAAAAGACTTTTTAAACCATTGTCTTATTTTAGCTTTTGCCTGAGAACTCTTTACAATATTCAGCCAATCTCTGCTCGGACCTTTTGTTGTATTTGATGTAATAATTTCAACTATATCACCAGTAACAAGCTTATAATCGAGTGGAACCATCTTTCCATTTACTTTTGCTCCAACGCATCTATTTCCAATGTCAGTATGAATTCTGTAAGCAAAATCCAGTGGAGTAGACTCAATTGGAAGATCTATAACTGTGCCCTTAGGAGTAAATACAAAGACCTCATCTGAAAAAAGATCTATTTTAACAGTCTCCATAAATTCTTTAGCATCCTTTGCATTCTTCTGATACTCCATTATCTCTCTTAGCCATTTGAGTCTATCTTCAATTTCATCTTCCTGTATTCCCTCTTTATACTTCCAATGAGCAGCAATACCATATTCAGCAGTCCTATGCATATCCCATGTCCTTATTTGTATTTCAAAGGGCTGTCCTTTAGGTCCTATAACCGTAGAATGAAGGGACTGATACATATTAGGCTTTGGCATAGCAATATAATCTTTAAATCTTCCTGGTATAGGTTTCCATAGAGTATGGGCAATTCCAAGAGCTGCATAACAATCCTTTATTGTGTCCACAACAACTCTTATAGCAAGAAGGTCAAAGATTTGATCAAAATTTTTATTTTTCTGATACATCTTTCTGTATATGCTGTAAAAATGCTTGGGTCTTCCGTCTATATCCGCTTTAATTCCAGATTGAGAGAGCTTTTCACTTAGTATTTGTATTATTTCATTGATTTCATTCTCTCTTTCAGCTCTTTTCTTAGAAACCTTGTTTACCAAATCGTAATATTCTTCTGGCTTTAAATATCTAAGTGCAGAATCTTCGAGTTCCCATTTAATCTTTGATATACCAAGTCTGTGAGCTACAGGTGCATATATGTCTAAAGTCTCCTGTGCCTTTGACTTTTGTTTTTCGGGAGGAAGGTATTTTAAAGTTCTCATATTGTGAAGTCTGTCTGCAAGCTTTATTAATATTACCCTGACATCCTTTGCCATAGCCAAAAGTACTTTTCTTATATTCTCCGCCTGCTGTTCTTCCTTAGACTTATATTCTATTTTACCAAGCTTTGTAACTCCTTCAACAAGATTAGCAATCTCAACATTAAATTCTCTTTTTACATCTTCATAGGTATATTCCGTATCCTCAACAACATCGTGAAGAAGGGCAGCACAAATAGTATCGGTATCAAGTCCCATCTCAATAAGTATCAGTGCAACTTCAACAGGATGCATAAGATAAGGCTCCCCGGATTCTCTCATCTGCCCATCGTGCGCTTTTTTTGCTACGGAATAGGCTTTATATATAATATTTATATCGAGTCTTTCTTCAAGATTTAATTCCTTAATTCTGTCAGAAATCTTTTGAAATAAATCTGATTCCATAACAGCCCTCTTTTCTTCACATTACAACATATGGCTGGTAATACTACCAGCCATATGTTTTTTATTAATTATATATTAATATTCAAAACTTTGCAATTGTTTTTCGACATAATAGATTAAAATTCATATTTAACTAATGAATTTACATCAAAACCTTCCAGTTTCTCTCTTCCATTAAGTCCTGTCAGCTCTACAACAAAGCTAATTCCAACAACCTCTCCTCCAAGCTGCTGTACAAGTTTTGCAACAGCGGATATTGTTCCTCCAGTTGCTAAAAGATCATCAACAACAAGAACCCTTTGGCCGGGCTTTATAGAATCCTTATGAATTTCAAGGGAATCTGTACCATATTCAAGATTGTAGGTATATCTTAAGGTATCAGATGGAAGCTTACCAGGTTTTCTAACAGGAACAAATCCAACCCCAAGAGAATATGCAATAGGTGCTCCAAGTAAAAATCCTCTTGCCTCTGGGCCTACAACAACATCTATTTTCTTATCCTTAACCTGTTCTACCATACTATCAATGGTATATTTAAATGCTTCTCCGTCGCTAAGCAGAGTAGTTATATCTTTAAAGCTTATACCTTCCTTTGGGAATCCTTCAATTACCCTTATTTTCTGCTTTATATCCATTATAAATCCTCCCCCATATTTCAATATATAAATTATACAACAAACTTTAATTAATTTTAATACCTTTATGTAAATTTTTAACTATTTGTCTTTAATTTATTTATATAATCTTCCACATATTTTTCTGCTTCATCCACTATTTTTTTAATATCTTCGCTGTAAAGTCTATAATGCATTTCAAGCCCTATCTTTTCACTTTTTACAAGTCCTGCATCCTTTAATATTCTAAGATGCTGTGAAAGATTCGCCTGACTGAATTCTATGTTTTCGTTTAATTTACATACACATTTAGGTCCATTATATAAAAATTTAATTATTTTATATCTTATTGGATGTCCAAGGGCTTTAAATATCTTTACCGTTAATTCATCGGAATTCATTTTTTCACTCTCCTAAATATTATACTATACTGATAGTATATTTAATTAAATAATAGTTTTCAATATAGCAACAATTTATTATACTAATATTTTTTAAATATGTAAACGCCATATTCTATCAATATGGCGTTAAAGTTATATTTTATGCAATTATAAAGTTAAATAAATATCCTGTAAATAGTATCCCTACTCCGACAATAGTTATAAATATCGCAAGAAGCCTTGGTTTTAATACTCTCCTTAATAAAATCATTTCAGGAACACTAAGAGCTGTTACTGCCATCATAAAAGAAAGTGCCGTTCCCATTGCAACTCCTGCACGGGTAAGCTCGCTGACAAGAGGAATAATTCCAGCAGCGTTAGAATAAAGAGGAACTCCAACAGCAACTGCAATAAATACTGCAAATGGATTTTTCTTTCCCATATAAGGTGCTAATGCCTTATTAGGAATCCATCCATGCATAAAGCCTCCAATTGCAATACCAATTACTACATAGAGCCATATTTTCTTTATTAAATCCTTTGTAAAGTTCCATGAGTCAATCAGTCTTTCTTTCATGGTAGGATCTGGTATTTCAATATCTTTGTTAATGTTCATCTCATAAACATAACCTTCAACATACTTTTCAAGCTTTAATTTTCCAAGTATCAGACCGCTGACTATTGCAATTATTTCACCAGATGCAACATATATTAAAGCAATTTTAAGTCCAAACAACCCATATAACAGTCCAAGAGCAACTTCATTAACCATAGGTGCTGCTATAAGATATGAAAATGTAACTCCAAGAGGTACTCCTGCCTCAACAAAACCTATGAAAAGCGGTACAGCTGAACAGGAACAAAATGGGGTTACTATACCTAAAAGAGCAGCAAGAACGTGGCCTAAAAGTACGCTACCCTTATTTTTAGCAAGTATCTTTCTTGTTTTTTCTGGAGGAAAAAAGCTTCTTATAAAAGTTATGGCATAGATTATTATAAATAAAAGTATAAATATCTTTATAGAATCAAAAACAAAGAAATTTAAAGCACTTCCAAGTTTACTATCTTTTGCTAATCCAAATATTCCATACACAAGCCAATCTGCAAATCGTTGAACTGGTACAAACATAAAATCATCTCCTATTCCAAATAGATAAGTATATAAGTATTATCTAATATTTTAAGTTAAAGAAATAGGCAAAACGCCTACTTCTCTTCATTGATGAATTTAACTATTTCATCAACAGTACATACTTTGCCAAAAGCTTTTACCTTTTCGTTTATAACTATTGCAGGAGTTCTCATTACCCCATAAGCCATAATATCTTTAATATTTTCTACTTTAGCAACCTTTGCACTAACCCCTGTTTTGGACACGGCTTCCTTTGCATTTGCTTCAAGCTTTTTGCAGTTAGAACATCCTGTTCCTAAAATTTTAATAATCATTTATTATCCTCCCTTTTCTATTATTTTATATTATTTAAATAATATTCAACAAATTTTTCAGTCATATTTATTATATGCTTCACATTATCATTGGCAATGCTGTATTCAATATTCAGTCCTTGTTTTTCCCCTTTTATGATTCCTGCATCCTTTAGTATTTTAATATGCTGTGAAAGATTCGACTGACTGAATTCAATATTTTCATTTAATTTACATACACATTGAGGCTCTATTAAAAGAAACTTTACTATTTTAAATCTTATAGGATGCCCAAGAGCTTTTAATACTTTTACAATCATCTCTTCTTTATTCATATGCATCACCCTAACAAATTTCTTAATTATATAATAATATTCTTATATAATTATGTCAATAGTATTGTTAAAATTTTTTAAGTAAAAGGCATGGAATTAATTCCATGCCTTTGGTTTTTATTCATTTATAATTTTTAAATCCCTGCAAATATTTTCATAGCTTATATCATTTAATACTTTTATAATATTCCCATTTTTAGTATAAACTATGGCTGGTACATCTAATTGCATATTTAATCTTGCTGCAAGACCAGCATTCTTGTAAACATCAATTTTATTTACTTTTATTTCATCTTTAAATTCTTTTTCTACTTTTTCTACATGTACAAGTAAGTTCCTGCATTTTTCATCAATTGCAGACCAAAGATAAATAAGCCCTATTTTTTCTTTCTGCATTATTTCATTTTGGAAAAGTTCGCTTTCAGCAATATATTTTTCTGCTCCAACACCTGCAATAGCTCCATCCCCTACTGCAGTTGAAACTTGCTTTAAAAACTTATCTCTAACATCTCCAGCTGCAAAAACTCCTTCAATATTAGTTTCCATTTTCTCATTTGTTATAATATATCCTTGTTTAGTTAATTTAATTTGTTCTTTTAAAATTTCTGTATTTGGTTCGTAACCTATAAATAAAAAACAACCATCAACAGTAACATCAATAAGCTCGTTAGTTTTTACATTCTTTAATATAACTTTATTTAATCTTTCTTCTCCTTCAAAAGAGTCAACTACTGTATTCCATAAAAATTGCATTTTAGGATTCTTCAATGCCTGTTCCTGTGCAATCTTATTAGCATCCATAATTCCAACATCATGGATAACAGATACAATAACTTTTTTTGCAAATTTAGTTAAAAACATTCCTTCTTCAATTGCTGCATCACCACTTCCTATTACCATAACAGTTTTATCAGTGTAATAAGCAGCATCGCAAGTTGCACAGAAGGATATACCTTTATCATAAAGAAAATTTTCTTCATTTTTAGCTTTTGTAAGTCTTGGTTTACCACCAGATGCTAAAATTACAGATTTAGCATGATATATTACTCTAAAGGTTTCAACTGTTTTATCTTCTCCTCTAAGCTGAACAGATTTAACATCTGTTAATTTAATATCTACACCAAAGTTTTTAGCTTGTTTTTCAAAGAGCTTCATTAAATCAAGCCCTGTTATTCCGTCTGGAAAGCCTGGGTAATTAGCTATTTCATTTGTATATGTTGCAAGACCTCCAAGAAGTGACTTTTCGATTAAAAGAGTTTTTAACCTTGCTCTTCCGCAATATATTGCTGAAGTGAGTCCTGCAGCTCCACCGCCAATTATTACAACATCATAGTATTCATGTTTCTTTTCCATAAATTAGTTCCTCCTTAAAATATAAGGTGGCATAAGCCACCATATTTTTACATAAAATACTTAACAAGAAGTTTGCTTCCTGCCCAAGCTCCTAAAAATATAAAAATCATATATACCCATCCATGAAGCGACATAGACGCAACGCCGCTAAACAGTGCACCTATATTGCATCCAAAAGCTATTCTTGCACCATATCCCATCAATAAACCTCCAAGAATAGCTGCAATAACCTGTCTTACAGACTTTATTTTCTTTATTTTAAATTGTGAAGCAAGTAATGTTGCAAGTAATGCCCCAAAAATAATTCCTATATCAGATACTGAATGTAAATCAAGCCATATGCTGTTTTTTAGTGCTTCAGCATTTGCTGCACTTTTAAAGTAAGCCCAGGTTTCTGGATGTCCACCCATGCTCTGATATATTTTTGCTGCCCATGTGGCAAACGGTGAAGTTACACCCCATGGTTTACCTGTTGATGCAAACATACCAATATTTAAAGCTGCAAGTACTACTGCACCCGCTGTATAACTCCAAGGTTCTTTTAAAAATTTCTTATAATAAACATTATTTTTCAAAGCCAAACCTTTCACCTCCCACAAAATAGGTGTCTAATTATTATCTATTTTGTTTTTTCAATATATATTTCCCATTGTCCATCATCAACTTCTTCTATTTCAACGTTATGACCTTCTTTTCTTGCCCATTCAGGAACATTCTTCATAGCACAGCTATGATCTATTTCTACTACTAATATATCTCCAACCTTCATTCCTTCCATTTTCTTTTGTGTCTTTAAAAGTGGTACTGGACATGCTTCTCCTAAACAATCTAATCTTAATTCTGCCATTTTAAAATCCTCCCTTTAATTTTTTAATATTATTCGCTTTTTCTATTTCCATACCAATCGGCTAAAATGTATAATGCTAAAAGCAATCCAAATTGTATTAAAAGTGCCGGAGCCCAGCCAATTAAATTTGGTAAAAATACTGGTTTTGTCTTTGAAATAAAGGTGTTTGTCCACCATCCAAAGTCTTTTGCACCCCAAAGTGAACCTATTATAAAGAATACGATAGAAAGCATTTGCATTGTAAAGCCTTCTCCAACTCTCATTAAAGTTCCCGATGCACATCCTCCTGCAATTACCATACCTATTCCAAACATAAATGCCCCTATTGCAACATGAATTCCTACGGGTGAAATATTCCCTGGGATTTTTTCTGCTCCTTTTATAACTGCTCCATATTGTATTGATGCAAAACCAACTGTTGCAGTTGCAATAGCAATTATTACAGCTTTTGTTAGCGAAGTACTTCCAGTTAATACTGGGTCACGCATTGATGCAGTAAAACAAAATCTTGATCTTTGAAGAGTAAAACCTGCTGCAACACCAAAAACCCACATTACTGCTGATTTTGGTGATTGATTAGCCATGAAGAATCCAAAACCTATTAATCCTATGAGAAGAACTACACCAAAGGGAATCTGATTAACCTTTTTCTTAGATTTTGAATTAGTTTTTATTGATTTTTGAACTACTTCTGACATAATTTCACCTCCTGAAATTGTCTAATTTTTAACTTTTATAATTACAACAAACCGGTTTGTTTCTACATGTTAATTATATATCAATTTTAATGTTTTGAATCATTAGAATCTTTTATACTATATAAGAAATATTAATATTTGTTATTTATTTTACAAACTAATTTTTATACCATATAATATTTATTGAAATAAGAAAGTAGGAGTGTATATCATGAATATTGATTATCTTAGGGGATTCATTGAAACTGCAAAGTATAAAAGCATATCTAAAGCCTCAAAAAATTTACATCTTACTCAATCAGCATTGAGTCAGCAAATTCAATCTATTGAAAAGTCCATAGGCAGTGAATTGCTGTTAAGAAGCAATAAAGGTATTGAACTGACTAAAGAAGGAGAAATAGTTTTTGCTTATGCAGAAACATTGATAAATATTTATGATAATATGAAAAAAGATATTGAGCAATCAAAATTATCTGATATAAAAAAGATAAAAATATCTACCTGTAACAGCGTTGGTGAATACCTTATTCCATGTACTCTTCATATTTATAAAAAAAAGCATCCAAATATTAAATTTACTTTAAAATCTGAGCATTCAAAACAGGTAATTGAACATGTAATCGATAATACTTCTGATATTGGTTTTATTGACAAAGAAATTAATAATGATTTTTTGGAATGTTATAAAATAAGCGAAAACAACTTAGTATTTATTGCATCATCAAAGCTATATAAGAATAATCAAAATACTATATCGATAGATGAAGTATCAAAGATGCCTCTAATTATAACACAAAGTGGAAGTGGATTCCGTGAAATAGTAGAAGAGATTTTTATTAAAAATGGTATACCTTTAGATAATCTTAATATCGAAATGGAACTTGATACAATCGAATCAATAAAAGCATCAGTTAGTGCAGGTCATGGAGTTTCTATTGTACCATATAGTTCAATAAAAAAAGAAATATATTCTAAAAGCCTTATTTGCATACCTATAGATGAAGCAGCATGTTGTAATATCTGTATAATATATAAAAAAGAAAAAACAGAACAAGCTCATATAAAAGATTTTATATCTTTTATAAAGCAATTTGGTAAAAAAACCTTTTGCTAATCTATTTTTGTTATAGTAATTTCCCATACACCATTCAATACTTCCTCAATCTTTATGCTGCATTTTAATTTTTCAAAATATTCTTTTATATTTTGAGAAGAGCAGCTATGGTCTGTTATTACCATAATGCTCTCTCCTCTTTTTAATTTGTTATATTCTATTTTTGCTTTTATTAATGGAACAGGGCATATAAGCCCCAAACAATCTAAAACAACCATTTTTATCACCACTTATATACCTGTATATATAAGATAAAATCCCAACAATATCACTATTACTCCAAATACTATTTTTAATGCTTTTCCAAGCATCAGTGTCTTATTATTGCTGCTAAGCTGCTCCACAAATCCTATAGAAGTACCTGCAATAAGTATTAAAGTACAATGGCCTATAGAATAAAAAAGAAGCATAACTATTCCTAAAATAATATTACCCTTTCCTGCAACAAAGGATAATATTGCAATTAAAACCGGTGTAGAACAGGGAGATGATAAAACCCCCCCAAGTATCCCAAGAAAAAAAGCTCCTAAAAGGCCTTTTCTCTTATCAGGCATTTTACAAGAGTTGTTTCCATATTCTATAACTCCTATCATCTGCAATCCTACAAATAGCATTATTAACCCAAGTATTATAAACCACCACTTGCCCGTCCCTGTAAGCAGCTTTCCAAGTATTGCAGATAATGCTCCAAAGGTAGTAAAAGTAATTATAAGACCTATGCAAAAAACTAATGAATATTTAAAGGCAGTCTTTTTATCTTTTTTTGCGTATCCTCCAACATATCCTATAATTAGAGGAATAGTAGAAAGAACACATGGGCTGAAAGAGGATACAATTCCAGCTATTAAAGATACTAAAAATGCAAGATAAACATTATTTGATAAAAGATTACCAAAATTATTTAGAAGGTTAATCATATCACTTTACTCCCATTTCATCGAATACTTTTATAATATCTTCCTTAGGGAAATATCCTTCATGCCTGTAAAATTCTCTTCCATTCTCATCGAGAAATATTTGAGTTGGTATAAGTGTAATTCCAAATTTATCTGCAATTTCTGGATGTTCATAAACATCAACAACTACAACTTTCGCCTTTCCATCGTACATTTTTTTTACTTCATCAAGGACTGGAACCATTTCTTTACATGGTATGCATGTTCCTGCACCTAAATCTATAAGCATAGGCATATTTACATTTTCTATCTGCAAATCTTCATTTTTACTGCTATTATTATAATATTTAATGCCCCAGACTCCTCCAATCCCTAAAACAATAAGAATTAATATTATTATTTTAGTTGCTCTTTTCATTTTTTATATCCCCCTAATAAATATTTTAAAGGTTTTCTGCATTCTCATATAATTTTTTTACTTCTTCCTTTGAAACCATAGAAGAGAGGATATATGCAATTATTATAATTCCTGGTATATCAATTAGAAGCCTTGTTATTGCAAATTTACTTCCAAGGGAAGACATTTCAAATAAAAACATAGGTATTTTTGTAGTAGACCATGCACCAATAAAAATAAGTATATTGCTGAATTTTACTCCCTTTTTCATAAAAACTGCTGCAATTGGAAAAGCTCCATATAAAGGACCTGCTGCAGCAGAACCGAGCAGTATAGATAAAATTATACCTTTTATCCCTGAGCCCTCCCCCATATATTTTATCATTGTTTCCCTCGGTACCCAGATATCTAAAAGACCTAATAGTACAAAAACTGGAGGAATTACTAAAGACATCTCTTTAAAACTATATCCTGCTATACTGAAAGCTTTAAAACCTATTTTTGCATTTATTGCAGTTAATATTAAAACAGCTATTATTGTTATAATAAAAAATCTATATCTTTCAAGCAATTTTTTCATACACCATATACCACCTTTCCAATAATATATGCCACAATAAAGGAAAAAATAAAAGCTAATATATTTCTCATTATTGTTATCTTCTTTCCAAAATATTTTATTTCAACTGGCATGGTAACAACTCCTACCATCATAAGTGTTGAAACAAAGGCTGCTATCTGCATATATCCTGCTCCGTTTTTAAGAAGCATTGCTGCTGTGGGAAAGGCAACAAATCCAGGTATTAATGTTATTGCACCGACAATTGCAGCCAATATAACTCCAACCCATCCAGAACTATTACCAATAATTTTTGATATAACCTGTGGATTTAAAATTGATAGAAGTACTCCAACAAGCATTATAACTCCTAAAAATTCAGGCAAAATATTTTCAAAGGATTTCCATGCCTTTTTTAATGCCATTTTTGTCTTCTTTTTGTCTTTATAATATGAAATAACCAGTAATAGTATAGTTATCGCATATAATATATAATTGCTCATAAATGTTCCTCCTTTTTAAATCAATTATTTAATTATATAATTAAATTGTTTACATTAAATAAAGCCAATAAGTAATTTCATATTGACCTTATTTCATTAATTTTATTATAAACTCATGCATAAAATATTGCAACTTCATTTTTATTTCGTAGGCAATATTTTATAAAATTCAAAACATCTTATATATTTTTTATTATTCTAAATTGTACCATTTTCCCTTAGCTCAACCTATACAAAAATTTTATGTTCTCTTTTTATAGCTATGAATCAAAAAATAATTATAACTACGTCAGTAAATCTATTTAATTTTATAGATACTATTATTCACAAAAAATTCTTTATAATTGATTGACTTTATATTATCAAAGTAGTACTATAAGTATAAGATTGTTTTAATTATTTAATTAAATAATTATGTTAATGGAGGTGAGTATATGAATGATAATAAATTAAATTGTCAAATAGCTATTTTGGGAGGGGGTCCTGCTGGGTATGTTGCTGCAATAAGAGCCTCTCAGCTTGGTGCAAATGTTGTGTTAGTTGAAGGAAAAGAATTGGGAGGCGTATGTCTTAATAGAGGCTGTATACCTACAAAAGCTCTTCTTAAAACTTCAGAAGTTTCATATATAATAAAAAAATCAAAGGAATTTGGAATCGAAAGCAGCATTTCAAACATAAACTGGAATAGTGCAATAGATAGGAAAAACAGAGTTGTCAAAAATTTAAACATGGGGCTTGAGCATATTCTCCCCCAAAAAGGAATTAAAGTTTTAAAGGGAAAAGGCATGATAAAAAATCCTAAAAAAATTATTGTGTCAACAGATGAAGGTGAAATTGAAGTATACTGCGATAAAATGATAATAACTTCAGGCTCATCCCCCCTCATGCCAAATATAGAAGGTATAAACCTTCCAAACGTTATAACAAGCGATGAAGCATTAAATCTTGACTATATACCTAAAACCATGACTATTATTGGTGCTGGTGCTATTGGTCTTGAATTTGCATCTATGTTAAGTACTCTTGGATGTAAGATAACTATTATAGAAATGAAGGATAGAATTTTGCCCTTTGAAGATAAGGAAATCTCAAATGAACTTTTAAAAATAATGAAAAGACAGGGAATAATTTTTAAACTTTCCTCTACCGTTAAATCTATAAGAGAAGATAATGGTTTACTTAAGGTTTTATATTCAGAAGAAAACAAAGAAAACATAGTTGAATGTGAAAAAGTATTAGTTGCAATCGGAAGAAAACTAAATTCCCAAAGTGATGAGGTAAAAAGTTTAGGTTTATCGATAGATAAGGGTGCAATAGTTGTAAATGAGCACATGGAAACAAGCATAAAAGGAGTTTATGCTGCAGGGGATGTTGTAGGCGGAAGGCTTCTTGCCCATATTGCATTTATAGAAGGGAAAACAGCAGCTGAAAATGCTTTAGGTTTAGATACAACTATTAATTATGATGCTGTTCCATCCTGCGTTTATACTAACCCCGAAGTTGCATCTGTTGGTTTAAATGAGGAAGAAGCTATAAAAAGAGGAATAAAATATAAAGTTGGCAGATTTAATTTTAGAAATAACGGACGAGCCCTTACTTTAGGCGAAAGAGAAGGCTTCGTAAAAATAATAATAGATGAAGACAATTACATTATAGGCGGACAAATACTTGGAAATAATGCTTCAGAAATGATTTCTGAAATAACCCTATCAATAACTTTAAAAGCAAAGGCTGATGTTATAGCAGATATGATACATCCCCATCCATCATTAAGCGAAGCAATATGGGAAGCCTGTGCTGATGCCTTAGGCAGAGCCATTCATAAAGAATAAATTTTAAGGAGGAATAATTATGGAAGAAAACAAATTACCTGGTTTTATTATGTGTGTATGTACTGGAAAGTGCCCTGGATTTAAGGCAATGGATATTTGGGACTTTATTAATCAAGTTAGGGTTGAGCTACCCGTTGAATATGGATTTATACACCCTCAGCTTTGTGAAGAAGATGGTGACAGATTCCTTGCAGATTTTTTAAAAGCTCACAGAAAAGTTATAATAGGTGCCTGTGCTCCAAATATGCAAAGAAAGATGTTTAAGCAGGCCTTTAAAGATGCCGGCCTTGATATTGAAAAGGATGCTGTGATGCTGGATATAAGAGACATGACTAATGAAAAAGCTTTAGAAGTTGTTAAAAATGCTTTAAAGGATTTAGGATTGGAGGTAGAATAATATGGCTGAAACTACTTTTATGGGTGTACCAAGGGAAAAAATAGACTGGAGTCCAAGAATAGATTATACAAAATGCAACTACTGCATGGAATGTGTAAAATTCTGTCCTCACGATGTCTATGAAATAAGAGAGGGAGAAGAAAAAAAGCTTATAGTTAAAAATCCAAACAACTGCGTTGTATTCTGCCGTGCCTGTGGAAAAACCTGCGGAGTTGATGCTCTATCTTTCCCTAACAAAAATGAAACAACAAAGATGATTAAGGAATTAAGAAAGGAGATGGAAGGAAATGAGTAAATCCTATGCACTCCTTCCATGCAACGGCCTTGATAAATGTGCAGGATGTATTTCAAGAGAAGTTGCAATAAAAGTATGTGAGAATTCAGATAGTGAAATTATTTGTCCTGTACTATATAGAGTTGCAGATGCAAGGTATAATAAAATTGCACAGGAAAAGCCATTAATAGTAATAGATGGCTGCAACACAAGGTGTGCCAGCAGGCTTGCTTCTGAAAAGTCCTTAAAAATAGCTCAGAAAATTAATATTTCTGATGAAGCAAAGGCTAATAATATAGAACTTCATAATTCCCTTAAACTAAATGATGAAGATTTCAAACTTGTTAATATTATTGCAGATAACCTTTTAAAGGAAGAAGAAAAAGTTATAAGCTCTTTAGATACTGATTTCCCTGAAAAATTTGAATATGAGATATATAAGAAAGACAAGTTTATTTTCAGAGTACCAAAGGAAGGATTTTATTTTAATGAAAACGACTGTTATGTCTATGTTGTAGGAAATAGGGCAAGAATTGGAGTTACAGATTATGTTCAGCAGAGTTTATCCGATATAATGTTTTTTACTCCTCCAGCAGTTGGAAGCGAAATTGAACAATTCGGTGAGGCTGGGACTATTGAATCAGGTAAAGCTGTATTTGAAGTAGTAAGCCCTGTCAGCGGTACTGTTGTAGCTGTTAATGAAAAGCTTCTTAATTCTCCGGAACTTATAAATGAAAACCCCTATGAAAAGGGATGGATTGAAGAAATTGAGCTTTCTGATTTTGAAAGCGACAAAGAGCTTTTATATGATTTCAATAAATATTTTGAGATAATGAAACGAAAGGTGGATGAATTTCATGTCTAAAGTAAAGGTAATACCTTGCAGCGGTATTGGAAAAGTATTCGGCCTTATGGCAAGGGAATCTGCCCTTAAAGTTACAAATGAATTAAAGCCTAATGAAACTGAAACTGTATGCCTTGCACATATAGTTACAGGGGATGAGGATTCAAAGTCAAAAATAGAAGGATTCCCATGCATTACAATTGATGGCTGTCCTAAACTTTGTGCTGCAAAAAACGCTGAACTTGCTGGAGGTATTGTTAAAATGCAGTACAGAACTGTTGATGAGATGAGAAACCATAGAGGAGTTGATGCAGGAACAGCTACTGCTTTAACCCCTGATGGATGGAAGGTTGTAGATGAACTATGTGAAAAGATTTGTGAAAAAGTAGATGACATTTTAAAGGAGGAGAAATAAAATGGCTGATTTAAAAATAGGCGTTTTATCCTGCAGCGGTGAAGAATGCCTTGGAGGAACAATTTCAAGGCTTGCAACAAGAAAAATGCTTGAAGAACTTCGTCCAGGGCAAACAGTAACTCTTTGTCTTCCTCTTTACCTTGCAGGAGGAGAAGAAGAAAGATTTTTTGCAAAAGCTTTTCCAGTAATAACAGTTGATGGATGCAGCAAGTGCTGTGCAAAAAGGGCAACGGAAAAATACAGCGGAAAAGTAAGTGACATCGTTGATGTTTCAGAAATATTAGGAAATGATGTAGCTCTTGATAAAACAGTTTCAACAAAGGATATGACTTCTCAGCATATGGAAATGGTTGATAAAGTTGCAAAGGTAATATGCGAAAAATTTGATAAAATAGCTGAAAATAAATAATAGGAGGTAAGTATTATGAATATTAAAATTGAAAAGGAATTATTAAAAGAATTAGGTGAGGCTTTAAAAAATGAAGGAAAAGAAGCTGCAAGATTTATACTTGTTGATTTTGGCTGCAGCGGACCTATATTCGATATAGAATTTGATAATGTAAAGGATAACGATATAGTTGTTGAACTTGAAGGAGTTAAATTTGTTGCTGAAGATAAATTTAAACCAGCCTTAGGACAAATCGAAGTTATAAAATCAAAGGATAAGTTTACTGTTAAGAAGAAATCCTGCGGCTGCGGCTGTTAAAAATTTGTTGACATAGTATAAAAATTTATATATATTAAAATTAAAAGTAAATAGGTGATGAAGTTCGCCATAATTATCTTTTTTAGATTGATAACTTCTGCAGTATTATGCAGAAGTTTTATTTTTAGGAGGTAATGCCATGGATTTAAATGCTTTTGTAAATTTTAAAGAAAAAATTATTCAAAACGTTTCAAAGGTTATAGTGGGAAAAAAAGATGTCATAGAACTTGTAACCATTTCTTTTATTTGTGGAGGTCATGTGCTTTTAGAGGATATCCCTGGTGTTGGTAAAACAATGCTCATAAGAGCATTTTCAAATTCTTTAGGCTGCGATTTTAAAAGAATTCAATTTACTCCAGACCTTCTTCCATCAGACATTACAGGCATAAATTTTTATAATCAGAAAAGCTGTGAATTTGAATTCAGGAAGGGACCCTTGTTTACAAATATAGTACTTGCTGATGAAATTAACAGGGCAACTCCAAGAACTCAATCAAGTCTTCTTGAAGCAATGGAAGAAAAACAGATTACTATAGATGGACAAACTCACAGATTAAATGAACCCTTTATGGTACTATCAACTCAAAACCCTGTTGAATCCTACGGAACTTTTCCTCTGCCTGAGGCACAGCTTGACAGATTTTTCATGAGAATAAGCATGGGATATCCTAAAAGAGAAGATGAAATTGAAGTCGTTTATAGAAATAAGAACTTTAATTTAATAAACGAAATAAAGCCCGTAATAACTTTAGATGAAATATTATATGTAAAAAATAATTTTTCTAAAGTTGATATCTCAAAAGATGTTATGGATTATATTATGGACATAATCGAAGAAACAAGAAGAAACGAAAAAATACTTCTTGGAGTAAGTCCAAGGGGAACTATAGCACTTTTTAGAGCTTGTCAGGCAAAGGCCGCCATAGAAGGAAGAGATTTTATTATACCTGAGGATGTAAAAATGCTATCTCCCTATGTTTTAAATCATAGAATAATAACTAAGGGATTAAATAAGGCAAACAATATTGAAATTATTAATCATATAATAGATAGCATTAAAGCTCCCGTTGAGGACTTTTAGAGGTAATCAATATGATATACGCAGTTATTTTACTCATATTTATAGGTATCATTTTAAATTATCTTTCAAAAAAATACTCCTATTACAAACTTAATTATAAGAGAGAAATATCAAAAAAAATTGTTGAAATTGATGAAGAATTTGATATAACAGTAATAATTGAAAATAAAAAAATGCTTCCTGTAACCTTTATTAACGTAACAGAAAAATTCCCTGATTCTATTTATTATAAATATAATGCAAATCTTCTTAAAACAGCAAATTACCTTTATCATAAATCAAGTTATACTCTAATGCCCTATCAGAGAATAAAAAGAACCTATAAGGCTGCATGCAGTAAAAGGGGAAAACATATTTTCTTCGATGTAACTTTAACAATTGGAGATTTTTTAGGTATTGATACTTCAAATATAAGCATAGAGTTTTCCCAGTACATTATTGCTATTCCTAAACCTTTAAATATAGATGAGCATTTAAAACCCTATGGAGATTATTACGGTGATATATCAGTTAAAAGATGGATAATAGATGATCCTGTACTTACTATTGGTATAAGAGAATATACACCCTATGATCCTCAAAAATTTATACACTGGCCTTCTTCACTTAAATCAAATAAACTTATGGTTAAAAAATTTGATTATACCTGTGAAAATACAAGCCTTATAATTCTCAACATTGAATGTGATAAACCTTTTTGGATTAATATAGATGAAACAAAAATAGAAAAATGTTTATCCTTTACTCGAACTATAGTAGGAGAATTTCAAATGGCAGGTATCCCCTATGCATATATAGATAATATTCAGGGAAGCGATTTTTCAAACAAAAACGATAGCATCTCTTTTGGATATGGTATTACTCTTTTAAATCAAATACTTGAAAATCTCGGAAGAGCTTCCTATGCAGTTGATGAAGAATTTGAAGTAACACTAAAAAAAGTATTAAAATGCAGCTTTAATTATTCTACAACAATAATAATAACGCCTTTTATACATGAAAACTATATAGAATATATTAATAAATTATCAGCTCTTTCAAGCAGATGCATTCTTATAACAATGGATGATAAAAATTTAAGCAAAATAGATGATAAAGTTTTAATCTTTACCGAAAGAAGTGATAAAAATGAATAATATCATTTTTATAGAAATAATATATTTTTACTCACTTGTATTTTCTATTCTAAATTTTATTTTGATTTTTTTAGGTAATGTACAAAATAACTCCTTTCTTTTTATTTGGATAACAGTCTTTACTTTTATGCTATATAAAAAGAAAAACAAAAATAAGAAATTTTTATTTTTCTCATTAATTCCTGCTTTTATACCTTATTTGTTTTTTAATTCTATAAATTACATTTTATTTATTACTGTAATAAGCTTCTGTTCCTATTATTTTATTTTAAAAGTTATAGATAATATAAACTACAGCAATGCTTCAGAACAATTTACAAAAACATTATATATACTTTCTGCAATTATTTTTATAAGCCTTTTAAGCGGTAAAATTCATACATTAAATTTAGTATGCGCTCCCTATATATTTATATATTTAATATCCTCTATAACGCTTTTAAGAACTTTAAGAAACATAGAATTAACTTCCATAAATAAAAAAATAGATAAAATAAATCTTCTATATTCAATAATAATATCTGTATCCTCTCTTATACTCAGCATGGATAATCTAAGGAAAAGCTTTTATCAAATTTTATTAAACACCTACTTTTTTATAACTGAATTGTTTTTGCATGTATTTTATTATGTATTATTATTTATTGGATATATTCTCTCTTTTTTAATAAATATCTTAAGAAATATTTTAAACAGGATAATCATAAACAATGTCAAAGTTCAAATACCTCAAACTCCTGTTGAAAAACTAAAAAATACAGATTATAAAAGCGTATCAAGCTTCATTGTCAGCAATACTGTTTTAAATTTTATTTTTAAAGGGCTAATTTGTCTTTTTATAATATATATAATAATAAAAATTTTTAAAAGATACAGCATAAAAAACAAAGAATCAGAAATTTACACAGAAAAAAAGGAATATATCAAAATTGAAAAAAATAATCCTTTAGGAAAAATAAAAAGTACTGTACTTTTTAAAAAACCTAAGGATTATTCAGAGCAGATAAGGTTTTACTATTTAAAATTTATAAAGAAATCCATTAAAAATAAAATAGAAATTAAAAACAGCGATACAACCTTTGAAATAAACCAAAAAAGCAGTACAACATTTGATAGAGAGATTTTAAATTCTTTAAGATATATATATATTAATGTAAGGTATGGTAACATGAAGCCTAATAAAAACGTTGTTAAAAGTTTTATCGAAGATTACAAGAAACTAAATACTGTAAAAAAATAGATTTTATCTATAACTTTGAATAATAAGCTGTACCGTCTTATATCCCATATACTCGTTAACATCTAAATTAAAAGCAACATCAATAATGATATTATTGGGTAATCCATTATAAAGATTGTTTAGCTCATCTTTTCCATATTTTCCTATAACAAAAGCTTCAAATTCATCTATATCTCCAAAATAAAGCCCATCAATTGAGGCTATATTTTCTTTATTGCACAGTTTAAATTTTAGAAAATTCCCATCTCCTATTTTTATTGCTCTTAAAAGCTTTACATTTTTCTCTCCAAACAATGGTTTTTCATTTCCCTTTCCAAAAGGTTCGAGAAGTTTTAACTCCTCTGCGATTTCAATAGTTATTTTATCTATAGGAAGATGCATATCTAAGGTTATTTTTCTAATTAGGTCTTCATCAGTAAGATTAGAGTCATCGTTTAACCTTCTTCTTAAAAGCTCTATATTTTTCTCTTCTAAAGATAGTCCCGCAGCCATAGGATGTCCTCCATACTTTATTAAAATATCACTGCACTTTAAAAGACCTTCAAATATGTTATAACTTTCAATGCTTCTTCCAGAACCTTTAACGCACTCTTCTCCGCAGGTTAAAACGATTGTGGGTTTATTATAGTTTTCTTTAATCCTTCCTGCTATAATTCCAGCAATGCTTTCATGAATTTCTTTATTATAAACTACAATAATTTTATCATCTTTTAAACTGCTGTTTTCTATCTCTTCTAATACTTCCTTAACTCCCTTTAATGTCATATTTTTTCTTTCATTATTTAATTCTACAAGTTCCTTTGCATACTCTAAAGCTTTATATTCATCGCAGGTTAATAAAAGCTCTACTCCTTTTTTTGCAATGTCAAGCCTTCCCGTTGCATTTATGCAGGGACCTATAATAAAGCCCAAATGATATGTCGTTATTTTTTTGTTTTCAAGCCCTGATACTTTAATAAGCGACCTAAGACCTATATTTTTACTATTGTTTATAAATTCAAGTCCTCTTTTTACTATAATTCTGTTTTCTCCTGTTAAATCAACAACATCACAGACTGTTGCAACAGCAGCATATTCTATAAAAGCATCAGATTCCTTTTTATCTATCCCTTTCTTTTCATATAAAAGCTGAATAAATTTTAAAACAACCCCTGCTCCACAAAGCTGTTTAAAAGGATAGCTGCAATCCATTTGTTTAGGATTTATTATGGCATCGGCATTAGAATTTAAATAAACCCTTTCATTATCTCTTTCTTCAAAAGGAACATCATGATGATCTGTAACAACAACTTTAAGCCCCTTTTCCTTTGCATAATTTATAGGCTCAATTGCTGATATTCCATTGTCACAGGTTATTATAGTTTTTGCTCCCTCTTTTAAAACTTTATCTATTATATTTTTATTTATTCCATATCCGTCATTTATTCTGTGTGGTATTTCATATATAACTTCTGCTCCTATCCTTTTTAATGAGCTGTAAAGCATAAAAGTGCTTATAACCCCATCAACATCATAATCTCCTATTACAGCTATCTTACTTTTATCTTTTATGCTGTCTAATATTATTTCCACACCTTTTTCAATATCCTTCATAAGAATTGGATTTAACATATATTTTTCATTAGACTCAATAAAGGATTTTGCAGCATAATAATCAGTTATGCCTCTATTTAATAAAACTCTGCAAAGAACTTCACTTATTCCCAACTTTTGGGATATATTTTTTACATCGGCATTTATGTTTTTAAGCATCCATTTTTCCAATATAGTCAACCCCCTGTTTTGCATCTTATATAATTATAATATTACTTATAAAAACTTACAAACAAAAAGAGCCAGTAAACTGGCTCTTAAGCTACCTTTCCTTTTTTCTCTAAAAGCACCCAGACAGGGCTTGCTATAAATATTGATGAATAACATCCGCTTATAATACCAACGATTAGCGGAAGAGCAAAATCTTTTATTGCTGGAACGCCTAAAACATATACTGCTGTTATTGTAAAAAGTGTTGTTAAGACTGTATTTATTGATCTTGATAGAGTTTGAGTTATACTAACATCTGCTGTAACTGCAAAGCTTTTATACTTTCCAAGTCTTCTGTTTTCTCTTATTCTATCAAAAACAACTATAGTATCATTTATTGAATATCCAAGTATTGTAAGCATCGCTGCTATAAAGCTGCTGTTTACAGGAATTTGAAGCACAGCATATACAGTAACCATTACTAAAAGGTCATGTAGTAGTGCTATTACAGCTGCAACACCTGATTTAAATTCAAATCTAAAGGATGTATATAAAAGTATACCTAATGTAGCAACGATTGATGATGTTATAGCCTTTTTCCTTAATTCTTTACCTATTGAAGGTCCTATTCTTCTTGTTGATTCAAGAGCAGTATCTTCAAGCTGATACTTTGCTTTTACATCATTAAAAAGCTGTGAAACCTGCTCATCAGTAAAATCCTTGCTGCTTATTTCAACTTTTTTTCCTTCAAGTATTTCTCTTGCAGAAGCCTTTGTATCGTATTTTGCAGCCATGGCTCTTATATCTTCAACATTAAAATCCTTACCTATTTTTATTGTAACTACTGTTCCACCCTTAAAATCAATTCCATAATTTAAATCCTTTATAAGCCAAGTTCCAAGTCCAATTACTATTATGATTAATGATATGCTGAACCATATCTTCCACTTTTCAACTATTTTAAACATCTTATCCATGACGCCACCCCCTACTTTACAGACGGTCTGTAGAATTTAACATTAGTTATAATTCCTGAATTAACAAAGGATTTTAGAAGGAATCTTGTTATAGTTACTGCTGTGAGCAAGCTGCATAAAACACCAATGTTAAGGGTTAGAGCAAATCCTTTAACTGAACCTGAACCTAAGAAATAAAGAACAAATCCAGCTATTAATGTTGTTATCTGTGAGTCAAAAATAGATGTAAATGCTCTATGGAAACCTAAATCTACAGCTGCCTTAAGGGATTTTCCAAGGTTTAATTCTTCCTTTATTCTTTCAAATATAAGAACGTTAGCATCAACAGCCATACCTATTGAAAGTAAGAGTCCTGCGATTCCTGGAAGGGTTAATGTTGCCTTTATAGATACAAAAATCAGTCCTGTAAGTATCATATAAACTATTAAAGCAAGGTCTGCTATAAGACCTGGTATCTTATAATAAAGTAGCATAAAAATCATAACAAGTGAAACACCAACAACAGCTGCTTTGGTGCTTGTTGGTATAGCCTCCGCTCCGAGGGTTGGTCCTATTGTTTCAACAGTAGCTGGACTAATCTTTATTGGAAGGGCACCAGATTTAATAATACCAGCAAGTCTCTTTGCCTCTTCTATATCCTTACTTCCTGTTATAATAGCTTCTCCTCCAGTTATAGCATCCTGAACTGTAGGATTTGAAACCATATCATCGTCCATATATATTGCAATCTGCTTACCTATAAATTTTGTAGTTGCCTCAGCAAACTTCTTAGTTCCTTCATCTTTAAGCTTTAATTGAACAACAGGCTGATTGTTTCTCTGGTCAACTCCAACTGTTGCATCTGCAACATCTTTACCTGTTAATATAACATTGTTATCCGGTCCTATAAATTTGAGTTCTCCAGTCTTACCTATTGCATCAAGGGCACTCTTTGCATTGTATATACCTGGAATTTCAATTCTAATTCTATTAACTCCAGGTATTATTGCAACCGTTGATTCTTTAACTCCAAGGTTATTTATTCTAAGATCGAGAAGCTGCCTTGTTCTCTCTAAATCTTCCTTAGATACTTGTCCAACAGCCTCCTCTTCTATATATACTCCGCCCTTTAAGTCAAGACCAAGGGAAAGAAGGCTCTTTAACGGTTTTACTTCATAATTCCCTAAATTAAGCCCATTTAGCAATGTATAGGCAAAAAATAAGATTAGAAATGTACTGATTATAAATGCTATTGTCCCTTTTTTTCTCATATGTATCCCCCTTTTCGCGTTGCTAAATTATATTATACATCTTAAGGTATTTTAAGTCAACTTAACTGTTTTATTCATATTTGTAATACTATGCCATATTATAAAAGTCTTGATTCATTTATATTAAGCCTGAACTGGGTATTTAGATAATCTGCTGCCTTTCTGCACATCATCATCCTGTTGAGAAATATTTCAAAATATTCCATTACGGGACATATTTCTGTATTTATCTTAAGTCTAAGCTCTATTGCATTCTCCTTTGAAAGAACTATAATCTCAGATTTTTCAGCAGCAAAGTTTACCCTGTCATGGATATCGAAATTTACAGCCTCTTTATTTCTAACTCTTCCTCTGTGAACATCGGATTTATCAGCAAGAATCAGGGCTGAAGCTATGAAATTAACAGCCTGCCCATACTCCTCCTCGTGATTTCCTATAGCTGCTGCAACGAGGGATATCTCTTTAAAATCCATTCCAAGTTCTTTTAATATACTCATTGAAAGTATAGCCCCTGTCTGACCATGATCATGCCTGCTTACAACGTTACCTATATCATGAAGATATCCAGCAATAGCTGCAAGCTCAACTTCCCTTTGGCTGTAATTAAGCTCCTTTAAAATATAAGCCGCTATATTAGAAACTATATTCGCATGTCTGAAGCTGTGTTCTGTAAAGCCAATGGCTCCGAGGTGATTATTACCGTATTCAATATAGGTTTTTACTTCTTCACTGTTTTTCACCATGTCAAGGGTAACCAAAATAGAGTCCCTCCTTACTCCTGTGAGAGTTTTGCCTTTATTGCTATAGCACATTCAACTCTCTTTTTCATCATCATACATCCAAGCTCATAGGGATTATGGATGTCTCCCGTAAAGTTGTAATTGTTTGCTTGACATCCCCCGCTGCAGTAAAACCTTGCCCAGCAGTCAAGACATTTTGGCTTATTATATATATGTCCATTTTTAAATTCTTTTGAAATAGCGCTGTTTAAAGTTCCATCAAAAACGTTGCCCATATTGAATTTATCATTTCCTACGAACTGATGGCATGGATATATATCTCCATTAGGAGTTACTGCAACATATTCATATCCTGCACCGCATCCCGATATTCTTTTATATATGCATGGGCCTCCGTTGATATCCATTGCAAAATGATAAAATTTGAAGGCTTTACCTTCTCTGCTTCTTTTTATTATCTCCTCAGTAAGTTTATCATATTGCTCAAATATTTTAGGAATATCATCTTCTTTTAATGATAGAGGATTATCCTCAGGAAGAACAACAGGCTCAATTGAAATTTCCTTAAAGCCCTCATTTGATAGATGAATCACATCTTCATAAAAATCGAGATTTTCATGGGTAAAAGTTCCTCTAACATAGTACTGTTTATCCTTTTGCCTTTTTTCAACCATTCTTTTAATCTTTGGCATTATATCTGAGTATGTTCCACTTCCATCTCGTCTTATTCTTATATTATCATTTACCCTTTGTCTTCCATCTATGCTTAAAACAACGTTTCCCATATTCTTATCTATATAATCGATAATCTCATCATTAAGAAGCGTTGCATTTGTTGTAATTGTAAATCTTATATTTTTATTATTCTTCTCTCCCTCAGATTTTGCATATTCTATTATTTGTTTTACTGTTTCAAAATTTAATAAAGGCTCGCCTCCAAATAAGTCTACTTCAATATTATGCCTTATTCCTGAATTTTTTATAACAAAATCAATAGCACGTTTTCCAACTTCAAAGCTTATAAGCTCGCTTTTCCCATGATAATTTCCCTCTGAAGCAAAACAATATTTGCATCTTAAATTACAGTCATGGGCAATATTAAGGCACATAGCCTTAACAAAGGAAGGACCTTCATCCTTTAAGACGATGTCTTTATACATATCCTCAGTAAAGAGCATTTTTTCATTTATAAGATTTTCAATTTCTTCAATTCCTTCTTTTACTTCATCTATAGAATATTTTCCCTTTAGAGTATTTAATATTTCGTCTTTGCTTTTTTCTTCATAAAAATCCAATATATCGTATACTACATCATCAACAACATGAATTGCCCCGCTGTTTACATCGATTACTATATTTAATCCGCACTGCTTATATTTATGGATTTTCAACGCTACTCCTCCTTAAAAAATATACATTTTAATAATATAAAATGCTTAATAAATAAAGAAATAAAGTGTTAAAAAATTTAAAAAGCAGTAACTTTAAGGTTACTGCCATTTTAGTTACTTGCTTTCACATTCAAGATTTGCAACTGTGCAGGAAGTTTTACATGCTGACTGGCAGGAATTTGCACATTCTTTGCATCCTGGCTTGTTTATGCTATTCTTTAATGCACCATAGTTTATTGTTTTTATATGTTTCATAATAAATTCCTCCTTTATGTTAAATCAATTATTCTAAAATCAACTACTAAATTATAGCATAAAATATATTATTACTCAATACTTACAATTCAAGTCCTTAAATTTAATCCTTACTTCCAATTACAATTCCAATCATTCCAGCAAGGGCCCCTATAACAAGGGACATTACAAACATTATTATATATGCTCTCATGTTAAGATTCCCCTTTTCTGCAAGAAGCGCAATAACAGCCATTAAAATGATATAGATGCCTCCAATAAATGCTCCATGCATATAGCCTTTGCTTCCTATTTTTAAAGCGCCATATATGGAAGCATAGCATATGGAAAGAATTGTAATAACCCATACGACAGTCTTCATGTATTCCTGATTCAGGCTTGAAAAGAAGAATATTAATGATGCAATCAAGAGTAGTATTATAGATAATACTATTCCTCTAATAACTGCTTTAAGATAAACTACATATAGTTTTTCTTTATCGTCTTTTTCATACATAAACTCCACCCCCTAAAATATATATGAGTGGAGTTATTAATATATGTATTATTCTTCTTTATTTTCTATAACTTCTTCCTTAACCTCTTCTTCCTTTTCAAAAATAGATGATACAGAATACTTAGACATACTGAGTTTTACCTTGTCGGGACCTGTCTCAAGTATTATTGAATTATCATTCATATCGATGATTTTACCATATATTCCCGACCTCGTCATAACGTTGTCTCCAACCTTTAATCCTTCAATCATGCTCTTTATTTTTTTCTGTTTTTTCTGCTCAGGCATTATTAAGAAAAAGTAAAACACTCCAAGAATAAGCACCCAAAGCAAAATATTAGCTCCTCCCTGCATAATTACACCTCCTTTATTCTATTAATTATTATTATAACCAAATTTTGCATAGAATTCATCCCTAAATTCTAAAAGACTATCCTGCATTATAGCTTCTCTTATTTTTTCCATAAGCCTTATTGTAAATCTTAAATTATGAATCGTAGTAAGTCTTGCTCCTAAAATCTCCTGAGCTTTTAAAAGATGTCTTATATATGCCCTGCTGTAGTTTCTGCATGTATAGCAGTCGCATTCTTCATCAAGAGGTCTAAAGTCCTCAGCATATTCTGCATTTCTTACAACAAGCTTTCCTTTGCTGGTAAATACAGTTCCATTTCTTGCAATTCTCGTTTGAAGAACGCAGTCAAACATATCTATTCCTCTAATAACTCCTTCGATTAAGCAGTCTGGGCTTCCTACTCCCATAAGATATCTTGGCTTATCTTCAGGCATTAAAGGAGTCGTCCAGTCGAGAACATCATACATTATCGGTTTAGGCTCTCCAATGCTGAGTCCTCCAACTGAATATCCAGGGAAATCGAGTTTTATCATCTCCTTGACAGCTTCCTGCCTCAAATCCTTAAACATTCCTCCCTGTATTATTCCAAACAGCGCCTGCTTTTCAGTATTTTTATGGGTTTTCTTGCATCTTTCAGCCCACCTTATAGTCCTGTAAAGAGAGTTTTTAGTATAGTCATAATCAGCAGGATAGGGAGGACATTCATCAAAGGCCATTATTATATCAGCTCCGAGAGCATTTTCAATTTCAATCGCCTTTTCAGGAGATATAAAGTGCTTTGAACCATCAATATGGGACTTGAATGTTACTCCCTCTTCCTTAATATCCCTAAGCTCGCTCAGGCTGAAAACCTGAAAACCTCCGCTATCAGTTAATATAGCCCTATCCCAGTTCATAAAATTGTGAAGGCCCCCTGCCTTTTCAACAAGCTTTTCTCCTGGCCTTAAATAAAGATGATATGTATTGCTAAGTATTATCTGTGCCCCTATACTTTTAAGCTCATCAGGAGTCATAGCCTTAACAGTTGCCTGTGTTCCAACGGGCATAAAAACTGGTGTATCTATAGTCCCATGGGGTGTGTGAAGTTTTCCAAGCCTTGCTCCGGTTCTTTCATCCTTTTTTATAAGCTCATATCTTATCGCTTCCATAATTATCCTCCTAAATTTTAAAGTATAAGCATAGCATCCCCAAAACTAAAGAATCTGTATTTTTCTTTAACAGCAATATCATATGCCTTCATAATATTTTCCCTTCCTGATAGAGCGCTAACAAGCATTATAAGGGTTGATTCGGGAAGATGAAAATTAGTAATAAGGCTGTCTACAATTTTAAATTTATAACCTGGATATATAAAGATATCCGTCCAGCCCGACTGAGGCTTAATTTTTCCTGTTATATCCGATGCTGTTTCTAAAGTTCTGCAGGAAGTTGTTCCAACTGCAAAAACTCTTTTACCTTTTTCTTTAGTTTCATTTATAATATTTGCATTTTTTTCATCTATTAAATAAAACTCAGAATGCATTTTATGTTCTTCAATATTTTCAACCTTAACCGGTCTAAAAGTTCCAAGCCCCACATGAAGGGTTACATAGGCTATTTTTACTCCTTTTTTCTCAATATCTCCTAAAAGCTTCTCAGTAAAGTGAAGTCCTGCTGTTGGTGCAGCCGCAGAGCCTTCAACCTTTGAGTAAACCGTCTGGTATCTTTCTTTATCCTTAAGCTGCTTTTTTATATATGGAGGAAGAGGCATTTGACCGAGTTTATCAAGAATATGTTCAAATATTCCCTCATATTCAAACTCAATTATCCTTCCTCCTGCTTGTGTATTTTCAAGTATAGTACATTTTAATTCTCCATCACCAAAAATAAATTTCGAACCTATCTTGGCTTTTTTCCCAGGCTTTACGAGGGTTTCCCACCTGTCTTTATCTATTCTTTTGAGAAGGACAAACTCCATCTTAGCTCCAGTTCCTTCCCTTACTCCAAAAAGCCTTGCAGGGATTACACGGCTGTTATTTAAAACTATGCAGTCACCTTCTTCTAAGTACTCTATAACATCTCTAAAAATCCTATGTTCAATTCTACCATCTTCTCTGTGAAGAACTAAAAGCCTCGATGAATCCCTTTCCTTTAAAGGCTCCTGAGCAATAAGCTCTTCAGGAAGGTCAAAATAAAAATCATGTACGTTCATAAAGTCACTCCTTAGTATCTTTTATTCCTAAATGCTCATAGGCAAGCTTTGTAGCTATTCTTCCCCTTGGCGTTCTGCTTATAAACCCTATTTGAAGAAGATATGGCTCATAAACATCTTCTATTGTATCGTTTTCTTCACCAATAGAGTAAGCAAGAGTATCGATTCCAACAGGTCCTCCTGAAAATTTATTAATTATTGTATGAAGCATCTTTCTGTCTATGTTATCAAGTCCTAAACTGTCAACTTCAAGAAGGTCGAGGGCTTTTTTCGCTGTTTTTAAATCTATATATCCATTTCCTCTAACCTGAGCATAATCTCTAACCCTTTTAAGTAGCCTATTTGCAATTCTTGGTGTTCCTCTCGAGCGTCTTGCAACTTCTAAGGCTCCCTCCTCATCTATTCCTATACTAAGAATCTGTGCTGATCTTTTTACAATAAGGCAAAGCTCCTTAACATCATAAAGTTCAAGCCTGCATATAACTCCAAACCTGTCCCTTAAAGGTGAGGTGAGCATTCCTGCTCTGGTTGTTGCTCCTATTAAAGTAAACTTTGGAAGATCAATTCTTATTGAGCGGGCACTCGGTCCTTTACCTATTATTATATCCAAAGCATAATCTTCCATAGCAGGATAGAGAATTTCTTCTACACTCCTATTTAGTCTGTGTATTTCATCAATAAATAGTACATCACTTTCACCAAGATTAGTAAGAATTGCTGCAAGATCGCCGGGCCTTTCTATTGCAGGCCCTGAAGTAATTCTTAAACCACAGCCCATCTCATTTGCTATTATGCTTGAAAGCGTTGTTTTACCGAGGCCAGGGGGACCATACAATAAAACATGATCAAGACTCTCTCCTCTATTTTTAGCAGCCTGTATAAAAATTGAAAGCTTTTCTTTCACATTCTCCTGCCCGATATATTCGCTGAAATACTTCGGCCTTAAGCTTCCTTCAATTTCTATATCTTCATATTTTAGCTCAGAGGTTACAATTCTCTCATCCACTTATATCACCTAACCTCTCATTAAAAACTTTAAAGACCTTTTAACTATTTCTTCAATGCCTAAAGTACCATCATCCACCTGTTTAATGGCAGAAGCTGCCTCCTGCCTCGTATATCCTAACGCCATAAGGGCCGCTAAAGCCTCCATACCATCATTTTCAGCATAGTCATTATTATCATTTTTACCTTTCTGTGTTAAATCATAATCCTTAAATTTATCCTTAAGTTCAAGTATAATTCTTTGAGCAAGCTTTTTGCCTATTCCCTGAGCTCTGCAGAGAGTTTTTTCATCTCCCATTATTATTGAAAGTATTAAATTTGAGGGGGAAACGCTCGATAAAATGGAAAGTGCAGCCTTAGGCCCAACTCCCGAAACATTAATAAGCATCTTAAACATATTAAGGCCTTCTGTGCTTAAAAATCCAAAAAGTCCTATAGCGTCTTCCCTGACATATTGATATGTATTAATTTTTACATTCTCCCTTTGATTTTTTAGTTTTTCTATATCGCTAAGAGGCATATTTATTAAATAACCAATTCCATTGTTGTCAATTATAATATAATCATCGCCCATAACTTCAATATCGCCTTTTATATAAGCTATCATTGCTTCACCGCCTTATTTTATTCTAAACATATCTCCCATGTGGCTTGAATGTCCATGGCATATTGCAATAGCAAGGGCATCTGCTGTGTCATCCGGCTTTGGTATCTCTTTAAGGTTAAGTATCATTTTAACCATCTGCTGTATTTGTTTTTTTTCAGCCCTTCCATATCCTACAACCGCTTGTTTAACCTGAAGTGGAGTATATTCATAAATATCTATACCGCTTTTTTGTGCACAAAGAACTGCTGCACCCCTTGCCTGTCCAACTATTATAGCAGTTTTTGCATTTTGATTAAAGAATAGTTCTTCAAAGGCTACTGCATCGGGTTTATATTCATTTAAAATATCCCATAAAGAATTATATAATATTTCAAGGCGTTTTGGCATACTTTCTTTATTTGTTGTTATAATAGCTCCATAATTTACAACGCTGAACCTATTATAAGCATAATCTAAAATTCCATATCCCATTATAGCAATTCCAGGGTCAATTCCTATTATTCTCATAAAAACCTCCAACGAAAACATGTTCGATTAATATTATACATCATTTCTTTCCGTTTTACACCCATGATATCACATTTTTATACTTTGAATAAATTTATTATAATCGAACCGCCAAACTACCGCCGTGCTAAGCACTCTAAAAAAGCCCTGAACTTTGCATAAGCAAAATTCAAGGCTCACAATTAAAACATTTGTTTATTATGAATTGTAATCTTCTTCTATCAAATTCTCCGCTTCTTCTTTTGTTTTAAATATTTTTCCCTTTGACAAATCATCCTTCTCCTGAACTGGAAGGTTGTCAACTTTTATCTCTGTTACTCTAAGGAGGGAAAGAGTATTGTCCTCTTCAACTTTATAAAGAGCAACGTAGCCATTATCATCCTTTACCACATAGCAGTTAGCAGGCCACAAATCAGGAATGTCCTTTGATATTACAACAGTCTTTTCCTTCTCAGGTGAAAATTTAATTATTATATAACCTAAATTTTTAAAATAATTCTCAGCAGCATAGATGTCCATCCCAATTACATTCAAAGATGCTTTTTCACTGTATTCATCTATAAAGGTTACTCCCTTTGTATATCTGTCTCTTTTTACTATAACTGTAGATTCATTTATTATCTCAGACTTTGGTACTTTTAATGTTTCAGTTACAGTATTATCGGTAATCTTTATTGGATTAGGATTTAGTTTCTGCTCCTTTTTAACGTATTCTAATATGGTAAAATAACCTGCTATAAAGCTAACTGCTAAAGTACAAATCAGAACTAACACATAGGCTAAACGTCGTTTTGACATAATATTTCCTCCTCTCAGAGGATATTATGCCCACTTTTTAGATTTTTATACAATCTAATATATTATTCTTCTCCCCATCCTTCAGGAAAATTAGCATTATGCCATACGTTTTGAACATCGTCGTTGTCATCAAGAAGATCAACTAACTTTTCAAGTTTTGCAGCTGTTTCTTCATTTAAATCCACTGTATTGCTTGGAATCATAGAAATTTCTGCTGATAAAAATTCTATTCCACTACTTTCAAGAGCTGCCCTTACAGCTGTAAAATCTGATGGAGCAGTAGTAATTTCATAGGCTTCATCCTCAGATGAAAAATCCTCAGCACCTGCATCGAGAGCCATCATCATAAGCTCGTCCTCGTCAATCTTATCATTTTTTTCTACAACAAGAAGTCCCTTCTTTTCGAACATCCAGCCAACGCATCCAGTTGCTCCGAGGTTTCCTCCATGTTTTTCAAGAAGGTGTCTTACATCGCTTGCAGTTCTATTTCTATTATCAGTAAGAGCCTCAATAATCATTGCAACTCCCGATGGTCCATAACCTTCGTAAACTATCTCTTCATAGTTTTCACCGTTTCCCTCACCTGATGCCTTCTTTATTATTCTCATTATTGTATCCATAGGCATATTGTTGGCTTTTGCCTTTGCAATACAATCACTAAGTCTTGAATTAGATTCAGGATTAGGTCCTCCTTCTTTAACAGCTACCGTAAGTTCTCTTCCAAGTTTTGTGAATATCTTTCCTCTTGCAGCATCTGCCTTGCTCTTTTTAGCCTGTATATTATGCCATTTTGAATGACCTGACATTTTTTATTCCTCCCAACTAATAAAATACCTTAATGAATTTTATAAACTTCATACAAACTTTTCACCTAAAAATATTAGCACAAGATATTTATCATTGCAAGGTTAAACGTAGAAAAAGGCCGCATTTGCGGCCTAAGATTTACTTTATTGCATCATTTAAATCCTTTAAAAGAGCATCAACGTTCATTCCATGAGCTAGAGCACCCTGCTCTAAGTTTTCAAACCTTGCTGCCATTCATCCAAAGCAACTCATACCATATTTCATAAAAACATCAACTGTTTGAGGATATCTTGATACTATATCTGTTATGCTCATATCCTTTGTAATCATTAAAATCCCTCCTGATTTATTTTATGTCAAATAGATATTTTCTATTTTCTTGAATTCAATTATTATAATATCAAATAATATTCAATTAATCAACAAAAAAATAAAAAGTGCTGTAAAAACAGCACCTTCAATTTTTATATTTTTTATTTTTTTATTTTTGCATTTAAATCATCAACAAGCTTGTTAACATCTATTCCATGAGCCATAGCGCCCTGTTCTAAGTTTTCAAACCTTGCTGCCATGCATCCTACGCATCCCATTCCATAGGCTGCAAAAACTTCTAATGTTTCTGGGTATTTTGAAACTATTTCAGTTATACCCATGTCCTTTGTAATCATAATTACACCTCCATATATACATAGGTTTTGTAAAAGCTTTTAGTTAAACTTTTACCTTAACCCCTTGATTTGATTAAATTTTATATAATAACTTGCACCCCCTCCCTATTTTGAGGTAATTTATAACTTGAAAAACAAACTTCTAAACAAGAAAGGTAGGTACAAGTTATGAGCGAAATTAATATTTATCTGTTAACGTACATTAAGTTTTTAGAACATGTTGTCATGTATTTATTCATTGCCTTAACAGGTAAGAGCATTACTAAAAAGTTGGATGAACCTGTTAAGAAAGAATATCAAAAACTCCAAGTAGATAAGCTCCCAATTATTG
>NZ_FUYH01000006.1 GCF_900167605.1 Caloramator quimbayensis | reverse complement strand
ACTTCTTATTTG
Source organism: Caloramator quimbayensis (assembly GCF_900167605.1). Taxonomy (GTDB): domain Bacteria; phylum Bacillota; class Clostridia; order Clostridiales; family Caloramatoraceae; genus Caloramator_B; species Caloramator_B quimbayensis. The sequence continues at coordinate 172,186 of NZ_FUYH01000006.1, read as the reverse complement.
AAGCATAAATGCAAACAAAACTACAAATGTAATCGTTGAAATTTCAAATGGGGATTTCACTCTTTTTTTATTTAAGGTATTGATTTTTTCTCCAAGATGATATACTTTAGAAAAGTAAGTGAGCATTTGTTTTAAATAACTTTTGTTCATTTCATCAGCATCCTTTTTATGTTTGTTTGTGGTAAAACTATTATAAAAAGGATGCTTTCTTTATGCAATTTTTTTCTCTATATTTTCCAGTAAAAATCGGAAAATACCTAATTTCTACTTACTATTTCTTAACCATTATAAATCAACGGGCTTATCGCCCTAAAAATTTTCAAGTGCGAAATCTCTGTTATATGATTTTTATTAAATTTATTTACAAAATACATGTTTCCCTATAACTTTTATGACTGGGCGTGACCATATCCATTTATTAGTTGTTTTTTCTGGATTATAATAAAACACCGCTCCTCCAGAAGGATCCCATCCATTTAAAGCATCAGTAGATGCCTTGACTGCACTGCTTACTGGTTCTAAGTTTATCTGACCATCGGATACTGCTGTAAAAGCTCCTGGCTGATATATTACACCAGGAATTGTACTTGGGAAACGAGGATCCCTCGTCCTATTTATAATTACTGCTCCAACTGCTACCTGACCCACATAGGGCTCTCCTCTCGCTTCACCTGAAATTGCCCTTGAGAGCAATCGTTGATTTGAGCTGTAACTGTCGCTTCCTGAGCTTTTACTTTCATTAATTCCTAAAGCAGCAAGGGTTTTAGGACCAACAACTCCATCAGGATATAATCCATTTTTTCGCTGAAAATATTTAACAGCACTATAGGTCTTATATCCATATATGCCATCTATAGGGCCATCATAATATCCCCAATTTTTTAGTTTTGTTTGTATTTGAATTACAGTCTGCCCCTTTGAACCATATTGATAGTTTGCAGCAAAATATGTAGCATTTCTCATAATAAATATTGCATAAATAAAATAAAAAATAAAAACAAACCAGCTAAATAAAAACACTTTTTTCATTTTTTTATTCCTCCTTCTTCTATATTTTTTGTTTTTATTTTTATTTAATTCATTGAGTAACAAATTATTTACCATTTTTTTATTTATTAATGCATTATAACAATTGAGTTGTTTTTTTTTACTTTTTTATATATTATTTTAGGTAATAATATTATTGAGGTGATAATGTGACAGAATTTTTACCCGTTTGTAAGGAAGATATGAAAAAAAGAGGATGGGATGAACTTGATTTTATATTCGTTTCTGGAGATGCATATGTAGACCACCCCTCCTTCGGTCATGCAATAATTTCAAGATTACTTGAATTTATGGGTTTTAAAGTTGGAATAATACCACAGCCTGATTGGAAAAATAAAGATAGTTTTATGGTTCTCGGGAAACCGAAAATTGCTTTCCTATTGTCCTCAGGAAACATCGATTCTATGGTTAACCACTTTACAGCTGCAAAAAAAAGAAGACACGATGATGCATATTCTCCTGGAGGGAAATCAGGTTTTAGGCCTGATAGAGCTGTTATAGTTTATTGCAATAAAATTAGGGAAGCCTATGGTAATATTCCAATTATTATAGGAGGCATAGAAGCAAGCCTTAGACGTTTTGCACATTACGATTATTGGGATGATAAAGTACGAAATCCTATTCTAATTGACAGCAGTGCCGATATTTTAATATATGGTATGGGTGAAAGACCTATAATGGAAATAGCAAATCTTTTAAGCTACGGTAAAAAAATAAATGAAATAAAAGATATAAAAGGAATCTGCTATGTTGCAGATGATATCAATAATTTAAAGGATTTTACTTTAATTCCTTCAGTTAAAGAAGTATCAGACAATAAAAAATCTTACGCTTCTGCTTTTAAAACACAATATGAAGAGCAGGACCCAATCAGAGGAAAAACAATCGTTCAGGAATGCAGAGGAAAATATATTGTTCAGAATCCTCCATCTTTCCCTTTAGATACAGAGGAATTAGATTTAATATACTCTCTCCCCTACAAGAGGACTTTTCATCCTATGTATAAAAAAATGGGAGGTGTTCCTGCATTAAAAGAAGTAGAATTCAGCATAACATCAAACCGTGGCTGCTTTGGAGGCTGTTCTTTCTGTGCCCTTAATTTCCATCAAGGCAGGATAGTTCAATCAAGGAGCGATGAATCAATATTAAAAGAAGCAGAAACTTTAACAAAGCTTCCTAATTTTAAAGGATATATTCATGATATAGGAGGACCTACAGCAAATTTTAAAAATCCTTCATGCAAGAGACAATTAGAATATGGAGTATGCAAAAATAGACAATGTTTATTTCCTGAACCCTGTGCTAATCTTGAAGTAAGCCATTCAGATTATTTAAATTTATTAAGAAAAGTTCGAAAGATTGAAGGAATAAAAAAGGTTTTTATAAGATCTGGTATTAGATATGACTATTTGCTTTATGATAAAAACAGAGAGTTTTTTAATGAACTTGTTAAATATCACATTAGCGGCCAATTGAAGGTTGCGCCTGAGCATGTATCCGATAAGGTTTTAAAGCTTATGGGAAAACCTTCAAGAAAAATTTATGACAGATTTAAAGAAAAATATTTTGAAACAAACAAAAAATTTGGACTTAATCAGTACCTCGTACCATATTTAATGTCAAGCCACCCTGGAAGCGATTTAAATGCTGCTATTGAACTTGCTCTATATATTAAAGAAATGGGATACAATCCAGAACAGGTACAGGATTTTTATCCTACTCCTGGCAGTCTTTCAACTGCTATGTATTATACCGAAATTAATCCTCTTACAGGAGAGAAGGTTTATGTTCCTAAAACTTCTGAAGAAAAAGCTATGCAAAGAGCCCTTTTACAATTTAGGAATCCTAAAAACTATTCTCTTGTTTATAAAGCATTAATAAAAGCAGGACGGCAGGATCTCATAGGTTATGGAAAAAAATGTCTTATTCCTCCAAAAGTTAAAACTGCAGCTAAAGGGAAAAGGTGATAACTTTGGAAAAATATTTATTAGAATATATAAAAAGTACTGCATTAACTAATCCCTTTTATGTATACGCTTTTTCATTTATTAATGCAGTACTTCAGATTCTCTTTCCTCCTTACCCAGGAGATACCTTAACAATTTTTCAAGGCTATTTAACAAGTAAAGGTTATTTAAATATCTATTTTGTAACTTTTTCTACTCTTCTTGGAACATATGTAAGCAGTTTATTATTATATTTTATTGGTTTCAAATTCAGTAAATCAGTTTTTTTAAACAAGTTCATTGAAAAATATTTTAATCTTAGAAAGATAGACAAAGCAGAGATGTGGTTTGAAAAATATGGTTCTTTCGCAATAATCATAAATAAATTTCTTCCCGGTATTGGTTCTTTAACATTTATTACAGCAGGACTTTTTCAGCTGCCCCCTATTTCTGCTTTTATATCTATAGGAATAGCGACAATTATACATAACACTATTATAATAATGGCCGGAAGGCTTACAGGAGATAATATTATTCTAATAAAGCAGACTCTAAAAGAATATAATAAAGTAATAGTTATAGCTGTTATAATTATTTTTGTAGTTTATTCATATGTGAAATTATTTTACAAAAATAAATACGCAAACTCAAAATGATAATTTAAATTTCTAAATATGGTTAATTGGAGTAAACACTTTCAGTTTTTTATTTGATATTGAAACGTTAAGAGGGAAAAGCGGTCCTGTTTCTCCATCAATATCAGTTTCTATATTTTCATTGCATTTTATGCTGAATTTTTCGCCTTTCAAGTAAATTATATTACTGCTTTCAAGATGCTCACCTTTGAGCATCTTGATAAACAAATTAAAAAGTTCCATCAAATTACAGGATTTTACGGCTATTAAATTCAGCTTTCCATCATGGGCAGTCGCATCAGGAGCAAGTTTGAATCCTCCTGCTGTAGAACCATTAAGTATAACAAATAAATAAACCATCTCATTAATAATATTATCTTCATGCTCTATTGTTATAGGAATTGCTCTAAAATTAGGCAGCTGCTCAATTCCTTTAATATAATAAGCCATTTTGCCAAGAGTGTTTTTTAGGTTAATATCTATCTTTTGAGATACATCCGTCAAAAGTCCTCCTGCAGCAACATTAACAAAATACCTTTCATTTATCTTTCCCACATCTATTTCTAATATATTACCATTAGATATTATATCACAGGCATGACTTACCCTTTTTGGTATGTTTAAATGGGCTGCAAAATCATTAGAAGTACCTGATGGAATTATACCTATAGGAACATCTAAATCCTTCTGCAGCATAGCATTTATTACATGATTTATAGTACCGTCTCCTCCCGAAACGATAATACAATCACAGTAATCAGAATTTGATATGCTTAAATAAATATCCTCCACAGACATTGTTCTATGAGGTATTACCTCATAACCGCCTCTTTGAAGTTTATCAATAACCAAATCAAGTCTCATCCTAAAAGATCTGTCTCCTGAATACGGATTATATATAAGCCTTGCTTTTTTCATAATATCCCCCCATAAGCATAAATTTTATCATATGCAAAAAGTTCCTGCAATAGCAGGAACTTTAATTAATACATAGTATTAGTTGGTTTAGAAATATCGCTTAAAGCCTCTCCTGCATCATCTTCAAGTTTAGAATATACAGCAATATCTCCGAGAGCAAGCATACCAACGATTTGGTTATTTTTTTCTACAACTGGCAGTCTTCGAACCTGCTTTTCAGACATTATTTTAGCAGCTTCATGTATATCCATTTCTGGTGTAGCGGTTGTAACTCCTGTAGTCATAACATCCTTTGCAGTAACTTTTTTTATATCTTTTCCCTCTGCTATATCTCTTAAAACTATGTCTCTATCTGTTACGATTCCAATAACTTTACTCTCTTTAACAACAGGAACCGAGCCAATATTATTATTCTTCATAATCCTTGCAATTTCAATAATTGACGTATCAGGAGCAACTGAAATAACATTTTTGCTCATAAATTCATTTACTTTCACCTAATCAACCTCCTAAAATTATTTTCTCCATCATTAAATACAATTATTATTCTTTTATTTATTTTTTAAGTTAAGATATCTATTTAAACCTAATTAAATTCTATAGAATTTTTATTATATATTTAATTTAAGCCTTAGATTCCTTGTAAAATATATTATTTATAGTTATAATATCTAATATGTAGAAATAATAAAAGAATATTAGTTATGTCAAAAATTTCAATCAAAGCAGAAGGCATACCATGTACTTTTTCAAAACCATAGATTATTCAGTAAAAATTTTTTAGCTCAATATAAATGGCAAGTAATTATAAATATATAAGTCATATGCCAAAGAAAGTTCTTATATTAACTATAGACATAGTAAGAATGTATAACTATCGTAGGAGGTGATTAAATAATGAATTTTAATATTATACCAAGTTTGCTAACCTTTTCTAATTTATCCTTTGGTATGCTTTCAATACTATTTACACTTACTAATAATACAAAACTTGCATCATTAATGATTTTATTATCAGTTATTGTTGATAGATATGATGGTAAAATAGCAAGGAAATTAGATGCAGTAACTCTCTTTGGAAAAGAGCTTGATTCCCTTTCAGATCTTGTTTCATTTGGAGCTGCTCCTGCAGTACTTTGCTGGAACTTATTTTTAAATCAGTTTGGAATTATAGGTTATATAATTACTATTCTTTATCCTATCGCTGGAGCATACAGGCTTGCAAGGTTTAATGTTACACAGTTTGACAATGTTTATATGGGAATACCTATAACAATTGCAGGTGGATTAGTCGCAGTTGATTGTTTAATAAACATATATTTCATTAAGCATAATCTTTTTTCAGCTGTTTTAATAGTAATACTATCATATCTTATGATAAGTAAAATCAAGATACAAAAAAGATAAGCCCTTAAATTAGGGCTTATCTTTATAATGCCGGTCTTTTAAATCCTCTGCCGTGTACTTCAGAAGCATCTATAATAGACATAAAAGACTTATCATCAATATCTTCAACTATTTTTTTAGTTTTAGCAAGTTGAGTTGAGGTTACAATGCAATATATTATTTTTTTGGAATCTCCTGTATAAGCACCTTCCCCATATATTAGCGTAATTCCTCTGCCGATTTCCTGCATTATTGCTTCTGATACCTCTTTTTCTTTTTCTGTTACTATAAAAAGCATCTTTTTTCTGTCAAATCCTTCAATAACTTTATCCATTATATAATAACCAATATACATAGAAATAAGTGTATACAAAGCAGCTTCAAAGTTGTTTATTAAAGCTCCAGATAATACAATTAAACCATTTATTGAAAAAGATACTGTCGATATATTTATTCCATACTTCTTCTTTACAGCAACTGCTATTATATCTGTACCTCCCTGAGAAGCTCTGTTTCTAAATGTAATACCCATACCAATTCCATTTACAACTCCACCATATATTGCAGATAAAAGAATGTCATTAATTTTTATATATTCAGTTAAGTTTTTTGTAGCTACTAAAAATATTGAAAAAGATATCATTCCAATTAGGCTGAAAACAATAAAGTCTCTATCTACTTCTTTCATTCCAAGCAAAAATATAGGAATATTAAAAATAAATATCAAATATCCAGCTGAAATACCTGTTAAATATTGTATTATTATAGATATGCCTGAAACTCCTCCGCTTAAAAGTTTATGAGGAATTATAAAAGCATTTAATGCTATAGAACACATCAGTGCTCCAATCAAAACCATTATAATTCTTTTTATTTTATCGTTTCTTTTAAACAAAATAGTCCCCCCATAATAATATTTTTTAATAAATCTCTATTCTTCTATGTTTTAAAAGAGGCAATTCCTTTCTTATCTTTTCAATATAATTAATATCAATATCTGCATAGATTATTGTTTCTCCTTCATCAGCCTGCGCAATAATTTCACCCCATGGGTTTACAACTAGTGAATGTCCATAGGCTGTATAAACACCTTCATAGTCCCTTGCAGGAGATATTCCTGCTATATATATTTGATTGTCGAGGGCACGGGTTCTAAATAGTATATTCCAGTGGGCAGGTCCAGTTGTCATGTTAAATGCTGCTGGAACAAATATAAGCTTTGCTCCCATTAAAGTCATTTTTCGTATCAGCTCAGGAAATCTAATATCATAGCAAATGCAAATCCCAATTCTTAAATGTTCAGTATCAAATACTGTTATATTCTCTCCTTTTGTAAGATAATCAGATTCACAAAACCTTATTCCATTTTCAATATCAACATCGAATAAATGTATCTTTCTATGTTTTGCAATTATCTCACCATCAGGGTTAATAGCATAGGATGTATTATAGATTGAGCCTTCTTCTTTTTCCGGTATTGATCCTCCAATTATGTATATTCCTTTTTCTCTGCTGACATTCCTAAGCATATCTAAAGTTTTACTATTGTTTTCTTCTTCTGCATATTTTGAAAAATATTTACCACTATAAGGACAATTAAACATTTCTCCGAGAGCAACAATTTTTGCACCTTTATTTGACGCCTCATTTATCTTTTTATAAGCCTTATCAATATTTTTCTCAAAATCATCTTCAACCTTAATTTGGCACAAAGCAATTTTAAACATAATTAAATCACCTTTAAAAATTATTTTTGCTTTATATTAATTATACAGTATTAAAATTTAAAATAAAACTAAAATGCCATGTAAGAAAGCAAACAGATTAAGTATATATCGTTTGCAATCTATTCATGGCATCAATACCATTAAATATTAAAATTTATATATCCTAAATTAATTATAAAAGCAGCTCCCTCCTATAAATTCCCTAAGAATAGAATTTAATGGTATTATATTATCATCTAATGATTCTTTAAAATATGAAAGAAATAGCAGCAGCCTTCTTGCTTCAATATAGGCTGTGCTTTTAACATCAACATTTTTAAGCAGCGGCTCCGCATACTTTTTTAATATACTCATTTCATACACGAGTGTTGAATTAAACATTATGTCTGCTTCCTCTTGATAAGGAAAAATATTCTTCTCCTCTCCTTCTCTTACCTGCGGCCAAGATAAGATAGTTGCCTGAGCGTCTCTTCCTCTGCTCATATTATCCCTTACAATCCTTCTCAAAAGCCTCACATCTGTAGTTGGAATTCTATTATGATCATCTATATTAAGCTGAGTTAAAGCGCTGATATATATTTTATATTTATTCTCCTTTGGAATAGAACTTGTAAGTGTTTCATTAAGTCCATGTATTCCTTCGATTATTAATATAGAATCCTTATCCATTTTATATTTATATCCCAGCCATTCTCTTTCCCCTTTTATAAAATTAAAACTTGGCAGCTCAATCTCTTTGTAATTTAACAAATCCAATAGATTCTTATTAAAGAGATCTATATCTAAAGCTCTTATTGATTCAAAATCATAATTACCTTTTTCATCCTTTGGAGTATATTGTCTGTTTACAAAATAATCATCTAAAGAAATTGCATAGGGTTTCATACCAAGAACTTTCAATTGAATTGATAATCTCTTTGCAAAGGTAGTTTTTCCTGATGATGAAGGACCTGCAATCAACACTATCTTTATTCTGTCTCTATTCTCATATATTTTATCTGCTATATTTGCAATCTTTTTTTCATGAAGTGCTTCAGCAACAAGCACAATATCTTTAAATTCTTGAGATTCTACCTTTTCGTTTAAAAGACCTACATCGTATACTCCATGTATTTTAGACCAGTCTTCAGTTTCTTTAAAAACTTTTGCAAGTTTTGGAAGATCCTTAAACTCAGGTACAATATGAGGATTTTCTTGGGAAGGATACAATAATATAAATCCAGGATCATAATATATCAGGTCAAATACTTTTAGATAACCAGCTGATTGTACCATCGGACCATAAAAATAATCATAAAGATACCCACATTTATAAAGATTAATATAAGGAAACTCAATATATTTAAGAAGTCTTAGTTTATCTTCCATACCATAATCTTTAAATATTCTAACTGCTTCTTCTTTTTTTACCTTTATTTTTTCTATCGGCTCATCCGTTTCAACAATTTCAAACATTCTTTTTTTAATTAAATTAATATCATCTTTATTTATTCTTCTATTATAATGTATTTCACCATATAATCCTTTACTTAATGAATGCTCAATAGTAACCCTCGCTCCTTTTAAAACATCTTCAACTGCCCTTATTAAAACAAAAGTTAAACTTCTTAGATAAGTTCTAAGGCCAAGGGGATTAAAAATATTAATCGGGGTAAGCGTAACGTCATAATGAAGCCTTTTGGACAGTTCCTGAACCTCTCCGTCAACTAATGCAATCAAAGGCTCTCCTATTTCTTTGCCGCTGCCTAACACCTCAAGAATTGTACTGCCAATATTGCATTCTTTTATTTTACCATCAGACACTGTTACTTTTATTTTTCCGTCCACTATCTATCCCCCCTTTATATAATTTTATATAGACAAAATATGGATTTAAAAGTTGTATCTTATTATATGAAAATTAGAATAAAAAGTTTCTTACATTTAATTTGATTTAATTAGAAAGTTTTTAAAGTTTTCAAGCCTTTTAATAGTTGAATCTCTTCCTATTATCTCAAAAGTATCAAAAAGAGGCGGAGAAATTCTTGACCCAGTTTCTCCAATTCTTAGCAGCATAAAAAGTATCTTTGGTTTTGTATTAATTCTATCACAAAGCTTTCTCATATAATCTTCAAGTATATTCTTTTCCCATTTCTCAATATTTTTTAATTCTACAACAGCTTCATCTATCATATTTATCATTTCAGCAACTTCAACCTTCTTAACCGATTCCTTTATCTCATCAATATCATAAACTTCCGGTTCTATGTAAAACATTTTGAAAACTTTTCCTACTTCATCAAGCCTTTTAATTCTTTCCCTTTCTACCTCAACTATTTTTTCAAGTTTAACAGGATTTTTTACTACCTCTTCATAGTATTCAGTAGATTTAAGAAATGGAATAACAAGCTGTGAAAGTTCTTCAACAGTTTTATTTCTAATATGAATTCCATTAAACCATTCAAGTTTTTTAAAATCAAAAACTACATTGGAATTATTAATTCTTTCTAATGAAAATTTAGATATCATATCTTCCATTAAAAGAAATTCTTCATCATCAGCAGGATGCCATCCAAGCAAAACAATAAAATTTGCTACAGCTTCCTTAAGATATCCCATATCTTTATATTCACCAATATATAAAGCACCATCTCTTTTAGATATTTTAGTTCTGTCCTCATTAAGCAGAAGCGGAAAATGAACATATTCAGGAATTTCAGCCCCAAGAGCTTCAAGTATTAATACCTGGTTAAAAGTATTAGGAATATGTTCCTGACTTCTCATTATATGACTAATTTTCATAATCCAATCATCAACAGCAGTTGCAAAATTATACGTAGGAACACCATCAGATTTTCTGATAACAAAATCCCCCATTATACTTCCATCCCAAGTCAGCTCTCCTCTTACTATATCACGAAACCTTATTACCTTCTCAGGTACTTTAAATCTGACTACATACTTACATCCTTCACTTAACTTTTTTTCAACCTCTTCTTTTGACAAGTTTCTGCATCTTCCTGAATACTTAACTGTTTCTTTTTTCAATGCCTGCTCACGTCTTTCGGCTTCTATTTCCTCTTCAGTACAGAAACAATAATAGGCCTTTCCTTCATTTATCAATTGTTCAATATATTTATTATATATATCGAGCCTTTCTGACTGCCTGTAAGGTCCATAGGGCCCTCCTACGTCAGGTCCTTCATCCCAATCTATCCCTATCCATCTTAATCCTTCAAAGATTCCCTTCTCAGATTCTTCTGAATTTCTCTTCATATCTGTGTCATCTATTCTTAATATCATTTTACCATTATTTTTTTTTGCAAATATGTAATTATAAAGTGCATTTCTTGCAGTTCCAACGTGGCAGTTCCCTGTGGGGCTTGGTGCTATTCTAACTCTAACCTCTTTCATAGTATCATCCTTCCTTTTATCTAATTTTTCTAACATCATTTTCTATTATACCAGCTAAATATAAAAGCCCTCCTTCTTTTGCAGCATTGCAAGCTTCCTTCAATATATCTTTCAAAGCACTTTTATCTTCACAGCAAAATAAAGCGTTATTATATTCAATCATAGCATTATCATAATCGTTATTTTTTATATATTCTCTTGCAATAGAAAGCCTGAATTTGTAATCATAGGGATCTTCGCCATTATATATTTTAATGTGGATGAAATCCTTTGATTTTCCAAGAGCATTGTCTACATATAAAGCTATTTCTCTATGAACATCTAAAGGGATTTCCAAATAGTCTTCTTCCCAATAACTATATCCTGTAATTCCAAGGGATGTTTTTAAAGCCTGCTTAAAATACATGTTGCCATCTTTTCCTGTGTTATAAAACATCTTCCCTAACAAATAATATGGAGCAGTATAAAAATAGCAATGCTTAATTGCATTTTCAAGCATATTAAAGCCTTTTAAATCCTTTTTATTCATTAGCGATTTGCCTACAAAGCAAAGGCTTTGCAATGCCTTTTCATCATATTCAAGCATAAATCTATGATAATCAAATTCATTTTTCATATTCTTTACTTTTTTAAAATCAAAGTTGTATTCTTCAGATAGTATTTTGCATCTTTCAAGACTTTCTTCGCATGAAACAGCATTTTCGCTTTCAGAAAGGCTTTCATTAGGTATTAACGTAGATAAATAATCATCGAGTAAACATTTATATATAAAGCTTTTAAAGCTTGATGCTAAAATTACGAAATTTCTTGTTTCGTGCAGCCATATGCCTACGTAGTAATCATCAGCAAAGGGCCCATATTTATAAAAGCAATAATAATCTCCATTGCCTATATCTCCAAAAGGAATCAGATGGAAATCCATTTCTCCAGGCACTCTTAAAATATTATTTATAATGTTTTCGGCATACTCAAATCTGCAGCTTCCAAACTGAGCATCTCCTCCATATTTTATCAAAAACCTTTTGAAATCCTCTGGAAGATAACTTCCATATTTCATTTCAAACTTTTCGAATCTTACTTTATTCATAGGTCGTTTCCTTTCTTAATGATATACTATTGAAATTATACCTTTAATAGAAAGTTATCTCAAGAGGAAAGACTATAATATATAAAATTTAAAAACTTATTTATAATGTTTTTTCATATAAGAAATAATAGATTTGAGGTGATTTTATGGTTGTTTTTGTACGAACAATTATTCTTTATATATTTGTCGTATTTGTAATGAGAGTTATGGGGAAAAGGCAGATAGGTGAATTGCAGCCCTTCGAATTAGTTATTGCAATTATGCTTTCCGAACTTGCTGCAGTACCAATGCAGGATACTGGAATACCCTTACGAAACGGTTTAATTCCTATTTTTACTCTTATGCTTCTTGAAATAACTATATCAATAATTTCCCTTAAATTTGAAGGTATTAGAAAAATAGTTTGTGGAAAGCCAAGTATACTTATTAAAAATGGTAAAGTACTCGAAGATGAGATGAGAAAACAAAGATTTAACATAAACGATTTAATGGAGGAGCTAAGAATTTCAGGTTATTTTAATATATCAGATATAGAATATGCTATACTTGAAACTAATGGAAAATTAAGCATAATACCAAAAATAAAACAATCTCCTGTTACAAAGGAGGACATGAATATAAATAAAGCTGAATTAAAATTGCCTATAAGTATAATATTAGATGGAGTTTTAAATATGAAAAACTTATATGCTTCAGGATATAATATAGATTGGTTAAACAAGAAATTAAAAGAAAATAAAATAGACAAAATCGAAGATGTATTCATAGCCATTTTTGACACAAAGGGTGAACTCTTTATACAAAGGAGGAAGAAAAATGAAGAATGAAAAAAAAATAATATTTTTTTCTTTAATTGTTTTTATTGGTATAATAATATTAGAAATATTTATAAATATATATTTAAAAAAAACGAGCAGTATACTTATTTCGCAAATTGAAAAAGCGAAACAATATGTAGAAAATGAGCAATGGAATAACGCTAAAAGTATTATCTATGATACCTGTGATAGATGGAATAATATTGAAGAAAAGTGGGCTCTTATTACTAATCATCATGAAATTGACAACATAACTGTTTCATTAAAGAGCGCCAAAGAATTTATTGATTCCGCTGAAAAGCCCGATGCACTTTCATCACTCGAAAATTTAAAACATTTTATTAGCCATATACCTAAAATGGAAAAATTACTGCTTGAAAACATATTTTAGTTGCAATATCCTTAAATTATAATATAATTATATTGTGTCTATTTTGTCCCACTGGGACAATACATGTCCATATAATCATATGATATATTAAAAAATAATAAATAATATTACAAATATTTAAGGAGGGTTAATAATGCCACTTGTTACTTCAAAAGAAATGTTTAATAAGGCTTATAAGGGAGGATACGCAATTGGCGCATTCAACGTTAATAACATGGAAATAATCCAAGGAATCGTTGAAGCTGCCAAAGAAGAAAAATCAGCGTTAATACTTCAAGTATCAGCAGGAGCAAGAAAATATGCTAATCCAATATATTTAAAAAAGCTTGTTGAGGCTGCAGTAGAAGATTCCAATCTTCCCATAGTTTTACATCTTGATCATGGTGAAAACTTTGATATTTGTAAAGCTTGTATCGACAGCGGTTTTACTTCAGTTATGATCGATGGTTCAAAATATCCTTTCGAAGAGAATATCAGAATAACAAAGGAAGTTGTTGAATACGCTCATTCAAAGGGTGTTGTAGTTGAAGCAGAACTCGGAAAACTTGCAGGAGTTGAAGATGCTGTTAAAGTATCTGAAAAAGATGCTACATATACTGATCCAGAGCAAGCGGTTGAATTTGTAGAAAGAACTGGTGTTGATTCCTTAGCTGTTGCTATAGGAACAAGCCATGGAGCATATAAATTTAAAGGAACTCCTTCCCTTGATTTTGAAAGACTTGAAATAATAACAAAGAAACTTGAAGGATTCCCTCTCGTTCTTCACGGTGCATCAACAGTTATGCCAGAATTTGTTGCAAAATGTAATGAATATGGCGGAAAACTTCCAGGAGCACAGGGAGTACCTGAAGACATGCTAAGAAAAGCTGCTACTATGGGAGTATGTAAAATAAACATTGACACAGATTTAAGATTAGCTATGACAGCTACTGTAAGAGAGTATTTTGTAAATCATCCTGAAGAATTCGATCCAAGGAAATACTTAGGACCAGCAAGAGATGCAATTAAGCAGATGGTTCAGCATAAGATTAAAAACGTTCTTGGATGCAGCAACAGCATACTATAATGATAAATAATAGGCTATGGTAGTTTTACCATAGCCTATTATTTATCATGTTTGCACCATTTATGACATATATCAGCTTTTTTGCTGCATATGACCTTATTAGATCCACAAGCAGGGCAAATATATTTGTCCTGCTCATAATTTATTTCATATACATTTCCGCAATCTAAGCATTTAAACTTACAAAAGGTAGCTCTATAATTTCCACCTTCGATTCTAATTGCATTGCCCTTAGTTAGAGCTATTGCCACTTTCTTTCTTGCACTATCTATAATGTTTTGAAATGTTTGCCTTGAAACCTGCATCCTCTCAGCACATTCCTCTTGATTTAATTCTTCGATATCCTTTAATCTCATTGCTTCAAGTTCTTCAACTTTCAAGGCTATTTCTTCAATCTCGCACTTTGGTTTTCCCCAAGGAATGAAATAAGTATCTTCTGGAAAAAACTCTACTCTTCTGAACTTAGTTGGTCTTGGCATTTTAACTCCTCCCTGCACTTATTACATAAGCCAATAAAAATAATATTAGAATCATATATGTCAATATTGTTTTGTTCTTCTATTTTTTTATTAAGTTTGATATATTCAATATCTGCATCTTTACTATCTATATCAATTATACTATTACATTTTAAGCATTTAAAATGTATATGTAGGGGTTTTTTGCTGAATATCTTCATTTCATAATAATTTATACCATTATCATTGATTTCTTTAACTATTTTAAGGTCTTTAAAAATTTTTAAAGACCTATATACAGTTGCAAGCCCAATGTTTTTTTCCTTAACCTTATCATAGATTTGCTTTGCACTTAGATGAACATCGCTCTTTAAAAGAACATTTAAAATCAAATGCTTTTGTATTGTAAATTCATAGCCGTTGTGTTCTAAAATCTTTCTAATAGAGGATAAATCATTTTCCATAATATCATCCTAAAAATTAGTCATTACAGTGGCCTTGATGCTCATGTTCTCTGCATATGCTTCCTGAGGATTTAAGCTCTCCCTTTATATATTTCTCAATAACGTCATCGCATAATCCCTGAGCACAAACTATAACTTCAATATCATTTTCATTAAACAGCTGCTGTGCAGTTTCTCCCATTCCTCCTGCTATTATAACGTTCGTTCCTAATCCTTTTAAAAATACAGGTAAAAAACCTGGTCTATGTCCTGGATTTTCAACAAAACTCTTGCCCAATATTTTATCCTTATCCAATTCATAAATTGTAAATCCTTCACAATGGCCAAAATGTCCACTAACATAATTTCCTTCACAAGCTATTGCTATTTTCATTTTAATCCCTCCAAATTTATTGTTGGCATTTGCTAATATTATAATACATCTATTATTTATAATTGTCAAATGACAATTATAAATTTATAATCTATTATCTTTATTTTTCATCTAAAAAATAAAACTCATAGCTGCTATAAACTATGAGTTTTACTTACACATACTTTATTTTTACCACTATTTTTTGAAGCATAAAGCATCTTATCTGCTTCTTTAATGCCCTCCTCTAAGTCCTTATAAAAATTGCTTTTATCTGAATCAAAAATTTTTACACCTATGCTTACAGTATATATAAATCCGCAGCATCTGCTTTCTTCGCATTTATATCGAATTTTCTCTGCGATAATTTCAGATTTTTCAACATCTTTATCAATAATAATTAAGAATTCCTCTCCTCCAAACCTTATAACTTTACCATAATTACTTACACATTCCTTGCAAATTAAAGCTACATTCTTTAAAACTTTATCTCCTGTAAGGTGTCCATAATTATCATTTACTTTTTTGAAATTATCAATATCTATCATAATACAAGCAATTTTTACACTATTATAGCTTGTATCCTTTACAGCTTTATCAATATATTCATTTATATATCCTCTATTATATGCTCCTGTCAGCATATCAGTTATTGACAGCTTTTTAATCATGTTATACGCATTTTGAAGTTCTTGGTTTTTATTTATTAATTCAATCTGAAGTTTTCTCGTCCTTAATTGAACTTTTATTCTTGCAAGAAGCTCATTAACGCTGTAGGGTTTTTTTATATAATCATCAGCACCTGATTCTAAAGACTTTATCATACTCTTTTCGTCATCCATAGCTGTAAGCATAATAACAGGAATAATAGGAGCCTTGCTCTTTACAATTTCACAAAGCTCATATCCGCTAATACCCGGCAGCATTACATCGAGTAAAATCAAATCAAATTTTTCGTAAATATCTACAGCCTCTTCACCTGTCATTACCCACGTTACGCTGTATCCATTTTTAATTAATATATCTTTTATTATTACTCCATGAAATTTACTGTCCTCAACGACAAGTACATTTGCCTCATACATAGCTAACCTCCAAGGGTACTTAAATTTATTATGGCGTTACAGGTACGTTTTCACTATTATCATTATCATTGCTTGGATAAGGATTGTTATTATCGATTTGAACGTTATCTACATTGTCTATATCTTCGTCAACTTTATTACCAATAGCTTCCTTTGGTATTTCTATTTTTATTATTTTCTTATTTTTCCCTCGCTTATCAATTGGTTCATCTTCTAAATGAAAATTATTTAACATATATACAGGCATATTCGAAGAATCCCCTGCTCCACTTGTAAAAATAAATCTATCAAGATATTTTATGTTTTTGGATAAATCTGGTACAAGCACGTCCATTCCATTAACTATCATGTTTTCAAAAGTTCCATCTGCTGGAATTCTTGCCGACTCTATTGGAGCGTTGCCCATTTTGAAGGCAGAATACGCAAAACTCATAATTTTTGAAGCAGGTATATTTGTCTTTACATATGGAAGCAATGCCGAAAACAGCTCTGGCAATTTAATAATTCCCATTTTTTTTGCCTTTTCTGCAAGCAAAGAAAGTGCCTTCCTTTGCCTTTCTGTTCTTTCATAATCTCCGTTTCCAACTTTTCTAATACGGCAGTAAGATAGCGCCTGCTGCCCGTTTAAGTGCTGATATCCAGGACCTTTTATATATATTGGATTATTCCAATTGGCTTCTTTTATATAGTAATTTATCTGCTCAACTTCGTAATCCTTAATTTCAACATCAATTCCTCCAAGGGTATCTACAAGGCTTTGAAATGCTTTAAAATCAACTGATGCATAATATTGTATATTAAGATTAAAATCTTGATTTATTGTTTTTATTAAAAGTTCAGGTCCTCCTAGAAAAAACGCACTATTTATTCTATTCAAGCCATGGTTAGGTATAGGAACATACATATCTCTCATAAAAGAAGTAAGTTTTATTTTCTTGTTGTTCAAATCAAGAGTAGCTAAAATCATAGAGTCAGTTCTTGCATCTTCATATTTTCCCCTACTATCAACGCCTATTAAAAGTACGTTAATTATACCATGCTCTTCTTCATATTTTGCATCGTTTTTTTCTTTTTCACTTGTAAAAAAGTTTTGAGGAGTTGGAACATATATTTTATTATTTACATAAAAAAATGCTCCTGCTCCAATACCCACTAAAAATAAGATAGGAATTAATATATATAAGAATTTTAATTTCTTCAAACCTAACCACCTCTTTACTCTTTATAAGCAGCATTTAATGAATTAGTTTCTTATCTCCTTCTTGAAATATAATAAAGATTTATCATTTTAAGCATTTCATCGTTTGGTGCTACATATACAGCTTTTCTACAATCATTTTTTATTACAAAAACATATCTGTTTCCTTTATTATCATAGGGAATACAATTTATTTTTTTTGATATACTTTCAATGTTAACTTCATTTTCTTTTCCAAACACATCAAAATTCTTAATATCTTCATCTATCAAAGTTTTTCTTCTTTTTTTGTTGAATATAACATCTATTTGAAAATTTCCATTAGTAAATATATATTCAAATTCTTTATATTGATTATCCCTTAGGTATCTTGTAAAAAATAATATTACAATTAATGCCAATGAAAAAATCATATATCCTAAACTAAAAGTAATAATTGAAAATATTAAAGATAAAAATATAAGTACAGCAAATACATACATTAAAATATTTAAAATATAATACGCTATATTTTTTTTTGTTGTCAAAAGCTGTTCATAGAACTTGTCCATTTTATCCCTCCTAAAAGGTATGACTTTATCATACCTTCATAGTATTTATTCTTATACCTTCAATATTCATAATTTCATTTTTAAGTTTTTCAATTTCTGTGTCATCACCAAATAATTCAAGAAGTATCAGTCCTTTTTCAGAACATGCATCCTTCGCTGACTCATGTAAACCAAGCCTTGTTCTTATAATACACCCATATTTTGTAAGAACCTCCTGAACTTTAGGTGCATTGTTGTTTCTCCCTTCAACTACTATTGCCATAATAGTGAATTCCATAAAATCACTCCTCTTTTAAAATTCTATATTTTACATAAGTTATAAATTTAGTAAATACATAATCATAAATAAAAAACAATACCTCAAGTATTATTATTAGCATTAATATGCTATTTTTAATCATTTCACTATTTATAATGATTATTTTTTTATATAAAAAATACGTTAAAACCATGAAGAAATTAAACCAAATATATTTAAAAATATATTCCTTAATAATGCTTTCTTTCTCACAAAAATATTTAATTATAGGATATACTCCAAAAATTAAAAAAATAAAAGCATAAATTTTATCCGGCAGTAAAATCAGAGAAAGCAATGATGATGCTATGTAACATAAAAAGCCCACCTTTACTCCCCCTATAATAATCGGTATAGATTCAAAATATGTAGATAATGCCATAAAAAATATTCTATTATTTCTTATAATACATCCTGCATAAAGGCTTATTATCATTAAAGCGGATATAAAACCAGATAAAACAATATTTTTAGTTCTATCCTTATACATTTTTATTTCTCCTAACAACAGCTGATTAAATCTCCACCCATGCATTCACAGCATTGATCGCTGCACAAAAGGCATGCACAAGTGGTACAAAGGTCATTATCTGACCCTCCTCTTCTATAATAGGAACTATCTTTATATGCTCTATTTCCTGAAACTGCTCTATTAAGAGCTTCTCTAAATTCAAGATTTGAAGGATCCATCTGTACTGCTCTTTGCAAATCCTCATACCCTTCGCTATACCAGCCTTTTTTCATTGATATAATTCCTCTTAAATAGTACCATTCACCGTTTCTCATATTTATCCTCGATAATTCATCCTCAGCTGCTCTTATATTATTCATTTGAATAAAACTTCTAACTCTTTTAAAGCTGTCATTATAACTGCTGTTATAGCTGTAACTATTGTTATCTCCTCTATAATTAAAGCTTTCATCTTGATTTTTCATTAAATAATCGTAGGCTTCATTTATCTCTCTCATTTTCTCCTCAGCAAGATCTTTTAGGGGATTATCAGAATATCTGTCAGGATGATATTTTTTTACAAGTTCTCTATAAGCCTGCCTTATCTCTTCCTTCGTTGCTCCTTCTTTAATCCCTAAAACTTCATATGGATTTTTCACTTTTGCATCCTCCCTCTATTATACTCTTTGTCTTCCTCTCAAGTCCAATATATACTATATTTTCAATTATACCTCTATTTCTTTTAAATTCTAAAAGTTCAAAGGCCTTAGATATTTCATCTAAACATTTAATAAGGGTAAATTCCATATTATCTTTAATACTTAGTTTGAATTCCTTAGGATTCTCTCCTTTATAATTAAATCTATAAAGAATAGGATTATAATTTTTATATTTTATATCCTTTTCAAGATCATCAAAGGCATCAATTGTATAAATCCATTTCCCCAAATTATATCCAAACTGCCTCATTATTTTACTGTATTTGTCATCATTTATTGTTAATATCTCTGATGTTATTTCCGCAAAATTATTTCCTATTTCATCTATATTATTGCATCTATGTTTTTCAAGATTTCTAAGTTGTTTTAAATAATAATCTATTTTGCTAATCTTATTTTTTGCGATTTCTGTATATTGTTTAGCTCTAATGAAATTAGCTATAAAACTATAAATAGGATTATTAGTATCAAAATAATTATCAATTAATTTTCTATTGCTCAAAATTATATTCATATCAGCAGCATATTTTAAATATTGATTTGAATCTATTGAAAAAATATTTTTTGCTTTATATGGGCAAAAATATTTTTTTATTTCTTCCCTTTCTTTTTCATATATTGATGAAAGCAATAAGGATAAAAAAGTCATATCATAAGTGAGCATAAATTTTGATAGAACTGATTTTTTGCTTATTTCTCTGCAAAGCCCGCAATAATATGCTTTATATAAATCATATTCTCTAATCTTAAGTTCAGGCTTAAAGGGCACAACATATCCAAACATTTAAAAACCTCATTATTAGATTTATTTTTAAGCATAATCTTTTTATATATGATATTTTACATTATTGAACCGACATAATAAAGGTTTTATGATAAAATATTTTTATGTTATATAATTTTATCATAAATTTTAGGGAGGCTATATTATGAAAGAGATTGAAGTTAAAGTGCTAAAAATAGATATAGAAAAAACGAGAGAGGATATTATAAATTTAGGAGGAAAATTGATAAAAAAAGAATTTCAGGAAAATTACTATTATAAGCTTCCTGAAAGTCTAAGTAATCAAAAAGGATATATCAGAATAAGAAAAGTTCATAATTTATTAGATGGCAGCAGAAAAATTCTATTGTGCATAAAAACATTAATCTCACAGGAAAAATATAGAACCTGCGATGAGCACGAATTTGAAGTTTCAAATTTTAAGGAATGTACCCTCTTCTTAGAAGCTATGAAATTATCATATATTAAATCAGAAAATAAACATAGAGAAAGTTATAGCATTGATAATTCTCTTATTGAAATAGATACATGGGATAAGGATGTTTTCCCTGAGCCATATATTGAAATCGAAGCAGCCTGTGAAGAAGATATTTTTAATTTGCTTAGTAAGCTGAATATAAATAAAAACAAAGCTACATCAAAAAGCCTTGAAGAGATAAAAAAAGAAATGGGGCTTATATAAGTCCCATTTTAAAATCTTCTTTCAAAAATTTGAGCCTTATCTTCATCAACAAGTTCATATATGTCGTTAATCCCTATTTCTTTTAAAACCGCATATACGCAGGGATTATCAATAGGTGTTATCATATCTGTTTGATTTCCATATTCCTGAACATTTTTTCTTCCTTCATCTTTGCTTAGTATCGATTTTGGCCCCCCTACACAGCCTCCAACACATCCCATACCTTCAAGAAAATTGGCTTCCAATTTCTCATCTAATATTTTTTGAAGCATATCTTTGCATTCCTTTACCCCATTTCCCTGCACAGCTTTTACCTTTATACTTCTATCAGGGAAAAGCTTATTTACCGTATCATAGACAGCTTTGCTAACTCCTCCTGTATACGCATATATTCTTCCTGCCCGTGATGCGTGCTCTCCTTCATCTTCACAGAAATTTTCAGGATTTATACCTAATATATCAAATATTTCCTGAAGCTCTTTAAAAGTCAAAACAAAGTCTACAGCATCGTTTAAGTCATTTTCTTTTGCTTCAGCCTTTTTAGCAACGCAAGGACCTATAAATACTACCTTTGAATTTTTATGGAGCTTTTTAATGGTTCTACCGCATGCAACCATTGGAGAAACTGATGGCGCTACATGCACAACAAGTTCAGAATAAAGTTTTTTAATCATAGCAACCCACATAGGGCAGCAGCAGCTTGTAATCATAAAATCCTTTTGCTTATTAACATGTTTATGAAATTCAACTGCTTCTTTTAAAGTTAGAATATCAGCGAACAGTGCAACTTCAATCATATCCTTAAAGCCAATGGCTTTTAAAGCCTTTCTCAGCTTCCCTACAGTTACATTTTCTCCAAACTGTCCAATATATGCAGGTGCTATAATAGCATATACATCTTCTTTGCTTTCAAGATATTGCACAATAGGCAAAAACTCGATTTTATCAATAAGGTTTCCCCTATCACAGGCAGCAATACAGTTTCCGCAGTCTATGCATTTATCATTGATTTCAGATATATTCTTTTCTAATAAAACATCCACAGCACCAAAGGGGCAGGCCTTTTGACACGATGTAAAGCCATCCTTATCAATACATCTTATTCCACAGTCACCAACTTTAACTACTATCTTCCCCTTCATCTTTTTCATATCCATTGCTTTTTTAATATCCTCAAAGGAAGCATTTTTTATATAATCTAATCCCATAGCTGCGAAAATATATTTTTTAGCATTTTCATCCTCAGCCTTTTCTATAAGCTCTTCATATTTTTCTTTTAAAGTGCCTTCATTGTATGCTTTTACTAATTTACGAAATATGTCGATATAATAATCATTAGGCACTTTTTTCATCCTCCTATCATTATTTTAATAACATTAAAATTAAAGGAATTGTTATTATAGAAAAAAGGGTAGAAATTAAAACACATTTTGAGGCTATAGCTGTATCTCCATTATATATTTCTGCAAAAACAGCTGTATTAGCAGCAGCAGGCATTGCTGTTATTAAAACCGGTATGCCAAGAAGCATCCCTTTTACTTTAAAAAATCCAAGTACATAAAGAATAAAAATTGGAATAATAATAAGCCTTATAAAAGAATAATAATATATATTTTTACTCATAAAAAGTTCTTTTAAAGGCATTTGTGCTATCATTGAACCTATAACAAGCATAGATAGAGGAGTAGTCATTGATCCTACGCTTTCAAAGGTTTTCAATATAGGTTCAGGAAATTTTAAAGAAAAAACAAACATCAAAAAACCAATAATTGTTGCAATAAGTCCTGGATTTATTATTGCCTTTCTTAATGTTTTTAAATCACTTTTGCCTAAAAAAAGATAAACTCCTAAAACCCAAATCAAAATATTAAAAGGAATATTAAATATAGAAGTATAAAACACTCCTTCTTTACCGTATAAGCTCTCTATAACGGGTATTCCCATGAATCCACAATTAGAAAAAACTGTTGCATATCTTAAAACACTTCGTACTTGTTTATCATATTTTTTATAGAATATATCGCTAACAAAAAATAATCCAAAATGAATTAATGTTGAATATAATAATAACTTAAAAGCATTTGATGCTGCATCCTTTGAATAGCTAATATTAAATGATGATATTATAAGACATGGCAGCGTGACTTTTAAAAGCATTTCAGATAAACCTTTATTCATATTCTCTTTAATAATTTCAGTTTTCCTTGCAATATACCCAATAACAATAATAAAAAATAAAATCAAGACTTGTCCTATTACTTTTGAACTACTCATTTCATTCCTCCCAAAACTTATCATAATATAATATTTTATAATAAAAAGAATTGATTTACAAAAAAAACTTGCAATCAAAGATTGCAAGTTTTCGTTTATAAATTTCTTATAGTATAACCCTGTTTCTCTATTGCATATCTTATTTTGTCAATAACTACTTGATTCTCATCATAATAAACATCAACAGTTCCATCCTCATAATCAACATTAATATCTTCAATTCCACGAATTCCTGTAATAATACTTCTTACATCCTTTGCAGAAGTTTCATCATGCATAGATGGTATCATAAAAGAATACGTTTTCACGCCTATCCCTCCTGCATTTATTTTTTGCAATTTATATTATAATATCCTAACAGGATTAAAATTAATAATATCACAGGATACACATATATATTCTATATTTCTATAAATACCATTGATGCATATTTCCTTTGAATCATTATGAACGTGACCATATATTAATTTTTCTACCGGATAATTTGAAAGCAGGTCGAGGAACTCTATGCTTTTAGAAATTTTTGTAACCGGTGGATAATGCATCATAACAATAATCTTCTTATATTCATTTTTTATTGCCAAGTCAAGAGACATCTTTAATCTTAAAAGCTCTCTTTTATATATCTTTTCATCCTGCTCCTCGCCATTTATACTTATCCATCCTCTTGTTCCACAAATCCCATAATCCTGATATCCTGAACAGGTGTTTTGAATAAAGTACATATCATTATAAAGACTGTTTAATTTAGTAATAGATCCCCACCAATAATCATGATTACCCTTAATAAATATTTTTTTACCATTTAATTTATGTACAAAATCTAAATCCGGCAAAGCTTCACTAAGTTTCATACCCCAGGATATATCTCCTGGTATTAGAACGATATCCTCTTTCTTAATTTTATCATTCCAGTTAAATTCTATTTTTTCATAATGTTTATTCCAAAGTTCTCCAAATACATCCATAGGTTTTTGCGTTCCAAAGGAAAGATGTAAATCCCCTATCGCATATAAAGCCATAAAATCACATCCAATCTATTGTAATACCTCTATTTATTTTATAATATTTTTTCCGATAAATTAATAGGTGATGTTTATGTATATTAAAAATATTGAGCAATTACTAAGCAGCGGTTTTGATGTTAAAAGAAGCATAAAAGAAGGCTCTATATTATATGGTAAGATAGTAAAATATTCCGATGAAAATTTAGCTTTAAAATTAGTAGACGGAACTATTTTGCCAGCAATATTTATATCCTATGATGATTTTAATGAGGATACCTTTTCAAAATTTCAAATTAAAGATATTAAAAACAACATATTAATTTTAAAGATGATTTCTAATCATGATGATGTAAAAAAAGAAACTTCCATCGATAGAGTTCTTTCTGAATTAAATGTACCACTAAAAGAAGGAAAAGATATTATTTTAAGTCTGCTAAAATTCGGTTTACCAGCAAGGAATGAAGAAATTTTAGAAATTTATCAGGATTTAAATCTAATCAATTCTCTAAAAAATATCGACTATGATGCTTTTATTTCTTCTTTAAAATTAAGAGACAAAACTTCTTTAGATTTAGTTAAATCAAATAAAATTTATAATAATATTATAAATACATTAAAGAATATAGATATAGATTTTCTCTCATTTTTAAAGGAAAATAATTTAAATATAGATATAAATAATATATTGAAATTAAAAAGCTTTATAGATTCATATGAAGATATAAATAACATAATCGATTTAGTAAAGAAAAATATTGATAATAATTATAGCAAACAATATTGTAATAAAAATATTATACCTTATAATTCAGAAATAAAAGATTTATTTGAATTAATTGATGAAAATTTAATTGAAAAATCATCTATTAATATTGATACAGATATTTCAAAAGAAATAATTTATGAATTTAATGACAAAAGAAATGATAAAGAATCTGTTTTTTTTAATAAATTATGTGAAAAAATTAGTAGCTTAATCAAAAAAGATAAATTTTATTTTTTATCTTTGTCTAAAATTTTAGATTTATTAAAAGAAAATCCTAAATTATTGGATAATATTAATTATAGTTTAATTAAGAATTTTAAAAGTAATTTAGAAATTCTAAAGCAGATTAATAATAATTATTATATTCTTTTTTTTAATGGTTATAATCAAAATGAACTTTTTAAAAACAATATAATAATAAAAAAGAAATACAAAAATTCTAATATGGCAGATATAAATAATGTTAAAGTGTTTATATCCGTGGATACACCATATATTGGAAGAGTTGAAAGCTTTATAACTAAAAACAGCTCTAATCTTTTTGTTAATTTTAAAATTGATAAAAAATTTAAAAATTTATTTAGCAGCAAAATAAAATTGCTTGAGGAAAATATTAAAGCACTAGGAGGATATGATTTTATAAGCATATCTGTTATAGAATTGGAAATAAAAAACGATTTAATAAATCTATCAAACTTTTTTAATGACTATTCTTTTAGAGAATTGGATGTGAAGGTATGAAAAGGAAAAAAGCCGCCGCTTTAAAATATGATAAAACCTCTTTAGCTCCAAAGATAACTGCAATTGGTTTTGGACAAATAGCTGAAAAAATAATTGAAAAAGCAAATGAGTCAAATGTTCCTATTATTAATGATGAAAAACTTACAAATACTCTGTGCTCCCTTTCAATAAATGATTATATTCCTTCAGAACTCTATGAAACAGTTGCAGAAATTATTGCCTACATATATAGCATAAATGATACAAAAAGAGAGTAATTTTTGTTATAATGAATTAGCATGATATTGGGAAAGGATGATAATTATGGACAGAATTTTTTCAGGACTTGAAAATCTTGGTTTTAACGATTTAAAGGATGTAGAAATATATAAAAGTGATAATATTTCTGAAGATGCTCCTACTGAAAAAAAAGAGATAAAAATACAAGAATATTTATATGATAAATCCTATGCCTGCCCAGTTTGTGGAAATAACTTTAAGGAAAAAACCGTTAAAATAGGAAAGGCAAGATTAATATCAAAGGATACAGATTTAATGCCAAAATACGAAAACATTAACCCTCTGTTTTATGATGTAGTAATATGTCCAAGATGCGGTTATTCAGCATTAATAAGATATTTTGATAAAATAAAACAGGATCAGGCAGATCTTATTAGATTAAAAATATCATCGAAATTTAAAGCAAAAATATATCCTGATATTTACGATTTAGATACTGCAATTGAAAGATATAAACTTGCACTTTTAAATTCTGTTGTTAAAAATGCAAAAAACAGTGAAAAAGCTTACATATGCTTAAAAACTGCATGGCTTTATAGATTAAAGGATTCTAAGGAAGATGAGAAAAAGTTCCTTGAGCAAGCCTTCATAGGATTTAAAGAGGCCTATGAAAAGGAAGCATTTCCTATATGCGGTATGGATAAATTCACTTTAATGTATTTATTAGGAGAACTTTCAAGAAGGCTTGGTGATAATCCTGAAGCTCTGCTTTGGTTTAGCAAAGTTATAGTTTCAACTAATGTAAGTCCAAGGCTTAAGGAACTTGCAAGGGATCAAAAAGATTTAATAAAAAATAGTTAAAATAAAAGCGGCTTTCAGCCGCTTTATTAAATAAACAGATTCATATTTGATTTTTCTGCTTCACCAAGGAAGGTTGCAACTCCACCGATTTCAACTCCATCTATAAGCTCTTCCTTTTTTATACCCATTACATCCATTGACATTGAACATGCAATAAGTTTAACACCATTTGATTTTGCCTGCTCAATAAGTTCTTCGAGGGATAAAATATTCTTCTTTTTCATTATTCCTCTTATCATTTTAGGTCCAATACCTGCCATATTCATATTGGAAAGTTTTAATCTTCTGCTTCCCCTTGGCATCATAGCCCCAAACATTTTTTCAATGAAGTTTTTATTAACCCTTGGTGCAACATCCTTTCTTAACATATTAAGGCCCCAGAATGTAAAGAACATGGTTACCGGTCTTCCCATAGCTGCTGCCCCATTTGCTATTATAAATGACGCTATTGCCTTATCTAAATCTCCACTAAATACAACAATCGTTTTTCCTTCAGGCATTTCTATAACTTTATTATTTTCACCAGTATTATTTGAATTTTCTTTACCCTTCATAATATAAGCAGTATAATCGCAGCAGCTTTTTTCAACACCAATTAAAGTATTTCCAGTTCTTTCACACCATGATTTAATATCGCTGGTGAATCCTGCGTCAGTAACATGAACCTCAAGCACATCACCTTTTTGTATGTTTTCAATTTCTTTAGAAACCCTCATAATTGGTCCTGGGCATTGAAGTCCGCAGGCATCAATTTTTATTGTTTTTTTTTCTGATTTTGTTTCTTCAGTTTTCTTCTCAATATGTGTCATCTCATCGTTTAATTCAATTTTACTATTAATTTTTGAAGTTGCAGCAGAATATATATCATATCCTCCGCTTAAATTATAAACTTCATATCCATTCTGAATAAGAATTCTATATGCTAAATAACCTCTAAGTCCAACTTTGCAGTATTCGATTATTTTTTTATTTCTTGGTATTTCATTAAGCCTCTGCCTAAGATCATCAACAGGAATATTAACAGCACCTTCAATATGTCCTCCCTGATATTCTACAGGAGTTCTAACGTCTAATATGAAATACTCATCTTTATTAATATTTTCAATTTCATCCCAATGTATGACTTTCATATCTCCCTTTAAAATGTTAGCTGCAACAAAGCCTGCCATATTAACAGGATCCTTTGCTGATGAATATGGAGGTGCATAAGCAAGTTCAAGTTCTTCAAGATCATAAACTGTAAAATTATGCCTTACTGCTTCAGCTAAAACATCTATTCTTTTATCTACACCATCTCTTCCTACAATTTGTGCACCTAATACTCTCCCGTCCTCAGGTGAGAATAGAAGCTTTATCTGCATAGTAAAAGCTCCTGGATAATATCCAGCATGAGAACCTGAAATAGTATAAGATTTTAAATAGGGTATTCCCATTCTTTTTAAAGTTTTTTCATTGCTGCCTGTTGATGCCGCAGTAAGATCAAAAACTTTAAGTATAGCTGTACCCTGAGTTCCTTTGTATATGCTCTCTTTTCCGCAAATATTATCAGCTGCAATTCTTCCTTGTTTATTTGCTGGCCCTGCAAGCGGTATAAGGGTATTTACTCCAGTAACAAAATCCTTAACTTCTATTGCATCACCTACTGCATAGATATATGGATCTGAGGTTCTCATATGTTCATCTACCTTTATTCCGCCTCTTTCACCAAGCTCAAGACCCGCATCCTTTGCAAGTTTGTTTTCAGGCCTTACGCCTACCGATAATACTACCATGTCAGTACTGAATTTTCTTCCGCTTTTAAGCACTATTTCAACTTTATTTTTTCCTTCAAATCTTTCAACCGCATCTTTAGTTATAAGTTTAATTCCATTATCCACTACATGCTTTTCAAGCATTCTTGCCATTTCAACATCAAATACCCCAAGTATCTGTTCAGTAGCTTCAATCAATAATACATCCATTCCAAGTTCCTTTAAATTTTCAGCCATTTCAACTCCGACATATCCGCTGCCTATAACTGCTGCACTCTTTGGCCTATTTTTTTGTATATACCCCTTTATTTTGTCAACATCTTCCATGTTCCTCAAAGTCATTATTTCTTCTCTTTCTATACCCGGTATAGGTGGCACAACAGGATTAGCTCCAGGAGAAAGTATTAAAAAATCATAGCTTTCTTTGTATGTTTTGCCACCCGAAACAATCTCTACTTCTTTTTTATTTTTGTCTATTTTTGTAACTTCACTGTTTACTCTAATATCAATATTAAAACGTTTTTCCATGCCTTCTTCTGTCTGAACTAAAAGCTTATCTCTTTCCTTAATGGTACCTCCAATATAATAAGGAAGCCCACAATTAGCAAAGGAGATATATCCTCCTCTCTCTATCATCAATATCTGTGCTGTTTCATCAAGCCTTCTTAATCTTGCAGCAGCACTGGCACCGCCGGCAACTCCTCCAACAATTATTACTTTCTTTGACATTATATCCTCCCCTTCATTTATTACATTTTTATCATTCCCTACATACTTTAATAATATGCTAAAAATTAATCAAAGTCAATATACCCCCATGTGGTATTTTTATTTTATAAATTGACTTAGTCTAACAATTTGCTATACTTATATAAAAAATAATTATTTAATTGGAGGTACTTATGCTGTCAAATGTTAAGGCTGTAATATTAGATATGGATGGAACGATAATTGACTCTATGTGGGTTTGGAAGCAGGTTGATATAGATTATTTAAAAAAAAGAAGTATACCTCTTCCTGATGACCTTCAAAAAACTATTGAGGGTCTAAGCTTTACTGAAACAGCAATTTATTTTAAAAATAGATTTTATATACAAGAAAGTATTGATGAAATAAAAAATGAATGGCTTGATATGGTTAAGGAATACTATGAATCTGTTATAGAAGCTAAAAAAGGAGTAAAGGAATTTTTAATTTTTTTAAAAGAACACAACTATAAAGTCGGTATGGCAACAAGCAACCATATTGAACTCGTAAATTCAGTTTTAAAGCGAAATGATTTGCTTCAGTACTTTGATACTATTGTAACTACATGTGAAGTTCCAAAGGATAAATCCTATCCAGATGTTTTTTTAGAGACTGCCAAAAGACTTAAAGTTTCTCCTGATGAATGTCTGGTATTTGAGGATACTATTTCTGCTGTAAAGGGTGCAAAATCTGCAGGAATGAGGGTTGTCGGAGTATACGATTGCTATGGAACCTGTACACCAGAAGAGCTTTCAAATGCAACAGAACTTTTAATTGAGGATTTTGAATGTATCGTTAATAATTACTGTAAAAAATAGGAGCATATTCATGCTCCTTATATATTTATATACCTTTCAAGATAGGGATATATATTTAGTGTTTTCTTGAGAATCTTATATTCTTCCACAGCTTTTATATTTTTTTCAGAAACCTTCCTTGCCCTTATTAAAAGATTTTTGGGAGTTTCAAGGGGAGAAATGTATTCTACAACAGAAACTTTATAGCCTTGCCCTTCAAGAAGAAGTGCTCTTATTCCATCAGTTAAAATATCAGCAAATCTTGCTTTAAAAATTCCATGCTTTATAATAGGTTCAATTGTCTTAAATTCGTATTGCTCTAAAAGCTCCTTATGACAGCAGGGAACGCATACTATGGATCTTGCCTTTGTTCTTATTGCAAGGCCGAGTGCCATATCTGTTGCAATATCACAGGCATGGAGGCTTATTACCATGTCAACTTTTCTGTCCGGTATGTAACTATTTATATCTTCACATATAAACTCCATATTTTTATATCCAAGCCTCTTTGCAATATCCCTCGATGCTTGTATAACCTTTTCACTTCTATCAATTCCTATGAAATAACAATTTTTCTTTTTCTTTTCCTTAATATAAAAATTAAGTACAAAGGATAAATAAGACTTACCGCAGCCGCAGTCTACTATATTTATCACATCAGTGTCAGATATATCATCTATTATCTCATCTATAAGTTCAACAAAATGATCAATCTGATTATATTTTCTTATCATATCATTTTTAACTTTGCCTTCGCTTGTTAGAATTCCTATTTCTTTAAGAAGTGGCGAAGCTTCAGAAATGTTTATATAATACTTTCTATTTAAAATTTGAGAAGTAGCTGATTCTTCCTCATTTTTTTTAAATTCTTTATCATCGCTTTGCTTTATTTTTATACCTTTATTATCAGCATACAATATAGAAGTTTTTCCTCGCTCTTCAACTGAGAACTCAAGTGAATCATATTTTAAAGCTTCATCGCAGATATATGATGACAGCTTTGAAAATTCAATTCTTTCATTTTTACCATTAAAACTTATAATTTTTTTCTCAATATCATATATCCCTTTGTATTCCTTTAAACCTGACTTGAAACTAAAATAGATTTTTTTTAAAAAATCTTCGTTCTCAAAAGCTCTATTAATCATTCCTTGAAGCATAAAATTTATTTTTTCAACAGATTGTTTTTTCATCGTCTCAATCCTTTCAAGTATACTTTAAAAAGATTATACCATAAAAATTAAAAAGGGGCTTAGCCCCTTTTATATTAAACGGCAATATATTCAGCTTCGAGTTTTGGCAGTGTTTCAACAGAACCTCTTATTCCAACAATAAACTTTATGCCGTAATTTTCTCCGATATTTTTAGTCAGCTCAAAAAATCTTGGCAGCGAGGCATTGTCCTCCTTAAGAATATTACTTAAATTATCAATCACTATACATTCTATATCATAATCTTCTGAGAGAATACCATAGATAAAGCCTACAAAAGAATCAACTGAGGAAATGGGGAATTGAGAAACATCAATGAGACGAATTGAAGAATTAAGATCAAAAATGCTTTCCATATTTGTGCTAACATAAACAACATGACCTTTTAAATCTGATACAAGTTCATTTGCCATAGTAATAAGTCTTTTTGTCTTTCCGGAACCCTTTTCTCCGGCAAGTACTTGAATCATGTTAATCACCCCATATAATTTATTTTATTTTATATTTTTATATTACTTTATTCAGAAAATTTTTTCAATTTCACCAAAACTTCTTTAACCCTTACATTTTGTATTATTCACTGTTTTTCTCTATTTATTCATAGTTTTCTAAGTTTTTTAACAATAATTTAAATTCCCATGCCCATAACTTTTTTTATAATGTTTATAATATAAGCCCTGACTTAGTCAGGGCTTCTTATACTTATACTAATTCATTTGCCGGAATAATATAAAACCTGCATAAAGGCAGCTTAGATTTTAATTCTGCTATTATTCCTTCATTCTTATATTCCTTTGGAGGTTCTCCTAATATTATATGTCCAATATTTTTTCTAACTGCAAATTCAGCTATTGCTTCAACAATGTCTCTTGATTTTAATACAGTAAGATCTGCCCCTACCCCCTTTGAAATATCAAATAAATATTCTAATGCATTACCTTCATCTTTACTGCCTAAAATATCTGTGCCTTCCTTTGCAACATGGATAACATAGAGATTGCTCCCATATTTCTCTTTTAAAATTGCCCCCTTATTAATTAATCTTTCACAGGTTCTTTGTTGTGTAACACATACCATTATATCATCAGTCATATACACCTTCATAACCCCTTTCGTGGGTATATTATTTCTATATTATATTATACTATATAATCGATTTTAATTTGCATCCCGAGAACATCATTTTATCAATAATATTTAGCATTTGCAACTTCGATTTAACTTAAAGCTATTATTATTTTTACTGTTTATCTATCAATTTCTTTGTATTGATTAAAAATCCAATTTATTTATGCTTTATTATCTATTTTTAATTTTTAGCATAAAATATATTATATATATTAATGAAATGTTGCTTTTATTTTTGTATAATTTAATTAATAACTCTATTAGGTGGTATATTATGGACATACAAAAACTAATACAGCTGTTGTCTAAGGAAGAAGGACCAAAACTTGATTTTAAATTAAAACTTTTTACTGATACAGAAAGCAGTAAAAAAGAATTATCAAAAGATGTCTGTGCAATCGCTAATTCGAGAGGCGGAAGAGGATATATATTATTTGGAATAGAAGATAAAACGAAAAGAATAGTAGGAATTAATAAAGAAGAATTCGACGAAGAACAGATTCAGCAGATAGTAAGCACAAGAACAGTCCCCCCTGTTCCTATTTCAGTTGAAATAATAAATTTTCAAGGAAAAGATATTGGAATTATAACTATTTACAGCACTGAGCAAAAGCCTCATCAAATAAGAGATACTGGAAGCTTTTATATAAGAAGGGGTTCTACGACAGATATTATGCATAAGGAAGAAATAGCTTCCATGATGCAGGATAATGGACTTATAACCTTTGAGCTTTTGCCTGTTGCAAAAGCTGCAATAAAAGATTTAAGTGAAAATAAAATAAAGCAGTTTCTTTTAAATTCAAATCTTCCTATTGAAATAAATAAAGACATTCTTTCAAGTACAGGTATTATTACTATTGATAAAGAATCTGGGGAATATCATCCTTCCTGCGGAGGAATGCTTTTGTTTGGTAAATATCCCCAAAACTTTTTGCCTTTCTCTCTTATAAAAATTCATAACAATATAAATTTTTCTTACCCTCAAAATCATATTTCCATTGGAACTATTATCGAAATGCTTGATAGTGCCTGTGAATTTATTTTTGATTGTTTAAATGAATACCATTTTCCAAAGGAACTAATTCAAAATTTACTGGCTAAAGCTGTAATTTATAGAGACTATTTTGAAATTTATAACTGCGTTGAAGTTAATCTAAATAAAAGCAGCATTGAAATAATAAATCCTGGGTTTTCAACAAAAGGGTTTGGAAAAAGCAAGGATGTATATTCAAAAAGAAACATGTGGCTTTATCTAAAATTTTTATCAATAGATATAGATAAAAGGTATTTTAATAATCAATATAATATTAAAGAATATAGATCAGTAAAATTCTACAACATATTATCAAGAAATCTTTTTAAAGCTGTAATTCCTATTACAAAAATCAAAGGAATCAATCCGCTTAAAGCGGATTGATTCCTAACTTTTCATATATTCTTTTGATTTCTTCTGCATGATATTTAATAATATCGTTTAACTTTTTTTTCATATCATCGTGCTGATTAATAAAATCAGTTTTTATAAGCCATACAGGATTGTATTCTTCTTCAACCTCTTCAACTTGGCATCCAAGGTTAATATGACCTTCAAAATCATATTCATCAAATATATCGTTATAATTTTCATCATCAACATCTACATTCGTAGTTAAAAAAAGATAGACAATTTCATCTTCAACGTACGCTTTATAGATATACTCAATTCCTGTTTCTATTTCATAGCTTCCAAGTTCTTTTGAAAGTATACCATCTTGTTTTTCCATTAAAACAATACTGCTGCCTTCCATATGGCCTCCTTCTGCACTTAAAACTGCATTCTTTCTTCAATGTAATTTTCTAAATCATCTATTGATATTCTTACCTGCTGCATAGTATCCCTGTCTCTTACTGTTACACAATTGTCATTTAATGAGTCGAAATCATAGGTTATACAAAATGGTGTACCTATTTCATCTTGTCTTCTATATCTTTTACCTATGCTTCCTGATTCATCATAGTCAACCATAAACTTCTTTGAAAGCTTTTCATATACCTTTTGAGCACCTTCTCCAAGTTTTTTAGAAAGAGGAAGTATTGCCGCTTTTATTGGTGATAAAGCAGGATGAAGCCTTAAAACTACTCTGCTGTCATTGTTTTCAAGTTCTTCCTCATCATATGCATCGATTAAAAATGCAAGGGCAACCCTGTCTACACCTACAGATGGCTCAATACAGTATGGTACAATTCTTTCATTAGTATCAGGATCAAAGTATGATAAATCCTCTTTAGAATGATTAATATGCTGTTTTAAGTCAAAATCAGTTCTATCTGCAATACCCCAAAGTTCTCCCCATCCAAATGGAAATTTATACTCTATATCAGTTGTTGCATTGCTGTAATGTGATAATTCTTCCTTTGAATGATCCCTTAACCTCATGTTTTCTTCCTTCATTCCAAGGCTTAAAAGCCAATTCTTACAATATTCCTTCCAGTAATTAAACCACTTAATATCCTCACCAGGCTTGCAGAAAAACTCAAGTTCCATCTGTTCAAATTCTCTCGTTCTAAAAGTAAAGTTTCCTGGAGTTATTTCGTTTCTAAAGGATTTACCAATTTGTCCTATTCCAAAAGGCAGCTTTTTCCTTGTTGTTCTTTGAACGTTTTTGAAATTAGCAAATATTCCCTGAGCCGTTTCTGGTCTTAAATAAATCTGTGACTTTGAATCTTCTGTAACTCCCTGAAATGTTTTAAACATAAGGTTAAACTGTCTTATATCAGTAAAATTATGAGCGTTACACTCAGGGCATTTTATGTTATTTTCCTTTATAAATTCCATCATTTTTTCATTGCTCCATCCGTCAACAAGTGGATTTTCAACTCCCTGAGATTTCATATAATCTTCTATTAATTTATCTGCTCTGAATCTTGATTTACATTCTTTGCAGTCCATAAGCGGGTCGCTAAAGCCCCCAACATGTCCTGAAGCTACCCAGACCTCTGGATTCATAAGTATAGCGCAGTCAAGTCCAACATTATATGGAGATTCTTGTATAAATTTTTTCCACCATGCTTTTTTTACATTGTTTTTTAATTCTACTCCAAGTGGACCATAGTCCCAAGTATTAGCAAGTCCTCCATAAATCTCAGACCCTGGAAATACAAATCCTCTTCCTTTGCAAAGAGCAACGATTTTATCCATTGTTTTTTCAACTGACATATTAAAACCTCCTGACCTTTTTATTTTTTGCAAAAATAAAACCTTTCATCCCTGTTAAGGGACGAAAGGTCAACTTCCGCGGTTCCACCCTTATTGGCAAAAGCCCTCTTTATAAAAGATACTCAAGGACGCCCTTCATCGTTATCCATTGCTGGTCTTACACCATCACCAGCTCGCTGAAAATGGAATAGGATTACTCCTTCCTCTCATAGTATCCATATATGACTTTTAATGTTATGATACCAAAAAATTTTTTTTTGTCAATAAAAATCAATTAAATTTTTTCAAAAAAATCTCTATAAATATTTTAAACCTATCTTATATCTGATATACTATCCATTGTATAAAATATTGATGGGATGGTGCAAATGATTAGACTTTGGGGAAAAATTATTAAAAACCACAAAATAATACTCCATGAAGAATACTGCTGCAATGAAAACATAGACTATCAGCTTCAGCTTAAAAAATGCATAACGGAAATTTGCAGCAAATTAGATATACAAAAGCCTTACTTTCTTCAAAAGAATCTTGAAGAATATAACAATTACAAAAAGACATCCTTTACACAGGAAAATTTTATAGAAGAGATAGACTTTGATAGTTTTGAAATAGTTGTATTAGAAGAAAAATAGGGCATAGCCCTATTTTCTTAATCTCTTTTCCAATTCTTCCTTTTGACTTTCATAACCCGGTTTTCCAAGAAGTGCAAACATATTCTTTTTATAAGCTTCTACACCTGGCTGGTCAAAGGGGTTTACTCCAAGAACATATCCGCTTATTCCACAGGCTTTTTCAAACATATATACAAGCTTTCCAAAATAGTATTCGTTAATCTTTGGAACATTTATTATAATATTAGGAACTCCTCCGTCGTTATGTGCAAGAACCGTACCCTCAAAGGCTTTCTTATTTACAAAATCCATAGTTTTACCGCTTAAAAAGTTAAGTCCATCAATGTTGTCCTTATCTTCATATATTCCAACATCATATTTTGCCTTTTCTACGTTTATAACTGTTTCAAATATATTTCTCATACCTTCTTGAATATATTGCCCCATAGAATGCAAATCCGTAGAAAAATCAACTGCGGCTGGGAAAATACCTCTGTTATCCTTTCCTTCGCTTTCCCCATAAAGCTGTTTCCACCACTCGCTGAAAAAGTGCAGCGATGGTTCATAGTTAACGAGTATTTCTGTTGTTTTTCCTTTTCTGTAAAGTATATTTCTTAAAGCAGCATAAAGATATGCAGAATTGTTTAATATATCAATATTTTTGTATTCATCAGCAGCATCCTTTGCTCCTCTCATTATTTCCCTTATATCTACACCGCTTACTGCAATAGGCAAAAGTCCAACAGCAGTGAGTACTGAGTATCTGCCCCCAACATCATCAGGAATTACAAAGGTTTCATATCCTTCAGAATCAGCAAGCTTTTTTAAAGCTCCCCTTTCTTTATCGGTTGTAGCAAATATTCTCTTTTTTGCTTCTTCCTTACCATATTTCTTTTCTAAATAGTCCTTAAAAATTCTAAAGGCTATTGCCGGCTCAGTTGTAGTTCCAGACTTTGAAATAACATTTATTGATATGTCCTTCCCATCTATTGCATCTAAAAGATCTTGAAGGTATACTGGGCTTATATTGTTTCCAACATAAAAAATCTGTGGAGCATTTCTCTTATCCTTAGAAAGCACATTGTAAAAGCTGTGGTTTAACATCTCAATTGCAGCTCTTGCTCCAAGGTATGAACCTCCAATTCCAATTACAATAAATACATCTGAATTTTTCTTTATTCTTTCTGAAGCTTCAACTATTCTTTCAAACTCTTCCTTATCATAATCATAAGGTAAATTAACCCACCCCAAAAAATCGCTGCCTGCTCCTGTCTTATTATGCAGCTTATCATGAGCATCTATTATCTGGCTTTTAATGTTTTCAATCTCTTCTTCTTTTAAAAAGCCTAAAGTTTTAGAATAATCAACTGTAATCCTTTCCATAATTATCCCTCCTATGTTAAAAAATAAATTATCCATTTAATTCTAATATAATAAATATAAAATTTCAATGGAATGATCATTTATATTTTCCCTATAATTTTCAAAAAAACAAACAACTGAATTAAAATTATTGATGGAATACCTATTGTAAATTTCTTATGCTTTGTTTTGTGCCTGAAAAAATACATTCCTGCATATATTCCTATGCTTCCAAACAAAATAGCAGTAAGAAAAAGTTTTTTTTCAGAAATTCTAAATTGCCTCTTTTTAGATTTAGTTTTATCAAAATACATAATAAAAAATGCATAAAGATTTATTAAAAATAAATAGCAAATAATAATCTTCAATTTCCCACCTGCTTTTTATCGATTATAAATGAATAATTAACTTTAAATACGTTTGAAGGACTTTAAAGAACCCTATTGATTATAAAAGTACGTAATAGATTTTATCATACCTTAAAAATATATCAATATTTGTTATAATATTCTTATTGGGAGGAGGGTTAAAATGAAATTAAAAGGTTATTTATTTGCCATAGTTTCAGCAATATTTTTTGGCACTTCAGGTATATTTGTAAAAAATGGATATAGCGACAACTTCACTCCTACAGATATTTTAATGCTTCAATATATAATAGCAGGAATAATACTTTTATTTATATGCATTATTAAATATAAGCAAGAACTAAAAATTTCAAAGGAAATGTTAAAAAAGCTTATAATCCAAGGAGCCTTTGCGAATACCTTAATGACAGTATTTTTTTATTCATCCTTTAAATATCTTGATGTTTCTATCGCTACAATGCTTTTATACACATATCCTGCAATGGTTGCAGCCTTTTCTTTTATATTTCTAAAGGATAAAATTACAAAATCAAAAGCTATAGCTATTCTTGGAACTTTTACAGGATGTATTATGGTATTAAATATTTCCTCTAATAATTTAAAAAATATTTCTTTAACAGGCATATCCTTTGGAATACTCTCTGCTGTTTTCTATACATTTATGAATATATATGCCAAAAAAATTGTAGAAGATATCCATCCCGTAGTAATAACCTTTTATACAACTTTATTTTCACTTATAGTATTAATTATATTCAATTTTAATTTTATATTGAAGCTTCCTTATATATCAAATGCATCTATTTTAAATGCAGGACTATTAGCTTTCTTTTGTGAAATAATTCCTTTAACTTTGCTTTATGCTGCAATTAAATATATTGGACCAGTTTCAACTTCCATAATAGGAACATTAGAGCTTCCTTCAGCAGCACTTCTTTCCTATATATTCTTAAACGAAAAACTTTCCATGCTTCAAATAATTGGAATCGTAATAGTTATTTATTGCGTTATTATACTCAAAAAGGAAGAAGATTAAATTCATACCTCTAATCTAATCTTTTTTGAAACTTTAATAAAGCTATCCCCGCCTTTAATAGCGGGGATAGCTGATTATTTTTTATAATCTATGGCAGCCTTTAAAAGTAATTCTATCGTATTCTCTACATCTTTCATATCCACAATTTCATAGGATGTGTGCATATATCTTAACGGTATAGAAACAGCCGCCGTTTTAATACCTGCCCTTGTAGTATGTATAACACTCCCATCAGTCGCTCCCTTTGCAATATCGAACTGATACTTTATGCCATATTTCTTTGCAGTATCTATAAGATAGTTTTTAACATCAGGATGGCTTATAAGTCCATCATCCATAATTGTTATGCACGTTCCTTCTCCGAGCTTAACAACCGTTCTAATGCCTTCAAGGGAATCTCCTGAAAAGGTTACATCAACAGCTACTGCCATATCAGGCTCAACGGCATAGGCAGAAACTGCAGCACCGCTTAAATAGGTTTCTTCATGAACTGTAAATACAAAATACGCATCGCATTCGTTACCTTTTAATCTTTTTAAACTTTCAATTAAAGCAAAGCATCCAATTCTATTATCAAGTGCTCCAGTTATTATCCTGTTTTCATTAACTATAAAATCAGACTTTATAACACCAAAGGAACCAATAGATACTTTTTGGCTAGCTTTTTCATAATCCGATTCTCCTATATCAATAAACATGTCTTTAATTTTCACATTTTTGTTCTCCGACATATTTTCTACCATTATTCTTCCGCATACTCCATTTCTAAAAATTACAACTTGATTGAGCAAAGATAATGGATTTACTACCCCAACCGTTGCAAATCTTA
This sequence comes from Caloramator quimbayensis, assembly GCF_900167605.1. Classification (GTDB taxonomy): domain Bacteria; phylum Bacillota; class Clostridia; order Clostridiales; family Caloramatoraceae; genus Caloramator_B; species Caloramator_B quimbayensis. The sequence goes on along the minus strand of NZ_FUYH01000006.1, from coordinate 131,823 downwards.
AAAGACCATTTTTTTCAATTTCGAGGAGTAAAATGCCTATCTGGTCCATATGAGATGCATACATAATCTTTCCTTTTCCATTTCCTTTTTTAACGGCAATAACATTTCCAAGATTATCTCTTTTTATATCATCAGCATAATCCTTAATCTCCTCTATAATAATATTCGCAACATCTTCTTCGCTGCCTGATGGTCCAAAGGCAGAAGTAAGCTTTTTAATCAATTCCATTTTAATCCTCCTCCAAACTATGCAATACTAATTTTAACAGTTTTAAAGTATTTTCAAAATCTTTCTTACTTATCATACTTACAGGCGAGTGTATGTATCTTGTAGGAACTGAAATAGTCGCTGTTATACATCCTTTTCCAGTTTTATGTATTATTCCAGCATCATTTCCTCCTACATTCCCTTTTCTATATTGAAAAGGAATATTATTATTTTTAGCTATTTCCACAATTCTTTTAACCAAATTAATATCAGCTGCCGAAGTTCTATCCATAATTGAAATCGCAGGTCCAAGCCCTAATGCCGTTACAAAATCTCTTTCATTCTTTGCAATATCCGCACAGGTTGTGCCCTCTATTACTATAGCAATTTCCGGCATTATAACCTTTGATACAACCTCCGCACCTCTTAATCCAACCTCCTCCTGTACTGTAAATGCCGCATACAAATCCAATTCATAATTTTCTTTAATAGCTTCTGTTATTAAAGCGCAGCCTGCTCTATCATCAAGAGCTTTGCATTTAATAATTTCTTCTAATTCTATATATTCACTTTCAAAGGTTGCATAATCACCTATTCTTACATACTTTGAGACTTCTTCAAAGGAATCAGCTCCAATATCAATAAATAAATCCTTTAACAAAAATGGGTTCTTTCTCTCATCTATTGGCTGAAGATGTATTGGTTTTGCTCCGATAACTCCTTTAATATTATTCTTATAAAATGTCACCCTTTTTGAAGGAAGTATTCTCGAATCAATGCTGCCTACTGGAGAAAATTTAATTCTTCCATCATTTAAAATGTTAGTAACGATAAATCCAACTTCATCCATATGAGCTGCAATCATAACCTTTTTGCCATTTCCTTTTTTATGTACAATAAGATTTCCTATTCTATCTATTAAAACATCTCCTATTTCTTTAACATTATTTTTTATTATGCCTCTTATTTCACCTTCACACCCTGAAACACCAAAGGCTTTTGCATATTCTTTAAGCATATATATCACCCCAATCCTTTAAAGATGCAATAAATGATGCTATTAATTTCCCTGCCTTTTCTACATCAGAGTAATTTATAACCTCAGTAGAAGTATGCATATATTTTATTGGAATTGAAATAAGAAGCGTTGCAACCCCTTCGCCTGATACTTGAATAGCCCAAGCATCTGTTCCCGTTCTTCCCGGTTCTGCAACAATCTTAAAAGGTATATCATTTTTATCAGCTGTTTTTATAAGCTTTTCGACGAGTTCAGGATGAATGTTAGGACCTACTGCTATTTTAATATTTTTACCGCATTCAACCTGTATATCATCCTTTGCATATTTATCGGCACTTGTTACATCAATAGCAATTCCTATATCAGGATTTATAATATTAGCAACCGTTCTTGCGCCTCTTAGGCCTGCTTCTTCCATAACAGTTCCTACAAAATAAACATCCGCATAATGTTCTGTGTTTTTTAATATTTTTGCGCACTCAAACATTGCACATATACCTGCTCTATCATCAAGAGCTTTTCCTGTTATAAAATCTCCTAAAAGATTTGATGCATCTCTTTTAATAGATATTAAATCCCCAGGAGATACTAAATCCATTAAAACTTCTCGTTTTAATCCTGTATCTATAAGCATATCGTCAGTATCTATTGCTTTTTTCAATTCCTCATTAGTAAGAACATGAGGAGGTTTTGCTCCAACAACTCCATAAACTTCTTTTTTTCCATGGATAATAACCTCCTGTGCAGGAAGAATTTTAGAATCTACTCCTATTATACTTCTAAACTCTACAAATCCTCTTTCATTAATATTAGTTACCATAAGTCCTACTTCATCCATATGAGCGGCAATCATTATTTTAAGTCCACCTTTGCCCTTTTTAATACCTATAAAATCTCCGAGGGTACCATATTTTATTTCATCAACATAATTTTTAAAATACTCCTTTAGAATCGGATGAAGATTATTCTCATATCCTGAAATTGCAACGCTGTTGCTAAGCTTTACTAAGAACTCTTTTCCCTCCATACAATCCCTCCTTATTCAGTCAAAAGCTATTACCATTATATCACTATTAATGTGATAAAAAAATAACTGCTAAAAAGCAGTTATTTTAATATTTCCTTTATAACTCTCTCAAAATTTTTATATGCTATTTTTTCTATATCCTCTTTTTTATATCCTCTTTTTTGCAGAATATTTATTAAGTCAGGTACTTTAGTTGCATCTTCAAGTCCTATCGCTGCTGTTGACTGTCCAGATTGAAAACTTGATGTAGTATCCCCATTTAAAAAATCGCAAAAGTCAAAGCCAAAGCCAATATAATCTATTCCTACAAGCTGTGCAATATAATCTATATGATTAGCAAGATTTTCAATCGTAGGATTTTTTTCGTCAATAAAATCAGGCCAAGAATTCATACCAATAATTCCGCCTCTTTCTGCGATTGCTTTTATCTGCTCGTCCTTCAGGTTTCTTGGAACTTTGCATAAATTATACACATTAGAGTGTGAAGCAATAAAGGGTTTTGTAGTATTCTCATATATATCCCAAAATGTTTTTTCATTTCCATGGGATGCATCAATTATTATCCCCAAATCTTCCATCTTCTTTAATGCTTTTATGCCAAGCTCAGTAACTCCTCTGTCTTTATTTGGACTTACTACCCCTGTTGCAAATTCGTTTTCTTCATTCCATGTAAGCATAGCATGTCTTATACCAATTCTATAGAGCATATTTATTAAGCTGACATTTCCTTTAAGGCCGCTTAATCCTTCCATTCCAAGAAATATAGGGAGAAGACCTTCTTCTCTTATTTTTTTCATATCATCGAAGTTCAAAGCAACTTTTGCACAATCTTTCATATCCTCTATTTCCTCACATGCAGCGCCGAGGACTTCAAGCATTCTTTTTGTCGGATTTTCATCATAGGGAGGATCAACCCATACAACAAGTATTGTTCCATTTATTCCTCCATTTTTAAGCCTTTCAATATGTTTTCTTTTAAAAACATTTTTTTCTCCATTAAGCCTTCTAATTGTTACATCTGTTAATATGTCGGAGTGTCCATCGAATATATTCATTTTTATGCCTCCTGATTTTAATTAAACGGATGGTCACCCATCCGCTTATATACTCTCTTACATTCCAAATAATTTTCCCAATATATTTCCTGTAAATATTCCAAGATAGTTTCCTATTACATAACCCCAAACTCCAACAAGCATAGCTGGCAATACAAGTTCTGTCCAGCCTTTTGCTATTGCCATAGCTGCAGCTGTTGTAGGGCCGCCAATATTAGCATTAGATGCTATGCAAAGCTCCTCAACATTGAATTTCAAAAGCTTTCCAACTGAAAAAGTTACAAGCATGTTTACAATAACCATAATCAAACAAAGTACAAGAAGTATTGGGCTGTTCAATATAATAACCTTAAGGTCAGCAGGAGCACCAATTACAACAAAGAATATATATATCATAAATGTTCCAATCTCCTGAGCCCCTCTGATTTCCCCAAGGAATTTTGGGAAAAGAGTTGCAAGTACAACCGTTAAAGTTGTTATAACAAAATATTTTTGACCCAATATAGATTTTATAACTGGAGATACATTTGTTGCATTAACCCACGCACAGAATTTAACTGATAAAAATACAATGACAAATGTCATCCCAAGGGCTTCGGCAATATCAAGCAAAGATATTTCCTTCCTTCCCCAATAGCTTGCAGCTTTATTCTGTCCTTCACTGCCTGCTGATGCCTTGTCCTGCTTTTCCACAGCATCTTCATAAGGGTGTCCATAATGCTTTTTGAAAAAAGACGATGCTGGAATTGCCATTAAAATCATAAAATATATTGCCATGTTTAAATTGTCAGCTACTATCAAGGCATTAACCTGATTTTTCGACGCCTTAAAAGCCTCTGACATTGCAACGAAATTAACTCCTCCGCCAATGTAGCTCCCCGTCATCATAGCAGCAGCTTTATGGATTTCGGGTATGAACTTTGATAAAAGAAAACATGCTATAAATGCTCCAAGGATTGTCCCAACTGCACCTATATTAAATGCCAAAAAGGTTCTCCCGCTTTCTTTCCATATCTTTTTTAAATCTGCTTTAAATAGAAGAAGAGGAACTGCAAGAGGAACAATATATCCCCATACTGCATCGTAAACTGGAGCATCTGTTGGAATAATTTTTAAATTTGCAAGAATAAGTGCACCAAGTAAAGCTATAATTGCACCGCTGATTTTGGCTGCCCAGTTATATTTTTGTTCAAGGTAAATACTGACAGCAGCCCATGCTATTAGAATAGTCCATAATGCCCATGTGTCATCAGCTTTAAAAAATGTCATTTAAAATCACTCCTTTTCGTAAATATTATTTTTTGAATATTTTGTAAGATTTTTATATTGAAATTTCAATATACTTATAATTAGTTTCTGGTTATCGTTAGATATTTCAGTTTATTGAAATTTTATATTAATATTATATCATGTACTTTTTACATTTAATAAATCTCATATTATGTCGTTTTTCGAGTTTTGTCTGAATATTCTTTATGTTGGTTCATTATTCTTTAAATAGTTCATTATTTCATTTTATTGAATTTTTTATTTATACATATTTTGTTGCAATGCATTGTATTCAATATAATGAAAGAGGCAGCAAAAGCTGCCTCTTAAAATTAAAAACTTGGCGGTACCATAGACCATATTGAAATACATTTTTTATCTCCTGCATTTACATATCTATGAGGAACTGTACTGTCAAAATAAATGCTGTCTCCTTCATTTAATATATACTCCTTTGTTCCCCACTTAACCTTTAGGGTTCCACTGATAACATAACCGCATTCCTCGCCTTCATGACTTATAAGCTCCTCTGTGCTGCATTCTCCAACATCTATCTCAATCAAAAGGCATTCCATCTTTCTATCCTTAAGATCAGGAGATAAAAGTTCATAGCTTATATTTGAATTTGGAAGCATAATCTTTTTTCTTTGGTCTTTTCTTACAATAGGATTTTCTTCTTGTGATTCATCGAAAAAATAATTCATTGATACATCAAGAGCCTTTGCTATCTTCCAAAGCGAAGCTACTGAAGGACCTGTAATATCCCTTTCTATCTGGCTTATGAGCCCTGTACTAAGTCCTGTTTTTTCTGACATTTGTTCAATACTGATGTTTTTAGCCTGTCTTAATTCCCTTATTTTACTTCCAAGTTGCATTTTTTATCACCCTGTTTCTATTTACTTGTTTTTCCTCCTTTTATTGCTCCCATGCTTGCCTTTGCTAAAAGTGCCGTATCAAAGGTATAAATATTGCTGCTGTATTCATAATGCCTTTTTATTGCAATTTCTATAAGCTTATCAATAAGAGTACTAAATTTAATACCACAAGCCTCCCACAGATAAAAAGAAATTGAACCTGGGATAGTATTAATTTCATTAACATATACCTTCATTGAGTCCTTTTCAACTAAAAAGTCAATCCTCGCAACTCCGCTGCAGTCGAGAACTCTAAAGGCATCTATAGATAGATTCTTTATACTTTGTGATGTCTCTTCAGGAATTGGAGCTGGTATTTTTCTAACAGTGCTCTTCATGCCCTTAGACCCGCTTCCTCTCATATATTTATCATCAAAGCTTAAAAACTCCTCTAAAGATATTGGCTGCTCACAAACTGAAGATATAAAATCGTTGTCAAATCCAATTACTGAACAGTTTATTTCAATACAGTTTTCAACTGATTTTTCAACTATTATCCTTCTATCATATTTTGCTGCAACTTCAATAGCATTTAAAAGCCCATCTTTATCTTTAGCTTTCCCAATTCCAATGCTTGAACCTAAATTTGCTGGTTTTACAAAAGCAGGATATCCTATTTGAACTTCTATTTTTTTAATTATATCTTCTTTATTTTTTTCATATTCATCTCTCGTAAACCATATATAATTTACTATGGGAAGATTATTTGACTTAAATATATCCTTCATTATTATTTTATCCATTCCAACCGCTGAACCTGTAACTCCGCTTCCAACATAGGGAATATCGCAAAGTTCAAATAATCCCTGCATAGTTCCATCTTCCCCGTGGGCACCATGGAAAGCTGGGAATATAACATCTATTGGTATATATTCAACATCTTTTTTGAAAAATCCTTTTTTTTCTGGCAAAACTATAAGTGCCTTTACCGAAGGTACAGGAGATAAAAATGCTTTCTTAGCTTTTGATAACAAATTATTTATATCCTTATAATTTTTAATATCAGAAAGCTCTTCTCCTGTATACCAGTCGCCGCTTTTTGAAACATATATTGGTACAACATCATACTTGTTTTTATCGATATTCTCAATTACCTGAATACCTGTAATAACCGATACCTCATGCTCAACTGAACGTCCTCCAAAAATAACCCCTATTTTCTTTTTTGACATATTAAATCCTCCTTTACTCATTATAATTATCTGGCAAATCGTTTTCGAAAAGAACAACATCTCCTAATGATACTATGCTTGAAAGTCTTGCAGTCGCCTCATCAAGATTTGAAACAACAAATATTTTATCTTCATTAAAGCCTTTTTGTAATAATCCTTCTTTTATAGGTCTGCTCCTTTTAATACCCACAAGTATAGCATAATCGCAGCACTGTGCTATTTTTTCTCCTAACTTTTTATTTTCCTCATATTCTATTTCACCAAGTTCAACCATTCCTGGGGTTACAATAATTTTTTTGTTTCCAGGAATCTCTTTCAAAGTTTCAAGAGCCTCCGATGCTCCAACAGGGTTTGAGTTAAAAGCATCATCAATAACAGTAACCCCATTATTAGTATCAACAAGCTGAAGCCTGTGAGGTACTGGCTTTATCTTTGAAACTCCGCTAATAATCTCCTTTTCATTAAGCCCCAATTCAAAAGCAACACAGATTGCTGCAAGTATATTGCTTATGTTGTGCTTTCCAAGAAGAGATGTTTTGCAACTAAAGTTAATGCCATTATTGCCGCATACTCTGAATCTTAAACCTTCTTTAGTAGTTTCTATGTCCTTTGCATATACAAATACATTTTTATCAGCGTTTTTTATTCCATATAGATATGTTTTAACTTTTGTTTTTTCTGATAGTTTTAAGCAGTATTCATTATCGCCGTTAAAAACTGCAACTCCACTTTCAGGCAGAGATTCAATAAGTTCGTATTTTGTCTTTGCTACATTTTCTATTGATTTAAAGGTTTCAAGATGCTGCCTTCCAACAGATGTTAAAACCCCTATTGAAGGGTTTGCAAGTCTGCAGAGGGTTTTAATATCTCCCATATATCTTGCTCCCATTTCACAGACAAAAACTTCATGCTCCTCATTTAACTGTTCTCTTATAACTTTAGTTATGCCCATTGGAGTATTAAAGCTTTCAGGTGTCATAAGGGTATTATATTTTTCAGAAAGTATAGTTTTAATAAAATATTTTGTACTGGTTTTACCATAGCTTCCCGTAATTCCTATTACCTTTAAGTTTTTCATCCTTCTTATTTTAATCTGTGCTTCCCTGAAATACCTGTATTGAATAAGCATTTCAATAGGATACATAATAATTGTAGACAAAAGCATAATAATAGAGAGAATTATTCGAATCAAAATTAATGATAGTATGAATATACCAAAGCTTGAAAATCTAAAAATAACATATAATAATAAACCAATAACGATAACATTACAACTTAAAAGTCTTTTTGCTCTGCTTGTATAAACAAGAGGTTTTTTAGCTTTTACTTTTTTATTTTCATTTTTGTATAATACAAACAGACAAGCTGCTACATAAACACATTGTAACAAATAATTATTTTTAGATATAAAATTTAGTATAATCAAAATAATAAATGATATAATAAATCCCTCGTTGCCTTTTATATAATTTGATTTAAAGTTGTGTTTCAAAAAAGTGAAATATTGATTCGGTCTATAGCCTTCAAGCTGAGCCATATGCAGCTGTTTTATAATCTCTTTATACGCAGTTAATATAAAAAATAATATAGAAAATATATATAATATATTATTCATGTCACTCATTCCCCTCAAAAAATCTTGTTATAATGATATTAAAATCGTTTATTTTATCAAGGTATGAAAAATGTCCTGCCCCTTTAAATACCACAAGCCCCGCATCTGGTATCTCCTTTTCCATTATTTTTGCAAAATAAAGGGGAGTGTCTTTATCTTCTTCCCCCCATATTAAAAGAGTTGAAGCTTTAATATTTTTAAGGTAAGGTCTTAAATTTTGATTTACAACTTTAACAAAGGTCTGCCTCATATTTCCCGATTCTTTGTAATCTTTTGAACCGTATTTTTTGTAAAATTCTTCAAGTTTTTTGTCCTTGCTACCCTTTGTAAACATCATATAAAGCCTTTTTAAAAGTTTGAATTTATAGACCTTATAGTAATATTTTAAAGTTCTTTTCGGTATAATTCCTGCACTATCAACAAGAACCACCTTATCTACACATTCAGGATGAGTTGCAGAAAAAAGTATAGATACCCTCCCTCCAAAGGAATGGCCAACAAGGCTTGCCTTTTCAATATTTTGAGCTTTAAAAAATTTATATAATAAATTCATATAATCAGTAACATCAAAGGGCCTGTCTGGAGGTGATGATTTCCCAAACCCAGGAAAATCTATAGAATATACTTCAAACTTTGTTTTTAAATAGTTAAAAACAGGAAGAAAGCTGTCGCTGTTTCCTCCCCAGCCATGAAGAAGTATTATTTTTTTACCACATCCTTCATGCTTGTAGAATATGTTTATTCCATCAATATTTACAAACATCTAATCTCCCTTTCTCATATTTTTTATTATATCTCCTAATATTTTAATTCCTTTTTCAATATCTTTAATATCAACCCTTGAAAATCCTATTCTTAAAGCATTTTCTCCGCCTCCATCAGTATAAAATATATCACCGGGAGTAAAAATAACTCCTTTTTTAAAAGCTTCACTTAATACATCCCGTGAATTTATACCGTCAAGCTCAAGGAAAACATGAAGCCCTCCTTCTCCATATAGTTTTTTATAGGGTATATATTTTTTTATACAGTATACTATAAATTCGTATCTTTCTTTATAAACCTTTCTTACCTTGTTTATATATTTTTCAAAATTTCCTCCCCTTAAATATTCATAAAGCACTGCCTGGTCAAGAAAGGATGTGTGTATATTGCGGCTTCTTTTTATGCTTTCAAGATAATTTATAAGCTCTTTATCAGCTAAAATCCACCCTATCCTAAGACCTGGAAAAAGTATCTTAGAAAAACTTCCTATGTATATCACTCCATTTCCGCTTCCACAAAAGGCTGATAGGGGTGCAATATGGGATCCCGAATATCTTAACTCCTCATTAAATCCATCTTCTATAACAGGAACATTAAATTCCTTTATTATATTGTAAACTTCTATTCTCTTTTCAGGGGACATAACAATCCCTGTGGGGTTGTGATAGGATGGTACTAAAAAAACAAGCTTTGCTTTACTTTCAGCTAATTTATCTTTTAAAATATTAGTATCTATACCATCTTCATTAAGTTTAACACCATCTATATAGAGCCCGTGAAGATTCATTATCTTAATTGAGGTGTTGTGAGTTGGATTTTCGCATATTACTCTGTCTCCTCTTTTTGTAAGAGCCGATAAAGTAATATCAAATCCTTCCGTAAAGCCATTGGTTATAAGTATATCCTTATTTTTAATATTAACTCCCTTATTTTCCATGTACTTTAGAAGATAATCAATAAGGGGCTTATAGCCTCTTGCATAACCGTAATTTAAAATTTTTCTCTCTTCAGTTGACAATATATTTAAAAAAGATTTCTTAAAATCATCCATATCAAAAAGATTATCATCTGGTGATATGCTTTTAAATGAAATCATACCCTTTTTCCATTTTATATCGTGTTTATAAGTATCAAGCTCATCCGATAAAATTGCATAATCTGTTATTTTATCTTCCCACTTAACGTTAAACCCTTCATCATAGATTATACTATTATAAGAAACAAATGCTCCTTTATTAGGAATGTTTTTAATAAACCCTTCATCCTCAAGATATTTATAAGCCTCAATTACAGTATTCCTGCTTACATCTAAAATTAATGACAGTTCCCTCGTTGAAGGAAGCTTATCATCCTTTATATATACCCCTTTTAATATAAGCTCTTTTACATAATCCTTTATCTGAAGATAATAGGGCCTATCTTCGCAAAGCTTTATATCCTTAAACATATTTACACCTCTAATTATATTGTGGCACAAAAAATATTATTTTAAAAGAACCAGTTCCTTATTATTTTTTTGCATATGTGTCAGAAAAAAAAGCTGAATATCATTTTATTCAGCTTTTTTTATAATCTATACTATTTAATGTTCCTGCTTCCAGGCTTTACATAAGGTATGCCTTTCCTGCAAAGGGGGCAATCGTCATTTTCGTAGCTTTCCACATCAAGCTTTGTACAGCTATATACCGGATATTTTAAAGGCACGCTTCCTCTATCTACTATACATGCTATACCAACAACTACCCCTCCCATACTTTCTATAAGCTCTGCAACTTCGAGGGAGGATTTTCCCGTTGTAACAACATCCTCAGTTATTAAAACCTTTTCACCTTTTTTAATTTCAAACCCCCTTCTTAAGGTCATGATATTGTTTTCTCTCTCCGTGAATATTGCTCTTTTTCCCATTTGTTTCCCTATTTCATAGGCAACTATTATTCCACCCATAGCAGGTCCTACTGCCACCTCAAAATCAATATCCTTTATTTTTTCACATACTACATTTAAAACTTTTTGTGCCTTATCTGGATACTGCAAAAGTTTTGCACACTGTATATATCTATTGCTGTGCCTTCCTGATGATAAAAGAAAGTGTCCTTCAAGTAGAGCATCACATTCCCTTAAAATATCTATAACCATAAATCTACCTCCTTGCAATCCCTCTTATTTCTTCTATATTTTTAATTCCCTCATCTTCCATAAACTTTTTAATGCCATCTATTATTTCAAGGCAAACCATTGGATTTATAAAATTAGCCGTCCCAACCTCAACTGCTGTAGCACCTGCCATAATAAATTCAATTGCATCCTTAAAGGATTCTATACCTCCTATACCAATGACAGGAACATTAACTTCTTTGCATACCTCATAGACCATCCTTAAAGCAATAGGTTTTATGCAGGGCCCTGAAAGACCTGCAAATATATTATCAAAAACTGGTTTTCTTTTATATATATCTATAGCCATGGCCTTAAAGGTATTTATTAGAGATAGCGCGTCTGCCCCAGCCTCACAGCATTTTACTGCCATATCAACGATATTTTCTGCGTTAGGAGAAAGTTTTACAATTAAAGGCTTTTTACAGTACCCCTTTACCTTTGATACAACTTCAAAGGCAGTTTCTGATTTAATTCCAAAGGCCATACCTCCACTTTTTACATTTGGGCAGGATATGTTAAGCTCAATCATATCAACTTCACTTTCGCTTAATTTTTTAACTCCTTCAGCATATTCTTCAATGCTTCCTCCCCCAAGATTTGCAATTATAACTGTATTCATTTTTTTCATTTTAGGAAGTTCGTTTTCTATAAAGCAATCAATCCCCGGGTTTTGAAGTCCTATGCTGTTTATAAGCCCTGCCCTTGTTTCATGAAGCCTTATTCCTTTGTTTCCTTCTTTTTTATTTAACGTAAGCCCCTTTGTGCATATCCCTCCAAGTCTTCCTACATCATAAAAGGCTGAATACTCCTCTCCAAATCCAAAGGTTCCTGAGGCTGCAATAACAGGATTTTTAAACTCTACTTTGCATATATTTGTCTTAAGCATTAATAAACACATCCCTGCCATAGAATACTGGACCGTCTTTGCAAACTCTTTTATTCCCATCCTTTGTTTCACAGGTGCATCCAAGGCATGCCCCTATTCCGCAGGCCATATGTTTTTCCATAGATACAAAAATAGGTGTTGCATAATCTCTACATACTTTAACTACCTTTTCCATCATAACCTCAGGGCCGCAGCAAAGCACCGCATTATATTCAAAGGGACTGAAAATATCTGTTACATAACCTTTATAACCGTATTTGCCGCTTTCAGTTGCAATATATATATTTGAAACAAATTTTTTAAATTCATCTACTTCATAAACTTCATCTTTAAATCCTACATATAAATCTATATCACAGTTTTTAAGACTTTTAACCGTATAAAGCATTGGGGCTATTCCAATACCACCTGCAACAACTGCAATCTTTCCCTTTATATTTTCAGCATCAAATCCATTTCCTAAGGGGCCTGTTAATTTAATTTCATCATTAACATTAAGCTTTGCCATAATACTTGTCCCCCTTCCCTTTTTTTGATACAAAAAACTTACATATCCCTCTTCAAAATCATGTACACTTATTGGCCTTGGCAAAATAGGCTCTTCATTTAGACTTTTTATCATAAAAAATTGTCCTGCCTTTATATCATAGTCCCCTTCAACTTTAAGCTTATATATATCCTCTGAGAGATTAATATTTTCTGCTACTTTGCAGCTTTTATAGCTTAACTGCATTTTCAATCTCCCCTTTCATTTTTAATACTTCAAGCCTTGCACATTCATCAAACCTTATATCCCCGTTTTCATAATTCTTATATGCAAGTAGTATTGCCCTTGATGAGTTTACAACTCCACCATTACCATTATTAAGATAAAGGGCAACATCCGAAGCACTTCCTCCTTGAGCTCCATAGCCTGGTATTAGAAAAAACATATTTTTATAGCTTTTCCTAATATCCATTGATTCTTTATTATGAGTACATCCAACAACTGCACCAATGCTGCTATAACCGTATTTCCCCTTATAATCTTTCGATATTTCATAAAGCCTGTCACCTACATAATTAAAAACCTTTTTATTGTCTTTGCTTTCTATATACTGTATATCCTTTGCACCTTCGTTTGATGTCCTTAAAAGTACGAATAACCCTTTATTCTTATTTTCAACATATTCGAGATAGGGCTCAATGCTGTCAAATCCCATATAGGGGCTTAAGGTTATAAAATCACATTCAAAATCCCCTTCAAAATGAGCTTTAGCATACATCTTTGCTGTACTTGATATGTCCCCTCTTTTAATATCTCCTATTGAAATACCGCCCTTTGATTTTATATATTTTAAAGTTTTCATGTATGCACATAATCCTTCAATTCCTAAAGCTTCATAATAGGCTATCTGCACTTTGTAGCAGGATACTAAATCATAGGTTGCATCTATTATTTTCTTATTGAAGTTAAATACAGCATCTAATATAGAGCTGCATCCCTTTTTTAAATTATAAGGTATATAATCTATTGAAGTATCCAGCCCAACACATATACAGCTTTTATTTTTAACGCTTTCGTAAAGATTATCTATTATCATAATAATCACTCCTAAAAACTACTTTGCCGCCTTTTATAGTCATAGCTATAACTCCATAAAACTCCATACCGTCAAAAGGAGTATTTTTGCCTTTTGATTTAAACTTTACTGCATCCACTTTAAACTTTTTATCTATATCCACAAGAACTAAATCACCATCATATCCTTTTTCTATTTTTCCCTTATTTAATCCCATCATTTTAGAAGGCTTTTCTGACATTAGTTTTGATAAGGTATTAAGGGTAATATGCCCATTTCTTACAAGCGTTGTATAGCATACAGAAAAAGCTGTTTCAATTCCCGATATGCCCGGTGCACCATTTAATTTATCTTCAAAGCTGTGGGGTGCATGGTCCGTTGCTATAGCATCAACATATCCTTCTTTAATTGAATCTATTAAAAAATTAATATCATCCATAAGCCTTAAAGGAGGATTTACTTTATACATTGTATTACTACTCAGGGCTATGTGATGAGGGGTTACTTCACAGGTTATATTAAATCCTTCTTTTTTTGCATTTTTAACCATCATCATTGCTTCTCTTGTGCTTACATGGGCAATATGAAGGCTGCATCCTGTCTTTTTTGCTGTTTCAATATCCCTCATAGTCATATAGTTTTCCGAAAGTCTGCTGTCCCACTTTACATATTCTTCATGCTCTGCATGGGATATCACTGTAAATCCTTTATCCCTTGCAATGCTCATAGCCATAAGCATAACTTCATCTTTTAAAATACCTTTTCCATCCTCAGATATGAATTTTACGGGTTTTTCTATATATTTAAGGTGGTTTACATCTTCACCCTTCATGCCTTTAGTTACTGATACGCATTGGTGAACATCAACAAGTGCTATATCCTCAGCCTTTTTTAAAACGTAGTTAACCATATCCATATCAGAGCAAACGGGTTTTGTGTTTGCCATAAGATTAACTGCAGTATATCCGCCACATACAGCTGCAAGGCTTCCTGATTTAATATCCTCTTTGTGGGTAAGTCCAGGATCCCTGAAATGGCTGTGCATATCTACGAAGGAAGGCATAAGGACAAGTCCCTTCCCATCTATAATATTGCTGTCTTTTTCAATTCCTTGCCCTATTTCGTCAATTACTCCCTGTTTTACATAAACATCTCCAATAAAATCCTTTTGGCTGTCAACTATTCTTACATTCTTTATAAGAAGATTCATACTTCAGCCTCCTCGAGGGTATGAACTTCATCGCAATATTCGCATCTGTATTCTCCCTTTACTTCATCTACAAGATAGAATACATTGGGTATATATTTTTCTATAGAAGTTATACATCGAGGATTTTTACATTTAATAACATCTACAACCTTTTCGGGAAGTTTTAATTTTATCTTCTCTTTAATTTTTTCATCTTCAATTATATCTATTGTAATGTTAGGATCTATGAGTCCAAGTACTGTATAGTCAATATCTATTACATTTTCTATCTTTATAATGTCCTTTCTTCCAAGTTTTTGGCTCTCAACGTTCATTATTAAGGCCACCCTGAAATCTGCCCTATCAAGTCCAAGATAGTTAAATATCTTAATGCCGCAGCCTGCTTTTATATGATCTATTACTATACCTTTTTTTATACTGTTTATTGTTAACATATCTCATCAACCCCCAATAGCTTCATAATTAGCGCCATCCTTACAAACATTCCGTACTTTGCCTGTTTAAAATAATAAGCTCTAGGATCGCTGTCAACTTCATAGGCTATCTCATTTACCCTTGGAAGAGGATGCATTACAATCATATCATCCTTTGCCATCTTCATCTTCTTCATATCAAGAATGTAGCTGTCCTTTAACCTTATATAATCCTCTTCGTTAAAAAATCTTTCTCTCTGCACTCTTGTAACATAAAGTATATCGAGGGTATCTATGACCTCTTCTATTCTCTCAACTTCAATAAAATCAATATTCTTTTTTTCTAAAACTTCTTTTCTTATATAATCTGGAACTTTAAGCTCTTTTGGGGAAATAAGAACGAATTTATTGTTTTCATATCTTGACATGGATTTTATAAGTGAATGAACTGTTCTTCCGAATTTTAAATCGCCGCAAAGGCCTATTGTAAGATTTGATAGTGTTTTCTTTACTGACCTTATAGTTAAAAGATCTGTTAATGTCTGAGTTGGATGCTGATGGCCTCCATCCCCTGCGTTAATAACAGGAATCTGCGAATACAAAGAAGCAATTTTAGGCGCTCCTTCTTTAGGATGTCTCATCACTGCAATATCAGCATAGCAGGAAATTGTCCTTATAGTATCTGCAACGCTTTCTCCCTTTGCAACTGAACTTGAATTTGGCTCTGAAAATCCTATTATTTTCCCTCCAAGCCTTAGCATAGCTGCTTCAAAACTAAATCTTGTTCTTGTGCTTGGTTCATAAAAAAGAGTTGCCATTAGTTTACCATCGCATGCATGAGCATATTTTTCTGGATTTTCAACAATTTTGTCTGCAAGATTTAATATGCTGTCAATTTCCTCAACTGAAAAATCCATTGGGTCAATAAGATGTCTTCCTTTTAACATATTATTCCTCCTTTATTTGCCTCACAGGGCAAATTTAAAAGTTTACATAATAAAAGCCTTCCAATAGGAAGGCATAAATATACACAATCATAGCATTGCTTATTATTTATCCTTCCCAGTATCTCAGTACCAGCTTAAAGGCATTTTTTATATACTATCATGGTATCTATTATTTGTCAATATCATTCTTTAATTCTTCCACAAAATCATTTATCCTTTTCTTCTGCTGATTATTTAATTTGTCTTCTTTTATTATATTTTGCAAATCAGAAATAAGTTTAGGTTTTTCAATATATTTATCTGTAAATGTCTTCAATATTTTGGAAATATCCTCGCTTTTAAAATCCGAAATAACTTTTATGAATTCTGAAGGATTTTTTGAATAGTTATTATATAATATTTTATAATAAAGTTCTTTTGCATTTCCCGTAAACTCCTTAGAATATTTTATTAAATTTTCAAGTCCATTATAGTTAATCAAATTTTGCCCCTCTAAGAATTTTAATATATTTTCCTTTGCTTTATCATCAACCTTTGTCCAGTCTATTTTATTTATATTCTTTAGTATTTTATCTCCTTCGAGTTTATCAATTTTATTGACAGCTATTTTATTTAATGAATCTATTGTTAGTCCATTTTTCAGCTCTGTATGTGTATAAAAGTTAAATATTACATATATAAGAATAAAGAAAAAAACTATGCTAAATATTTTTTTCATAGATTTTATTAACTCCTCCCTTCTTCTTATAAATATATAATCTGCAAAATAGCTTTATAACTTCATTATACAAAAAATTATTTTGCTTTGATAGCATAAACCTTTGCTATACAAAATATTATTTATATAGAGAAATTTTTGGAGGGTTGAAATTGAAAAAATTATCAAAAGCTGCATTTATTCTGGTGCTCATTGGTGCAATCAACTGGGGACTTATAGGTTTTTTTAAATTCGACCTCGTTGCTACTATTTTTGGAGGTATGGAAGGGATAATCTCAAGAATCATTTACTCTCTTGTTGGATTATCCGGACTATATCTTATCTACGATTTACTTGCAAACAAAAAATGAGGATGGCAAGCCATCCTCATTTTTTGTTTATTGATTAAATTCATATATCTGTTTGGAATCATATCCCATATTTTTAAATTTTGAATATAAGACTTCTGCCCTTTCCAATTTAACTTTAATTATATTCATCTTTATAGGGAGCTGCAGCAGCTGTTCTACCTTAAATCCCTTCATCTGTGCTATTTTGCAGTATTCCTTCTCTCCGTATTCTACTATGGATGCCTTCCCTGAAATTTGTACTCCTGCAAGCTTTGTCATATTTTCATAGTTATCATATATAGAAATCGATACATTTTCGTTTAAAAGTATATTTGCAAATTTTTCTCCGCCTTCACTAAAAAAATATATATGCCCTTCTTTATATATATATTCAATAGGGGTTCCTCTCACCCTTTTATCACAGCCTGTTGATAAAGTACATGTATTATGACAGTTTAAAAACTCTTCTAATAAAAATTTTACCTTTGAAACAGGAGCAGCAGGTATTAAGCTATCCTTATACCTTTTAACATCTAATGCAAATTCTATTATCTCCTTTAAATTAAATATGTCGGCATCTTTTAATGTTATTCCTGTTTCTTTTGAAAAGCTATCCAATATTTTATAATCTTCATCCTTCAATTCATTTAACTTTAATTTTCCTCCAAGAGCTTTTGCCATAACTATGCATTCACTACCAAGTAATGATTTTATCTCTTTAAAATAATTAATATTATTATTTTTATTAAGACAAGTGCAAAATAATACTACCTTTTTATTAATAAGAAAATCCCTGTTTTCAACTACAAACCTTATCATGCTCTCTTCAAAGCTTTCAATATAAATTGGAGAGCCTAAAATAATAAAATCATATTTTTTATGTTCTTCATTAAATTCTTTTACATTTATTATATTGGCAGGTCCTAAAATAAGCCCCATATATTCTGAAATTTTTTTAGTAGTGCCATATCGGCTCTCATATATTATAAGAGTTTTAATCATAATAAGGCCCCCTATATTTTATATTGGCTAATTTTTTTATTTTTATATCTAAAGGCATTAACCGGGCAGCCATGAAGGCATTTTTGACAGCACAGGCATCGTGCCTTAAACTTTATTTCCTCTTCTAATATTATATTTTTAGTAGGGCAATTCTTTACACATTTTCCGCATCTAACGCATAAAGACATATCTACTTTCAAATTTTTATCTGCCCAATTTAGAGCATACTTTTTAAACATTTTATAAATTATTCTGCCGCTTTGAACTCTAAATCTTGATACATTATTTATTACATTTTCTCCTTTTAAAAATTTATCTACAATCGTTTTTACAATCTTTGCTGAATTTTCTTTTAAAATTATACATTTATCTTCAGGAGTTTTTTTAAACAAACCATTTACATAAAAATTCTGAGGCATTTGTATCATAGTATTTACTTCAATTTTAAAGCCCTTTTCTTTAAGCTTTTCACAAAGATACTCTGCTCCTGCCGCCGCAGGTCCTGCCTGTGTTGAAAAAACAATGCACTTTCTATTATTGCCGTTTTTAATATTTTTTTCTATCCAACCCATAAAATAATCTGGAAAAAAATCAGCATGAATAGGACATCCAAATATAAAAAAATTGTAATCATCATTAAGTGTTCTCTTTTTACTAACGTCTATAAGAGCACACTCAATTCCATCCTTCTTAAATTCATCCCTAAAAAGCCTGACTATGTATTCTGTATTGCCAGTTCCAGAAAAATAAACTGCTGCTCCTTTCAATAATCTTCCCCCATTTTTACTATTATTTATTTTCTTCATCTATTTCAACAACAAAGGGTGATTCAGTTTCTCTGCACCACCTTACTGTAACACAGTTTGAAATATTTCTTGGGCAGAATCTGCATATACATTGGCTGTCATCTCCATTACAGTTTTTAGAATAATATGGGCATCTTTTACAATTGCTGTTTATAATCTTACTCATTTTTATCCCCTGCTTTTCTGTTTTTACAATAATTATATCACAAATTTATTATATGTTTTTATAAAATTATCCAGATTTAAAAAATCCATTATACTGCAGGTAGAATATTTGCAGTATAATGGATTTTATTTTATTTATCATATCTTTTCTTAATTTCTCTTTTTATATCCTCAATTGATATACCTTTATCTGCCATCAAGACCAGTACATGATATAAAAGATCTGAAATCTCATATATCATTTCTCCTTTATCATCATTTTTGGCTGCTATTATAACTTCACTTGTTTCTTCTCCTACCTTTTTTAATATTTTATCAGCTCCCTTTTCAAATAAATAATTAGTATATGAGCCTTCTTTAGGATTATATTTTCTGCTCATTATCCTTTCATATAGCCTTATAATTATGTCTTCTTTATCTAAATATTCATCTCTATTAACATATACTTCATTAAAAAAGCAGCTTTCACTTCCTGTATGGCATGAATTTCCCAAGGTTTCAACCTCTATAAGCATACAATCCAAATCGCAATCGAGACTCATTCTTTTTACTATTTGATAGTTGCCCGAAGTTTCTCCTTTATTCCAAAGACACTTTCTGCTTCTGCTGTAAAAATGAGTGTTTCCTGTTGTCATTGTTTTCTCTATTGATTCCTCATTCATATATGCACACATTAAAACTTTTTTGCTTTGAACATCCTGAACAATCGCAGGAATTAATCCTTTATCATCGAATTTTATTTTCATAACCATATTATACCCTCCTGATGTTTACTCCTTTACAGGATAAATATTCCTTTAAATCATTTATCTTAACATCTCCATAATGAAAAATCGATGCCGATAGAGCTGCATCTGCCTTTCCATATTTAAAAACCTTTTCAAAATGTTCCATATTTCCTGCTCCTCCTGAGGCTACAACAGGTATATTAACATTTTCAGAAATCAAAGATGTAATTTCACAATCATATCCATTTTTTATACCATCGCAGTCTATGCTGTTTAAAACTATTTCTCCAGCTCCAAGGCTTTCTCCTAATTTAGCCCACTCTAATGCATAAAGATTTGTCTCAACTCTTCCCCCATCAATAAAAACCTTATAACTTCCGTTTTCTATCTTTTTAACATCCATAGATAAAACAACGCATTGTCTGCCGAATTTTTCTGAAGCACTCTTTATTATCTTTGGGTTTCTAACTGCTGCAGAATTGATAGAAACTTTATCAGCACCCTTTAAAAGTGCCATTCTAAAATCTTCTATAGTTTTTATTCCTCCTCCAACGGTAAAGGGTATATTTATACTTTCCGCTATCTTTTCTACAACATTTAAAAAAATATTCCTTTTTTCAAAGGAAGCGGTAATATCATAAAATACTATCTCATCTGCTCCCTCATTATTATAAAATACTGCAAGCTTCACAGGGTCATCAACATCAGTTAAGTCCTTAAATTTTCTTCCCTTTACTACTCGTCCATCCTTAACATCAAGACAAGGAATAATTCTCTTTGCAAGCAAATATTATCCCCCCTAAATCCTTTATCTTTCCCGTATAAAGTGCTTTCCCAACTATTGCACCATATACACCCAATTCTTTCAGCTTATAAATATCTTCTTCTGAGCTTATTCCTCCTGATGCTATAATTTTTAAATTTGTCTCTCTTTGTAAAATACTTATCTGCTTAAAGTTTGGTCCAGAAAGCATTCCATCTTTTAATATGTCTGTATATATCAAATATTTAAGCCCTGATTTTTCAAGCTCTTTAGCTAAATCTAATGAATTGATATTGCTAATTCTTGCCCATCCATTAGAAGCTGCATATCCATTTTTAGCATCTATGGAAACTGCGATTTTATCGCCAAAGCTTTTAAGTGCCTTTTCTATTAATTCTTTATCAAATAATGCCGCTGTACCTAAAATAACTCTGTCTGCTCCTAAATCAAAAAAATATTCAATATCGCTTATATTTCTTATTCCTCCACCAATCTGAATTGGTATGTTAATAGATTTTATAATCCTTGCAACAACATCATTATTTGTTATTTTACCGTTAAACGCTCCATCAAGATCGACAACATGTATATATTCTGCCCCCATACTTTCCCACATAGCTGCAGCACTTGCTGGGTCATCATAAAAAACTTCCTCTTTTTCTAAATCTCCCTGCATAAGCCTTACGCATTTACCGTCCTTAATATCTATTGCTGGAAATATTATCACTTTATCAACTCCTTAAAATTCTTTAAAAGCATGCTTCCTACTCTACCGCTTTTTTCGGGATGAAACTGCATTCCTATTATGTTGTCTTTTCTAATAAGTGCTGGAACTTTAACTCCATAATCCGAATATAAAACCACGTCATTAAAATTTTCAGGCTTAACATAATAGGAATGAACAAAGTAAACATAATCTTCACTGTTAATTCCTTTTGAAATATCATCTTCTCTATTTGCAATAAGACTATTCCATCCCATGTGTGGAACCTTTAATTTGCCATCGAACCTTACAACATCACCCTTTAAAATTTCAAGGCCTTTATGGCATCCATCCTCATAACTTACTTCATAAAAAAGCTGAAGTCCAAGACAAATTCCAAGTATTGTTTTTCCATTTTTAGCATTTTCCTTTACAACGTCAGAAAGTCCCATATTATTAAGATTATCTATAGCTCCTTTAAAAGCTCCGACGCCTGGAAGTACTATTGCTCTGCTATCATTTATATCCTTAGCTGCCGATGTTATTTTTGCCTCTAATCCTAAATCCTTCATAGCTCTAAAAACATTCTTTAAATTGCCTGCTCCATAATCTATAATTGCTATCATATCTTCCTCCAAATTTATAAACTTCCCTTTGTAGACATTACTCCCTCTATATTTTCATTAATTCTTGAAGCGCTGTACAGAGCCCTTCCAAACCCTTTAAATATTGACTCTGCGATATGGTGTGAATTTTCACCATACATTAGATTTATGTGAAGAGTAATATTTGAATTTATTGCAAAGGCGTAGAAAAATTCCTTAATTAATTCAGTTTCAAAATTTCCTATAAACTCAGTTTTAAAAGGAACATTAAATACAAGATAACCTCTCCCGCTTATATCAACCGAAACCATTGACAACGCTTCATCCATAGGTGTAAATACAGTAGAATATCTTTCTATTCCTTTTTTATCATTTAAGCATTTTAAAAATACCTGCCCTAAAACTATCCCTATATCCTCAACTGTATGATGATTATCAATATCTATATCTCCTATTGCTTTTATATTTAAATCAAAAAGTCCATGTTTTGAAAAAAGATTAAGCATATGATTTAAAAAACCTATTTTAGTATCTATTTTTGATTTGCCGCTTCCATCTATATTTAAAAACATGTCTATCTGCGTTTCCATTGTTTTTCTTGTTATGTTATTTTCTCTATTCACAGTTCACCACTCTCTTTACTGCTTCAATAAATTTATCGTTTTCATATCTGCTGCCTATCGTCACCCTTATACAGTTTTTAAGTTCACCTTTTATATAGGATTTCACAGATATTTTATACTCTAAAAGAAGTTTAATAGTTTCTTCAAAATTTTCAAATCTAACAAGTAAAAAGTTAGCACATCCTTTGTAAACCTTAATACCAGGAATATCTTTAAGACTTTTTTGAATATATTCTTTTTCTTTATTAATTTTTTTAATGCTATCTTTAACATCATCAACCTTATCAAGTAAAATAGCTGCTGAAATTTGAGAAAAGGAATTTACATTATAAGGTGATCTTATCTTGTTTAAGGCATCTATTATATTCCCTGCCGCTGCTGCATATCCTATTCTCGCTCCAGCAAGAGAAAAAGCCTTTGATAATGTTCTTAAAACAATAAGTCTTTTTTCATCGTATATTTTATCGATAACAGTTTCTCCCAAAAATTCATAGTAAGCCTCATCGACAACAACAATACTTTCTGTTTCATGAAGTACCTTTAAAATTTCTTCCCTTTTAATAGAAGTTCCTGTTGGATTATTAGGATTGCATAGGAAGATAACCTTTGCATTATATTCATTTGCCTTTTTTATAATTTCAGCTATATTAACTTTAAATTCATCATCGCAGCTTACTTCAATGACCTTTGCTTCTAAAATATCTGCATATATTTTATACATAGGAAATGTTGGAACATGAATTATTATATTATCATTTTTACTTATAAAAACATTTAATATCATTTGTATTATTTCATCTGAGCCATTTCCGCATATTATATTGTCTTCATCTATCATAGTATATTGAGAAAGTTTGCGTCTTAAGGACTTACAATTGGCATCAGGATATCTATTTAAATTTATTTTAGAAATTTCTTTCATAAATATGTCGCAGTAATTTTTAAATAAGTCATAGGGGTTTTCATTTGCGTCGAGTTTTATTTCAAAAATATCATCATTTACTTTATAAGCATTAAGCTCCATTACACTTTTTTTAATTAGATTTTCCATCTTCGAACCTCACCTTAATAGAATTTGCATGTCCATCAAGCCCCTCTTTTTCTGCAAAATAAGCAATTTTATCTTGTACCTTTTTTAAATTATTTTCATCATAAAATATGATGCTACATTTTTTCATAAAGCTCTCAACATTAAGAGCTGATGAAAATTTAGCTGTTCCCGATGTGGGAAGAGTATGATTAGGTCCTGCAAAATAATCCCCTAAAGGCTCTGGAGAATATTTACCTAAGAAAACTGCTCCTGCATTTTTAACTAGCGGCAGCTTTTCAAAGGGATTTTCAACCATAATCTCGAGGTGTTCAGGAGCAATTTCATTACAAATATCAAAAGAAGTTTTTAGGTTATCGGAAATTAAAATTAAACACATATTTTCAATAGATTTTTCAATTATATTTCTTCGGCTTAAATTTTCCTTTTGAATTTTTATATTTTCTATGACCTCTGCAGCTATTTTAGTGCTCGTTGTTATTAAAATCGATGCCGCATTTTCATCATGCTCAGCTTGTGAGAGCATATCTGCTGCGATAAACTTAGGATTTGCACTATCATCTGCTATAATGCATATTTCACTTGGGCCCGCAATCATGTCTATATCTACCTTACCGTAAACTAAAGCCTTCGCCCTTGCAACGAATATGTTTCCAGGGCCTGTTATTTTATTTACAGGCTCTATTGACTCAGTACCATAAGAAAGTGCAGCTATTGCCTGAGCTCCACCTATTTTATAAATCTCATCTATATCGCATATTTTTGCAGCTGCTAAGATATAAGGATTTATTTTACCGTTTTCATCTGGAGGTGATGCTAAAGCTATGGATTTTACTCCTGCTATTTTTGCTGGTACAGCATTCATAAGTACTGTCGATGGATATGCAGCCTTACCTCCTGGAACATATATACCTATTCTTTCAATAGGTGTTACCTTCTGCCCAAGCATAATACCATCGTTTTTAAAAATCATCCATGAGCTTTGAAGAGTTTTTAAATGATAGTCATATATATTCTTTTTGGCCTCCTCGATTATAGAAATAAATTTATCATCTACAATTTCTAAAGCTTCTTTAATTTCCTCATCTTTAACCTTTAATTCTTTAAGCTCTGCTTTATCGAAGCATTTTGTATAATATAAAAGAGCTTTATCCCCCTTTTCTTTAATGTCATTTATTATTTTTAATACTGTATAATCTATATCGCTTAAAAAATCTTCCTTTCTGCTGTTTAAATTTTTAATTATTTCTTTATAATTTGTTTCATTAACATATATCGTTTTCATTCATATGCCTCCTAAAACAATCGACTATTTCATATATCCTGTCTGATTTGCTTTTATAGCTTGCTTTATTTGAAATAAGTCTTGCACTGACAGGACAAATTTCTTCAAGTATTACAAGGCCGTTCTCTTTAAGGGTTGTACCAGTTTCAACTATATCAACTATTACATCTGAAATACCTACAATAGGAGCAAGTTCCACCGAGCCATTCAGTTTTAAAATTTCTACTGGCTCCTTTTTTTTATTAAAATAATCCTTTGCAACATTTGGATATTTTGTTGCAACTCTTAATTTTTTACCCTTTTTATACTCAAAATCCTTTAAAGAAGCTATAGCAAATCTACATTTTCCATATCCTAAATCAAATATTTCATAGACATCACAGTCTGTTTCAAGAAGAGTATCTTTCCCTACAATACCTATATCAGCAGCCCCATATTCAACATAAATCGGAACATCATCCGCCTTCACAAGTATTATTTTTATTTTAGAATTATCATCTTCAAATATAAGCTTTCTTGAATTTTTAAAATCGCTGAAAATTAAACCATTTTCCTCTAATTTTTTTATTGTTATATTTGCTATTCTCCCTTTTGCAACAGCTATTGTTATATAATCCACTTTAAATTCCTCCGTTAATGAATTGGTGTAATTTTATTATTTAATAAAGCATGCTCTAAAAATTTATTTTCTTTACAGGTATAAAAAATCCCGCTATCTATAGAGTTGATTTTAAAAACATCCTTTAAAACATAAACTACTTCCTTTGCCTTGCCTTTAAACTCCTTCAAATGTTCATCATATAACTGTGTTTCAACTATAAAATTATTTCGTCTTAAAGCCTTTGCTAAACCTAATGCATATTCTCTCATATCTTCCTTATAAATCAGAATATAATCTGTTTTAAACATTTCATTCATTTGTTTCATTCTCAGCACCTCCATAATTTCATCTACATTTAATCCAAAACCAGTTGCAGGAATTAAATTGCCGAACCTTTGAGTAAGATTATCATAACGTCCTCCGCTTATAACTTCCCTTCCATGTCCATCTACATATCCTTTGAAAATTGCTCCAGTATAATAGTTAATATTGCTGACTAATCCTAAATCAAATACTATATATTCTTCATAGCCATACTGCATAATTATGTTATATATTTGCTTAATATTTTCTATAGACTCCTCCATTTGACTATTTAAAACTAATTCCTTTGCCTTTGATATAACTTCATCAGGCTTCCCATATAATCTTGGCAATTTTAATAAAACTTCTTTGTTTTTTTCAGGTATATCTATTTCATCAAGAATATTTTTAAGTTCAAAATAATTTTTGCTCTCAATATATTTTCTTATTTCCTTCAATTTTGCTTCATTTATGCAGCAGTCTTTTAAAGCTCCTTTAAAAAAACCCACATGCCCTATTTCAATTATTAAGTTTGTAATTCCACAATTAATAAGGCTGTTAATACCAAGTGCAATTATTTCAGCATCTGAATCCGGTTCAAACCTTCCGAAGTATTCAGCCCCTGCCTGCATAAATTCCTTTTTCCCATAGCCTATGCTACTATTTCTTCTAAAAACATTTACTACATAGGATAATTTCAAGCTCCCTGAAATTTTATTAAAATTTGCTGCTGCGATTCTTGCAATAGGTATTGTCATATCTGGTCTTAATACAAGTATCTTTCCGTTTTCGTCTATAATTTTAAACATTTCATCTCTATCGGTTATAGTATCCATTCCATAAAACAAATCATAAAATTCGAAACTTGGAGTAGAAATAGGTCTATATCCATAACTTCTAAAAAGTTCTTTAATTTTAGATACTGACCATTCCTTTAATTCGTATTCATAGTAAAATATATCTTCAACACCTTCTGGAATTATTTCACATAATTTTTCCAAGCCCATCCCTCACTTTATTATTTTATCACTTTAATTCGTTAAATTGTTAATAAAATAATACACCATTATGTAAGCTCGTGTCAATAAAAAAAGGGCTAAAAAGCCCTTAATTACAAAAAATTTATTATTAATAGTTTACTCCATGAAAATAAACTTCAAAATTATATATTAAATAACAATTCTCCATAGGTTGGGATTGGCCATAACTTTTCATCTACCATAGTTTCCAGCTTGTCAGCATCTTCCCTTAAAGACTGCATAGCAGTAAATACTTTATCCTTATAAAAACATGCTTTTTCATAGATATTTTCTTCAATTTCTGATGCTTTTAAATTTGTATTTTCCAGTACAGCAATATTGTTTTTGAAGGAAGTTAAAACCTTTGATAATTCACATAAAAGTTCTTCTTGAACGCTGATATCAACTGATATGCCTGTATTTTTTATCTCATTAATAGTCTTTGCAATCTCTCCAGTAAACTTAATTGCTGCAGGCAGTATCTGCCTTTTTGCCATATCAAGCATAGTTAAAGCTTCAATATTTATCTGTTTAATATAGGACTCAAGCAATATCTCATATCTTGAATATAATTCATCTCTGCTCAATACATTATGATTTTCAAAGAGTTCAATAGCCTTATCTGTTATAAGAGCCTTTGATGCCTCAACTGTTGACTTTATATTAGCAAGTCCTCTGTTTTCTGCTTCTAAAATCCACTCATTAGAATAGCCGTCTCCATTGAATATAATCCTTTTGTGATTTTTAACTATTTCCTTTAAAATATTTTCAACTTCTGCGTTAAAATCATCGGCTTTTTCAAGTCTGTCTGCTATTTCTTTTAAACTTTCTGCAACAATAGTATTTAATACTGTATTTGCATCTGCAATGGAAGCTGATGATGGAACCATTCTGAATTCAAACTTGTTTCCTGTAAAGGCAAAGGGTGATGTTCTGTTTCTATCTGTTATGTCCTTATGAAGCTTTGGAAGGGTTGTAACTCCTATTTTAAGTTCTTCCTTTTGTTTTACAGCCTTCGCTTCTACTCCGTTTCCAAGCTGATTTAAAACTTCTGTAAGCTGTTCTCCAAGGAAAATAGAAAGTATTGCAGGAGGTGCCTCATTTGCTCCAAGCCTATGGTCATTTCCTACGTTTGCTGCAGATACTCTAAGTAAATCAGCATATTTATCTATAGATTTAATAACCG
Organism: Caloramator quimbayensis; assembly: GCF_900167605.1. Taxonomy (GTDB): domain Bacteria; phylum Bacillota; class Clostridia; order Clostridiales; family Caloramatoraceae; genus Caloramator_B; species Caloramator_B quimbayensis. The sequence continues at coordinate 103,721 of NZ_FUYH01000006.1, read as the reverse complement.
CACATAAAAATACTAAAAACTGTGCATTTTCGTGGGGTGTTTTTCCAGGGTCTAAAAGATTTTGTCCATCGTCTGTACTTAAAGACCAGTTGTTATGCTTTCCTGAACCATTTACCCCCGCAAAGGGTTTTTCATGAAGGAGGCATACAAGATTATGTCTGTAAGCAACTTTTTTAAGGGTGTCCATAACAATTTGGTTATGGTCAGTCGCTGTATTCGCATCAGTGTATATAGTTGCTATTTCATGCTGAGCAGGAGCAACTTCGTTATGCTTTGTCTTAGCTGATACTCCAAGTTTCCAAAGTTCTATATCGAGTTCTCTCATAAAAGATGCTATTCTTTCTTTAATACTTCCATAATAATGATCCTCAAGTTCCTGACCCTTTGGAGGCTTTGAACCAAATAAAGTTCTTCCTGTAAATACAAGGTCCTTTCTTTTATTGTATATTTCTTTATCAACTATAAAATATTCCTGCTCTGGGCCTACTGTTGGAATAACGCGTTTTGCTGTTGTATTCCCAAAAAGTTTTAATACTCTTAATGCCTGATTTGATAATGCTTCCATTGAACGGAGAAGCGGCGTCTTTTTATCAAGAGCTTCACCTGTATAAGAACAAAATGCAGTTGGTATATAAAGGGTTACCCCTCCTTCATCTTCTTTTAAAAAGGCTGGGGAAGTACAATCCCATACTGTATAGCCTCTTGCTTCAAAAGTTGCTCTAAGACCTCCTGAAGGGAAAGACGAAGCATCCGATTCTCCTTTTATAAGCTCTTTTCCTGAAAATTCAGTTATTGCTTTTCCATCTGATGTTGGAGATATAAATGAGTCATGCTTTTCTGCAGTAACTCCATTTAGTGGCTGAAACCAATGGGTATAATGAGTAGCTCCTTTTTCAATAGCCCAATCCTTCATAGCATTTGCAACGACCTCAGCTACATTAGCTTCAAGAGGCAAGCCTAATTCAATAGTTCTTTTTAATGCCTTGTATGTTTCCTTTGGCAGTCTTTCTCTCATAACCGAATCGTTAAATACATTCACACCGAAAACTTCTGAAATAGTTGATTTGTAACATGATTCACTTTTCATAAACATATCCTCCCTTAAAAAAGATAAGGCACCCCTAAAAGCATGTTATACATGTTTTTAGAAGCGCCGTTGCTTCAAAATCGATTTAATTATATTAATATATTAATAGTATATTACAAAAAAAGCAATATGTTTTTGTTAAAAAAGTGTTAATTGTTTTATTTTATAATGATTTTAGTAAGAGTAAATATAGTAAAATAAATAACTGGCTGATGAATTATATAAATTAAAAGGGAATTTTTACTTATACAGCTTATAAATCTAAAATCTAAATCTAAATTAAATAAACTCTTTTTTTCAGTATAAAATTTCTTTGCAAATAATACACCTAATATATATACCGATAAATATGGAAATAAAGGAACATAATCGAGAGTACTAAACCCATCATATAAAATTCCAAAAGGTATTAGTATCCACGTTTTTGATACTATATTATCAAAATAAAATCCTAATATTAATGAGAATGCGGCAGTAATAAATAATAAATAGTTATTAATTCTTTTTAAAAAAGGAGCTATAATAATGCATATCCCTAAAAAATGCAATACTCCAAATCTTATATAATCTTTAGGAAAAATTATATAGGTTATCGCCGTAATTATCATACCAAGAAAAAGAATCTTAAATCCTCGTTTTGTAGTGTTTTTACTAAATATACTACTTATACCAGAAACAAATATAAAAAGAATAAGAGATGTTTTCCCCACAAGAAACCACGCATTAGACTCATATGGTATATTTATTCCTGCAAATTCTTTTAAATCATAAGCTATATGATAAGAAACCATAAGAACTATTGCTAAGCTTCTTATAAAATCTATCTCTATAATTCTATTTTTTCCCATAAAATCACCTGTTTTTTATTATTTTAGTATAATTATATCACTAAAATAATTTTTATACAGCTATTTTGCCGCTGTGTTTTCCACATCTGTCTCCAAAGCATCCAATTATAATTCCATTCTCCTCTAATTTAATAACCTCACATCTATTAGGACATCCATCACATTCAAAGCTTGATGCTATTATATTGCTCTGTGCAATATTAAATCCTCTGAATTTAGTCCCTTCATCTTTTTTAACAGCTTCGGATGCAAGTATTGCTGCGCCTATTGCTCCCATCATATTATAATGAGCAGGAACACAAACTTCAAAGCCAAGTGCATTTTCAAAAGCAGCTTTCATTCCCTTATTTGCTGCAACCCCTCCTTGGAAAAAAACCTTTTGTATTATTTCCTTTCCCTTTGCAACATTGTTAAGATAGTTTCTGACCAAAGCTTCACAAAGCCCTTTTATAATATCCTCTTGTTTATAACCAAGCTGCTGCTTATGTATCATATCCGATTCTGCAAAAACTGCACATCTCCCAGCAATTCTTACTGTAGATTTTGCTCTTAATGCATAATCTCCAAACTCTTCTATTGGTATCTCAAGCCTTTCAGCCTGGCGGTCGAGAAATGAACCTGTACCGGCAGCACATACAGTATTCATAGCAAAATCTATAACTATTCCATCCCTTAGTATTATGATTTTAGAATCCTGCCCTCCTATTTCAATTATTGTAGAAACTTCTTTATCTATGTTAAGTGCTGCAACAGCATGAGCAGTTATCTCATTTTTTACAGCATCTGCACCAATTAAAAAGGAGGCAATATTCCTTCCGCTTCCTGTTACTCCAGAAGCTGTTATTTGCTTATCATCATATTTCGATTTTAAAATTTTAAAACTCTCCTGTATTACCTGTATAGGCCTGCCTTTCGTTTTTAAATAAAGTTCTTCCACAACATTCAAACTTTTATCTAAAAGGACTATATCGGTACTGACTGAGCCTACATCAACTCCTAAATAATACACTTTTTCTCCTCCTTTCAAGTAAATCAATGAAAGCTTCTATTCTTGTTATGTATCCTGCTTCTCCAGTCATTTCATCTACTATAAGAGACATAATAGGTATATTTAAATCCTTTGAAACAGTTGGAAGTATTGCTTTTGAAACAATCTCAGGCATGCATCCCATAGGAAATATTTGAATTGCACCATCAAATCCTTCATTTTTTGCAATAACTGCCTCTCCAACGCATTCCCTTGCATGACCTCCTATACATAATGAGAGGTACCTTTTTGATGCTTTTTTTATATCTAATGAATTTATTTTTAATGGTGATAGTGCTGTGTTTTTAACCCACCAGCTTGGACTTAATGTTCTTTTTGATGAAACTCCATAATCCATAAGTTTATCTTCAATGTAAAGATTAGAAAAGGGTTCTATTATAGTATAAATTTCCCCGATAATTGCAATCTTAAGAGGCTTTCTCTCTTTATCTATTTCAATAAAATTTATTTTCCTTTTATATTCAGATAAAATATTTATCATTTCATCTGCACTTTTAGAATTTATTGCATCTCTTTTACATTTATTTAGAAGCCTTTTAGAATCGCCTGAATTTTTTTCATAACCTGCAATATAATGAGCATCAGCTTCAATTTCATCAATCATATTAATAATCTTTAAAGCTTTAACTAATGCTTTAATTTTTTCTTTCTTTGATTTACTGCTATTTGAAGATATCTTTCCAACTCTATTAAAAATTTCTTTTATTCCAATATCAGAAGGAACGTCCATTACAATAAAATCAACATTTTTGTTTAATTTTTTGAGTATATTCATTTGAAGCTCGCAATATTCTCCGAATCTGCAGGGGCCGCAGCTTCCAGTAATAATTATGGTATCAGCACCATTTTCTATACTTTTTATGTAATTTCCTATCATAATTTTGAATGGAAGACATATCTCTTCTGGCGAATATAGTGTTCCTATTTCAAGTGCTTCCTTATTGCTCAGGGGAGGAACTACATATTCAATTCCCAGTTCATCAAAAAGTGCTTTTGCTGCAAAATAAACGTTACCAAGATGCGGAAATGTTATCTTCAATACCTTTCCTCCTTTCAATCATATCAACAAATGCTTCGATTCTTGTATCAAATCCTGCCTCTCCTGTATGTTCATCTATTTTTAGTATTAAAAAAGGAAAATTTCCTATCCTGTCTTTAATAAGTTCAATTACAACAGAATCAATTCCACAGGCAAAGGAGGATATATATATGATTCCATCAACAAGACTATTTTCCGCTAAATATGTAGTAAAACCATAGGTATTTCTTGCAAAGGTCCAAAAGGGTTTTTTATAAAGATTTAAAACCTGCCTGTTTATGTATTCCTCATTTAATTTTTCTTCAGTTATAACTCCTACATTCAATCTATTTAATTTTTTTATTACATTCATATTTAAAAAATTGTCATATATATTGTAGGGATGCCCCGAGAGGGCTACATTGATTTTATAATTTTTATCTCTAATTCCTTTTTTGCTGTCTTTATGCTTTTTCAAAGAAATAGAAAATGCATTTTCAATTTTTCTTCTATCATTGGTTATTTTTTCTCCTATACTAAAAGCCCATTTTTTTAATACTGTCTTTGAATCTGCATATAAAGTATCTTGAATCACAGGCGGCAAATTTGGTATGCTATTTTTTACCATTTCAGGCAGACCGCAAAATTTAGGGCAGATAAATTCATTTTTATATAGCCTCATTATTCTTGGTATAAAAATCATATCGCTCTTTTCTCTTAAAGAATAAACATGACCATGAAAAACTTTAATAGGAAGGCAAGCCTCATCTACACAATATTTAACCCCATTATCCAAAATAGTTTTATTAGTATTTTCAGAATAAATTATTTCACATCCTAATTCATAGAAAAAGCTATCAATAAAAGTTTGATAGTTATAATATAAAAGTCCTCTTGGTATTCCTATTTTCATCATATCACCACATATTTTTTATTAACATTTATGTATTCTTTCCAGTTAATCACCATATTATTCATATATGGTGATTAAGTCTTATATAATATATTGATAACACTTTTATTTTTTGTAACATATCTTTTTTATTATGTATATATTAATATTAATCGATAAACTTAGAGGTGAAAGCATGTCTTTATCAGCCAGAGAGCTTTTAGCAAGATTAATCAAATGCGAAGCTGAAGGTGAAGGAGAAAACGGCATGAAAGCCGTAGCTACTGTTGTTATGAATAGAGTTCATGTAACTGGAGGGGAATATTTAAGAACAGGTCAGGGGGATTTAAGGAAAGTTATCCTTCAACCCTATCAATTCACATGTGCTCTAACGGAAGTATACGGTCAGCCAAATCCTCAAAACATTTATAATATGAATCCTGATCAAATACACTATGATATAGCTGATTGGGCTTTATCAGGAAATAAACTTTCAGGTTCAGAATTAGCATTATGGTACTATAATCCTTTTAGCCCTACTTGTGCTGCTTATTTTCCTAAAAACAAATCCGGTGTTTACACCACAAGGATTGTTCAGCATTGTTTTTATAATCCAACATCATTATATTGGAAAACATGATATAGGAGGTATTATATGTCAAAGGATAACTTTGAAAACAACATTTACGAACAGTCAGGCTACAATTTTGGTTACTACTGCCCACCTATTTTCAGGTACCCCTGCGATGAAGATTGTGATAAAGCTTCTTTCGATGACAGGCAGACACAGCCTGGAATGCTTGATACTCCGCCACCTGACACATCCTTTCAATCTACAACAGAACCTATACTTACCGATATTGGATATACTCAAGCATTTTTGAAAACACAAATTGGAAAGAGAGTTAGAATCACTTTTCTCATTGGAACAACTAATTTAACAGACAGGGTAGGAATACTCGACCAAGTGGGAGTAAGCTATATAGTTTTAAAAGTACCAGAATCTAATATTAGGGTTTTGTGCGATTTATATGCAATAAAATTCGTAGATATTTTTGAACCTCAAAGTCCTATGCCTTCTCAGAATATGATGGGAAATATGCAAAATCAACCGGGATACTGCATGATGGGAATGCCTTACATGGGACCAAGACTTGATTTTGACCCTTCAGAAACTTTATAGGCGGCAAAGCCGCCTATTTTATTTTTTGTGGATTTATTTTTATATTTAGCTTAAAATAACATTGGAGGTGTTATTATGACAGAGGCTGTTTTAAACAGTTTTATACATAATAATAAAATATATAATGTTTCAGAATTTGACAATATTTATTCAGAAAAATTCCCTTCGATTTATGAAGTAATTAGAATAATAGATAAAGTACCTATATTTTTAGAAGAACATTATGAAAGATTAAAACATTCTGCTGAAATTATAGGTTATAAACTCAACTTATCGATTGAAAGTATTAAAGAAAATATAAATAAGATGATAGAACTTAATTATGTAGATAATTACAACATAAAGATTGTTTTAAACGATTTTAATTTAAATTTAAACGAATATTATTATTTTATAAAAAGCACTTATCCAGAGCCAAAGATGTACAAAGAAGGAGTTAAAGCCTGCCTTTATCATGCTGTTAGAGAAAATCCAAATGCCAAAATAATAAATGCAGAATTAAGAAATGAAATAAATAATATTTTAAATAAGGGAAAATATTATGAAGCTATTCTCGTTAATAACGGGGAGATTACAGAAGGCAGCCGCTCAAATATATTTTTTATAAAAGATGATTCCCTTTATACTTCCCCATTATCAAAAGTACTGCCGGGAATAACAAGGCAAAAAATATTAAACCTATGTCAAAAAAACAATATCAATATTTATGAATATCCAATATATGCTAATGAGATAGAAAGTTATGATGCTGCTTTTATAAGCGGTACATCACCTAAAGTTCTACCTATATCTAAAATCAATGATATTTCATTTAATACACAAAATAAACTCCTTCTAAAAATAATGAATCTCTATGATGAAGAAATAAAAATTTACATATCAAAACAAAAATAGGCGCTTTGCGCCTATTTTTCTGCTCTCCAAAGCCCATGCAGGTTGCAGTATTCTCTTGCAAAAATAACATCACCTTTAACATCAAAAAATGCCTCAGGTTTATTATCAGGGCTTAAAAACTTTTTATAAACCATATTATCCACATTAATTTCTATCCATTCTATGTAATGCTCCTTTGTCATAGGATGTTCAACACTTCCAACTTTTACAAGTATACCGTCATCCTTTTTTTCAATAACAGGTACATGTTTTTCCTTTGATGCATCTACTGTGTTTTCCTTCTTCAAAGTCATAGGCTTTCCACAGCAAACAAGCTGACCTGCACCTGCATGTAAAACTTCTACTATGTTTCCACAAACTTCACATTTATAAACTTGACCTTTTTCTGTCATTTAAAGCCCTCCTTTAATAATTATTTTCCTTTAATAATATTTTAATATACAGAAAATTAAATGCAATAACTTTCATGCTTTATTACAGAAAATTATTTTTTAAAATTGAAATTTTATATTGCTACACCTTCATATTTAGATTATAATATCAATTATAGTATTTATGTATGTTTGTATACAATTATACAGGGAGGTATAACAATGAAGGCTGAATTAAATAATATAACAAATTTAATGGAACTAAAAAAACATGATTATACTATAGAAGATGTTGATACGCCAAATCTGTACAGACACATATTCCCCTACAGTGAGATACCTAAAATAACTTTTAATTATAAAAATATCCCTATATACGTTCCAGATGAAATATGGATAACTGATACAACCTTTAGAGATGGCCAGCAAGCTATATCCCCCTTTACTACTGAACAAATCGTAACGATATATGAGTATCTTCATAAACTGGATAATAATTCTGGAATAATAAGACAAACTGAATTCTTTTTATATACAGAAAGAGATAGAAAGGCTTTGGAAATATGTCTTTCTAAAGGATATAAATTTCCTGAAATAACCACATGGATTAGAGCAAAGAAGGAAGATTTTAAGCTCGTTAAAGATGCAGGAGTTAAGGAAACCGGCATTCTTATGTCATGTTCAGATTATCATATATTTAAAAAGCTCAACATGACAAGAAGACAGGCTTTAAATCAATATCTTTCAATTGCCTCCGATGCATTTGAAAATGGTATAATACCAAGATGCCACCTTGAAGATATAACAAGAGCAGATTTTTTTGGCTTTGTAGTTCCTCTTGTCAACGAACTTAATAAGCTGTCACAGGAAGCAAAAATGCCTTTTAAGATAAGAATATGCGATACATTAGGTCTTGGGGTATCTTTCCCTGGGGTTGAACTGCCAAGAAGTATTCCTGCGATAGTATATGGTTTAAGGCATCATTGTAATCTATCATCAGAGAATTTAGAGTGGCATGGTCATAATGATTTTTACAGTGTAGTGACAAATTCTACTGCTGCGTGGCTATATGGTGCATCTTCTGTCAATACTTCCCTTCTTGGAATAGGAGAAAGAACAGGAAATTGTCCCCTCGAGGCCATGTTAATTCAGTATGGTCAATTAAGAGGTAACACTAAGAATATGAGACTTGAACTTTTAACCGAGATAGCAGAATACTTTGAAAAGGAAATAAACTACTCTATACCGCCGAGAACCCCATTTGTAGGCAAAGAATTCAATGTTACAAGAGCCGGCGTTCACGCTGATGGTATACTTAAAAATGAAGAAATATATAATATATTCGATACTGGGAAAATTTTAAATCGTCCTTTAATAGTTGCAGTAAATGAATACTCAGGCCTTGCAGGAATAGCAGCATGGATTAATACGTATTTTAAACTAGCTGATAATAAAATAGACAAAAAACATCCTATAGTTCAAAAAATAAAGGATTGGGTGGACAGCGAGTACGAAAAGGGCAGAACAACAGTTATAAGCAATAGCGAACTTGAAGAATCGGTAAAAAAATATATGCCTGACTTGCTATCTAAAATCAATAATACTGCATCTAAAAAAGATTACAAATTTAAAAATAGAAAGATAAATAGAAATTTAAAGATAAAAAATATATAGTTGGGGGAATAAACATGAAATTATGTTTAGCAAAAAAAATACTTAAAAATCATTTGGTTTCTGGAGATTTCATATCAGGAAGTGAAATAGGAATAAAAATAGACCAAACATTGACTCAGGATTCTACAGGTACAATGGCATATCTTCAATTTGAAGCTATGGGAATCGATAGAGTAAAAACAAAAAAATCTGTAGCCTATATTGATCACAACACTCTTCAAACAGGCCCTGAAAACGCTGATGACCACGCTTATATAAGAACTATTGCTAAAAAACACGGAATATTCTTTTCAAAGCCCGGCAATGGAATATGCCATCAGGTACATCTTGAAAGATGGGCAGTTCCAGGACAGACTCTTCTTGGTTCTGACAGCCATACACCAACCTGTGGAGGAATAGGAATGCTTGCAATAGGCGCTGGTGGTCTTGATGTAGCTGTTGCAATGGGCGGAGGCCCTTATTACATTACAATGCCTAAAATAATCAATGTTAAACTAACAGGCTCTCTTAATCCTTGCGTTTCTGCAAAAGATATAATACTTGAAATATTAAAAAGACTTTCTGTAAAAGGCGGAGTTGGAAAAATACTCGAATATACAGGTGATGGGGTTAAAAGCTTATCAGTTCCTGAAAGAGCTACAATCGCAAATATGGGAGCTGAACTTGGAGCAACTACATCTATTTTCCCATCAGATGAGCAGACCTATAAGTTTTTAAAAGCACAAGGAAGAGAAAAAGATTTTATTGAACTAAAAGCCGATGATGATGCTGAATATGATGAGGAAATAGTAGTGGATTTGTTAAGCCTTGAACCTTTAGCTGCATGTCCTCATAGCCCTGATAACATTAAAAAAGTATCTGAATTAAAAAGTATAAAAGTTGATCAGATTGCAATAGGCAGTTGTACTAATTCATCCTATACAGATATTATGAAGGCAGTTGAAATACTTAAAGGAAAAACAGTTGCTGAAAATGTATCCTTAGTAATTTCACCCGGCTCAAGGCAGGTTCTTAACATGATATCTCAAAATGGAGGATTGTCAGTTTTAATATCAGCAGGAGCAAGAATATTAGAATGTGCCTGCGGCCCATGTATTGGTATGGGTCAATCTCCTTCAACGGATGCTGTATCTTTAAGAACTTTTAACAGAAACTTTGAAGGGCGCTCTGGAACCTCATCTGCCAAGGTTTATATAGTAAGCCCAGAAGTTGCTGCAGCATCAGCTATTACTGGATATATAACTGATCCAAGAAATCTTGATATTGAAAATAATATAAAAATTGAAATGCCTGATAAATTTATAATAAACGATAATATGATAATACCTCCATCGGAAAATCCTGATGAAATAGAAATACAAAGAGGTCCTAACATAAAACCTTTCCCAAAGGCGCTCCCCCTTTCTGATAATGTATATGGAAAGGTCCTTATTAAGCTTAGTGATAATATTACAACTGACCATATAATGCCTTCTAATGCAAAGCTTTTACCTTATAGATCAAACATACCTTATCTTTCAGAATATTGTTTAACTCCCTGTGATAAATCCTTCCCTGAAAAAGCGAAAAAATACAATGGAGGATTTATTATAGCTGGGGAAAACTATGGACAGGGTTCAAGCAGGGAGCATGCGGCCTTGGTTCCTCTGTATCTTGGGATAAAGGCAGTTCTTGCTAAATCCTTTGCAAGAATACACATGGCAAATCTTATTAATAATGGAATACTTCCTCTTATATTCGATAATCCTTCTGACTACGACGATATAGATGAATTAGATGATTTATCTATAGAATCCTCAATCAGTCAGGTTAAAAATAAGACTGTTATAATTAAAAACAAAACAAAAAATACAGAATATAAGATGCTTCTTAATATTACTGACAGACAGATTGAAATGTTAATACATGGAGGATTATTAAATTACACAAAACAAAACAGCAGATTATAGGAGGTATACTATGAGTTATAATATTACACTTATACCCGGAGACGGGATTGGTCCTGAGGTTATAAACGCTGCAAAACTTGTTCTTGAAAATTGCGGTATAGGTTTTAATTGGGATGTAGTTGAAGCTGGGGAAAATGCAATAAAAAAATACGGCACTCCCCTCCCCCAGAATGTAATTGATTCTATAAATAAGAATAAAATCGCATTAAAAGGTCCTGTAACCACCCCTATTGGAACAGGATTTAAAAGTGTGAACGTTACATTAAGACAGATATTCGATTTATATGCAAATGTAAGACCTGTAAAAACCTTTAAGGGCATTCCCTCAAGGTTTGAAGATGTTGATTTAATAATCGTTAGAGAAAACTCTGAGGATTTATATAAAGGTATAGAACACATGATAGGAGATGATGCTGCAGAGAGCATCAAAATAATTACAAGAAAAGCAAGTGAAAGAATTGCAGATTTCGCATTTAAGCTATCAGTAAATGAAAAGAGAAAAAAGGTTACATCAGTTCATAAAGCAAACATAATGAAATGCACCGATGGTCTTTTTATAAACTGTACAAGAAAAATAGCTCAAAACTACCCAGAAATTGAATACGAAGAGATGATAGTTGATGCAATGAGTATGAAGCTTGTTTTGTCTCCTGAAAAATACGACGTTCTTGTAATGCCTAACTTATATGGGGATATATTATCTGATCTTGCAGCAGGTCTTGTTGGCGGTCTTGGGATGGTCCCAGGTGCAAACATAGGTTTAGATGCAGCAATATTTGAGCCTGTGCATGGTTCAGCACCTGATATTGCAGGCAAAAATAAAGCAAATCCAACTGCTGCCATACTTTCTGCTGTAATGATGTTAAAATATATTGGAGAATTTTCTGCTGCCACAAAAATTGAAAATGCACTAAGAATTGTACTTGAAAATGCAAAATACAGGACTTTCGATCTTGGAGGAAATACTAAAACATCAGAATTTGCACAGGCAGTAGTTGAAAATATGAAATAGTAAAATTAATTCACTATTTTTATTAAATTTACGTAGCCCGTAATACTGAATTTATCAATATTATGGGCTATACTTTTATTCTTACATTTATTTTTTATTTTTAAAAAGCAAATATATACCAAATATTATAATAAATACAGGAAACAAATAATCCCTTATATTATAGAATTCTGGTAATATTTGTTTTAAAGCTATATAAATCGAAATTACAATCAAAATTATCGATATCATCAGACTCTTATTATCTCTATTCCCCAAAATATAGTTTTCAAAAAAACCTATGCCTATGCCCAAAGGATAAACAAAATATAAGTCACTATGGTACATGCCATTAGTTATAGTATTAAAAATAAATAATAACCCATAGGTTAATAATATGCCTCCAAAAATCAAGCTGTTTGATTTATCTCTACCAGCAAAAAAATTATAATGTATCATGATTCCTAATACTATAAGAAAAAAAGGCCACAAATAATTCCATATATTAATATCGATTCCCAGAGTTCTTTGAATGATAAGTATAATTCCTATTCCAACGAGTAAAAGCCCCACAAAAATATTTCTATTCAAAATAACACCACCTTTTAGTATATAATATCCTTAATATCATTATATACTAAAAGGCGGCAAATCCAATATTTTTTTACAAAATAATATTAAGATTGGTCCAATCCATTAAGAACCTTGTCATAAACGTTTATCATACATCGATTTCCATCATAATGGGAACAGTTTTCACAACTAACCCCGCTGTAGTTTAAAAATGAATTATCATTTTTTTTGGGACTATATTCGCTGCAACTTGCTGCTACAGCCATAAGCTGCTCTTTATTTATCAATTTTATCTCCTCCTTTTTCAATGATTATTTTCTACAAAAGTAAAAATAATATGCAGTTTTTGTTTAAACTCCATCAATATAATTATGTATAAATTTACTAAAATTAGTAGTATAATAATCACAAAGAACTTAGTAATCAATTCATTTAAAACACTATTATATTTTTTATCGCAGTACAGCGGTAAAAAGGAGGTAAAAATGAAAAGAATATTTATTATAATTTTATTAACACTTTCATTGACTTCCTGTTCTAATGTTCCTTATAAACAAAACAATATTTCTAATGAACCATCTCAAGAAATTACTCCTAAAATTAGTGATTATTTTCCTTTTACTCCAAACATAAGGATGAAATATGAAGGTATAGGAAATGAATATGCTGAGAAGGAAACATATATTGATTATATTAAAGGTAATAGAGTTCAACTAAGAGTTTTGAACCCAGGAACTATTATTGGTCAGGTTATTGAAAACAAAGATGGAGAATTAAGGTTAATTGCTTCTGTTGAAGAATTCTATAACCGTGATGATTTGACATCCTATGATAATAGTAATCCAGAAATACTATTAAAAGAGCCTCTCAAAAAAGGAACAAGCTGGACCTTACCCAATGGTTATAAAAGATATATTTCAAATACCGATGTTGACATTCAAGTTCCCTACGGAAAATTCAAAGCTTTAGAAGTTACAACAGAATATCCTGATTCAACAACCTATGATTATTATGTACAAAATATAGGTCATGTTAAAACTCTTTACAAATCAAAGGATTTTACTGTAGAAACAAATTTGTCAAAGGTTGAAAAAGATGCTTTAGTAAATCAGACTATCAAATTCTACTATCCTGATTTTAATAATGATAGAACGATTTTTATGAAGGAAAAAATTGTTTTTAAAACAAACGATAATTTAAAAGATGTATTTGAAAAGTACTTTAAAAAATCTCCTAAGGGAAACTTTAAATTGATGAGCAGCAGTACTAAAATAAACAGCCTATACTTAAATAGAGCCGAAAATAAAGTTTATGTGGATTTTTCAAAGGAATTTGTTTCTGAAATGAACGCAGGTTCTTCTTTGGAAAGCCTTATACTTCAAAGCGTAACCAACACTTTAGGTGATCATTACAATGTTGATAAGGTATATATAACACTTGACGGCATTCCATATTCTTCAGGTCATTTTGAAGTTAAAGAAGGAGAACCCTTCTTCGTCGATTATAAAAATGTTAAAGAATATCAATAGAACACTTTAATATAATTATATTTTAAATGAATTAATAAAATTTAAATTATTATTTTGTTTATATGAATACAAATATATGTATGTTAATTCCTTCCATATTATTGTATAATATTGTTAATAACATAAAGGGAGGGATATTGTGAGAAGATTTCTTGTTTTTTTATCTTTAATTTGCTTATTGTTTTTTTCTTCATGTTCGCCCTCTTCAATTGAAACGAAATATAAAGATAAAAATTCAAATTATAAAATAAGCGACTTTTTCACTTTTAAAGGCAACTTTAAAATATCCTATCAAAGCTTGGGAAATAACTATAGCAGCAGAACAGTTTATATTGATTATATAAAAGGAAATAGAATTCAGCTTAGAATCGTGACTCCTTCAACTGTAACAGGTCAGGTAATTGAATCCGATAATGGGGAACTTAAATTATTAACTTTAAGGGATGAATTTAATTATATTGACGATTTAACATCTTATGTAAACAAAGAGCCTGAAATATTACTAAAAGAACCTATAAAATTAGGTAACAGCTGGACTTTGCCTAATGGAAGCAAAAGGTTTATTTCAGGTATAGATATGGATGTTGAAACTCCCATAGGCAGATTTAAATGTCTCGAAGTCACTACTAAATCTAAAGACTCTACAAAAATAGATTATTATGCCTTAGGTTTTGGACCAATAAAAACAATATATAAAGATAACAACTCAATATCAGAAACAGTAATAGATAAAGTAGAAAACAGTTCAAAGCTTATACAAATAATAAAATTCTATTATCCTGATAACAGCAGCAATATTATATATATAAAAAACAAAGAATACTTTAAGACAAATGATTTATTAAAGGATATAATTGAAAAGAATTTTAAAAGTGCTCCCTTTAATACTTTAAACCTAATTTCTGACGACACCAAAATAAATAAACTTTATTTTAATTATCCTGAACATACAGTTTATGTTGACTTCTCAAAGGATTTTCTAAATTGGCTTAAGCTTAATGCTCTATATGAAAAAATAATATTACAAAGTATAATTAATACTCTTGGAGACTATTTTAATACTGATAAGATATGCATAACAATAGAAGGAAATACTTTTATTTCAAGCTGTTTTATAACAAATAACAGCAATATTTATTATGTAGATTATAAAAATATAAAAGAATATAAATAAAAAGCACCCAAAAGGGTGCCTATTTTATTTTTCTCTTATTGGTATTGACTCTTCTGAAATAGCCTCAAGGTTATCATCCCATAAATACTTTTTAGTTTCACTAACTATAACCCCACTCAGAGCTATTAAAGCTATAAGGTTAGGCAGTGCCATAAGTCCATTTGCAAGATCTGATAAATCCCATACTAAACCAAGTGAGAATACTGAGCCTAAATATACAAATATTACCCATAATACTCTATATGGAAGTATTGCCTTTTTACCAAGCAGATATTCTATTGATTTTTCACCATAATATGACCATCCTAGTATTGTTGAAAATACGAAGGTTAAAAGTCCAATTGTAAGAACTATTGGTCCAACAACAGGTATCTGAGAGAATGCTGCTTTTGTAAGTGCTGCACCTTTTAATCCTTCTGCCCATTTACCTGAATTAACAAGAACTATACCTGTCATAGCGCATACAACCACTGTATCCCAGAAAGTTCCTGTTGCAGATACAAGAGCCTGTTTTACAGGATTTCTTGTCTGTGCTGCTGCTGCAACTATAGGAGCACTTCCAAGACCTGATTCATTCGAGAAAAGTCCTCTTGACACACCATATCTCATAGCCATCATAAGCGTTGAACCTGCAAAACCTCCAAAGGCTGCCTGTCCAGTAAATGCTGACTTAAAGATAAGCGCAATTGTCGCTGGAATTGTTTTATAACCCATAATAAGAAGTATAATGCATCCTAAAACATAGAACCCTGCCATGAATGGAACAAGGATATCGCATACCTTTGCTATATTCTTTATACCTCCAAGTATTACTACTGCAGTTAATACAGCCATTATAATACCTGTTATATAAGTTGGTATTTTAAAAGTTTCATTTACCATAACAGCTATTGAGTTAGCTTGTACCATACATCCTATTCCAAAGGCTGCTAAACTTGCAAACAATGCAAATAATACTCCAAGCCACTTCTTTTTCATACCGTATTCAAGAACATACATAGGCCCTCCTGCCATAGTGCCATCGGAGGTTTTTACTCTATACTTAACTGCTAAAAGTCCTTCGGCATATTTTGTTGCTATTCCAAATACACCTGTAAGCCATGTCCAAAGCACTGCACCAGGTCCCCCTAATGCTACTGCCGTTGCAACACCAACTATATTTCCTGTTCCAATTGTTGCAGCAAGAGCTGTTGCAAGAGCACTAAACTGACTTACATCCCCTGAACCATAATCATCCTTTGTTACTGAAAGCTTGATTGCCTTTCCGATATACCTTTGTATAAACCTTAATCTAAAGGTTAAGAATATGTGTGTACCAAGAAGCATAATAAGCAGCGGCCATCCCCATATAAAGCCGTCGATTGTTGAAATGATTTTTGCAAATGATTCCATAAACAAAGCTCCTCCTTTAAATAGAATAAATATAATATAGCATAAATTATTATAATATGTTTTGAATTGTTTTGCAATTGCTAATAGTTTAACATATCCTTGTATTTATTACATTCTCAAATTTTCTATGTATGGAATATTATGTTATTCCATATAATTTTTCTGTATATTTATGCAATTTTTTTCTATTAATATAATAAGGCTCGTAAATGTATTTTAGAAATTTTCTTAAAATTGGCGATATTTTCTTAACATACTTCAATTTTTTTATTCCATAATTTAACATGTTAACAAAATTTAAAAAACAGGGCTTTGCCCTGCTTTTAAATCTGTTTTTTAAACATCATATCTAATCAAATCTTCATAACTTTCTCTTTTTACAATCACCCTGTCTTTGCCGCTAAAAACCATCACTACAGCTGGCTTTCTCATTCTATTATAATTGCTTGCCATCGAGTAATTATATGCGCCTGTGCTCAGTACTGCTAATATATCTTTGCTTTCAACCTTTTGAAGCTTAATATCCTTTATAAGTATATCTCCAGATTCACAGCACTTTCCTGCTATAGTAACTATTTCTTCATCGTTTCTATTTATTTTATTTGCTAAAACAGCAGTATATTGTGCATCATATAAGGGTGGTCTTGGATTATCTGCCATTCCTCCATCTACACTTACATATTTTCGAACACCTTTAATCTCCTTTATGCATCCTATTGTGTATAGAGTTATTCCTGCCTCCCCAACAATCCATCTCCCAGGTTCTATTATGACAAGAGGCTTTTTAAGGTTTAATCTATTAAATTCTGATATTACTGTTTCGTTTATAACATCAGTAAAGAACGATATGTTCCTCCTTATATCGCCTTCAACATAGTATATTCCAAACCCTCCTCCTACATTTAATTCATCAACCTCAAAGTTATATAAATCTTTAATCTTTTTAACATATGAAGCCAAAACTTCAATTTCTTTTTTGTATATTTCATTTTCTTGAAGCTGTGAACCTATATGTGAATGGAATCCTTTTATATTAATATTTTTAAGATTTAATAACCTTTGAAAAGCTCTGTCTGCACTATCATCAAAAATAGAAAAACCGAATTTAGAATCAACTTGTCCTGTCTTAATAAATTCATGAGTATGACCATCAATCCCTGGTGTAATCCTTATAAGAACATCTATTTTTCTATCTTCAACGCTTAATAGTTCCTCAAGGCAGTCTATTTCATAAAAATTGTCTACTACTATTCTTCCAACTCCATACTTAATTGCCATCTCAAGTTCTTCCATCGTCTTATTGTTTCCGTGGAAAATAACCTTATCCATTGGAAATTCAGCAGAATAAGCAGTATATATCTCTCCTCCTGAAACCACATCAAGTCCTAACCCCTCGCTTTTTATAATTCTGCACATCTCCTTATTTAAGAAAGCTTTGCTCGCATAAACTGCAAAACCATTATATTTTTCAATATGATTTTCTCTGATTTCTCTACATCTTCTCCTTATCTCATCTTCACTCATAACATAAAGAGGGGTTCCATATTTTTTTGCAAGTTCTACACAGTCGCATCCTGATATAGTAAGATTTCCCTTTTCATTATAATCTATAAAATCGTATCCTAACATAGCTTCCTCCAAAGTTTTTTATTTTTATTACTGCAAATACTATGCCAAACAAAGCCCTATTATACTGAAGAATTTTCAATCAGCATAATAGGGCTTTACTATTCAATGTACACTTTTTATCCGCAAAAACGGAATCAAAATTCTATTATCATTCCTTATTATAATAGAATTTTGATTCCGTTTTTGCGGATAGTATTCCGTATTTATGAACTATAGTTTGATTCCATATTTTTTTATTTTTTCATAAAAAGATGTCTTTTTAATATCAAGAGCCTTCATAGCCATATTTTTATCACCATCGTATTTTTTTAAGCAGTTTACTATTGCTTTTTTTTCTGCATCCTCAAGTATTTCTTTTAAGGTTTTTGTTGAAATACTTTTATCATAATTGAGCATAATTTCCTTATCAGTAATTGTATTTCCTTCGCAAATGTTAACTGCTCTTTCCAAAATATTCTCAAGCTCTCTTACATTTCCTGGGAAATCATAAGAATATAATTTATTAAAGGCTTCATCTGACAAAACTTTATAATCCATGTTCTCTTTTTTTGTTATTTCTCTTATTAAAGATTCAGTTAATAGATATAAATCTTCCTTTCTGCTTCTTAGTGGAGGGATTAGTATTGGAATAACATTTATTCTATAATATAAATCCTCTCTAAACTCTCCATTCTCTACCATCTTTTTTAAGTCTCTGTTTGAAGCGCATATAAACCTTACATCAATATCTTTAGGTTCAATAGAACCAACAGGAAGAAACTTTTTATTTTGAATAACATGGAGCAGTTTTACCTGCAAATTCAAAGGCATTTCGGATATTTCATCAAGAAAAAGAGTTCCACCCTGTGCACTTTCAATTAATCCCTTTTTACCTTCCTTTCTCGCTCCAGTAAATGCTCCTTTTTCATAACCAAAAAGCTCGCTTTCAAGTAAATTTTCTGATAAAGCACCACAATTCAATTCAACAAATCTCTTTTCTTTTCTATCGCTATATTCATGAATCGCACGGGCGAGCTTACTTTTACCGGTACCACTCTCTCCAAGAAGAAGAATAGTAGAATTAGAAAGTGCCGCTTTTTTGGCATAACATTTTAATTCCTGTATTATTTTGCTCTCGCCAATAATAGAATCAAAGGGATTATATACCGTATCTTCAATCTCAAGAAGCTTTTTTAGTATTTCTTCCTTTTCATTTATTATTTTATTTATTTCTGATAAATCTTCAACCAATATGAATGCACCATCAATTTTATTCTTTTTCTTAATCTGATATACACTGCATCTCACTGGTCTTCCATTTATTTCATCATATTCATTAACAAAATTCGTTTCATTCCCTTCGACAGCCTTTATTAAAGTTTGAATTCCTGCTGAAGTTCCTAAAACATCTATTATTTTTTCTCCAATAACATCAGTTTCCATATCTAAACCTGAAAACTTTTTCATAAAAGTTTTACCGTTTAAAATGCTTTTTAAATCTTCTTTCCTCACGCTGTATCCTTTGCTTTGATAAAATTTTATGTTTCCACTCTTTCTATCTAAAATAACAACATGTCCAATTCCTTTAATATATTTATATGGAAATTGTTTTTCATCAACTTTAATATTTATCATCTTACTTAAAAAATCTATTTCCACTTTACATTGTTTACCTGAAATATATTTTTCTAAGCTTAAAATTTCTCTGCTTTGTACATCTTTACATTTATATTCTCCTCCAATTTTATATTTTCCTATGTAAACAAAAGCAGAACCTTTTTTTATTTTCTCTTTTATCCCTAAGCTTTTAAAATCATTATTATCAATTCCTCCATCATCAAGTCCAATAGAGTTGTCTCCAATAATAACTATATCTCCCTCTTCTATTTTCCCTTCATCATGTCCTAAATCAATTCTGTATTTAATTCCAAATATATCCTTTGCCTTTCTGTTTATCTCAATTATTTTTTTCTCAGTATCTACTACAATAACTCCCACAGGAATCTTTTCTATAATTTCGCATCTTTGTAATTCATTTAACATAATACACCACCAAAAATAAATTTTAACCTTTGTTAGTTTTAATTTATCATATTAAACCAAAATTTGCTATTTTGATTTTATTATATAGTAATGTTATAATATTTTATATAATTATACGACATGTTTATGATTTTTTATACATAATATTTTTTTCTGAAGGGATGGGACAAGCTTGAAGAAAATTCATATAACTTTTATTGTTGGATTAACATTGTCTGTTTTTTTATCAACAACAGCAATAGCTGATCCGCTTTCAAATAGATTAAAAACTCAGCAAAGGCAGCTTCAGCAAAGCAGAAATACATACAATGATATTTTACGTCAAATGGATCAAATGGAAAGCAGCATTGAAATATTAGACGGTCAAATTGAAGATATTTTAAATCAGATAAGTGATTTAAATAATAAAATAAATGAAACAAAGAAAAACATTTCAATTGCCGAAAAAAATATAAAGAATGCGCAAAAGGATATAGAAAAAGAGCAGCAGATATTTAACCAAAGAATGAGAGTTCTTTATATGAATGGCAACTTGGGCTATTTATATATACTTCTATCTTCAAAAAACCTTAGCGATTTTCTTGCCCGATATGATATGATAAAAAAAATCGTTGTCTATGATAACAATCTTATAAACGATTTAAAAAACAAAAAGGAAAAAATTGTAATAGAAAAAGAAAAACTCGTTAATGAAAAAAATAAGCTCGCTGAATTAAAAGCAGAAAATCAAAATAAGCTCCAATCTTTAAACGCTAAAAAAGATGAACAGCAAAGACTTATAGCTCAGCTTGAGCAAAAAAGAAGATACTATGCTGCAAGAATTGCTCAGTATCAAAAGGATATAGAAGCTACTAAAAAACAGATAGCAGAATTGAAAAAAAAATATGCTAATAAAAGCACCGCAAGCTACAGCGGTGAAGCAGTAGTTGCCTATGCTATGAAATTCCTTGGTGTAAAATATGTATGGGGCGGAGAGACTCCAAATGGTTTCGATTGTTCTGGTTTTACAAGATATGTTTTTGCTCATTTTGGGAAAAATTTATACAGAGTATCGCGGGATCAGGCAACCCAAGGTATACCAGTTTCAAGAAATGAATTAAGGCCAGGGGATCTTGTATTCTTTGGTAATCCTATCCATCATGTTGGAATTTATGTTGGAGACAACTGCTTCATTCATGCTCCAAGAACCGGCGACGTTATTAAAATATCTCCTCTTAACAGAAGCGACTATAACCGTGCAAGGAGAATACCATAAAACCATATAATAAGGCTGAGCTCATAATACTGCTAAGGCCAATATAAAGTGAATTTTAGAAACTCTTGACGAAGCTGACGCTGAAAATTTTAGAACTTTTGGTTGTTTGAGCGTAGCGAGTTCCAAAAGTTCTTAATTTTCAAGGAAGCAAGTCTTAGAGTTTCTAAATAAACGGAAAAGATTGGCTGTGCAGTTTTATGAGCTTTATTTTATTTATTAATCAAAGAATTTAAAAACGGCGTCAAAATCCCCATTATACCTCCAAGAAGCGCTCCAAGCCACGTTATCGCCTTAAGCTCCTTATTGGCAACCTCAATAATTACCTTTTCAGCAAACTGTGCATCAAAACTGTTTATTCTGCTCTCCACCATAGATGGAATATCAATAAGTTCTACAATGGTGGCTGCCTTATCTTTTATAAATTCTCCAAAATTCTCCCTTAAAAAGTCAGTAAACTTACTTATCATGCTTATATTTACATCTGCGAATAAATCCGATAATGAAATATTAAAAATGTAATCTACTATATATACAGTTAATTTATTCAATAAATTTTCAAATTCCAAGGATTCTATCTGCCTTTCTATAATATCGCATATAGCATCTTTAAACCCTGTACCTATTTCTTGTTTATTTGAAGCAATAATTTCTCTTAAAGTTTCTTTTATTACATTTTTACTTTCCTCGTTTAAAGCAAAATCTGATATTTTTTCTACTACTTCATCTACCAATTTAATATTAGTTTCATCAGAAACAAAGGACATTAAATTAGATATTTTTATTTCAAGAACTTTATCAAAAGCATCTAAAATTAAATCTGAAATTTTTGAATGATTCTTTGTATCTCTTAAAAAACTTTCAATGGATAAAAGTATCTTTTCTGATACATAATCAGCAGATATAAGCATAGTAACAAATTTCCCAAAATTCTGTTCAATAATAGATGATATATTTTTTTTAATTTCTTCTCTTGTATCCTGTCTGCTTATTATATCAATTAAAAATTCAGCCTGTTTATCACTGTTTTGGGAAATAAGTATTTTTATATTGTTTATTATATCTGATGGTATTATTTGTATTACCATTCTTTCATCATTTTTTAGACCGTTTGTCCATTGCACTGCTTTAAATTTTAAATAATTTTTGGATTTATCTATTGCTTTTTCAATTATTATATTTATATTAGTAAGTGCTTTGTCAAAAAATGAACTGTTAATTATATAATCAAATTTATTTACAATAAAATTCTCAACCAGAAAACCTATTTTATCCCTTGTATAATTTTTCTTTATTGTTTTTAAAATAAATTCTGATAATCTTTTACTTATGCTAAATTTAATATTTTCACATTTAACATTGTATTTTCCCAATACATCTTTTATTTTTTTATTACTTTGCTTAATAAATAATAGTTTTTTTTCTATATAACTTTTAATTTCATCATTTACTCTTTCGCTGAACAGAGTTTCCACTATAGTATCAGAAGTTAAAAGATGTACTCCTACTGCTTCCCCAACGCTTTTAGCTATCCTGTTTTTTTCTTTAGGTATAAGACCGGGTGTAAATGGAATTTTGAATCCTAAGATTTTAACCTCCTCATAGGGCCTAAAGAGCATTTTAATTGCAAGATAATTAGTTATGTAACCTATTAATGCGCCAACTAAAGCTGGAATAATAAACTTCAATTCAAGCACCTCTTCCTAAGTTGAATTTACCATTAAAATTATAAAACAAAAAATCAATATAAAAAAGCATAATTCATATTTTTACAAAAAATTTATATTATAAGCATCTATATGACAATAATTTTTTTAAATCATATTTTATGATTTATTTATAAGAAACTACAAACCCCTAATACTGCATAATCAATATTTTCCCTTGTAAAAAACTTTATATTGATTTTGCCAGTATTAAGGGCTTATATATTTTAAATAAACTATTTTATTAAAATGACTTCTTTACTATTAAGTTTATCTTTATTTATTTCCTTCTCTTTATCAATAGGGATGCTTATAGTATTCACATCGCCGTCGCTAATGTATCTCTCCTTCGGGTGCTTATCAAAATATTCTAACCAGTCATAAAGTCCTGTACCTGAAGTATTCATCTCGCTTGCCCTGATTCTTGGTATAGCATCTGTTTTAGTTTTTGTACTATAAATTGGATATGCAGGATTAGAACCCACAAGAAGTACTGCTTTATTTTCATATTTTATATCTGAATATTCTCCCCTGACAACATACTGTTTCAAATTTTCAAGCTTTGGTTTTATTCCATAGGGAAGGGCAAGGCTGTCCACCTCATAGTCAGGCAGATACTTTTTAGTTTCAAGAACATTTTTACCTAAAGCCTTTTGTATATCCTCTTTGCTGAGATTCCTTAAATTCTCATGGCTGAAGGTATGATTTCCAATATCCATTCCATCATTTGTTAAATGTTTAAACTTCAAATCTATTAAGTCCTTTTGTCTGAAGGGAACAGGATAATACACATAAAAGGTAGCCTTCTGTCCAAAATCAGGATGTTTCTTATTAAAATCTTCAAGTATTCCCACTGCACAGTTCGGATCTACTGTATAGCCTTCATTTGTTTTTATCATATTAAACTGTCCTAATGTGCCATCGTCAAAGGTAATAATAACTGGAGTTGTTCCCTTAGGAACATTTATATTTCCATTAATATAATCCTTTACGCTTATTAATCTATAACCCTTATCATAAAGAGTTTGAAGGTCCTTTCTGAAATTTTCAGGAGTTCTTACCCATTCTCCTTCCCTTTGCCCAATATCATGATACATAAGTATCATAATCTTTCCTGCTTCATTAGGTATTATTGAACTGTTATCAGGCTTGTCCTCAATCTTTTCAGCCACATTCTGGGATATATTTTGAATATTACTTTCCTCTTGTTTTACTTGATTTGCTGTTTTAGCCTCAGTATTTATCGAACAGGCTGTTAATAGTGCTGATAATATAATTATTGCTGCTGCTTTTGTTAAATTATTAATCATTTATTATCCTCCCATAAATCTTACTGCAACTATATTATATCACTTTTCAGCACTATTATTAATATTTCTACAAAATTATAGATTAAACTCCTTCGCTATAAGCTGAACAGCCTTTAATTTTTCATCATTATTAATTGCACAGGTAATTCTTATTTCAGAAGTTGTAATCATTTTTACCTCTATCTTATTGTTTGAAAATATCTTAAAAAGCCTTGCCGCAACTCCTGATGTGGTTTTCATGCCTATTCCCACAACAGAAAATTTCGTGATATTCTCATCAACAGCTAAACTGTTATATCCAAACCCTTTTAAAACATCAATACATTCATCTTTATCATTTTTAGGTATTGTAAAGGAAATATTTACAAATCCATTGATTGGTGAAGTCTGGCTTATCATATCTACATTTATTTTTCTTTCTGCAATAGTTTCAAATATCAAGGATAAAAGATTTATATCGTATTTAACATCTTTTATGGTTATTGCAATATCATCATCCGAAACTGCTATTCCTGTTATTGGTTTACTTTCCATATCATTTACCTCCATTATATAAGTTCCTTTTATATCGCTGCAGCTTAATCCAACATATATTGGAATTGAATATTTTTGCCCAAGTTCTACGGAGCGGGAATGCATTACCTGAGCACCAAGGCTTGATAGCTCAAGCATCTCTTCATAGCTGATTTTATCAAGTTTTTTTGCATCACTGTATAATCTTGGATCAACGCTATATATTCCGTCCACATCCGTATAAATTTCACAAATTCCATCGAGCTTTACGGCTAATGCAACTGCAGTGGTATCCGAGCCTCCCCTTCCAAGGGTTGTTAAATCGCCTTCATAGGAAATACCCTGAAACCCTGCAACAACAACTATTTTCCCCTCATTAAGAGATTTTTCAATAAGTCCAGTATCAATTTCCTTGATTAAAGATTTTCCGTATGTTCCATCGGTTTTGAGCTTAATCTGGAAAGCATTATAAGATACCGCCTGAAAACCTTTTTCAATAATTGCCATTGCAAGAAGCGAACTTGAAACCATTTCTCCTGTGGATAATAATGCATCAAGTTCTCTTTTATCTGGGTGGTCTGAAATATGCCTTGCCATAGATATTAAATCATCTGTTGTATCCCCCATTGCTGAAACAACTACTACAACCTTATGATTCTGTTTTCTCTTTTCAATTACGCAATCTGCAACTTTTTTTATCTTTTCAATCGTTGATACTGAACTGCCTCCATACTTTTGTACTATAGTACTCATAATACACCTCCTGAAAAAAATAAGCAGCTAGGTCTTGCCTAAGCTGCATAAATGCACTTAAACAACCCCTGTAGCTCTCCACCTTTTGGTGACAGCATTATGCATATTCTGCATAATGCCAGGCAAGATGGTCCGGCTCCCATCCCCTTCGGCCACAATTCCTTTCATCTGCTTCTTTGCAGCCAGCTCCACAGATTACTATTAATTGCAGCACCTCTACTTGAGGTTTCATTTTATTATTGAGATTTTAACATATATATTTATACATTACAAGTACTATTTATTCAAAAATTTCTTTCCTTTTTGAATCATATCAGAATATAAGTCTTCAGGAACAAATAGTCCCCCTGTTGCCCATGCTATATGAATTGCGTTCTCATCAGAATCTACCATTGCAGGGCCTAAAAGCCCTGCTGCTGCAGAAGGCTCAATCTTTATTTTTTCTGATTGATTTATTAAAAATAGAAGTTTAAAAAGTTCATCATCTTCTATAGTATAAATACCATCAATAAGTTTATCTGCAATTTCACATACAAGTTTTGAAGGTGAACCTACTGCAAGACCATCCGCTTCTGTTATATTATCTATTCCAAAATCTTTAACATGAATATTGCTATGTTTACCAGTTAATAGTCCTAAAAGCATACATGGTGAATGGGTAGGCTCAACAAAATAGCAGTGTACATTATCTTTAAAAATATGCTTCAATCCAAAAGTAATGCCTCCTGGCGCACCCCCTACACCGCAGGGAAGATATACATAAAGCTGATGTTTATCATCTATTGAAATTCCTTCTTTTTTCAACTGATTGAAAAGTCTAAGTGCTGCTACACTGTAGCCTAAAAACAAATCCTTTGAATTCTCATCATCAATAAAATACGCTCTCTTATCCTTTAAGCATTCTTCCCTTCCTTTTTCTACAGCCTTACTGTAGTCTTCGCTATGTTCTATTACAACTGCTCCTTTTTGTCTTAAAAGGCTTTTCTTCCACTCCTTTGCATCCCTCGACATATGAACAGTTACTTTAAACCCAAGAGCTGCTGATATTATACCTATACTAAGTCCAAGGTTTCCTGTTGAACCTACTGATATTTTATAATTTGAAAAAAACTTTTTAAACTTTTCATCCGATAGCTTTGAATAGTCATCATCTAAAGATAAAAGATTCTCCTTAATTGCAAGGCTTTCAGCATGCTTTAATACTTCATATATGCCTCCCCTCGCTTTTATTGAACCTGCAACTTTTAAATGACTGTCACATTTTAAAAACAATCTTCCATTTATTTCTTTATTATATGTTTTCTCTATTTCTTCCCTCATATCACATATTTCTATCAATGGGGATTCTATTATTCCGTCCTCTGTTTCAGGGAAAAGCTTTTTAATTAAAGGTGCAAAACGTTCTAATCTCTTTTTGGCATCAACTATATCATCATAGGAAAGCTCCATATTATTTAGTATGCTGATATCCTGCTTTCTTTTATTTTCCCAAAATACAGGTCTTAAGGATAATACTTCTTCTAATATCCTTTTTTCATAATCCATTTTTTAATCCCCCATCCATTTATTCTTTCATGTATGATTTTAATATTTCTCCATAATATACATAATGATAATCTCCTTTATTATAGAATGTCTGCTTAATCCATTCATCTGAAAGTTTATTCTCATCCATAAACTGTTTATATATAATTCTGCATTCGAGGTGCAAATCACAATCGTCTATTATTGGGGTTTTTACTAAAACGCCTTCCCTTATTTTAATATTAAATTCTTTTAATTTATCTATATCTCTTCCTGATTTTGTCCCACAGGCAACAAGTTCTTCTTCAAGCTGTCCTTTTAATGGGAAGCTTACTGTAAAATCCTCTGCATTTTCAATTAATTCATAGGTATATCTTGAACCTCGAACTAAAACAATAAAAATAGGTTTATGCCATATACTTCCTAAACTTCCCCAGCCAATAGTCATAGTGTTAACTTTTTCACCATGCTTTACAGTAAGAAAAGCTCCCCTCTCTATTTGGTTTAAAATTTCCTTTGAATATTCAAAAAAATCTACGTCTTTATACAAAATAACACCTCCTATTATATTGATTATACTACAAAATAAGCATTTTATTTAGTATTAAGTCTAAATTAGTATTTTTTGAATAATATGTTATAATATATTTATTAATTTTTCAAATATAAAAAATTGGAGTGATTATATGCTGAGCAACTATATTATAAAAAAATTCATACCAGAATCTAAAAAAGACGATAGACAAAGATACGGCTACCTCGGAGGAATTGTTGGTATCTTGGTAAATATTCTGCTTTTCGCAGTAAAATTTATTATTGGAACTATTTTAAACAGCGTTGCTATAACCGCAGATGCCTTCAATAACCTTTCTGATACAGGTTCATCAATAGTTACAATAATAGGTTTTAAAATCGCCGACAAACCTGCTGATAAGGATCATCCCTTTGGTCATGGAAGAGGAGAATATATTGCAGGCCTTGTGGTATCCTTTATGGTTTTATTTGTTGGTCTTCAGTTTGTAAAAGACTCAATCGGAAGAATACTGCATCCTGTAAGGTTAACCTTTGAATTAACATCATTTTTAGTCCTTATTTTATCTATCGGTGTTAAATTTTGGCTGGGGAGCTTTTATAAAAATCTAAACTCTCATATATCCTCTAATACTCTTAATGCAACTTCACTCGACAGCTTCAGCGATGTAATTATTACATCAACTGTTGCTCTATCCCTTTTACTATCAAAATATATTTCTTTACCCATAGATGGTTATATGGGGCTTGTCGTATCTCTTTTTATATTGTTTGCAGGATACAATCTTACTAAAGATACTATAAGTCCTCTTCTTGGAGAGGCTCCAGAACCTGAACTTGTTAATTCAATAATTGAAGAGCTTTTAAGTTACAAAGGAGTTATTGGAACCCACGATCTTATAATCCACAGCTATGGTGCTAACAAATATATGGCATCCATTCATGCTGAAATACCATCAAATATACCCGTTATGGAAGCCCACGAAATAATAGACAAAGCTGAAAATGAAATCTCAAAAAAACTAAATATTCTACTTGTTATACATATGGATCCTGTAAATGTTGATAATCAAATGATTAATGAAATTAAAAATGAAATATCCAATATATTAAAGGAATTCCCCGATGTATTATCCATGCATGACTTTAGAATTATAGGTGATGGTGATTATAGAAATTTATTGTTCGATATCGTAGTTTCTCAAAACGTGAAAAAGGGAGATGAAGAAAAACTACTAAACTCTATAAGGGAAAAGATACTTCAATCTCATACTAATTATAATATAAAAATACATATTGACAGAAACTACAATCCTTGAAAAATCTATATTTGAAACTTTTAAGATTATCTGGTAAAATATACTGAAATAATTATTTAAACTCAACAGGAGGTTTTATTAATGTCTGTTTTTGATGTTTTAAAGGAAAGAGGATTCATCGCACAACTAACCCATGAGGATGAAATAAAAGAAATTCTTGATAAGGAAAAGGTAACTTTCTATATAGGATTTGACCCTACTGCTGACAGCCTTCACGTTGGCCACTTTCTTCAGCTTATGGTAATGTCGCATATGCAAAAGGCAGGTCACAGACCTATTGCGCTTTTAGGCGGCGGTACAGCAATGGTTGGAGATCCTACTGGAAAAACTGATATGAGGAAAATGCTGACTAAGGAAGAAATTAATCATAATGCTGAATGCTTTAAAAAGCAGATGGAAAAATTCATAGATTTTTCTGATGGCAAGGCTATAATGGCTAATAATGCTGACTGGCTCTTAAATTTGAATTACATAGAGTTCTTAAGGGAAATTGGTGTTCACTTTTCAGTTAACAGGATGCTCACAGCAGAATCTGTGAAGCAAAGGATGGAGAGAGGATTGACTTTCCTCGAGTTCAACTACATGATAATGCAAGGTTACGATTTTCTTGAGCTTAACAAAAGATATGGATGCGTAATGCAGCTTGGAGGAGATGATCAATGGTCTAATATTATTGCAGGAGTCGAATTAATCCGTAAAAAGGAATCTAAGCCTGCCTTTGGAATGACCTTTACTCTTCTTACAACAAGCGAAGGTAAAAAGATGGGTAAGACAGAAAAAGGCGCAGTATGGCTTGACCCTGAAAAAACATCTCCCTATGATTTTTACCAATACTGGAGAAATATTGATGACGCAGATGTAGAAAAATGCCTTGCACTTTTAACTTTCCTTCCTATGGATGAAGTTAGAAGACTTGGTTCTCTAAAGGATAAAGAAATAAATGAAGCTAAAAAAGTTCTTGCATACGAAATAACTAAAATAGTACACGGTAAGGATGAAGCTGAAAAGGCTAAAAAAGCTGCCGAAGCCTTATTCGGCTCAGGCGGAGATTTAGAGCACGTTCCAACATCAACAATATCATCAAGCCTTATAGGCTCAAAGCTTGTTGATATACTTTTCGAAACTTCAATAGTTCCTTCAAAGGCTGAAGCAAAGCGTCTCATAAAGCAGGGAGGACTTTATGTAAACGATGAAAAAATAACTGACATAGATGCTGTTGCTGATGAAAGTATGTTTAAAGATGGAAAGATGCTTGTTAGAAAAGGCAAAAAAACTTATAACCAGATAATAATAGAATAAGGTGATTTTATGTTTGATTATATTAAGGCTTCAATGATTTCTTCATATAAAGAAGACATAGACATGATTGAAGAAGAATTAAAGGAAAATAACATAAAATACTATACTGAATCAAAATCCATAAACGGAGATATTGATACCAAAGCTTTTATAATTCATGCTAAAATAAATACTCCAAAGGAACTTCAGCTTCTTGTAGAAAAGGTAGCTGCTGGAGGCATAGATATGAGCTTTGAATTTAAAATTGAGGCAAAGAAATAAAAATTCTTTGCCTTTTTGCTGTTAATAAAAATTTATATTTATCAGGGGTGATAAAATGGAAAAATACTTAGATTATATTATAAAAAGCATAGTTGATCTTACAAACATTCCAAGTCCAAGCGGATATGCAATGAAGGCAGTAAAATATATAGAAGAAAGCATAAAAAATTCAGGCATAAACTATAGAATTACAAACAAAGGTGCCCTTATTGCAACTATAGAAGGCAATGATAATAAAAATCAAAGAACAATATCTGCCCATGTGGATACTCTTGGAGCCATGGTAAAATCTATAAAAGAAAATGGAAGAATATCCTTTGATAAAATAGGCGGATTTATTTTAAACTCTATTGAGGGTGAAAACTGCATAATAGAAACATGTGAAGGGAAAAGATTTTCAGGTACAATTCTTACTGTAAAGCCTTCTGTTCATATACATGGCGATGCAGGCCAAATCGAAAGAAAAATTGAAAATATGGAAATTATAATAGATGAAAAAGTAAAATGCAAAGAGGATATCGAAAAACTTGGCATTAACGTTGGAGATTTTATATTCTTCGATACAAGAACAATAGTCACTGAAAGTGGCTTCATTAAATCAAGGCATCTTGATGATAAAGCAAGCGCAGGAATAATTCTTGGAGTTATTAAATACATCATAGAGAATAACATTTCTTTACCATACACAACTAATTTTTTCTTCAGCAATTACGAAGAAGTTGGCCACGGAGCCGCTTCTTCCATTCCTGAAAACACAGTAGAATTTATTGCTGTAGATATGGGCGCTCCTGGAGAAGGACAAAATTCGAGCGAATATGCTGCATGTATATGCGCTAAAGATTCTCATGGGCCCTATGATTATGAACTTAGGAAAAAACTTGTTAATATATGTATTCAAAACAACATTGATTATAAAGTAGATATTTACCCCCACTATGGTTCTGATGCGAGCACTGCCCTATCCTCAGGATATGATTTAAAAACAGGTCTTATAGGTCCTGGTGTATTTGCATCCCACAGCTATGAAAGAACACATAAGGATGCTATATTAAATACTTCAAAGCTTTTATTGTGCTATATTCTTAGCTAAAAAGCATAAATTTTTTACTATATAATTGAAAATAAATGAATTTTATGCTAAAATTAATTAGTATAAATTAATAGAGATTTAACCAGCCAAGACCCCATCCTCCTCAATTTGGGAGTATGAGTCTTTGAGTCGTTAAATCCCTAATCCCAAATTTAGGAGGTTTTTGAAAATGGCAGACAAAACATTAGTATGCAAAGACTGCGGAAAAGAATTCATATTTACAGAAGGAGAACAGGCTTTCTACAAAGAAAAGGGTTTTGAAAATGAACCATTAAGATGCCCAGAATGCAGAAAAGCAAGAAAGCAGCAAAGAAGAAACAACGAAAACAGATCATTCAGAAAGTAATGACGCAAAATAAGCTCCCTTATAGGGAGCTTTTACTTTATATAAATTTTTCTAAGCTAATATCATATAATCCATACTTTTCATATTCACTGTCATTAAAATGCCACCACTCACTTTCAATTCTTAAAAATCCTGCTTTAATCATAATCATTGAAAGAAGTTCTCTATTTTCTATTGCTATTGTTGGGGCATCTTTATAATTTATCGATGCTCTTTCTGAAAATTCATCATAATCCGATGGCATAAGAATTTCATCACCGTTTTCAAAGGTTAAAGTTACATCAACTGCAGCACCTCTATTATGATTTGAGCCTCTCCAGTATGGGGCAACAAAATCCTCGTTTTTAATAATATCCCACATAATCTTTTGAACTGAAAGGGGTCTATAGGCATCAAGAACCTTCAGCCTATATCCTAAATCCTTAGCAAAGGAATTTGCCTTTGAAAGTTTTAGTGCTGTATTAAGTTGAAGAACACATACCGGTATATCATATATTTTTTTATTTAAAAAATTGTTTTCAGTTGCATATCTCAAATCAATAATAATAGAATCATCAATATCTCTAACATTTATAAGTCCATCTATCATTTTTATTTTATTTAAAATCATTATGTATTCCTCCCCTTTTACTAATACTAATCTTTATAAACAATTATACTTCATCATTTAAAATATATTAATTAAAAGTTGGTTAAACTAATTCATGAGGTGATATATTGGGCAAAAACATGCTTGGAATTATATTTGCAGCAATTGCTGGTGCTCTAATGAGTATACAAGGCGTATTCAATACAAGAGTAGGAGAAAAAATTGGACTTTGGACAATAAATATGATTGTTCAAGGAACAGGTTTTTTAATTACTCTTTTAGTTTTTTTATTTTTTAAAGACGGAAACATTAAAAGAATCGGAGAAGTCAATAAATTATACCTTTCTGGAGGGCTGTTAGGAGTTTTTATAATTTTCACCGTAATGAAAGGAATGAAAATGCTAAGTCCTGCCTATGCTGTTTCTATTATTTTAATAACTCAGCTTGTCACTGCTGCCATTATCGATTGCTGTGGGCTGTTTGGAACTGAAAGATGTAATTTTCATTTTACAAAAATACTCGGCGTAATAATAATGATTATTGGCATCGTTGTCTTTAAATGGAAAGGCTAATCATTAATAATTTATGTTTTTTTAGGGAAAAATAATTAATACCCATTAAAAATTCTCTTAACAACTATTCGATTAAGCATAGTCCATTTAAAGGCATAAGTTATATAGGAAGGTGAAATCCATGAAGGCAGTTATAATGGCTGGCGGTGAAGGAACAAGACTAAGGCCTATTACAAGCGGCATACCAAAGCCGTTAGTACCTATAATAAATAAACCTGTTATGGAGCATATAATAAATCTGTTAAATAAGTATGATATAAAAGATATTGCAGCAACACTTTATTATCTTCCATCTTCGATAACAGACTATTTTGGATGCGGAGAGGAATTTGGAATCAACCTTCATTATTTTATTGAAGAAACCCCCCTTGGAACAGGAGGAAGTGTTTTAAATGCAAAGGATTTTCTTGACGATACATTTATAGTTATAAGCGGTGATGCTTTAACAGATATCGATATAAACGAAGCAATAAATTTTCATAAAGAAAAAAAATCAGCTGCAACTTTAATATTGAAAAAAGAATCTATACCTCTTGAATACGGTATTGTAATAACTGATGATAATGGAAAAATTTTAAGGTTTCTTGAAAAACCAAGTTGGGGAGAAGTTTTCAGCGACACTGTAAATACCGGTATATACATATTAGAACCCTATGTTTTTAATTATTATAAAAAAGGCGAAGCTTTTGATTTCAGCAAGGATCTTTTCCCAAAACTTTTAAAAGACAATGTACCTATGTATGGATATATTACAAACAGATATTGGTGTGATATAGGAGATTTATATTCCTACAGGGAAACAAATTTTGATATACTTAAAAATCTTGTTGATGTAAAGAAAAATTATAATGAAGTATCACCTAATGTGTTAATTGGAAAAAATACAGTGATATCAAATACAGCTGTATTAAACCCTCCAGTATTAATTGGTAATAACTGCACCATAAAAAACAATGTTCTTTTAGATAGTTTTACGATAATAGGTGATAACTGTGTTATAGAAGAAAATGCAAGCCTTAAAAGAAGTATAATATGGAATAACTCGCATATAGGAAAAAACGTTCAGTGCAGAGGAACTATTGTATGCAATAAAGTTGAAATACTGGATAGTTCAAACCTATTTGAAGGTTCTGTAATAGGTCATGAGTGCTACATATCAGAAAGAGTAACAGTAAAACCGGATATTAAAATTTGGCCCTTTAAGAAAATTAAGGAAGACGCTATAATCAGTAAAAACCTCGTTTGGGGAACAAGGGCATCAAAAACCTTATTTGGGAACCGTGACATATCTGGGAGTTTTAATGTTGAAATAACTCCTGAATTTACATCACTAATTGGTTCCGCCTTTGCATCTGTAATTAAAAAGGATGCTCCTATCATAGTTAGCTCTGATAGTTCTGATACATCTAATCTTTTAAAGAATTCTCTTCTTTCTGGTATATCCTCTGCCGGCGTAGGAACAATAAATATTAATAATGCAATAATCCCAATAAATCGTTTTGCAGTTAAATTTTATAATGCCTCAGGAGGAGTTCATATAAGTTCGGATTTTGTAAATAAAGATTTAATACATCTTGAATTTGTTAATGAAAACGGCGGAAATATAGATAGAAATACTGAAAAAAAAATAGAACAGCTATTTATTAGAGAAGATTTTCAACGATGCAACTCTAATTTAATAAAACCAGTTATAAGCGTTGAAAACTTTTCATCACTTTACATTTTAAATAGTTTAAACAGCATTAAAAATCTAATTGAAATCAAAAGTAAAAGGCCAAAAATAATTATATCTTCTCCATCAGATAATGTCTTGTCAATTTCATTATCTTTGCTTGAACAATTAGGCTGCGAGGTTGAGTGCAGCTATTTAGCAAAAAATTATAAAACAATTGATAATTATATAAATTACCTTTCAAGTATTGTTAAAGATAAAAAAATTGATATGGGCGCTGTAATTAGTTCTACTGGCGAGGCTATAACTTTAATCGACAATCTCGGAAGAATTCTAAACAAAGAAAAATATGTAATACTTTCAGCTCTCATTGCTTTAAAATCTTCTAAAACAAAAAAAATTGTTGTTCCATATAACACAACTACTGCAATTGAAGATATTGCAAAGCAATATGGAGCATGTGTTGTAAGAACAAAACTCTCTACATCAAGCATAATGAATGAAATGCTTAAGATAGATAAAAATGAAGGCGGTATGCTTCAGTATATACTAAATTACGATGGTATATCTGCAATCACAAGAATATTAGACTATCTCATTGAAAATTCATTATCCCTTAGTGAACTGGTTGATGAAATTCCTGATTTTTATATGGGTAAAAAAGAAATTCAATGCAATTTTGATGAAAGAGGAAGGGTAATAAGGATGCTCATAGAAGAATCAAAAAACCGCAGCATAGAATTATTTGAAGGTATAAAAATAAATACTGATAAAGGCTGGGCTCTTGTTCTGCCTGATAACGAAAGACCAGTTTTAAGCATTTATACTGAAGGTTATTGCGAGGAATATGCTCATGAACTTTCTTCAATTGTAGCTGATAGAATAAATGAGCTTTTAAAAAAGAAAGACTAAATATGGAAAGGACAGGGAGGCACTATGTATATATTTATCATAATTTTTGTAATAGCTTTTTTTATCATTATAAATATAGTTGAAAGATATAATTATTTTACTCAAAGCAGTCAGTTAATTGTAAGCGATGCTCTTTTGTCAAATGAAGAGCTTTTACGTCACGCATCTGATATAGCAAAAAATCATCTAAAATGCAAAAAAAAGAAAGGCTCTTCGCTCCTTTTTAAAAGGCTTGACGAAAACTTTAGATTTATATCAAAAACATACTTAACTTTAAACGAATATTCAAAGGACGGTAAGTCCTTATGTGCAGGAGCAGACTGGCTTCTTGACAACTTTTACATAATTGAAGAGCAATATAGAGAATTAACGCAAAGCAGCAGTTCAAGATTTATGAAAAAAATAAATATACTAAAAGACGGTTATTATAAAAACTATCCTCGAGTATTCATTTTGGCAGTAGAATTAATATCTCATACCGATGGCAGAATCGATAAAAAACAAATTATTGATTTTATTAACTCATATCAATCTATATCACCTTTATCAATGGGTGAAATTTGGAGCCTTTCTCTAATGATAAAAATATCACTTTTAGAAAATATAAGGCATACCTGCGAAAAAATAATATCTGTTCAAAAGCAGTGGATAGAATCTGAAAAACTAATTGAAAAAGATTATGATGAAATTTTAGAATCTATTAAAAAAACTACAAAAAATATTAATCCTTCTATTTTTCCTTACATTGAACATATATTAAATATATTGAAGAGAAAAGATATTAACCTTAATCCTATACTCGATTATCTAAATTTAAAGCTTAGCGAACTCGACTTAGACGTTGAATGCGTTGTGAAAAGAGAGCATCAGGAGCAATCCTCCTATCAGGTAACGATGGGAAACTGCATTTCAAGCTTAAGACTCTCTAACTCAATTGATTGGAGAGAAATTTTTGAGTCTTTGTCCTATGTTGAACAGATTTTAAAAGATGATCCATTAGGCGTTTATAATAGACAGGATTTTGAAAGCAGAGATTATTATAGAAAGGTGCTTGAAATAATATCAGAAAGTACAAAAAAATCAGAAACAAGCGTTGCAAAAAAAGTAATTGAACTTGCAAACAATGCAAAACAGTCGCAAAAAAGCTCAAAGGAATGCCATATTGGATATTACTTAATTGGTAAAGGAAAAAATATTCTTTTAAAAGAATTGGGGAAAAATAGAAGGTATAATGATTACTCTTGTATTAAATTTTCCTTTTCCCTAATAATCGCCACTTTGGTTATTGCTTTTTTACCTGTTTATTTTGTATATCAATATAAAGGATTTTTGTTATCACTGCTATGTTTTATTGTTGTTTTAATCCCTGCAAGCCAAGCAGCATTAGATT
Organism: Caloramator quimbayensis; assembly: GCF_900167605.1. GTDB lineage: Bacteria > Bacillota > Clostridia > Clostridiales > Caloramatoraceae > Caloramator_B > Caloramator_B quimbayensis. Next base: position 66,408 of record NZ_FUYH01000006.1, on the reverse strand, counting down.
TAATAAATTTTATTTTAAACCGTGGTATCCCGTATTTACTGCCAAAACTTGATTTAAAGAATGGAATACCCAAAGAAAGCTCTACTATGGTAATCGTTCCAACAATACTCTCCGATGAAAAACGCACCCTTGAACTTATTGAAAACCTTGAGGTAACTTATATTGCTAACGGTCAGGAAAACATATACTTTGCATTAGTTGGAGATTTAAAGGATTCAAATACAGAAACAACCGAAGCAGATAGTAAAATAATTGATTTATCCCTAAAAAAAATAGATGAATTAAACAATAAATATTCAAAAGGAAAGGATATATTCTACATATTTATTAGAAAAAGAACTTTTAACCCTTCTGAAGGAAAATGGATGGGCTATGAAAGAAAACGAGGAGCTATTGTGGAATTTAATAATCTTATAACCCAAAGCTGCAATACCTCCTATTCTGTTGTTTCTGGAGATATAAATAATCTTAAAGATATAAAATATATTATAACTCTCGATGCTGATACAATTATGCCTATAGGTACCGCAAGCAGGCTTATAGGTACAATATCTCATCCTTTAAATGCTGCAGAATATGATGAGGACAAAAATATAGTTATAGATGGTTATGGAATAATACAGCCAAAAATAGGCATAAACATAGAATCTATTGGAAAATCAAAATTTACCTGCATATATGCAAATAGTGCAGGTATTGATCCCTATTCTTCAGCGATGTCAGATATTTATCAAAATATTTTTAAAGAAGGCACCTTCACCGGTAAAGGGATTTATGACCTTTATGCATATAAAAAATGCCTTACAGATTCTATTCCAGATAATATGGTACTTAGCCACGATCTTCTTGAAGGGAGCTATTTAAGATGCGGCCTTGCTGTCGATATTGAGCTTATTGACAGTTTCCCTGAAAAGTTCAGTTCATATTCCATGAGGCTTCACCGCTGGACTCGAGGAGACTGGCAGATAATTCAATGGCTGTTTAAATATATAAAAAATAAAAAAGGTGAAAAAATAAAAAATCCTTTATCCTCTCTTTCAAAAATTAAAATTCTTGATAACATGAGAAGAAGTTTATATCCAGTTTCTCTTATGCTTATTATTTTGCTTGGTACATCTGTTTTTTCAGGAAGCATTATTTTTTGGTCAGGTTATGCCTTAATTATTATTTTTCTAAATCTAATTACTTTTACATTAGGCTATTTAAAATATGGACATTATAAAAGTTTAAAAAAGAGATTAAACGGCAATTTAATTTATGGTTTTAAATCAATAATATATCAAAATATATTGACCTTCATGTTTTTGCCTTATAATGCTTTTTTACTAAGCGATGCTATTATTAAAGCATTATACAGGATTTTTGTTTCAAAGAAAAACCTTCTTGAATGGGTTACTGCTGCTGATGCTGAAAAACAATCTAAAAATGATATTTCAGGATATTATAAAAGTATGTATTTTCAGCTTATTATATCTTTATTGTTTTTGATTTTTGTTATAATTTTCCACCCAAAGGATTTAATTTATGCCTTTTTTATATCTTTTGTTTGGATTATATCACCCTATGCAGCCTTTTATATAAGCAGACCAATACTTTCTAAAAAATATGAAATAAGCAAAGAAGATAAAGAAGTTCTACTTAGAATTGCTAAAAAAACCTATGAATTTTATGAAAACTTCTCAGGAAAAGAAGATAATTATCTTCCGCCTGATAATTATCAGGAAACTCCTGTTAAAAGAGTTGCTCATAGGACTTCTCCAACTAATATAGGTTTTCTTCTTATTTCATTGATTAGTGCCTATGATTTTAATTTTATTTCATTAGATGAATTTGTCAAAAAAATCGATAATACCTTGACTACAGTTGAGAAAATGGAAAAGTGGAATGGACATCTTTATAACTGGTATGATACTAAAACTCTTGAAGTATTAAGACCTAAATATATTTCGACGGTTGACAGCGGAAATTTAATAGGCTATCTAATGCTATTAAATCAAGGCCTAAAAAGTATTCTCGAATCTGAAAACTCAAAGTCAATCGATTTAAATATTAAAAATTCAATTGTCTCTATAATCAATAGAATTGATAATATAATTGAAAATACAAAATTTATTTATTTATATGATGAAAAAAGAGATTTGTTTTCTATTGGTTATAACGCTGAAGAGGACCACCTTACAAATTCCTACTATGATCTTTTAGCATCAGAGGCAAGACTTATCAGTTATATATCTGTTGCAAGAAGGGAAATTCCAGTTTCCCACTATTTTAAGCTTGGAAGAGCCCTTACTCTCATTGATAAATATGAATGTGTTGTGTCATGGACAGGTACTATGTTCGAGTATTTAATGCCTGCCCTCGTTATGAAATATTATGACAATACCCTTCTATCTGAAACTTATAAAACTTCAATAAGAGCACAGATTAAATACGGAAACAATAGAGGAGTTCCCTGGGGTACATCAGAGTCTGGATTTTATACTTTCGATCTTGCATTAAATTATCAATATAAAGCTTTTGGTGTGCCAGATCTTGGGCTTAAAAGGGGTCTTTCTAATGATATGGTTATATCTCCATATTCGACAATACTCGCTCTTCCCTTTAATCCTAAGGAATCTATTTTAAATCTTAAAAAACTTATATCAAACGATATTGAAGGAAAATATGGTTTGTATGAAGCCATTGATTATACACCTGAAAGACTTCCATTAGATAAAAGCTTTGCAATAGTTGAAAGCTATATGGCTCACCATCAGGGGATGATTTTAGTATCCTTAAACAATTTTTTAAACGACAATATTATGATTAGAAGGTTCCACTCTTCTCCAATAATTAAAGCCGGCGAATTTATGCTCCAAGAGAAAATACCTGTAAGGGCAATTATAACTAAAGAGCATAAGGAAAAAATTAAACCCTTTGAAAAAATTGAAACATCTGAAATTTCAGCTTCTCAGCTATATGGATATGATACTATACTTCCAAAATGCCATATGCTTTCAAATGGTTACTATACTTTGATGATAAACAATGGAGGCTCAGGGTACAGCAGAGCTTCAGATATTAATATTTCAAGATGGAGAGAAGATACAGTTTCAAGGGGATCTGGTCAATTTTTCTTCCTCCATGACTTAGATTCTAACGAAGTTTGGTCAGGAACCTTTGAACCAATAAAATCAAAACCTGAAAATTACAGCGCTAAATTTTCTCAGGATAAGGCAGAGTTTTTAAGGCTTGATAAAGGAATTGAAACTCACATTGAAATATGTGTATCCCCAGAAGATAATTGCGAAATTAGAAAAGTAACTTTAAGAAATATCTCAGACACTATACGCACGATGGAGATAACAAGCTACCTTGAGGTTGTGCTTTCTCATCAGGCTGCGGATGTTGCTCACCCTGCATTTAATAATCTTTTTATACGTACAGAATGGGTAGAAAACAATAATACTATTCTTGCATCAAGAAGGCAGAGAGAAATTAATAAAAATCCCCTGTGGGCTTTTCATACTTTAACTGCACACAGTGAAGTTATAAGGGATATAGAATATGAAACCGACAGATATAAATTTATAGGAAGAAATAAAAGTTTGTCAAATCCCAATTCATTATTGCATCCTTTAACAAATACTACAGGACCTGTTCTTGACCCTATAATGAGCATAAGATGTAAAACAGTTTTAGAGCCTAATAAGAGCATAACAATTTCATATATTACAGGCTATGCAGAAAACAGAGAAAAAGCTATGGAACTTTCTAACAAGTACAGTGAAATTCCAAACATTGAGCGTACCTTTGAACTTGCATATATAAGAAGTTTAATGGAAACAAAGTATTTAAATCTTAAAGAATCTGACTTAAAAGTATTTAATGAATTATTGTCCCATGTTATTTATTTAAGCCCTATAAGGCAAAAATATAATAATATTATTAAAAATAATACAAAAGGTCAGTCTTCACTTTGGTCCTATGGCATTTCAGGAGACTTGCCGATTGTATTAGTAACTATTAAAAAACCTGATTCTATCGAAATCGTAAAACAAATGTTAAAAGCACATGAATATTGGAAAAGCAGAGGATTTAAATGTGACCTTGTGATTTTAAATGAGGATGAAGGAAGCTATCTTCAGCCTCTTCAAAACCTTTTAAGAGACTTGGTACTTTCATCAAGTTCAAGAAATGTTCTCGACTGTATGGGCGGAATTTTTATTAAAAATGCTTCTAATATGCCTAAAGAAGATATAACACTGTTATTTTCTGCATCAAGAGTTGTTATAAGAGCTGAACTTGGAAGCATATTAAAGCAAATCGACATGAGTTTTTACAAAATACCTGATACTAAAACTAACAATAGCATAAATAAATTTGATGTTAAGTATCAAAGCAGTATAGAAAATAATATTAATCTTAAGTACTTCAATGGCTACGGTGGTTTTGACGAAGAAAAACGAGAATATGTTATTAAGCTTAAAAAAGACATTAATACCCCTGCTCCCTGGGTAAACGTAATATCAAACAAGAATTTCGGTTTTATCATAACTGAAAGCGGCGGCGGATACACCTATGCAGAAAACAGCAGAGAAAACAAGCTTACTCCTTGGTCAAATGACCCAGTTTGTGATACTTTAGGAGAAGTCATCTACATAAGAGATGATGACACTAAAGAGTATTGGACGATTACCCCATCTCCTATAAGAGAAAAGGAAACATATTACATACATCATGGCCTTGGATATACAAAATTCAGCCATTTAAGCCACGGAATATATGGTGAGCTTACTTTATTTGTTCCTGCTGATGATAAAATTAAAATAGGATATTTGAAATTAAAAAATATATCAAATATACCAAGGAAACTTTCAATATTTCACTATTTAAGGCCAGTTATGGGAGTTTCAGAGCAAATAACAGAGCAATTTATTTCAACGGAATATAATGAAGATTTAAATGTAATGTTATTCACTAATTCATATAACACTGACCATCCTAATAGAGTCTGTTTTATAGGTTCGTCTTTAAATATTGAAGGCTGTACTACTGACAGAATGGAGTTTTTAGGACCTTACGGAAGCCTTAATTGTCCAAGAGCTATGATGTACGATAAGCTTTCTAACAGAATTGGATGCGGATTTAACACATGTTGTGTACTCCAATACAATTTAGAGATTTCTCCATTTAATGAAAAAGAATTTGTTATTCTTCTTGGTCAGTGCTCTAACAAAAATGAAGCTTTTAAGTTATATCAACATTATAAAAAAATATCTAATTGTAATGAAGCATTTAAAAAGGCAATATCTTTCTGGAAGGAAACATTAGATATAATAAAAGTTGATACACCGGATGAAGCCATGAATATAATGCTTAATAATTATCTTCTCTACCAGACCATTGCATGCAGGCTCTATGCGCGCTCAGCCTTTTATCAGTCGGGAGGAGCTTTTGGTTTTAGAGATCAGCTTCAAGATTCGTTAAGCATCCTTTATGCACTGCCCGAAGCCGCAAAGCATCAGATTCTTCTTCATGCCTCTCATCAATTCATTGAAGGAGATGTACTGCATTGGTGGCATTCAGGAGCATTTGACAGAGGCATAAGAACCAAATTTTCAGATGATTTATTATGGCTCCCCTACGTTACTGCTGAATATGTTGAAAAGACAGGAGATTATGATATATTGAATGTAGTGGAAGGCTATGTTGAAGATGCTCCTTTAAAAGAAGATGAAGATGAAAGGTATGGAGTACCGCGAGTATCTGATGAAAAATCAACTATATATGAGCACTGCGTAAGAGCTATAGATAGAGCACTTAAATTCGGACCAAACGGCATTCCGCTTATGGGAAGCGGAGATTGGAACGATGGTATGAATGCTGTCGGCAGAAAAGGAAGAGGAGAAAGCATTTGGCTTGGTTTCTTCCTTTACGATACCCTGAAAAAATTTATACCTCTTTGCAGGTTTATGGAAGATCCTATAAAAGCAAAGTATTATGAAGAAATGTCAATACAGATTGCATCATCAATAGAAAAGAACGCATGGGATGGTCAGTGGTATAGACGCTCCTACTTTGATGATGGTACTCCCCTTGGTTCTTCAATAAATTCTGAATGTAAAATAGATTCGATTGCTCAATCATGGGCTGTAATATCCGGTGCTGCATTAAGTGAAAGAGCTAAAAGAGCTATGAAATCGGTTTACGACTATCTTGTGAAAGAAGAGGAAGGCTTAATACTGCTATTTACTCCTCCCTTTGATAAAGGAGATTTAAATCCAGGTTATATAAGAGGCTATGTTCCAGGTGTCAGGGAGAACGGAGGTCAATATACTCATGCATCCACTTGGGTAATCTATGCCTATGCAAAACTTAAAGACGGCGATACTGCTCACTACCTTTACAGCCTTATAAATCCTATAAATCATACAAGAACACAGCTTGAATGCAATAAATATAAAGTTGAACCCTATGTTATGGCTGCAGATGTATATGCAGTAAAGCCCCATACAGGAAGAGGCGGCTGGACATGGTATACTGGTTCATCAAGCTGGATGTATAAGGTTGGGCTTGAAAAAATACTTGGATTTAATAAAAAAGGTGATATTCTCTTTATAGATCCATGTATTCCCTCCGATTGGAAGGAGTTTTCAATAAAATATAAATATAAAAATACAGTTTACAATATTAAGGTGCAAAACCCATATAGCTTAAATTCTGGTGTTCAGCAAATTATAATTGACGGCAGAACAATGAGGGATAATAGAATCCAATTGATTGATGATAACGCTGCTCATGACATTAGAATAATAATGGGCATTTCTGAAAACTCAATAATACTTTAATTTAATTTAAGAAAGAGCTGCTTATTCAAATTTAAGCAGCTCTTTTCATTATTTTCTATAATTTTATATGTACCTCTTATGTCAAACTTTTATAAGCTCATACTCCATCTTTCCAAGACCTATTCTCTCGCCATGTTCTAATGCAGCTCTCCAATCAGTTTTACCATGTATACTCATAAATTTATCTTCCTGCCCGCAAATATGTATATGTTCTACCTCTTCATAAGCGCAACCCTTAATAGTTGGGGCCTCATTCACCATATCAACGCTTGCTTTATCAAGAGCAACAGGATCAAAGGAAGCCATTATACCAATATTCGGTACTATAGGCATATCATTGTTTGACCAGCAGTCGCAGTTTGGTGAAACATCCATTATGAAATTTATATGAAAGTTTGGCTTATCCTTAATAACTGCATAGGCATATTCGCTAATCTTTTCACTTGCAACAGAAGCTGCCTCATCCCAATTAACCTGCGCTGCATTAAATTGACAAACTGCAATACACTGCCCGCATCCTACACACTTTTCGTAGTCTATAACTGCCTTTTTGCTTTCATTCAGCTTAATAGCATCATGAGCACAGCTTTTAATACACATCATGCATCCAACACAATTTTTAATTTGTATTTTGGGTTTTGAGGAAGAATGCATAAAAAGCTTTCCTCCCCTCGAGCCGCTGCCCATTCCAAGATTTTTTATTGCTCCTCCAAACCCTGTCATTTCATGGCCTTTAAAATGATTCATTGAAATAATTATATCAGCATCAGCAATTGCTGAGCCTATTTTGGCAGATTTAGTATGTTTTAAATCAACCTCTATCTCCCTTACCTCCGTTCCTTTAAGCCCGTCAGCGATTATAACATGACATCCTACTGTTAAAGGATTAAAACCATTTTCATATGCAGCTTCAAGATGATCAAGAGCATTATGCCTTCTGCCTGTATATAAAGTATTTGCATCTGTTAAAAACGGTTTACCTCCAAGGTCTTTTATGACTTTTACAATTCTTGCTGCATAGTTTGGTCTAATATAGGCAAGGTTTCCTGGTTCTCCAAAATGTATTTTTATTGCAACATACTTGTTTTTAAAATCTATATTATCAATTTTAGCTGCTCTAATCAGTTTTTCTAACTTATCGAGCATATTAAGTCCGGGCCTTGTTCTTAAATCTGTAAAATAAACCTTTGATTTTTCCATATAAACCACCTCATATTAGAAAATTTCTTTTAAAAATTTTTAATATTAAATCATTCTATTAAATTATACCACTATTTCTAATTTATAAAAACATCATATGTATCTTTTTACAAATAATACATTGTTATTTTTTCTTCAATATTATTGAAAATTAAGATAAAATATTGTATTATTTTGTCGATTATATATTCTTTTAAGGAGGTTAACATGTTAAAAGTAGTACAAATTTTAATGATAGTTTTGGGCCTTATAATTCTTTTTATGCTTTCAAAAGACCTCTCTAAAAAATTAAAAAATAATACTTTAGAGAAAGGCAGCCCATTAGCTCTAAGTTTTATTGGTATTATAGCAAACTTTTTCGATACTTTAGGAATAGGAAGCTTTGCTATTGAGACAGGTTTCTTTAAAAACTTTAAACTTGTTGATGATAGGCTTATTCCTGGAACATTAAATGTTGGAGCAACAATACCTACAATTGTTGAGGCTTTAATTTTTCTAACTGCAATTAAAGTTGAGCCTATTACTTTATTTTCAATGATTTTTTCATCAGTATTAGGAGCAATATTTGGTGCTGCTATAGTATCTAAACTTAATAAAAGAGCTATTCAAATCTCCATGGGATTTGCACTGATTTTTGTTGCTATTTTTATTCTTGGCGGACTATTGCATCTTTTCCCAGCAGGAGGAAACCTAAAAGGTCTCACAGGCATCAAGCTTATAATAGCGCTTATAGGTAATTTTATAATAGGAGCATTAAACACTCTTGGAATTGGCAATTATGCCCCATGCATGGCTTTAGTATTTGCCCTTGGAATGGATCCTAAAGTTGCTTTCCCTATAATGATGGGTTCAGCAGCATTACTAATGCCTGCAGCATCCTTTAAATTTATAAAAGAAGAAGCTCATTCGACGAAAGCTTCATTTATAATAGGACTTTTAGGCCCTATAGGTGTATTAGTAGCAGCCTTTATAGTGAAAAGCCTCCCCCTTGGCACTCTAAAGTGGGTTGTAGTTGGAGTACTAATTTATACTTCAATTGCAATGTTTAAATCAGCAAAGGATACCAAAAAGAACATTGCTGCGGTTGATAATAAAAAGATTGCTGCGTAATGTTTTAAAACTAAGTAATTTTAAAGCACTTAAAAAACGTTTTTTAAGTGCTTTAGTTTATATATTTACAGCTCTCATAAGTATTAATACTTATGAGAGCTGTTTTTTCTAATATAGATGGCACGAAACAAAATGATCTTTTTCTACTTCTTTTAATACTGGATCAACTTCTTTACATATAGGTTTTGCATATTTACATCTTGGAGCAAATCTGCATCCTGGTTTTGGATTTATTGGACTTGGCACTTCCCCTTCAAGCATAATCCTTTTTCTCGTTCTTGATACATCTGGATCTGGAATCGGTATAGCAGAAAGTAGTGCTTGAGTATATGGATGTAAAGGTTTATCGTATAATACTCCGCTGCTTGCCAATTCAACAAGATTTCCAAGATACATAACTCCTACTCTGTCAGATATATGCTTAACCATAGAAAGGTCATGAGCTATAAATAAATATGTCAGCCCAAGATTTCTTTGAAGATTAATGAGCAAATTAACAACCTGTGCCTGTATAGAAACATCGAGAGCTGATATAGGCTCATCACAAACTATAAACTCAGGTTCAACTGCAAGAGCTCTTGCTATACCTATTCTTTGTCTCTGGCCTCCAGAGAATTCATGAGGGAATCTTGACGCATGTTCTTTATTTAATCCAACAAGGGATAAAAGTTCATATATTTTCTCTGTTCTTTCTTTTCCAGTATGAAGATTGTGTATATCAATACCTTCAGCTATAATATCTCCAACTGTCATTCTCGCATCCAATGATGCATAAGGATCTTGGAATATAATCTGTGCATTTTTAGTAAATTCTTTCTTCTCATTTCCTCTTAGTTTGCTTATATCCTTGCCTTTGAATAATATTTCTCCATCAGTTGCTTCATAAAGCCCTAATACTGTTCTGCCACAGGTTGTTTTACCGCATCCTGACTCTCCAACAAGGCCTAAAGTCTCACCTTTTCTTATATTAAATGAAACATTGTCTACTGCTTTTAATATATCATGTTTACTTATTTTAAAATATTTCTTCAGATTCTTTACTTCTATAAGGTTTTCATTCATCATAACTTACCTCCTATTCCCTGTGGCGGTTCAACTTTTGGAGCATTAGGATGTAAAAGAAAGCATGAAACTTCTTGTGTATCGCTTATTTTTGTCGGTTTAGGCATCTGCTCTTTACAAATTTCCATACAATATTCACATCTTGAAGCAAAAGGACATCCAACTGGAGGTTTTAAAAGGTCAGGAGGCGTTCCCTTAATTGAATAAAGGGTATCCTTATGCTTAGTTTCAAGCCTTGGCACCGATTTTAAAAGTGCCCAAGTATATGGATGCTTTGGATTGTAGAATATTTCATCTGTAGTACCTCTTTCCACAACCATACCAGCATACATAACCTGAATTCTATGAGCAATGCTTGCAACAACTCCAAGGTCATGAGTTATAAGTATTATTGCTGTTCCAAGATTGTTTTGGAGCTCCTTCATTAAATCCATTATCTGCGCCTGTATAGTAACGTCGAGAGCAGTTGTAGGCTCATCAGCTATTAAAATCTTTGGATTACATGCAAGAGCTATAGCAATCATAACTCTTTGTCTCATACCGCCTGAAAATTGATGAGGATACTGATTTACCCTCTCCTGAGCATTTGGTATTCCAACCATCTGAAGCATTTTTACAGCTTCCTTAATTGCTTCTTTTTTATTCATTCCTCTATGAACTATAAGATTTTCTGCAATCTGTTTTCCTATTTTCATAGTTGGGTTAAGAGAAGTCATAGGATCTTGGAAAATCATGCTGATTTCTCCACCCCTGAGCATTCTTAACTCTTTTTCATTCATCTTTAAAATATCTTTGTCTTTATAAAGTATTTGAGATTCCTTCTTGATATCTCCAGGAGGTGATGGTATAAGTCTTAATATAGACTTAGAAGTTATACTTTTACCACATCCTGATTCGCCAACTATTGCAAGGGTTTCTCCTTCATTTAATTCAAAAGAAACTCCTCTTACTGCTTTAACTTCTCCTGCATAGGTATGAAATGAAACTCTTAAATCTTTAACTTCAAGTAACTTTCCCATTTTACAACCTCCTTACTGTCTGAGCTTAGGATCTAGAGCATCTCTAAGTCCATCGCCAAGTAAATTGAATGCGAGCATTGTTATACATATTGCAAGGGCTGGGAAAAGCAGCTGATGAGGATAAAAATCCATTGTCTGCTGGCCATATGAGCAAAGAGCACCCCAGCTTGTTTTTGGAGGTTGTATTCCAAGACCTATAAAGCTTAGAAAAGCCTCGGCAAATATAAATGATGGTATATCAAATGTCGTATAAACTATTATTATACCAATAGTATTTGGTATAAGATGCTTAAATATTATTCTGTTTGAATCTGAACCTAAGGCCTTTGCAGCAAGAATATATTCAGATTCTTTAAGCTGCATAACTTGTCCTCTTACCATTCTTGCCATACCAGTCCAACCTGTTATACAAAGTGCAAGTAAAAGTGAAACGATACCTGGCTTTAATATAACAGAAAGAATAATAACAACTATCATGTATGGTATGCTGTTTAATATTTCAACGATTCTCATCATTACATCATCTACAGAACCGCCAAAATATCCGCTTATTCCTCCATATATACAGCCTATAATAACTTCAATTAACGTTCCTACAAAACCAATGGATAGTGATACTCTTCCTCCAATCCATAGCCTTGAAAATAAATCTCTTCCAAGAGTATCAGTTCCAAACCAGTGGGCTGCACTTGGGCCTTGATTTCTTACGCTCATATCCTGAAATTTATAATCAGGTCCAATATATGGTCCAAAGATACATAGTAAAAATAACAAAATTAATAAGAATAGTGAAAATATAGCTACCTTATTTTGTTTTAATCTTCTCCATGCATCCTGCCAATAAGTAAGATTAGGTCTAACTATTGTTTCTGCTTCACTTTCATCTATCCCTATTATTCTAAATTTGCTTTTGTCTAATGATTCCAATCCTGTCCCCTCCTACTTCTTCTTTTTTGTTAAGCTTATTCTTGGATCGACTAATGAATAGGTAATATCAACAAGAAGCAATGAAACAATATAAAGTAATGAAAAGAATATTGTAAGTCCTAATATAACATTATAATCATTTGAATTAATTGCCTCAATCATTGAATTACCCATTCCAGGTATTGAAAATATTCTTTCAATTACTATAGTTCCTGTAATAATCGTAGCAATTTGGGGACCTAATATTGTAACAATAGGTATTATTGCATTTCTAATAACATGTTTTACAGCAACGGCTATTCTCGATATACCTTTAGCCTGTGCTGTAAGTATATAATCCTGATTAATAACATCAAGAACTGAAGTCCTCATATATCTTGCATAAGTTGCAATGCTTCCAAAACACAATGCTATTGTTGGAAGTATTGTAAATCTCAACCCCTGTGCAAAAGTTTCAGATGCACTCTTCCATCCTGCAATAGGAATATTCCCCTTTCCACCTAACACAGTCTGAAGTAAAAATGCAATAACAAATCCTGGCACAGATACGCCCAGTATTGCAATAAACATAACAATATAATCCGCAGTAGTATTTCTTCTAAAGGCAGCAATTATACCTAATATTACCCCTATCAAGAGTCCTACAATAACTGCCTGTATTCCTATCCAAGCAGAAGCTGGCATTTTATACTTTATAATTTCATTAACAGAAAATCCTGGAGTTACAAAAGAATCTCCAAAGTTTCCATGAAGAAGCTGCTTTAAATACATAATCCATCTTTCTGCAATTGGTTTATCAAGGCCGTACTTATGCCTTAGCATTTGCTGCATCTCAGGTGGCATCTTACGGGCTTGCTGCGAAATTGGATCTCCAGGCATTGCATTCATTAGAAAAAATGTAGCAGTAACTATTATAAACAGGGTGAATATCATGTATGATGCTCTTTTTAATATATACTTGCCCATCTTCTTCCTCCTTATAAATTTTAATCTTTTTGTATATATATTAATTATAATTACGTCTATTACAGACATAATTATATTTTTGTCTTCTATAATACTTATAATTATAAATTTCTTATAAATATTACAATTGCTACAGCTAAATAGCTGTAGCAATTGTAATATTTTATATTATACACTATTTTTTATTTTCCTTCAACAGAAACATATCTTAACTGATAAGTTCCTCCGAATGCTGGATATTGAAGTCCCTTTACATAGTTGTGTATAAATGATTTTCTATCTCTGTAGAATACAGGAGCAATACCAGCGTCCTTAGCTATAAGAATTTCTTCAGCCTGCTTGAAGAGGTCTAATCTCTTTGTAGTATCTCCTTCTATTGCAAGCTGCTTAACAAGATTGTCATATTCTGCATTTGAATATTGTCCGTTGTTGTTTCCATCACCGGTCTTAAATAAACCTATGAATGTATATGGGTCGTTATAATCTGCACCCCATCCTGCCATAGCAAGATCGAATTTTTGTTCTGATGTTTTCTTTAAGTAGTCATCAAAGCTTGCAACTGAATCTATTACTATATCTCCAATTCCAATCTTTTGCTTCCAGTTGTTGATAAAGAATTCTGCCCACTGTCTTGAATCAGTTGAATCATCCTGTGGTAAGTAATGTAATTTATATTTTGCTGGATCTGGATCGAGTCCTAAATCCTTAAGACCTTCAATAAATAACTGTTTTGGATCTTGGTTCATAACAGCTTTTAAAGGTTCTTCAACATTAGATCTATATTCCTTATCGTTAACCATTATTGTACCTGGAACTATTCCTAATGCTGGAATACCTCTCTTCATTATCTGGTTAACGTAGCTGTCTCTGTCTATTGAAAGTGATAATGCAAGTCTAACCTTTGGGCTTTGAAGTATCTTTGTGTTTTCAGCATACTTACCTGTGCAGTTGAATTGTATATAGAATACTGTTGGCTGTGGAGCCTGTTCAAACTGCCATTTTTTCTCATTTGCTCCCTGCTTTAATGGATCGAGGTATTCTCCTCTTCCACCCATTGCATCAAGCTGCTTGTTTGTAAACATCTGGTATACTGTCTTTAATTCTTTTATATCCTGAAGAACTACTTTGTCAACCTTTATATTTGCTGCATTGTAGTACTTTGGATTTTTTACAAGTGTCAATTTTGAGTTAATACTGTCGTCTTGAAGAGTATATGGTCCGCAGAACACCATCTTTGATATGGATTCCTTAGTAAGTGCACCATATTTATCTCCCTGAGCTTCAACTATGTCCTGTCTTTGTGGAGCTAATAATGCAAAGCTTGTAGTCTGGAGGAAATATGGAGTTGGCTGCTCTAATGTAATCTTTAATGTTGTATCGTCTACAGCCTTAATTCCAACTTCGTCAGCTGAGCATTTTCCTGTATTATACTTTTCACCATTCTTTAAGTAGTATAAGAAAAATGCATACTGTGATTTAGTGTCAGGATTGAGTATTCTCTTCCATGCATACTCGAAATCCTTTGCTGTAACCGGCTTATCATCAGACCAGTTAAGCTTTCTTAAGTGGAATGTCCATTCAGTTCCGTCTGCATTGCTTTCCCACTTTTCTGCTGCGCCTGCTTCAGGCTTGTCATTGTTGGACACAGTTAATGTTTCCATTGTGTTTTGAATGATATCAAAGGATGCAACATCTGTTGCCTTTGCTGAATCCAGAGTTTTTACTGATGCCTCAACCAAATTTAACTCTGTTGGTGCTGCTTTTTGCGCAGCTTTTTGTCCGCAGCCTGTTAATGCTATAGTAGATAGCATCATTACAGAAAGAACGGCTGCTAAAAGTTTTGCTTTTTTCACGCTAAATTCCCCCTATTCATAATATAATATTTTAACTTGTATTAAAAATACAAGTTAATTAGGCTTAATAGTTTAATTTTTCATATCCTTCCTGATTTCCAAATATGTATAAGCAATGTTTTTAAATATATTAAATAGTAAATAAATTTTAATAATTGAATATTGACTTCATTTATTCTTTAATATTAGCACAATTCATTTTAGATGTCAATTATTGCTACTATAAAGGTCATTTATTCAGCATATATAAATTACCACTTATAAATATACCTAACTGATGTCTTTAAAAACTTCCAGCCGCTTTAATATTTATAATATTTATATTCTTTTCTTTAAAACTTTTCAACTCTAAAAATTCTCATTTTCAGCAATTTTAGTAGATATTTCTATAACTTTTAAACTATTTCATCGTTTTTCGCTTTTTTTAAAACCTTGACTTTTTATTTTTTATGTTTTTTTATTCATTAATCTAAATATATTAAAATTGCAAAAATCACACCCACATTTACAATTTATATGTTGCCAAATTTGAAAGAACAATATTCAAAAGTTGCAAAAATCATTTTTATATTCTACTAAAAAATACCTCATAAAGACTCATGATCTTTATGAGGTATTTTAAATAATAAGTTATTACTACCTTAAAACATTTATTGCTATATCTTCCATATCCAGTTCTATATATTTTTCATATTTGGGAATAGCTTTTTCCTTATCATAACCGCATGCTTCATAATATCTGTCAAGGGCAGTATCCATATCAACAACTCTACCCTTTGGTGGTCCATAGGGGGCAGGCTCATTTATAAATCTTTGAGGCAATCTATCATCTTTCCTTGTAAATCCCCTCAGATAATTTATGCTTCTTTCAAGTGCTATAGTCCTTTCTGCTTTTTTTAGAAGCTCAACTTTATCTGTATCTATACCCGTAACTGCTGAATAAAGTTCTGCAAGTGTAATTGGACTCATTTCCATATTAATAACATTAAAGTCACATATTCCAAGTAGATTTGTTACAACAAAATATTCCTTAACTGCCTTTAGCCATTCCTTAGATTCATTCTCATCAAAGGGATTTTTAGGTTCATTTATATCAAGTGCAGAAAATAGATATCCAAAAGCATCAATAGTTGCAGAATAAGGTCTCATATGACATGCTCCTCTTTCTGAAGTACCAAAGGCTATTGCCATTGATGCGCTTCCTCTTGGATCTGTTGCTGATATTTCCATTCCCTTAACCGCCATAACAAAATCCTCTGCATTACCTCCAATCCTTTTAGCTGCTGCAAAGGAACCATCAGCAAACAAATCACCTGCTCCTTCTCTCAATCCCATCTTTCTAATTAGTTCTGCCATAGATTTCCCATTTCCAAAATTAAGTTCAAGACCATCCAAATCTTCTTTCCCAATTAATCCTTTCTCATACCATTCCATAGCTGTCGAAACTGTTGCACCAGCTGAAATAGTATCTATACCATAAATTGATGTATAATATGCTGCTAAAGCAATATCTTCATAGCTGTCAACTCCGCATCTTGCTCCAAGAGCAGAGACTGTTTCATATTCAAGTTCCCCAATTTCCATTTTTCCCATGTAAACAAATTTATGACATCCAAGCTGACATGAATAACATGCTCGTCTATTTACTTTAAATTTTTCTTTGTCGTTCCAAATATTATAGGGTAAAAGACTTTCAATATCAGCAAAGGAATTTTCTAAAAAATTTCTTGTTGGAAGTATTCCATAAGCATTAGCGCCATCAAGCCATGCTAATGTTCCATAGCCATGAACTGGGCCCCAGGTATATGTCTCATCCCTTAGCTCTTTAATCGCTGTTTTATTTACTGATAAAAATCTATCTTTATCAAATACCTCTACACTTCCTTCACCTTTAACTGCAATTGCCTTTATCTTTTTAAACCCCATAACAGCTCCTGCTCCACCTCTGCCAGCAAAACAATCATCACTAAAAATACATGCTAATTTTGATAGTTTTTCTCCTGCCTGTCCAATACAACAAATCTTAAATTCCTTTCCAAGTTCATTTTTTAATAATTCTGTGGTTTCCCTTGTATCCTTTCCCCATAGATATTCTGCATTTCTTAATTCAACAGTATCGTTGTTTATATATAGATAAACAGGATTTTCTGAAGCTCCCTCAAATACTATTGAATCATAGCCCGCAAACTTTAATTCTGCACCAAAATGACTTCCCATATTCGAAGCACCAATTGTATTTGTTAGTGGCGATATAAAAACAACAGATGTTCTTGATGCTGATGGTGTAGGTGTTCCAGTTAATGGTCCTGTGTTAAAACTTAATATATTCTCAGGGCTAAATGCTTTTGCATTATGGGGCATTTCATACCACAAAAGACCTATTCCATAACCTTCTCCCCCTAAAAATTTCTTTACATATTCTGCATTTATCTTTTCTTTTTTTATTGTCCCATTATTTAGATTAATTCTAAGAACACAATCCTTATATCCTGTCATATTATCACCTCCTACCACCCCAGTGCCTGTCTTGGGCATATTGAAACACATTGAGGTACTCCACCACAAAGATCACATTTAAAAGCTCTGTAATTTCCGTCTATCTGAATGATTTCTATGGCATTAATTGGACACACTTTAGCACATTCCCCGCATCCAGTACAGTTATCACCAATAGTAACAGCACCAGAGTATGAATTTCTGCTGATAGCATTTTGGGGACATGCTTTGGCACAAGGCATATCAGCACACTGTTGACATACTGTTTGGCTGAATTTACCATATTCATCCAGTTCCTTTATTTTTATTCCTGTACTTTTAGGGTTTATCTTGTTAAAGTGATATAAAGAACAGATTGATTCACACGCTCTGCAGCCTTGACATGATTTTGGATTTGTAATTACTTTTACAACTCCAACTTTCATTTATTTCCCTCCTTAACCTCCCCCACCAACGGGCAATATTAATACTTCATCATTATCAATTAAAATCGATGATTTATCTTTTACCCTTCCATTTACACTTACAACTATCCATTCTGTTTTTATAGGGAATTTCATTATTTCCAAAAGTTCTTTTATTGTTGTTCCTTCTTTAAGCTCAAATTCTTTTTCTTTATAACCTAACCCTGATGCTATAATTCCTGAAAGTTTTACAACTATTCTTATAATCTCACCTCCTCCTTATTTATATTAATAAAGTTCATCTATAAAGTCATAAAAACCTATAGATGAACTACTTAATTCAGCTAATACACAAAAATTACTTTTTATACCCATACGTTTTAGTTAACCTTAAAGGTTTTCTAAAATAGGAGCATATATAATATTTATATGAGTAAATTGTTTCAAATAAAACTATCTAATCAAATTTTAATAGCTATTATCTGTTTCTTCTCTTTGCAAAGGATAATATTCCTCCGAGAGCAATAGATAAAAATGCAGCCATTAAAACCCTGTATTCAGAAGGCATAAGAAATGTTATAGTGTGTGCAGGAATCCAGAAAAAAGGTATAGTTTTACCTACTACAAACCTTATAAAACCATCCCAATCTATTTTTTTAATTACATCCTTTAAGGGGATATTAATTATTTGATTTATTTTGCCATTACCCATGTCAATGAAGGTATCGGTAATTCTATGAAAAGCCATAAATGTCGGTGCAAATAAGAGGTTCATAAGTGAACTTGTATAAAATGCAAATAAAAAGGTATTAAAATAAGAATTGATAGCTGAGGGAAGCAATCCTTTTTTCATTGCGCTTAAAACTCCTGATGAATAAATCTCAAATACAATTACAATTAAAATGCCAATAAATCCCCATATAATTGCCCTATATAAAAGTCCAACAGGTTTTTTAAATTCCCCATTTAAAATTCTTATTGCAAGAAGTTCTCCCATAGTTGCTAAAATAAAAAACTTAATAAATCCCATAAGATACGGATGATGCTTGCTTAAATCTACAAACAGTCGATGAGTTACTGGGACACAAAGGAATGCTACAACCAAAGCTAAAATACCTGTCCATATAAAGTCATGCTTTTTCATTTCAATAATTCCTCCTATGATAGTATAATCTCTTTTATTTTATCAAAATGAAAATTAAAAAACATCACTATATAAAAAAGTAAAGGATTATTCTTTTATTATAAATCAACACATTCAAATATTTAATTTCGTTAATTTTAAAAAATCGATTCAATCTTAATGATTGAATCGAATATAAATTCTATGAAATTGTTAATTCCATCTTTATATTATTATTACCTTCTATAGTATTAAACAAAACATTTTTATATTTTTTTAATGTATTTTTCAGCATTATAAGTCCAAGGTCTCGCTCCTGCCCCTTTATTAATCCAACTTTATGAAACATTTTTTCAATATCATTCTTTTTATCACTTGAATTTTCTATTATAAATTTTATTATTCCATCATTATTATAAATTGAAAGCATTACATATTTTTCTTCGCTATTTAATGCAGCTTCATAAGCGTTGTCCAAAAGTATACCAAGTGACTGACATAGGTCACTTATATTCATATTTATTTCATTTATATCATATTCAACAATCAAATTTGCATTAATACCTGACTGATTCATCATTTCAAATTTAGTCATTATAAGTCCTGCTAAACCAGCGCTTTTAATTTTCTGAAGCATTAAATTATTTCTTATATTTTCACTTTTGTCTTTCATAAATATTTCATTTACGTACTCTTCCAAGCCATCCCAATCTTCAAATTGTATGTAACCTTTTAATGCTGCCATAGTATTATCATATTTCCGTTTTATAACTTTTAAGTCTCTAACCATATCACTCATTGTGCTGTCATAAAAATTTTGCTGTTCTATTTCTAAACTTCTTTTGTCATATTTTGTCATACTTATTGCTAATATTATATTAAATCCAAAATATAGCATGTAAATAATCAAAAGAAACAGCATCATTTTTGTATTTAACCCATCTTTATAATAAAAACAAAATAATGAAGCATTTGCCATAAGAACTAATGCAGTTAAAAGTATAAATGTAAACATAAAAGTTATATTTTTTGAGCGTATGCTTAAAGACAAATTGACTCTGCTTTTATAAATTATTATAACCAAAATCAAAATAGTTTTAATAATATAAAGCATTATATTTATTATAATTAAATAAGTTTCGTTATTTATGACTTTAGTAATATCAATATTAAAAGATGAGAATGCAAAAAATATAAAGCATGTAAGAATAATTTCTATTGTTGTTATAATATATACCGATAATAAACTCTTTGATATTGGAATCTTATAAACATATTTTACAATAACAGCAAAAATCACAGGATAAAAAATAGCGATATATAAAATATAAAAAATTTCTGTAAATTCACGCTGCATAGCGTAAAGTAGAAAAGTTATCATTCCAATAAATAATCCGTTTAACATTATTTTTGATAATTTCATTTTCAAATCATTAAAAACGATTATAAAAAAGTTCATGAACATTGCATCTAACATAGCAATTATAAACGTAAAGTATATGCTAACATGTTGGTTCACAAGCCATGCCCCCTATTTTTCTGTTAAAATTTATACATTATATATCTAATTTTAGCATATAAATATATGAAATACTTAATTTTTACATTTTTTTATTATTTTATTACAAAAATTAAGTGCTGCTATTTTAGCAGCACTATTAACTTATTTATATCCTATTCTTGTAATTCTACTCATTTTTTATTATCTTCATTTTATATTAAGCATCATATCTTTTCTCTTTTTGTATAATGGGTATGCAAAAGCTCATGAGCCTTTTCCCCTCCGACCTCACCTATGTATTCTTCATAAAGCTTTTTCACAGCAGGATTCTCATGGGATTTTCTTATTTTTTTATTTCTATCCTCAGTGTATAGCGCCTCCATTCTCTTTTTTACAATATCTAAATTTCCAAAATGATAGGGCTGCCCTCCTCCATCGATACATCCTCCAGGGCAAGCCATTATCTCTATTGCATGATATTGTGATTCTCCTCTTTGTATCGCTTCAAGAAGTTTTCGTGCATTTCCCAAGCCATGGGCTACCCCTATTCTTATATCCTGTCCATTTATGTTGATAGTTGCTTCCTTAAGCCCATCTAATCCCCTAACGCTCTGAAACTCAACATCCTCAAGAGTTTTATTTGTAAGCCACTCGTAGGCAGTTCTAAGAGCTGCCTCAATAACTCCTCCGGTTGTTCCAAATATAACCGATGCACCCGTCGATTCCCCAAGAGGGTCATCAAAATCTTCATCGCAAAGACTTTTAAAATCAATTCCTGCCTCTTTAATCATATCTGCAAGTTCTCTTGTTGTTATAACTAAATCAACATTTTTAAGTCCCTCATGTTTAAGCTCTGGCCTTATTACTTCATATTTTTTAGCAAGGCAGGGCATTATAGATACTACAACTATTTTTTCAGGATTAATTCCCATTTTATCAGCAAGATAAGTTTTTGCTATAGTTCCAAACATTATATGGGGTGATTTACAGGTTGAAGGTATATCAAGCAAATCAGGAAATTGATGCTCAATGAACTTAACCCAGCTTGGGCAACAGCTTGTAAGAATAGGCAGCCTTCCTCCATTCTGGAGTCTGTCTATGAATTCATGGGCTTCTTCTAAAATAGTAACATCTGCAGCAAAATCAGTATCAAAAACCTTTTTAAAACCTAACCTTTTCAATGCAGCTACCATTTTCCCAGTTACAATACTACCTGCTTCCATTCCAAACTTTTCTCCGAGGGCAACTCTTATTGCAGGTGCTGTTTGAACGATTACATATTTATCAGGGTCAGAAAGAGCTTCCCACACCTTTGAAACATGGCTTATCTGAGTTAAGGCTGCTGTAGGGCATACTGCAACGCATTGCCCGCAAAATGTACACTGAGTATCTATCATCGGAAGTCCAAAGGCAGGTGATACAACAGTTTCAAACCCCCTGTCAACTGCAGAATATACATTACACGTTTGAACTTCGTTGCACATAGTTTCACATCTTCTGCACATTATACATTTATCGAGATTTCTATATATTGACTCGCTTGATAAATCCTTAGGATATGTAGACATTTTCCCCTTATATCTTATATTCCTGATACCTAAATCTGCAGCAAGCTGCTGAAGCTGGCACTGTGTATTTTTTTCACATACCAGACAATCTGTAGGATGGTCTGATAATAAAAGTTCAACTACTGTCCTTCTTGCTTTTATAGCTCTTATACTGTCTGTTTTTACAACCATGCCCTCAGAAGCTTCAGTAGCACAGGCAGGAGCAAGGTTTCTTCTCCCCTCTACTTCAACAACGCACACCCTGCAGGATGCTGTTCTATTTACCATTTTAATATCGTGTAAATCAAGATAACAAAGCGTTGGAATATGTATATTTGCTTTTTTTGCAGCCTCAAGAATAGTAGTTCCTTCAGGTACGCTAACCTTTATGCCATTTATAGTTAAATTAATCATATTTATTCTCCTTTCTAATTTTCATCTTCTGGTTATAGCATTGAACCTGCATGTAGCCATGCAAGCTCCGCACTTTATACATTTTTCTCTATCTATAACATGAGTTTTTCTAACTTCACCAGAGATGGCATTAGTAGGACATACCTTTGCACAGGCTGTACAGCCAACACACTTTTCAGGCAATATATAATACTTTAAAAGAGCTGTACAAACCCCTGCAGGACAAGTCTTATCCTTTACATGGGCAACGTATTCATCCCAGAAGAAATTCATAGTGCTTAGAACAGGATTAGGAGACGTCTGACCGAGACCGCATAGGGCTGTATCCTTTATAATCTGCCCTAACTCCTTTAACTCCTCAAGGTGCTCCATTGTACCTCTTCCTTCAGTAATTTCCTTTAGAATTTCAAGCATCCTCATATTGCCGACTCTGCAGGGAGTACATCTGCCGCAGGACTCATCACAGGTAAACTCGAGATAGAATTTTGCAATATTTACCATGCAGTCATCTTCATCCATAACTATCATTCCCCCAGAGCCCATCATTGAACCTATCTTTGTTAAGTTATCATAATCAATAGGAGTGTCAAGATGCTCTTTTGGTATACATCCTCCCGATGGCCCTCCTGTCTGAACAGCTTTAAACTTTTTTCCTCCTTTAATGCCTCCCCCAAGATCATATATAATCTCCCTTAATGTTAATCCCATTGGTACTTCAACAAGTCCAACGTTATTAATCTTGCCTGCAAGAGCAAATACCTTTGTGCCTTTGCTTTTCTCCGTTCCTATTGAATTAAACCAATCTGCACCTTTTAAAATAATAGGACATATATTGGCAAAGGTTTCAACGTTGTTAATATTAGTTGGCTTTTTCCAAAGACCCTTTTGTGCAGGAAATGGAGGCTTTACCGTTGGCTCGCCGCGCCCGCCTTCAATAGAATTTATAAGTGCAGTTTCCTCTCCGCATATAAAAGCTCCAGCCCCATATTTAAGATCTATATCAAAGGAAAAATTAGAACCAAGAATGTTGGATCCCAAAAGTCCGAGTTCATAGGCCTGTTTTATTGCTATTCTAAGCCTTTGTATAGCAAGAGGATATTCCGCTCTTATGTATATATATCCTTTGTTGGCACCTATGCAGTATCCGCAAATTGCCATAGCTTCAAGCACAGTATGGGGATCACCCTCGAGAATACTTCTGTCCATAAAAGCACCTGGATCGCCTTCATCCGCATTGCAGATTACATACTTCTGATTAGATTTCGATTTTTTTGTCATTTCCCATTTTAGGCCAGTAGAAAATCCACCTCCGCCCCTTCCTCTAAGGCCGCTTTTTTTAACTTCTTCAATAACCTCTTCAGGAGTCATTTCTGAAAGTACCTTGCCAAGTGCCTGATAGCCATCAACAGCTATATATTCATAGATATTTTCAGGGTCTATAAAACCGCAGTTTCTAAGTGCTATTCTTATCTGCTTTTTATAAAAGGGCATATCGCTTTGTTCAGGAAGAGCTTCCTTTGTTACAGGTTCTTTATATAAATACTCCTCAACAATCCTTCCTTTTATAATATGCTCATTTATTATTCTCACAGCCTTTTCAGGATTAACTTCAACATAAAAAACGTTATCTGGAGTTACTTTTACAATAGGTCCTTTTTCACAAAAGCCAAAACAGCCTGTTACAATTACCTGAATTTCATTTTTAAGCCCTGCTTTTTCTATTTCCTTCTCAAAAACCTCAACTACTTCTGAAGAACCTGAGGCTTTACATCCTGTTCCACCGCAAACAAGTAAATTCATTCTATAATTAGGCATTTTTACCCCTCCAGCAAATCAAATATTTTTAAATGTTCTCTCAATAATCCAGTCTTTTTGAATTTCTCCGTTCTTTATATGTTTTTTAATTATTTCCCGCCCTCTTTCTGCATTTATATTGCCATATAAAACTGGTTCTTTACCTGGAACTCTAACCTCAACTGTAGGTTCAGCATAGCAGTATCCTAAACATCCTGATTGAACTACAACTACATTAGTCAGTTTTTCCTTTGAAACTTCATCTATTATCGCATTTATCGTATCCCTTGCACCTGAGGCAATCCCACAGGTAGCCATACCTACTGAAATACGGATTTTATTTTCTGAATCTGAAGTATCTCTACCTATTATGTTTTCCTTATACTTATCCCTTAAAGCTTTAAGTTCCTCAAGAGATTTAATCCCTGCCATAATAAAACCTCCTATTTTTTATATTCCTTTATAATTTCTTCAACATCTTCCACCTTAACTCTTCCATAAACCTTACCATCAACCATAACAACCGGTGCAAGCCCACAGGCCCCTACACATCTTAAAGTGTTAATTGTAAACATTCCATCTTCACTCATGTTTCCTTCTTTAATGTTAAGTATTCTTTTAAATTCTGTAAGTATTTTTTCTGCTCCTTTTACAAAGCATGCTGTTCCCATGCATATATTGATAACATGCTGTCCCCTTGGTTCCATAGTAAAATATGAATAAAAAGTAACTACTCCAAAAACCTTTGAAGCTGGTATGTTGCATTTTCGTGCAATGTAAAGCTGTAAATCTTTTGGAAGATAGCCAAACATATCTTGTGCTTCATGAAGGATGTTAATAAGGGCACCTTCTTTTTCTTCTATGCCATCGATATATTCTTCGAGCTTTTTTAACTTTTCACTATTCAGGTTATATTCAGCCATAACTTTTCCTGCTGATTACGCAGGTTCTTCACCATCCTTTCTAAATTGCTTTATAAAACCCTTCACTCTATAAGTATTTCCAAAATATTCTTTATTATTTATTTCAAATATTGATAATTTATATTTTTATAAAACGTTAAATTTATTTATAAAATAATCATTGTTAATGTATATAATTCTAAAAAAATGTATACTTTTTATCTTTAAGGAAATAATAGACATAGAATGTTAAAGGAGGCGATTTTATGACTAATCTAACACCATCAATTGGATGGGGCTGGTGGCTTTTGCTTCATATAATCACAATTCCTCTGTTGTTTTACTTAGGAAAAGGTATGATGAAAAAAGAAGTTGATTAGGAGGTAAGATTATGTATACTCCAAGATTAGGTTGGACTTATTGGATTATACTCCATCTAATTACAATTCCACTTACAATATATATTGGTTCTTTATTTAGACGTAGAGAATCAAATAGAGTAAAGTAGGCATCAAAAACATATTAGACAAACAGTTTATTAGATAAAGGGCTTTTTAGCCCTTTATCTAAATTAAAGATAAAAAAGTGCCGCCAACTGGCAGCACTTTAATCCTATTAATTTAACATTACTTTATGTTTATTTTTCTTTTTCCGTTTTATTATAAATGTAGCTGAGAATATTATTAAAACTAAAATAATCAATAATAATCCAAATACGGTTAATGTTATATTATTTGGTTTACTAATAAGAGCCATAATACTGCTGTTATTATCAATTATTTTTCTTCCCTGTGGTTTGCTGTAATATTGCGGAATTTGAGAGATTCCATTTATTTTATCAAAGGATTTAAGATACTCTGCAACAGCTAACCATTCCTTTAACTCATTAGCTTTTCCATTGCTCTTATCATAAATTATTTGTGCTTCAAAGTCAGTGACAGCATTTCCTTTCTTTGTTTTTGGAATAATAGATAATATACCTTTTGACTTTTCGCCAACAACAGAAAGCATCTGTCCTGAGTACAAATTCGCCACGACTCTGTAAAGCTTATTATCATCAATCTTATCTAACGTTCCATCAGGTTTTATAATAACTGCGTCAGTAACTTTATTAAAAATAAACCTTTTAGGATTAAAAGTATAGCTTATACCTGACATATAAAGCTGTGCAGAAGGCATTAGAGGTGTAATCGATGCATCAACCTCACAGGCTGTTTTTAATTCTTTGCCTGTAAGATATACTGAAATTAATGGATAACCCGAAATCTTATCTGGACCAATACCAAGGGAGCAGGTATTAAAAGCATCTGAAACTGTAATATCTCCTTTTACAAAGGAATTTCTAATTGTTCCACTTGGAACTAGTGCCGCCGTTACAGGCTCATAATCTGACCCTTCTGCCTTTTTTACAGCATATATATATGCATCGCTTATAAGATTTCCGAGGGGTTCCTCTGAGTGTTTTTTGCCTATATCAGATGTAGGAATAAAATCAAAGGATGAGCTTGCAAGAACTTCGTCAAACTTCATATTAAAATTATCAAGATACTTCTTCTGCACTATATCCTTATACTCATTTATTACTTTAGATATGTGTTTATCTTCTGATAAAGTTTCATCTATCTGCCTTAATTTATAGTCTCTCAATATCCATTTATTACCTTCCTTTGAGATTCGAATTACGCCAAGATTTTCACAGTATTCTCCACAGGATGCTATTATAGTTTTTCCAACAATAATAGGTTTTTCAAGTTTTGTATGGGAATGACCACTTATTATTAAATCTATATCAGGTACTTTTTTTGCAAGTATTTCATCCTCTGATTCTGACTTTTTATCTGATAAACCTGAATGGGATAAACATAATATAATATCTGCCTTTTCTTTTTCCTTTAAAATTTTAACAACATTTTTAGCTCTCTCTACAGTATCATCAAATTCAACTCCTGCCATAGGTGCACAGGAAGCTGAATCTTTCCCTATCAATCCGAAAATACCTATTTTAACTCCTTTTTTCTCTAATATGGTATACTCCTTTACGCCATATTCTTCCATAGCTTTCTTTAATGCAGTTAATGACTCACTCATATTGCCATTTTTATCTTTTGGGAAAACTATATTTGATGATACAATCTGAGGCAGTCTATTTCCACTTTCTTTAGCAGCATTTAAACTGTCTGCTAATCCTTCAGCTCTAAAATCAAACTCATGATTACCAAATGTTGCAACATCGTATCCCATCTCTCCTAATATTTTTAACTGAGGTGCATCACTTCCAAATATGGTTTGAAATAAAGTGCCCATAGAAAAATCCCCTGCATCAACTAAAAGCGAGTCACTATCATTTTTTCTTTCCTCATTTATTGCACTTTGAAGTCGAGCATATCCTCCAACACTCTTAATATTACCATTTTGTACAATATTGAATGGCATCAAGTGATCGTGCATATCATGTGTAAAAAGAATTGTAATATCTTTTTCATTTGGAGCTGACTTTACATTAAAACTTATAAAAGAAAAAAGTAAAACTATGACAAAAAATATACTGCACAAACGTAAATTCCTTTTCAAAATATCATCCCCCTAAAAACAGCTTTCTGAATGTTTACATTTTCTCATTGCTTACTTATATAATATCAGAATTTTGTTTTAATTATAAGGATGACTCTGTTATTTTTTGTCTGCTTATTCTCAAAATGTAAAATAAATTTATCTGAAAAATTTACAAAAACCAAAGAAAATAAATCCTATTCCAAGCAATAGCAAAATCAATATTACAATCTTATCAAAGGATTTATTATTCTTATCTGTTGTAAACCTTTTTACTCCCTTTAATGCTGCTATATTTAATATTACAAACCAACCAAACATACCGATAATAATAAAAAGCAAAAACAAGTAGTAATTAAAGGAAC
Organism: Caloramator quimbayensis; assembly: GCF_900167605.1. Classification (GTDB taxonomy): domain Bacteria; phylum Bacillota; class Clostridia; order Clostridiales; family Caloramatoraceae; genus Caloramator_B; species Caloramator_B quimbayensis. The sequence continues at coordinate 38,345 of NZ_FUYH01000006.1, read as the reverse complement.
CACTATTTCTAAACTTGTGAATCAATGTACCACTAATAGTTAGCCAAAAGGAATGAGTCATAGGATTGGTAAAAGCTATTATAAATCCCTTCAAAACAGGTAATGATTCGAATTTGTTAACATTAACATCTTTTTTATCTTTTGATTTTTTAAAATCATCATATGCGAAAAAAATAATTAAAACTCCGCATATAATAAAAAATATACCTTCTGTTCTTTTATTCTCATTTAGCAAATTAAATAGTCCTATATTAATCAAAATTATATCTACTGCATCTGAAAGAACAGCCCCAAGGGCAACTAACAAACCTTCTTTTAATCCATAATTTAATGTTTTCTTAATAGATTCCATTCCTGCAGGTCCAAGGGGAATTGCAAAAACTATTCCAGTAAAAAAACCTGTTATTATCATCCTTAATAGTATGAATAAATGCCTCAAACTACCATCCCCTTCAATAATGCTGTCAAATTAATAATTTCTCATTATTCTTCTACTACTCTGATTCTTTAATTATATAATAATGAAAGAGATAAATTCAATTCTGCATTTTTAATAATATTTAATTTAGTAATATGAGATATTTATAGTAAATATACGCAATTCTAATATATAATTTATTTATAAAAGCAACTAATGCCTCATTATTAAACATAATCTTTAAACTATGAAATCTTCTTTATTAAAAATTTTTGAAATAATATTTTTATAAATAAAATTTTGTTTTATAATATTTCTAAACCAATTGATTTTAGGGGGATATGTTTATGAATTATGATTTAAAGAAATTAATAAATGGTACAGATATTAGAGGTGTTGCAATTTCAAATGAAGAAGGATTAAACGTAACATTAGACAAAAATTCTATTGAACTTCTATCCTTTAGTTTTGCTGTTTGGCTTTCACAGAAAACATGTAAAAAAACAAATGAACTGAAAATTTCTGTTGGAATGGATTCAAGGTTATCAGGCCATGATTTAAAAAACGCTGTTGTAAGTGGTCTTTGTAAAACTGGCGCTAAAGTTTATGACTGCGGCTTGAGCTCTACTCCATCAATGTTTATGACTACAATATTCGATGAATTCAGATGTGATGGTGCTATAATGCTTACTGCAAGCCATTTACCATATATGTATAATGGAATGAAATTCTTTACAATAAATGGCGGTATCAATAAAGAAGATTTAGAAAAAATCGTTGATATAGCAGTTGAAGGTAGAAATTCCGAAAAATTTAATAATGAAACATATGCAAGAAATGTTATTTTAAAAGATTTATTGAGCATATACAGCGATTATTTATATAATATAATTATTAAAGATTTTAAAGGTGATTTAAAAGATGGTGAACTGCTTAAAGGTTCAAAAATTATAGTTGATGCTGGTAACGGAGTTGGAGGATTTTTTGCTCATAAAATATTAAAAAAACTGGGAGCAGATATTGAAGGCAGTCAATATTTAAACCCTGACGGAAATTTTCCAGGCCACATACCAAACCCTGAAGCTAAAGAAGCTATTGAATCGATTAAAGAAGCAGTTCTTAAAAATAGAGCTCATTTAGGGATTATATTCGATACAGATGTTGATAGAGCAGCAATAATTGATGAAAATGGGAATGAAATAAACAGAAACAGCCTTATCGCTTTACTATCAGCCATTGTACTTGAGCAGCACCCTAATTCAACAATTGTAACTGATTCAGTAACATCTAACGGACTTACAGAGTTTATTGAGAAGGATTTAAAAGGCAAGCATCACAGGTTTAAAAGAGGATATAAAAACGTTATAAACGAAGCCATCAGGTTAAATAGTATTGGAGAAGAATGTCATTTAGCTATAGAAACATCAGGCCATGCTGCACTTAAGGAAAACTATTTTCTTGACGATGGAGCATATCTTATTTGCAAAATACTATCAAAATACATAAAACTAAAAAAAGAAAATAAACTTATTTATGATCTGATTAAAAATCTTAAAAAGCCTTTAGAATCAAAGGAGTTTAGAACAAAGATACTAAAAGAAGATTTTAAAACTATTGGAAATGAAATAATAAGTAATTTCAGCAATTATTGCAGTACGATTGAAGGCTGGAATATTGTACCCAAAAATTATGAAGGAATTCGAGTAAATTGTGAAAATGAAAAAGGCTGGTTTCTTTTAAGAATGTCACTTCATGAACCATTATTAGTATTAAACATTGAATCAGATGTTCCTGAAGGATGTGAGAATATTAAAGAAAAAGTTAATAACTATATCAAAAAATATGAGGAATCAGTTAAACTATTTAATTAAATCAGCAAAAATAATTTTCAAAGGCGGCAAGAAATATAAGTTTTCATGCCGCCTTTGCATAGTTTTAAAAGCAATTAAGTGTTCCTAATTTATTGTGTGTTTATTCTATTTCATTATGCTATATTTCAAAAATAGCAATAGCTTCTTTCTATATTTTAGCATTAGGTTTATTATTAAGTATATCATATGCCTTCTTTATATAATCATATTTCATAACAGGATTAAAAAAGTAAACATAAGATTGGTATAGTAATTATTGAACAAACTGTTGAAATAAATATAATTCCAGATGCAAATGAAGCGTTGCAACCATATTTGTCAGCAAGTATTGCTGTTGTTGCGCCTGCGGGCATTCCGGTTAACAATACAGATACTCCTGTGATGAGAGAATTTACTTTCATTAATTTTAAAAAAGAAAAAATAAGCAAAGGAAAAACTATCAAACGAATAAAAGTAAAGTAGAAAGTTGCTTTATCAAAAATCTGTGTTATTTTGCATTCTGACAATATGCATCCTATAACTATCATTGATATTGGAATCGTACACTGACTTAAAAAAATAATACTTCGATTTATACTGATGGGTATTGGTATATGAAAAGCCATTATAAAAATACCAAAAAAAACAGCAATTATACAAGGATGAAAAATTAAACTTTTAACTGTTTCTTTTGTAAAAAAATTCTTTTTTCTAACATTTTTATCTTCACTTTTATTTGTAAACAGAGCTAATCCTGAAGTCCAAATCATAATACGAATAGGTATTTGAAAAATAGATGCATATAATACACCAATTGAATTATAAATATTGTTAATAACCGGCAATCCAATAAAACTAGAATTTGAACAAATAAGTCCATATTTCATAACAGGTTTCATATCATCTGAAAAATGTGAAAATAAAAGTTTACCTAAAAAAATAGAAAGTATCTGTATAGTAAATGATATAATAAAAGCTGCAACTGAGTTTTTAATTAAATCAGGTGTTAAATTGCCATGAAATGATTCAATGATATTAGATGGTAAAATAAAATAAATTAATAAATCAGATAAGCTCTTTTGTACTTGACTGCTGATAATTTTTCTTTTTTTTGCAATAACGCCAACAAGCACCAGAAGAAACATTGCAATCTGAAGGTTTAACATCTGCAAAAATAAATTCATCATAAAACCCCTTACGTATTATTTTGTCTTATAATTAAGTAAAATCCTATTAAATATTTAAATTTACTTTTTTCTCGAACCCTCATTCTCTCAATCTCTATTGCCTTTAAGATACCCATTTAAGAATAATTAACACAAGATACATATATAAAATTCCGTATCTTGTGTTAATTATTCTTATTTATTCAATTATCTTGTAACTTCAACCTCTGCTAATTTTTCATAGAATTTTACAATACTTGCATGATCCTCAACTCCACAGCCATCTAATTTTATTGCCTGCATAATCTCCATTAGCTGGGCAGTTAATGGAAGAGGAGCACCTACGCTATGAGATGTTTCAAGAACATTATTCAAATCTTTAATATGAAGATCTATTCTAAATCCAGGTTTGAAATTTCTGTCCATCATCATTGGAGCCTTTGCATCCATTACTGTACTTCCTGCAAGGCCACCTCTTATTGCCTGATAAACTAAATCAGGTGAAACTCCTGCCTTCTTTGCAAGAATTAGAGCCTCTGAAACAGCAGCAATATTTATAGCAACTACAATCTGGTTACAAAGCTTTGCAATATTCCCTGCTCCAATTTCCCCAATGTATACTACTGAACTTGCCATAGCTTTCATTATATCATAACACTTATCGAAAATCTCTTTCTTACCACCTACCATAACTGACAATGTCCCATCTATTGCCTTTGGTTCACCACCACTTACAGGTGCATCAAGCATTTCAACTCCTTTTTGTGCTAATGCTTCATATATTTCACGGCTTGCCAAAGGTGCTATTGAACTCATATCTATAAGAATTGTTCCTGGCTTAACTCCTTCAATTATACCGCCTTCACCTAAAACTACTGCCTTAACATGAGGAGAATTTGGAAGCATTGTTATGATGACATCACATTGATTTGCAATATCTACATTAGATTTTCCAGCTTGAGCTCCAAGAGCTGTTAATTCATCAACAGCAGCCTTATTTAAATCTAATACAACTAATTCATAACCTGCTTTAATCAAATTTTTTGCCATTGGCTTTCCCATAATTCCAAGTCCTATAAAACCTATTTTCATTTTAATTACCCCTTTCTACTGATAAATTATTTTATTAATAAAACTATTAAGTCATTTACATTTGTACCTGTTGAACCTGTAATAATTAAATCCCCACTTGATTTTAGTGCATTATAAGAATCATTATTATCAAGATAAACAACAGGTTCTATTTTTGTTTTCCTTATTCTATTTGCTGTCTGTCCATCAACAATACCACCTGCTGCATCAGTTGGTCCATCAGTTCCATCAGAACCTACTGAAAATATAACAACATTTTCAAGGCCTTCAATACCTAAAGCTGCTGATAATGCTAATTCCTGATTTCTTCCGCCTTTTCCACTTCCTGTGATACGCACAACCGTTTCACCACCAGCGATTATTGCACAAGGAGGTTTTATACTTGAAGAGCCTTTTTTAATTTCCCTTGCAATTGCTGAAATGAACCTGCCTGCCTCTTTTGCTTCACATTCTAACGTTGATGTTAAAAACACAACATTATATCCTAATTTTTCTGCTGCTTTTGAAGCTGCCTCACATAGAGCATCAACGCTCCCAGTAATAACCGTTTCGCAGTTATCTATTTTCTTTGGGGTTTCTAACTTTAAAACATCTATTAAACGCTCACTAACTTTCAAACCATATTTTTCTATAATGCTTATAGCTTCTTGTGATGTTGAACTATCAGGATAAGCAGGACCTGAAGCAATTGAATCCAATCTGTTACCAATTACATCAGATAACACTATTGCATAAATTTTTGCTTTATTACACAGAAGAGCAAACCTTCCACCTTTAACTGCCGAAAGATGCTTTCTTATAGTATTTATTTCAACAATATCAGCCCCGCAGGATAAAAGCTGATCTGTAATATCAATTATATCCTCAAGCTCCACTCCATCTGCTGGCTTTTCAAATAGCGCTGATCCTCCACCGGAAATTAAAAATATTACATTATCTTTTTCAGTTAAATTTGAAACTATCTCTATAGCCCTTGAAGCCCCTAACACTGAATTTTTATCCGGGATTGGATGGCCTGCTTCAATTATTTCAAAGCCTTCAATAGGACCTTTAGAATGATTATATTTTGTAATAACAATGCCCTTTGTAACTTTATCTTTTAATGTATCCTTAGTAGCTTTTGCCATATTCCAAGCAGCCTTTCCAATAGCAATTACAATTACATTGCCTTCAAATACTTTATTTTCAAGGGCTTTTATAACAGCTGCTTCTGGCATTACAGCTTTAATAGACTCATCTATAATTTTTAAGGCATCTTCCCTGATTGTACTCATTCAGATACACCGCTCTTTCATACTACATATTGGTTAAACCTAAATCATCTAAAACTTTTTTAATTGCCTGAAGCTTTTCTTCACTGCAGTGGTCAATTGGTTTTACCGGATGCCCTATTTCTAACCCTAATATATTCAGGCAATCCTTCATAGGTACTGGAAAACTCCCATAATTATATGCATTTCTTAGAGGAATAAGCTTGTATTGAGCATCTATCGCTCCTTTATAGTCCCCAGCCATATATTTTTCATAAATATCAACTACTAATCTTGGAGCTACATTTGCTGTACCAGCAACACAACCTGCTCCACCGTAAGCTAAAGTTGCATAAATCAAATAATCTGACCCACTAAGTACTTTAAAATTTTTATTATCCCTTGTAACTCTTATATATTCTACTGTTTGAGCAAAATCAAAGGATGTATTTTTAATTCCTATAATATTCTCAATCTTTGATAATTTTTCAAGCAGTGAAACAGAAATATTATTTGTAGTTTTATCCGGGTTATTATACAAAATCACAGGAAGGCTCGTTGATTTAGCAATAGCTTCAAAATGGTTGTACATTTCTTTTTCATTAGGTTTTATAAACATAGGTGTAAGTACAGTTACTGCGTCTGCCCCTGCCTCTTCAGCCATCTTAGCTAATTTAATACATTCCTTTGTTGTAATAGCACTGGCACCTACATACACAGGGACTCTTTTATTTACATGTCTTACTGTTATCTCAACAGCTCTTTTTTTATTTTCATAGTCGAATGCATAGAATTCCCCATTGCTCCCAAGTACAAAAACACCATGAACTCCTCCACTAATAACATAATCAATTACTTTTTTGAGGCCTTGTTCGTCTACATTTTCTTCATCATCCACAGGAGTTACAATTGGGGGGATTACTCCTTTTAAATCTTCTACTTTTAACATGTGAACCTCCTTTATGGCTTTTACATTATTTGCTCTTCTGTTTAAATATAATTTAAAATATTTTCAAACTTTTTAACATGTTAATCATGTATTAAATTATTGAATATTATTGTACGATATATACAATTTTTTATCAGGTAATAGGCGCAGGATTAAAAATGCAAAAATCATTATAAAGTTTATATTTTTCAGCTAAGCTTTTCTTCCTTCCACTTGCCACATCTATTATTAAATTAAACAATAAAGTTCCAATCTCTGGTATTGTAGCATCTCCTGATGCAATTGGACCAGCATTAACATCTATAAGGTCATACCACAAATCTTTCATATCATTCCTTGAGCACACTTTTACAACTGGAGCTACTGCTAAACTATATGGAGTGCCTCGCCCAGTCATAAACACTTGAAGGCCTATACCTGAAGCAAGCTGACATGGTCCACAGACTATATCGCTTGCAGGGGTTGCAGCAAAAATCAGCCCTTTTTTTGTAGGGCGCTCTGCAGGAGATAGTACTTCAACTATTGGTGAAGTTCCAGATTTTGCAATAGAGCCCATAGCTTTTTCTACGATATTAGATAATCCTCCTTTTTTATTCCCAGGTGTTGGGTTAGCACTTCTATCTACTTCACCTTTTTCAAGATAGTTATCATACCACCTCATCTCATCTGCCAGCTTTTTACCAACTTCCTCATCAATACAGCGCTCAGCAATAATATGAACTCCATCTCTAACCTCTGTTACTTCAGAAAAAAGGACTGTAGCTCCTCCCTTTACAAGCAAATCTGCTGCATAGCCTGCTGCTGGATTTGCAGTAATACCTGAAAATGCATCACTTCCTCCACACTGCATACCAATTATTAAGTCAGATAGTGGTAATTCTACACGCCTTCTTTCATTTAACTTTGAAAGTTTTTTATCTGCCATTTCCATAAGGGCTTCTATCATTGCTTCAAACCCTTTTATATCCTGAAGAATAATAACGTTATCCGGAGAAATATCAGCTTTATCTAAAATCATATCTACAGTCAATTTTTCACACCCTAACCCCACAACCATCAATTCTCCTCCAAAGTTAGGATGCTTGGCTATATTTTTAATAGTTCGAATTGGTATCTTTGCCTCAGGAGCATTAATTGCAACTCCACAACCATAGGCATGATTAATTGCCACTATATCATCAACATTAGGATATTTTGGTAAAAGCTCTTTTTTCATTCTATCTATCGCTACATTTAACACACCAGTTACACATTGGACAGTTGTAATAATACCTAATATATTTCTTGTACCTGCATATCCCCCATTTGGATTAACGTATCCTTGCCATGTTTTAACTGGATGCTCAGGCAAATCAGTTACTATATTTTTTGCAAACTTCATATCATCTAATGATGGTGGGGTTGGTAATTTAAGCATCTTTTCATTAATCCAGTCACCTTTTTTAATAGGATTTATAGCATATCCTATTACCACACCATAGCGAATAATCTCACCATCTTTAGGAATATTAGTTAAGGCAATTTTATGAGCCTGGGGTATGTCCTGAGATGTTATTATCCCATCCATTATTTCAGTTCCAGCTTTAATGTCTTTTACTGCAATTGCTACATTATCCTTATCGTTAATCTTAATATATAACGGAGCACTCAATTTTTTCCCTCCTTTTTATTGTCAATAAAATTTATGCTGCTGCTGAATTTTGCTTACGTGCCCTCCTATTATCAAAGAAAGCATAAATTAAGAATATAATTATTAAGCCCCATATTACTAATCCCATTGGCCTTTGGAAGAATACTAATAAGCTTCCTCCAGAACCCTTTAGAGAATCAACAAAATATTTCTCCAAATCCCTTCCTAAAATGAATCCTATTAAAAAAGTGGTGCTTGGCAAACCTATTTTGCCAAATAAATAGCCAATAACGCCAAAAACAATCAATGTAACTACATCAAACATATTACCATTTCTTGCAGAAAATGCTCCTACAACACTCATCAAAACAACTGCAGGATATAGCTTACTCATAGGTACTTTAATAATATTTGCAAGATATTTTATAGGATAAAACATTACAATAAACATAAGTATATTGCATAATAATAATGCAAATAAAATTGTATACCAAAGTTTAGGATTTTGAGATATAAACAAAGGTCCAACTTGTACACCTTGAAGCATGAAAGCACCAACTAAGGCAGCAGTTGTTGAGTCACCTGGAATTCCAAGAGATAAAAGTGGAACTAATGCCCCTCCTGTTAATCCGTTGTTTGCTGCTTCACTTGCAACCAGTCCTTCAACTTGTCCAGTTCCTAATTTTTCAGGATGCTTAGACCAGGCTTTGCATTGTGAATAGGACATAAGTGAAGCTGCACTGCCTCCAACTCCAGGTAAAACGCCTATAAATGTTCCAATTAAGCTTGACCTAATCAAATTTATACTCTGCCCTTTAAGGTCTTTAAAAGAAAATTTCCTTGTCTGCTTACCTTTTAAAACATCTTCCTCTACAAAGGTATCTTTCATGCCATTTTCTGCTTGTTCAAACATCTGTGAAAACGCAAATAACCCTATTAGTACCGGCAGAAGTTGAAAACCATCTCTTAGCTGATCAGCAAAAATCTTTGGTACCATCCTCATCATCTGATTGTCTGGGAAAATACCAATAAGAGAAATTAGAACGCCCAAAAAACCAGAAAAAATACCTTTTGTCATATTTCCCCTTGATAAAGCTGCAATAACTGTCATAGCAAAAAGTATTACTAAAAACTTTTCAACTGCTGAAAATTTTATTGCAAAACGGGCAAGTACCGGTGTAAAAAATGCCAATACAATTAAACTTATAATGCCTCCAACTAATGAAGCTGTAATTCCAATTCTTAATGCGCGAACACCTTCACCGCGCTTTGCCATAGGATACCCATCAAAGCCTGTAGTTATTGATGATGGTGTTCCAGGTATGTTAATAAGTATTGCAGGTATCAACCCTCCACTTATACCTCCTACATATAAGCCAAGAAGAAGATATAAGGAAGTACTTAAGTCATAAGCATAGGTTAAAGGAAGAAATACAACTACCGCCATAGTTGCTGTCATTCCTGGCAAGGCTCCAAATATTATGCCAATTATAACACCTATAAGCGCAGCAAAAAATTGAACAATACCAAACGTAATCACAAAATTCACCAATCCTTTCTTTATGGTAGAGTTATTTCAAATAAGTATCCAAATACAAACCATAAGATAAGAGTTTCTATAACTGATATTGCTATACAGATTAAAATAGATTTTTTATCCTTTTTAGGAGAATATAATATATTAAATAATGATATTACGATAATGCTTCCAAATATAAAGCCTAAAAATTTCATAGCATATATATATATAATTAAAAGAGCTATTGAACCGAACAGCTTAAGCTTATCATAGTTTTCTACAAAAAATCTTTTGCCTTTAAAATTAAAAAGTGGCCTGTTCTCTCTTTTTGCTTTCATTGACTCTTGAATTAATATTATAATACCTAATATTATAAGCACTCCGATAATAATCTTAGGCATAACCCAATGGGACTTTGAATAGACTATTTTAATTTTAAATAAGTCAAACATCCTTATCCTCCTAACTATCCTGTTTACTAAGAATAAGGGCAGAGGCTTTTAACCCTACCCTTACCCTAACTGTCAATATTATTTTTCTGTTAATTTATCTAATGATGGCGCTGCTTTGATTAAAGCTTCAAGTGAATCTCTTTTTTCAATTATGTGCTTTTTAGTTTCTTCAGCTGAGAGATAATCAACCTTATATTTTAATTTTGCCATTTCAGCCTTAAATGTTTCATCCTTTGAAATTTCACTTACAGCTGCATCAAGCTCCTTAACTAATTCTGCAGGTGTATCCTTTGGAAGATATATTATAAACTCCTTTGAGAATACAAATGGCTCCCCATTTAAAGTTATGCCCATCTCTGCAAATGTTGGACAGCTTTCACCGTCAATTTTATCTAACAAGCCTACAAACTTCATTCTAAGCTTATCTTCAACCTTGGGATCGGTATATTGTAATAGTGAAGAATAATCTGCAAAGATTACATCAGCATTTCCATCCCATAGCATTTGGCATTTATCAGCAGTTGACCCTCCTATAACAACGTCAACCCTGTCTGCAACATCTTGTCCATATTGCTTAGCAACCCATTCATAATATGATATAAAACCAATATGTGATACTCCTCCTGCTTCTACAGCAACACGAGCATGCTTATCTGGATTTGCCTTTAAATATTCTGCCATTTCTTTCATATTATTATATGGTGCTGATGCTTTTGCTGCAAATATTGCACCTGGATTGATACCAACACGTGGCCCTATAACCATATTTTCAAGAGCATACTTTTTATCAAAGGCACCAAATAAAACTCCTAAATAAGTCATATCATGGAAAATCATAATTGTCTTACCATCTGGCTTTGCTGTTGAAATTGTTTGAAGAGCAGGACCTGCACCAACAGCATCAACCTTTATATTGGCTTTTAACTGCTTTGAAAGATAACGAGATGTTATATCTGCTATCATATAGGAGTCGCCACTTGTTGATGTAGAACCTATAACAGCCCTTATATTTTGACCTTCAAAAGAATTTTTAGTTTGTTTTTTACAGCTTGCAAATGTGAATGTACACATAATTGCAATTAATAAAACAGCTAATGTTTTTTTCATAAATATCCCCCTTTAATTTATATAAATTTTAATAATTTAATCCTTTAATATTTTAATTTTAACAATTTATCTTACCATACATGGCTTTTTGGGATCAAATTTCCAACCTTCAATCAAATACTGCATTCCAATAGCATCGTTCCTTGCACCAAGGCAATTATCAACATATAGCTTATGTGCTTTTAAAACTTGCTCCATATCAACTTCTATTCCAAGCCCCGGCTTGTCCAGAACCTCTATACATCCATCTACTATTTGCATTGGTTCCTTAGTTAATCTTTCAATTCCTTCCTGCCAAATCCAATGGGTATCAATTGCATTTAGCTCCCCTGGAACTGCTGCAGCAGTATGAACAACCATAGCAAGGGATATATCAAAATGATTATTTGAATGACATCCCCAGGTTAGTCCAAAATCGTTGCACAATTGCCCAACGCGAACTGATCCTGACATAGTCCAAAAATGTGGATCAGCAAGAGGAATATCTACTGATTGCAATGCAATTGAATGCGCCATTTCCCTCCAGTCAGTTGCTATCATATTAGTTGCAGTTGGAAGTCCTGTTGCACGTCTAAACTCTGCTAAAATTTCACGGCCTGAAAATGTACCTTCAGCCCCACATGGATCTTCACAGTAGGTTAAAATACCGTGCATGTTCTTACATAACTCTATTGCATACTTCAGCAGCCAGCAACCATTAGGATCAAGAGTAATTCTTGAATCTGGGAAGGCTTCTTTTAAGGCTTTTACTGCCTTTATCTCTTCCTTACCTTCCAAAACTCCTCCCTTTAATTTAAAATCAGAAAATCCATATTTCTCCTTTGCAGCCTTTGCTAAAGCAACAATAGCCTCTGGAGTCATTGCTTCTTCGTGACGAAGGCGATACCATTCACATTCTGCATCAGGATTACTGTAGTAATTTAAATCTGTTTTCTTTCTATCAGCTATATAAAATAAGTATCCTAACATCCTGACTTTATTTCGCTGCATACCATCACCAAGAAGTGATGCTACAGGTACACCCAAATGTTTTCCCAATAAATCAAGTAAAGGTGCTTCTATTGCAGTAAGGACATGTACACCGGTCCTTAAATCAAAGGTTTGCTGTCCTCGAACATCTTCTTCATAACCTTGTAACGACTTTTTAACCTTTAACAGTGTATTTTTATAGTCACCAATACTTGTACCTTCTACTAAAGGCTTTGCTTTTTCAAGTGCTACTGTAATCTTCTCTCCTCCTGGGACTTCTCCAACTCCCATTTCCCCATTGCTATCTGTTAATATAACAATGTTTCTTGTAAAATAGGGAGAATGGGCACCACTTAAATTCAATAGCATTGAATCTTTGCCCGCGACTGGGTAGACTTCCATTTTTACAATCTTTGGTGTCATGGTTTCACATCTCCTCCAAGAATTAATATTTTATATGTCAGAAAATTGTCTCTTTTAATTTAATTATGAAGTATTCGCTAACTTTTTAACATGTTATTAGAGTATAAAAAAAACACGAATTGTTGTATAGCATGTACATAGCATACAACAATTTGTGTTTTACTTATTATTTTAAGTTTATTACATTTTATCATTAATAATAAATTCTACTTCTTACTAAAATAATAAGCAAGTTCGTTTAAAAATTCTCTGTCATCTGCATTTGATACAGGATCGATATTCAACATTTCTTTAAATTTATTCAATCTAAAAAGAAGCGTATTCCTGTGTATATAAAGTTCTTTAGCGCTGTAAACAATATTGTAATTATTTTTGTAAAGAGTTTTTACAAGTTCAACAAGCATCTTTTTTTCTTCATCGCTAAATAGTTCATCATATACGTTAAAAACCTCATCATATGCTTTAATTGTTGCAAGGCTTCTATAATAATTTAATATGTTATTATTGAAGAAATGTATACCGCTAATTTCTTTTGTTCTAATTATTAACTCCTGTGCATGTATATAAGAACATCTATATTTATCAATATTTTTTTGTATTGATCCTACAAAAAAGCCAATTTTATTTATCTCGTATTCTTTTGGCAATTTTTCATAGAAATGATTAATAAATTCTGTAATTATATTTTTATAATCTCTAATTCCATTAGACATTTTGTCACCAATTACCTTAAATAAAATGATATCATCATTTCTTGCAACTGTGACCAAATCCTGATATGACCAGCTCTCAACACTATTTAAAGCATTTATTATTTTTTTTGAACTATAATCTTTATTATATTTTATTATTATACAAACTCTAATTAAATCCCTATTAAAATTAAGCTCCTCAGCCATTTTATTTCCAATTGATAAATCAATCTTATCCTCATAAAGTAAATAATGCAAAAAACGCTCAGCTTTATTTTCTCTACGCCTGTCACCCTCCATCTGAAGTTCATACTCAAGCATTGCTTCCATTGATATTTTAACCAATTGTGCAAAAGCATGTACATTTTCTGGATTTCCCGTTACACAAATAACACCTACATGGTTATTTTTATAATCAATAAAAAGATTAACTCCTGGTTTTGTACCAATATATTTTTGACTTTCATTAACAACACCAGTTTCAATTGTCCCATTAAGCATGCGGTAGGCAACTTCATGAAAAGTTCCAATTCTCGTAGAATCCTTGCTTGCAATTATAGTACCTTTATCATTCATGATGTTAATATTATATTCAAGATGTTTGGCTGTTTTATCAATGAATTTTTGTGCTAAAGCTGGCTCTAAAATCGACATACCAACTCATCACCTCTCACATGTAATTTCAAATATTACTTCTATTTTATAGTAGGTAATTTAGCATGTCAATTAAACAAATATATAAAAGATTAGTTTTAAAATCCCTTTAATTCTTTTTAAAGAATATACTAATTTTAATTATCCCCCACGCTTATTCCTCTTCTTGATACTATCACGTTTATTCTTTCACTGCTTATAGTCATTATAATAAGCAGCACTAAAATAAATATTGGATACAAATGCATTCCCGCCTTTCCCATAATCAACCCAGATAAAGGTGGAACAAGAGTTGTTCCTATATAAGCAAAGGCCATCTGTAGTCCCATCAATTTGCTTGAATTGTTTTTGCCAAATCGAACTGGAGTTTCATGCAGCATAGAAGGATAGATTGGAGCGCATCCTATACCAATAAAAATCAATCCTGAAAAATTGAAATATACATTATTTATTAAAAGTAAAATAACTCCTATTCCAATTATTGTTTGACCTATACGTATCAAAGAAGTATTGCTGAATTTTACTGTAATAATACCACTTATAAACCTGCCAATTGTAATGCCAAAATAATACATAGATATCCACCTTGCCGCAATGTCAGGAGCGATACCTTTTATCTGTACGAGATAACTTGCACCCCAAAGTCCGCAGGTGGACTCTAATGCACAATAGCAGAAAAATCCAATAAACGCAATATATATCCCCTTTAATTTAAATACTTCATCACTATTATCACTGATGCTTATTTCATCTTTTATATTAACCTTAAAAGAATTCCAAATAGGCTGGGAAATAAATAAAATAGTTACAAGACATATTTGTATGATTGCAACAGTTAAGTATCCTCTCCTCCACAATCCCCCATTTGCAATGGCATTAGACATAATAATAGGCCCAAGCGTTGCACCAATACCCCAAAAGCAATGCAGCCAATTCATATGCCTTGCTGAAAAGTGCAAAGCCACAAAATTATTCAGACCTGCGTCAACTGCACCTGCTCCCAATCCTAAAGGAACTGCCATAATGCATAGCCATAAATAGTTTTTGCTAAGTGAAAATCCAAGCAAAGCAGCTGCAGTCATAAAAACGCTTATCAATGTTAATTTTCCAGTTCCAAGTTTATTTATAAATTTTCCGCTCATAATACTTGAAAAAATTGTTCCGCTTGAAATTATCATAGAAATCAAACCAGCACCTGCAACAGGCAGCAACATCTCAGCGCGAATAGTCGGCCATGCAGCACCTAACATGGAATCAGGAAGCCCCAAACTAATAAAAGAAATATAAATAATTAAAAGCAATAATAATTTTAATTTCTTATCACTCATTTCTATTTTCCTCTTTTCTGTATATTTTAGCCTTACAAGTGAAAAATTTCTACAGCCCCACTCTAAATGATATAATAAAAAAGGATTTATGGAAATACATGAAAATTGTTTTTTAAAACAAAAAATTAATATATCAGGAGATTCTCCTGATATATTTAAAAATTATCAAGACGGTTTATTAATATTCGGTTTTATATAATCCAAACAGCTTCAAAAGTCTCTGATAAAAGCTTAATGTTTTAGATTTTTTAAATGTCTTTTTTGTCTTTGATAATTTTATCCCATCAGTCTTTAAAACAAATTGTACTGAGGATACATTTGTGTTTTTTTCTGACACAAAGGATACTGCTTTACTATCGCTTCCTAAAATATCATCAATGGTTTCATCTATTATTTTATTTATTTCATTATCAATATTAAAAGTTCTCCTTCTTAAATCAGCTGTCCCTTCTTTATAAGAAGCTATGCCCTTTTGAAGCTTTTTTGCTGCCAAGTTTATTTCAGACATAGAATTATATAACTCCTCAGAAGCATAAGAAATCTTTGATGAAGAAGCATTTAATTGTGATAAGCCCTTTGCTAAATCTACTGCTCCTGCATTAAGCTTTGTAACACCATTCATGTAGCCTTTAAGTCCTCTTGTATATTCTACAATACTGTCAAGCTGCTTTTTTACTGATACAAGCTCAGGAATGTCAGACAAAATCATGCTATAATTATCTGGTGTTAAAGCAGGAATCTTTAAACCCTTTTCAGAGAGCTTTAAGTTTATTGTATCAAATACATATTGCTGCATTGATAAAGCACCTTTTTCTAAAGCATCATTCTGCTTTGACAATTCTGATAAACCCTTTTCAAGATTATCTGCCCCTGCGCTGAGTTTATTTGTTCCATCATTAAATTCAGATAGACCTTCATTAAATGCTTTAAGACCTTCCGTATACTTTTTAATTCCGTTTGAAAGCTGATTTACCCCATATAAAAGACTTCCTGACCCATCATCAAGCTTTTTTATTGCATCAGAGAGCTTAGATATTTCTTGTGTAAACTTATCAGTGTCAATACTCATGTCAAGGTATAGCTTTATGCCGTTAATTGTAACAGAATCCATCTCAAAATCATGTACATCTGCTGTAACAGAAATATCTGCGCCTTTACCTGGCAATACTATATATGTTATTTGTTTTTTCCCTCCTGCATCTAATATAGTGGCATTATCAGCTTTTATGTTATCGCACAGCTTTGTATCAAGTAAAATAGCTATTTGTAATGCATAGTTGTTAAAAAAAGTACTGTTTACTTCAGGGTTTTGCTTTATAGACATCATAATTTTAAGAAAACCGCTTTTCCCAGCAAGCTCTGTACCTGAAATTTCTTTCCCATCTATCATATATTTAAGTGAAATGTTCCACGGAAGTTCTTTCGATACGAGATTACCCTGATAGTACAGTTTTTTAGCTGCGGTGTTTACGGTTATCTTATCACCATTTATATTTAACTTATCAGACGTAGTCATATTTATTATTTTTGAGTAATTACCATAATCAATAATCTCTCCTTTATCAAAAATACTGACTACATAAATATTCTTAACGCTTCCATTTGTACTTAGAAGGCCATAAACTACCTCCTCTTTTTTAGGCATAATATCTAATGCATAAGATGGTACTGAAAGTTCTAATGCCAATATAATTGATAAAACAGCAACTAAAACTTTTTTCATGCAATCTTCTCTCCTTTACAATATTTTCAATAGGCTATTTTTTTCTATAATAGACATTAAATATTCTGTATAAAGTTGTTCTTTGAATAGCTGTGTCAAAATGTATTAGCAGAGCAGGAAGTACACAAGCAACCATTATAAAGGAAAGCAAAGTACCCCTTCCAAGCAGATTGCCAAGTTCAGAAACAATTGGATTAGAGGACGTTAATGCTAAAATAAAACCTGCCGTTGAAAGTATTGCTCCAGATACTAAAATGGCAATTAAATTATCATCAATAGTTTTTTCCATAGCATATTTACTCTCTAATTCTTTTCTGCATGTTAAATATCGTTCTGTCATGAGTATTGCATAATCAACTGTTGCCCCAAGCTGTACCGTACTTATAACCAGATATCCTATAAAGTTAAAGGTCTTCCCATAAAAATATGCAAAGGAAAGATTAATCCATATTGCTGATTCAATAGTAAACAGCAGTAATAAAGGACTAACAATAGACTTAAAAGTTAATAATAGAACAATTAATATTCCGATAACTGCTATTAAATTTACAAGTTTCGTATCTTTTGAAACCACGTTTTTTATATCATAAAGAGAAGCTGACTCCCCTGCTAAATAATATGTATTATAATATTCAGCAGCTGTATTTAAAACAGTTTGAACTGTTTTAAAAGTTTCAATTCCTTCCTCAGGCAAATCAGTATAAAGAAAAATACGGGCATAATTATTTGAGTAAAAATTCTCTACTAATTCTTTAGGTAAATATTCAGCAGGAATTTGTGCGCCTACTGCAGTAACATAGGAGATAACACTGTCAATGTGAGGAATATCTGATAACTTATAACAAAGCTTTAACTCTCTATCTGTATGTCCTCTTGGTACAAGCAAGACGAGTATATTTTCCTTTCCAAAGATTTTTTCAATGTGTACAGCATCCTTCATAGTTCGGGATGCCTTAGCTGCACTTCCATTCCCATATACAAACTCAACATTTGATTTAGCTAAATAGCTGGGAACAGAAACAATTACAGCAATTATTAATACCGCTGTATTTATCTTTAAAAGGTTCTTTCCTATACCTTTAAATTTATGAATCATCTCTCGATGCCTTGTTCTATTGATTAACTTATAACAAGTCAGTGTAATAGAAGGCAAAAAAATCACGCTCGAGATAAAGCTAAGCAATATACCTTTTATTAAATTTAGTCCTAAGTCTTTACCTATTCCAAAACGCATAAACATTAATGCAAAAAAGCCTATAATAGTTGTAGCGGCGCTTGCGGCAATTGATGTAATAGATTTTTTCATCGCAAGCTTCATTGCCTCCTCTGCATCAAACTCTTCTTTGTATTCGTTAAAGCTGTGCAGCAGAAAAATTGAATAATCGAGGGATACCGCAAGCTGTAATATAGGACTTATTGATTGCGTTAGAAATGATATTTCTCCTAAAAATACATTTGTACCCATATTGATAATAATAGCGATACCGATAGAAATCAAAAATAATAATGGTTCAATATAGGATGTAGTATACAGAATCAATATAATTAAAATAATAGGAAGCAGTATTTCAAATGCTTTAATAACTTCAGAATAGGACATTTTCTGTGATAATGCTGTATTAACTGCATTACCCGCAGCAGCATTATCTTTACCAATTAATTCATAAATTGAGTTAACTGTACTTTTTTCCTTACCTCTTTCAATTGTAATTGTAAACAAAGCATTATTGTCTCTATAATAGTTTTTAAGAATAGATTCATCTAAAAATTCAACCGGAGTAGTAGTAAGTGTATCTATTCCAATAACATCATCTATCCAGTTTACTGATTTTACTCCATCTATTGAGGCAATCTTTTCTTTATACTTTAGTGCTTCAATAATTGTTACATTTGTAATCATAACTTTAGCATTAGGTATTTCATCTTTAAATTCATTCTCCATTATCTTAATCGCTGTTGTTGAATTTGTTTTTTCAGGAAGATAATCTGTCATATTATAGTTAATTGAAACAATTGATGCAAAAAATGCCCCAAAAACTGCAAATATTAAAAATGTAATAATAACGCCCTTTTTGTATCTAATAACAAATTCACAGAGCTTATTCATTAAATATCCTCCTTGACTTTTATTTTCACTATATTGACTATTTATTATACTTACAATATAATAAACACTGTGTTTAATAGTCAACAGACAGATATTTTTAATATGTCTGTTGTCAAACAAAATAGTAATTAATGTTTAACAATTTACATTTTTTTAAAAATGGAGGGGAAAAAAGTGAGAAGTTCTAAAGATGATAGAAGGGTAAAATACACAAAAATGGTATTGAAAGAAAGTTTCATAAAACTTCTTAGCAAAAAAGACATAACTCAAATAACAATAAAAGAAATCTGCGAAGATGCAGACATAAATCGAGCAACATTTTATGCTCATTATAACGATCAGTATGATCTTATGAGAAAAATCGAAAATGAACTACTTGAAAATATTAGCGCATATATTTCTGAATATGCTAGAAAAGATAACCATTTTAACGATGTTGAATTGATTGAAAAGATTTTTGAGTACATAAAAGAAAATGCTCAGCTGTGCAAATTGCTGCTGAGCAAAAAAGGCGACCTCGATTTTCAAAAGCGAGTGATGATGCTTGTTTATGATAAAAATCTTATAAATTTAACAAATGAAGGAATCTTTTCAAAAGAATATGCCGAATATATCTACTCCTATACCATAACCGGCTGTGTAGGCATCATTCAAAAATGGCTTGAAGATGGCATGGATAAATCTACTCGATTTATGGCTGAAATGATTATAAAGCTTACAACATATAACACATCAAAATAATAGTCAATTAAGGCTTTTTATTGCAGCATAAAGTTTGTTTCTTATTAACAAAGCTCTTTAAAAAATAATCTCCCCTATTCTATAGCCCTCTATCATTTCTTCTTCACTTAAAAATTTAAAGTTTTCATCTCGCAGTATTGGTAAAAATGCTTCGAAAGGTATTCTTTGAAACTCACAGCCATAATTGCTATGTCCAAACCACTTGCCTTCCTTGCTGCTTAAATTTAGGCTTCTTGCAAATTTTGTATAGTTTGAGCAGTCATGAACAACTAAATCCCACTTCTCTTCATCAGCTATTTTCATAAATTTTAAAGTCAGCTCTCTGCTCCAAATTGGAGATATATATCCTAATCTTGAAATATATATGTTATCTCCAAGATAATTTCCAATGTTATTCTCATTTAAATGCAATTCCGCACAATTTATAAAATCAAGTTTTGTATTTAATATAGATTCCTTTTTCTTAAAGAAAGTGTTAAAAAACTCTAAAGTCATTGGAGTTTCAATACCTACGTTTTTAATATATTTTTTTGCTATTTTAATATTTTCAATAACCTTGTCTGAACAGTTAGTTGCTCCAAGATTAAAGCGTATCTCGTCAAGACCAGCTTCACCTAATGCTTTCAAGGACTCTTCAGTTGCTAAAATTCCATTTGTATATAGATGCTGATGAATCCCTGCATCGCTGAATTTTTTTATTACTGAATAATATTTTTCAATTTCCATAAAGGGCTCTAAATAAACATAGGCAATACCTGTTGGTTTCTCATGTATTGAAAGAAGCAAATCGATATCCTTCTCATAGAATTTTGTTCCTCCAATTTCCCACAAACCTTCACCAACTGGGGGAATATCATTGAGCTGTCCATAATTATAACAGAACTTACACTCTATATTACATTTGTTTGTTTTCCTAACTGCGCTCAAACCAGTCCCTAAAAGACAGGATTTGCATCCTTTTGGAAATTTGTTTTCATCTCCTACAAAAAAAGTTCTATTTTTTAAAGTTTTTAAGCCCTTAATTTCTGACTTTAATATATCATTTCTATGTTCTACTGCTGCTTCGATTTGTGCAAAGGTTGCATAGATTATTTCCTGCTGTTTTGTCATAATTTCCTCATCCTCAGGCAGCATAGAAAAAAATTGAAACCACATTAGTGCATCTTTCTTCGAAATCTTCATAATGTATCCTCCTGAATAAATCTATTAGTACAATATTTATAAGTGTAGCGATTAGTAAATATAAGACTCTTTATATTTAAGAGTATATCATAATTAGCGAATTGACTCCAACTTTTATATTTCTTTATTCAAATTGTCTACAAAAAATATTATTTCCTCTAATGCATTCGTAAATAAATCATTTATTTATCAGCTTTAGCAGTTTGAAACATTCAACATGAATTAGATACTTGACGCTTGGGCATAACTAACAAATATGCTATAATTATATTATCTTTTATTCTGGTGGTGATGCTATGTATTTAGATGAAAAAACTGTTAGCAAAATTGTTGAATTTCTTATAGTACACTTTGATCCATATGTTATATATTTATTTGGTTCGGCTGTAAAAGGAAATTTTAGAAAAGACAGCGATATAGATATAGCATTTTTAAGTGATAATAATATATCTGGTTATGATTTGTTTATAAAAGCTCAGGATTTAGCTGATATGTTAAAAAAAGAAGTAGATTTAATAGATTTGAAAAATTCCTCTTCAGTTTTTAAAGCACAGGTTGTTGGAACAGGAGAGGTTATATACTGCTCTGATAATACAAGGCGTAAATATTTTGAAATGATTGCATTTAAAGATTATGCAATTTTAAATGAAGAAAGAGCAGTTATACTGGAAAGTATACAAAAAAGGGGAAAAGTATATGATAACTGATATTGTTTATAATAAAATACAAATAATAGAAAGATGTATTAAAAGAATTCACGAAGAATATGATAATAATCCTGAAAATCTTAGAAATTATACTAAGCAGGATTCCATAATACTAAATATTCAAAGAGCATGTGAAGCATGTATAGATTTGGCTATGCATATTGCTGCAGATGAAAAGCTTGGTATTCCTCAAAATAGCAGAGATGCTTTTGAGCTTTTATATCAAAATGGAATTATAAATGATACTTTAGCAATAAAAATGAAGCGTATGGTAGGCTTTCGAAACATAGTTGTACATGATTATCAAGCTGTTAATTTATCAGTTATTAAAAAAATTATAGAAAATCATTTGGTGGATTTTAAAGAATTCACTGAGGCAATAATTCAAAAAACAAGATTATAAAAATATGTATAAATATTTAAAAAGCCCCATGCTTGGTTAATTTTAATTTTTTCCAAGAAAGAGGCTTTTAATTTTACATAAATTTATTTACAGACTCTTATTTTCAATTCGTATAATATTTTGATTGTGCAGTCCACATATTTTTATACTCGTCATTATTTTCAAGAAGATAATCATGTGTTCCAAAGCCTGCAACTTTTCCTTTATTCATTACCAAAACCTTATCTGCAAAACGTACTGCTCCTAAACGATGGGTAATTATTACCGATGTTTTATCTTTTATAATTTTTTCAAAGCGTTTATAAATAGCTTCTTCTTAACCTCCTACCAATATAAATTCCATATAAAAATCCTCCAATATGTGCCCACCATGCAATTCCAAATCCATAAACTGGTCCAAATAAAGTTAATATGCCATTTGATATTTGGGATATGAACCAAAATCCAATATATATAAATGCTGGAATATTAATAAAAACTGGCAGCCACAAAAGTAAAAAAAGAGTCCTTATTTTTGCAAAAGGATATAAAACAAAATAAATTCCCATTACCCCTGCAATTGCCCCTGAAGCTCCTATCGTTACTACTTGAGTATTAATATTAAATAAATAATGAGAAATTGCTGCAATAAATCCGCTAAATAGATATATTATCAAAAATTTAAAATGCCCCACCCTATCCTCTACATTATCTCCGAATAGCCAAAGAGCCCACATGTTACTAATTAGATGCATAAAACTTCCATGTATAAACATACTTGTAAATATTGTAATAATATTAGCTCCAATATAATCTATTGACATACGTGATATAGACTTTGTAAATTCATGGGGTATAAAACCAAAAAATTGAATAAAAGATACTGTTAAATTCGAGGGTAAAACAGATTCAAAAGCAAATACAAAAATATTAATAATTATTATAAGTACTGTCACATAAGGTTTTTTTCTGCTTGGATTTATATCTCTTAAAGGTATCATTTTTTTCTCCTTTTTATTAATTAATTTATACATGCTTTAAATAGTATAAATATGCAAATCACTATTTATAGTTCTAAAATAATTTTATGTTCTTTTATTTCTATAATTAAAAAGGCATCAATAGCTTTATTTTCTCAAAACTATGGATGCTCTAATTTATTAAAAATCATTTATATTATTATTCAGTTTTATCGTTAGTATTTCTTAATTTTAAATTATCCACTTCATTTTTAAGTAAGTTAATTTCATTATGCAGATTTTGATTCTCTTTTATTAGATTATTTTCATGGAATAATTGTTAGAGTTGCATTTGTTTATGTAAATTATACCAATCTATTTTCTGTTTTTCAACGTTTGAATTATTAGAACATAAAATAGTATATATTTTTACAAAAAAGAAGCTGCCACCCAACTAAAAATTAAGTTAGTGTGGCAACTTCTTATTATTCTTTGTTACATAAGTCCAAACAGATTCCATAAAGGATACATCACAAGAATAAATCCAACAATCATAATCAAAGCTTTCAAGCCTTCCTGCTTAATAAAATCTTTCATAGGCATCAGACCATATGAATACATAATCAGATTCCCTGCTGATTGATAAGGCAATAACAATATTTCACATGAAAGTAATAGAATCATAACTGCAGCTATAGGACTCATTCCCAATGACACTGCTATTTGTGCAAAAGGAATAGAAAGACTACCAAGCATCGCAAAGGGTGTCATAAAGAAATTAGCAACCGTTCCAATGAACATAAATGCAATGCATGCTATTAAAGGGCTCTTCCCAGATAGCATAGGCACCGCAATATTTGATAGGAAATCTCCAAATCCAACCTCAGCCCCAACAATTCCAATTCCAAGGCAGGTTGCCACAAAGAAAACCATTGAAAAATTAAGCTTTGATAATGTTTTGCTGTCTCCTATATCAATACCTGGAAGATACATCAAAAATGGAATCAGCATAAATCCATATGCTGCTGGGAGTTTAGTAAATCCTGTTGTAAAAAGATACACAAGCAGAAGTACAATCATTACAACTGATTTTTTCTCTTTAACACTCATTTTCCCGAGCTCTTTATATTTTTCTTCAAAAAGCTCTTTACCAAACTTTACGTCCATATCCTTTGTTTTATAAATTTTCATCAGTATAATAAGTGTTAAGATATAGAAGATAACCGCAAATCCATTATACATAAATGATGAAAACATATTCATTCTATAATTTGGAATAAATTTTCTTATTGCTGTCTCCATAAGAGCAAAGTAACCTGGATAATACATAAATATTGTAGCTCCTGTGGCTCCTATCGTTCCAGCAAAGCACACCAAAGACGATTCCCTTGAAGGTTTCAGGTCCATCGCTTTACAAATACCAAATACCAATGCACTGGAAACAAGCCAGCCATAACAAAATGTAACTATATTAAGAGCAATGCCAATAAAAAAGCATCCAAATACAGTGCCGGCATATGTACCCCCACATTTACTTATAACATAGTAAGCAATACGTTTTAAAAGGCCGCAATCATCAAGCACATTGCTGAAAATAAGTCCACCTAAAACCATCCAAACAGTAGTGCTCGTCCATGACTTAAAAGCAATTTCAATTGGCACAAGTCCACTAACCAAATATAATGTAGGAAGGAGAAAAGCTGAAATCAGCTGTGGAAGAAGTTCAAAAGCAATTATTAGAATAACAAACAAAGTAATTATAAAAAACAGCTTCAAATTTTGTGTAAAATTTGGCGAAACCGGAACAAAAGCAATTATTGCTGGCACTAATATGCTGATAATCCACCCGATAAGTTTTTTCTTATTTGCCTCAATATTCATTGACATATCTCCTCCTCCGAATCTTACTTGTCCAGTTTGTGATTTTTTTATCGAGCTGATTTTAAAATACATCCCAAATGTCTGATAAATTTTCTAAGCATCTGGGATGTTCTTAATAATAAGCCTATTTTATAATGCTTTCCTATAAAGTTCAATAATATCATTCAAATTGGATTTTCTTGGATTAGCTAAAATATTTGCACTCTTTAAGGCATCTTTTGCCATATCAGGAATAGTCTCTTCTTTAACTCCTACCTCTGATAGTGATTTTGGAATTCCTAAATCTGCATTTAATTTTTTTATTTCCTTAACTAACATATCAGGTTTAAAACCATTATATGCTTCATTGCCTTCACGTATATAATTATAAATTACTTCATAACGTCCATTGTCAGATAGGGCATTATACTCAATGACTGTGGGAAGAAGTACAGCATTTGCAACTCCGTGGGGGACATTGAAATATGCACTTACAGGATGGCTCATTGCATGTATATTACCAAGTCTTGCCCTTGCAAAGGCAATTCCAGCAAAATTGCTCCCTGCCATCATTGCACATGCAGCTTCCTCATCTTCTCTGTTTGCTACAAAACGGCGTATATTTCTGCCAATTAATTCCATTGCTTTTTCAGCCATTGCATCTGAAAATGGAGAAGCATTTCTTGACAGATATGCTTCTAATGCATGAATAAGAGCATCTATACCACAGGAAGCAGCAATTGATGCTGGTGCTGTCATAATGAGTTCTGGATCCAAAATCGCATATTTAGGAAGAATTTCATAACTAAATACTGTCATTTTATAATTTCTCGATTCATCTGTAATTACAGCAGAGGCTGTTACCTCACTTCCTGTTCCTGCAGTTGTAGGAATAGCAATTATCGGTACAATCGCTCCCGGAACCTTATGATTTCCCTCATAATCTGTAATTTTACCTCCATAGCTTGCAAGTACCCCTACTGCTTTCGCAACATCCATTGGGCTTCCTCCACCAAGAGCCACAATACTTGTTGCACCTGATTCTTTATATATTTTAGTAGCTTCATTTACAATATCTACTGTTGGATTAGGTTTTACTTCAAGATATGTTGTGCATTTAATTTCTTTAGCTTCTATAATATCCTGAATTTTCTTTACTACTCCTATACTTTCCAAACCATGATCAGAAATTAAAAATACATGACCTGCATTATTCTCCTTAAGTATATCAGGAAGTTTTTTTAAGCTTCCCACTCCAAATTCAATATCCTGCGGAATTTTAAAGTTAAAATCCTTCATTTTTCTTCACCTTTCTTTTGTCAAATTTATTTTATAAAACTTTCAAAAGATTTCGAATAAACATATCGCTGCCTATAAACAATAATACACAATATACCATACGTAAGAACTGTTCACGATTAATTCTTTTTAAGAATGACATACCAAGGAAAAATCCTATAGCTGCCATCGGAACACCAATGCTAAGCGCACTAAACAAACGAGGAGTCCATGCACCATTACGGTATTGGTTAAATGCATTATATGTATTAAGAACAATCCATACCATATTCATAGTATTACGGAACTTTTCTTTTTCCTTTACTGATGAAATCGTATATACAGTTATTAGGGGACCTCCTATGTTAAATGCCCCATGAACAACACCGCCTAAAGCAAGGCATCCATAGCGTAAAAACTTTTTAACCGGAGTATCTATTGCTTCTTCAGTTTCTACTTTTTTAAGAACCAAAGGTTTTATAATATGTTTATAAATATTTATTAATGCAATAAAAGTAACCATAGCTCCAATACATATTTTAGCAGTAACATCACTAATTCTATAAAACAAAACATTTCCAATAACAATTCCCGGTGCACATAAAAGTACAATCTTTAATAAGTCTTTCCAAGAAACCTCTCGGTACGTTTTGAATCCCAAATAATAAAGAAATGGGAGAGTTATAAGAGTACCATAGGGTACACCTGTTTTTGTTCCAAGTAAACCGTTTGTAACCGGAGCTGCTATAACAGTACAACCAAATCCTGTACATCCCTGAACGAAAAATCCAACAATCTGCATCAAAGCAACAAGTAAAAAAGAAAATTCCCAAATCATAATTAATCCTCCTATTTTATAAATAATATCGTATTTAACTATTTTTTAGAAAGAACAAATATAACGTAACACAATTCTAATTTTATTTTCATGATAATTTGTTTATAATTGCTATTTTCAAATATATTAAAAACTTTTATTGTAAACTAAGTGAACAGAAAAGTATGTCCACTTAGCTTACAATTTAAAATTATAAAATTTAATACTTTAATTTCTAATAATACTCTTAAAAATGAAGCTCTGTACGCTGAATCAAATCTTTTTGTAGTGGCTTTCCAAGCTCTACAAAATAAGCACTATATCCAGCAACACGAACAAGCATATCTTTGTAATCTTCTGGTTTTTTCTGTGCAGCTCTCATGGTTTTAGCACTCATAATATTAAACTGAACATGCATTGCATTCTTCGCAATAATTTCATCAATAAGGCTTATAAGATTGTCTCTTCCTTCTATACCTGAAACCGCATCCTCTGGGAATCTGAGGTTCATTAGAGTACCATTAGTTGCAAGACTATGATCAACTTTCGTCAGGGAATTTACGATTGCAGTTGGTCCACTAATATCGTGGGAACCTGCATCAGTATGAACTGGTCCCATATTATCAGAAATAGCTTCATAAGCCTTACGTCCATCAAGGGAAGCGTTAGTATTCAATCCCATAGCTACATTTGCATTTACAGAATATACACCAGGACTGTATTCTCCTCCTCTCGGAGTTTTTCTTCCATTAATATGTCTGCAGTAGCACTCAAACATATACTTGAATAATTCATCAGCATAATCATCATCGTTACCATAGTGATGAACCTTTGAACTGTTTACAAGGGCATATATTTTTTCATGACCTTCCCAGTTGTCCTTTACCGCCTGAAGAAGCTGTAAACCTGTATAACGTTTTTCATCAAACATAAGCTGCTTTATAGTTGCTAAAGAATCTGCACAAGTACCCAATCCACTTGCCTGGGGTCCAATGCCGTTATACTTTGCTCCACCTTCTGTAAGATCCTTACCAGACTCAAGACAATCTTCATAAAATGCGGAAACATATGGAGTGGGTTTAAGTGTTCTATGGGCATTATCAATAATATTTAAACTGCTGCACATCTGATCACACCAGTAGTCAAACTGCTTATCAACACTCTCAAGAACCTCATCAAAGCTCTTATAAGTTTCAAGACTTCCAGTATTAGGTCCAAGCTGGCTGCCTATAGCTCCACATCTTTCCCATCTTCCGCAATGAGGTCCACAATCAAGGCATCTTCCGCCATTGACTACCATCTCCATCATTTTTGGTGTATTCACATAAGCCGCATCATGCCAACCAAATTCTTTTCCAGGAAGGTCAATCTCCACACAGCCTACAACTGCATAATCTCTTGCCTCTTCAAGAGTCATTCCCTTTCTCATCATAGCTTTAATAGCTGGAGCATCATTGAAAATCTTTGGATGTCCATAACCTGCACGTATACACTCAACTGTTTTAACCTTTAATTCATAAGGTGTATTTTCATGCATACGCACACAAACCCATGGATTCATCATACGAGTATGTGCAGAAGCTTCTAACATAAGCATAGTTAAATCATTAGTTGCATCATTGCCATTGCGGTCTACACCACCAATAGTAAGGCTCTCACCCCCAAAGCCTCGGCCGTTTCTTACTAATACAGTACCTTTATCCTTAAGCTTTGTTGGATTATTCATCTTAACATATAAAACTTCAAGAAGCTCAAGAGCAAATTCTTTAGTAATAGTGCCATTTTTAATATCTTTTTCATAGAATGGGTACAGCCATTGATCCATACGGCCGTAGGAAATGGAATGTCCATTGCTTTCAATTTGAATTAGTGTTGTTGCAAAATTGAATAACTGTAGTGCCTGCCAAAAAGTCTTTGGTGCTCCTCCTGCTATTTGATGACAGTTAATTGCCATTGTTTTAAGTTCTTCTTTTCTCTTAGCATCCTCTTCTTTTTCAGCATACTCTTCAGCAAGCTTTGCATAACGCTCAATATATTTTTTAGCAGCTTCATGCATAATAATCATAGATAAGTAGAAGTCCCTCTTATCACCATATTCGGGATCCTTCTTATCTAACTTTTCATAGCGTTTTTTAGCATCCTCAATCATGCCATCGTAGCCGACTTCCATCAGCTTAGCATAATCTATAACTAAATGGCCTACTCCTGCATAATGGTAAAGGTTTGTCTGGAATATTCTCTTTCCTAATTGTGAACCCTTAATTTGATCTTCTTCAAGTCTTGAATTTATAAGATCTTCGACTGTTTTACCTTGCCAATATCTGCACAGTTCTACGATTTCCTTTCTTTCTTCATCATTTCTTATATAGAACTGATCATGAGCACGCTCCTCAAATGGAGAATTTAAAATTTCATCTATAATCCAGTTTACTGAAAACTCTGGATAGATTGGTGCTGCCTTTGCAGGTGCAGCAATCTCACCTAAAATAAGATCCTGTTCATAAATGTGAAGTGTTACATTGAGTAGTATATTCTCAAAGGCATAAGCACATTTTAACTTAGATGGTGCTGCTTCATGCTTTTTATACGCCTCAGTAACCAATCTTAATCTTTCTACATCAATATAATATTGTCTGTCTAAAAATTTCTGTCTAAGATAATTTACGCGTGGGAATGGAGACCAGTCTTCATGATGAACCTGATAACCAAGACTATAAGTCTGATCATAAGGTTGTGTGCCACAGGCATTTGTCCTATTAATACTCATTAAAATACCTCCTTCTGTAATCATAGGTTTTATTTAATGTATTTATATAATATATATTTAATTTTTTACTGTTTTTCTTTTGTACCCACAAGGCAATGTATACCTCTACTATTAAAATAATTTGAAATTTCATTTATATGCTTTTGAAAGGATTTTCTATTAAGTTTTACATTCTCCATTTTATAAGGTATGCCTAATGAAGAATACTTCTCTTCCCCAAGGCGCATAAAACTCAAAAGCTGTAAAGTTCTGACACGATTTCTTAGCTCATTTAAAATAAAATCAGCTGTAGCTTCTATATTCTTCATATCATCGTTTACATCGGGAATAATTGGTATTCTCAAAATCATTTCATAATTTTTATCTGCTAATTTCTTTAAATTTTCTAAAATCTTATTATTGTCAACGCCAGTATATTTTTTATGAATAGTTGTATCCATATGTTTTATGTCTGAAATTATAAGATCCGTATAAGGTAATATTTTTTCTATTTCTCTCCAATCGGCATGTAAGGTAGATTCGCAGCAAGTGTGAATACCTTCCTCTTTGCAAATCTTAAAAAGTTCTGCAACAAAGTCACTTTGAAGCAGAGGCTCTCCTCCAGAAACCGTAACTCCACCACCAGAACGTTCATAGTATCCAATATCTTTGCGTATCTCCTTCATACACTCTTCTATAGACATAACCTTACCCCATTGCTTGATTGCGTCCGATGGACAGGCATCATAACAGGCGAGGCAATTCGTACATTTACTGCGATCTATAGAAGTAAGTTTACCCCTCGTAAAATTCAGTACATTCTCCTTTGGGCAAGCCTCCTCACATAAACCACATTTCTTAAGTGAAATACATTTTGTCTTATATACACCTATCTGTATGTAAGGTAACCAACTCTCTGGGTTGCTGCACCATTCACATCTTAATGGACACCCTTTTAAAAAAAGCTCTGTACGCATACCTGGTCCGTCATGTATTGTAAATCTCTGAATATTAAATATAATCCCATTCATTGACAATTGTTTCTCACTTCCCAACCTTATTTTTATATAAAGCAGACAGACAGGAATGAATTATTCAAAACCTTTCTGCAATTCTTACATAATTAAGTGTATCATGGTTAATATTTTAACAAAATTAGAATTCCGTATTATTTTATATAGGGAATGTTCCTTATTTTATATGTCATTCCTAAGTAGTTCTTTCAAAGTAAGCGTTAAATTTTAATTTTTACTTATCCTTTCAAGGTATCAATATTTTGATTACAAAAATTATTAAGGTAAAAAAGGGCTGTCGCACTAACAAGTAGAAAATGCTAGTGCTACAGCCCTTTTACTACAATATCTATGAAAGTATTAATAATATCTTCAGTGGGTAATTATTGTTCTTTATTCTCCAGCCATTTATATAATTGAAAGCGGCTTTTTACTCCACACTTAGTATATATATTTTGTACATGTTTTTTTACGGTATGGTAGCTAATCACAAGTTCATCAGCAATGGCTTTGTAGGTAAGGCCTTTATACATTAGCTCTGCGACTCTCTGTTCGGCCTGGGTTAAAGGCAACCTTGTCCCTAAATTATCCGAACCCTTTCCTTCCTCCTTCATGGAAATAGTAATCCAGTGATACCTGTCAATAATTCCGTTGGAATAGCTCTGATCATAGGTATAAATTTTAAAAATATAATCTTTAATAACGCGTATTTGAACACGATTTTCACCAACATTATCTTCCTCACTTCCAAGAAGGAAAGGCAGCCATGTACAAGGCTTTGTACTGCTAATCTCTTCGGTTATAGTAGGACCTAAAATATCTTTCAAATAATTAGATGCCGTCTCATTATAACTCATAATATGCATGAAGTCATCAGTCACAAGATATGCCTTTTCACCTGAGGCAATAATTTCGCTTTGTATGTTTGAGACTATTTTTGCCTGTTCATACTTTTTAAAATTTTTATAGGAGTTGGCCACATAAACATAGATTTTGTTTAGTACTTCTATTTCTTCATCTGTAAAATCTCCGTTCTCTATTGGCTTAAAAAAGACAACCTGAATGTAGGCATTTATACCGAAAGCCATTGTCACACTGTAATGTGCATTAAAGTTTTCCTCAATAAAACGAACATATGCAGAATGATTATAGTCAACAGAACTGATAATATCTGTTGATTTATATAGCCTTGGTATAACATTAAAATATGTCAAACGATCTCTAACCGCATCCTGATAAACTTTATATCTGATTACGTCATTTGCAAAAAAATTCCTGTATGGGTGTTCTTCGCAGTCTTTCATAACGCCTTTCTGGCTCGTCCATGAAAGAAATTTTCCGTACTTATCAAAGTAGCAAATAAGTACATTTTTTAAGCCAAAATTTCTGTCCAGAGAATCAAGTAAAACGCAGCTAAAGAACTCACGTGCTGATATTTGATGCTCCGCCATTTCTGAGAAAAAATTTATATCCCCTATATTTTCATATCTCATGGTATCCCCTTCCATTTCTTTCATCAATACTTTTTAAAAAACTAAAAATAGTGCTATGTAAAGGAAAATAAAATTTAAAATTAATGCCGACATAGTTTATAGTTAGCTATATTATATCACAAATATGACAAACTTTTAACCAGCCTTATATCCTCCACATATCATCACCTGAATTATTGCTTACCCTAATGATTAACCATTAGGTAAAAAATTAAGGATAGTCAGCTTAAGCTTCCCATCCCTTATTGTTTTTAAAAGCACTCATTCATAGAAGTTAATTAAATCCAAATATTTGCCTTGATAATGAATATCCAGATAATATTATCTTTCTTCCTATTGAAGTGTCGATTTGCATTAATTTCCCTAAGATTGTTTTATTTACTTCTTCATATAGGTTCTCATTTGTAGTACGTAAATAATCCCAAAGTTCTTCTTTTTTATTGAGATTTTCTTCTGTATTTGATTTTAATAACAGCACCGTACTTATAGTCATCATCATGGTTAAATATTGAGTCATGTATTTACGGAGCTTTTTACTCTCTATAAGCATTGGATTATAACTATCAATCATTACTTTTGTAACCCTAATCTGCTGATCTATACGTCCTATCATTATTTTTTCATTAACAGACTGATCTTCTCTTCCAATAAAATATCTATAAAGATCCACATTTAGATAAAACATAGTTTTTACATAGGGCAGCGGTTTAAACACAAAAATATTGTCTACATAAAATGTATGCTTAGGAAGCTCTAAATTACAACTTCTAAGGACTTCTGTCCGATAAATTACAGAATGCATTAATATATTCTGGCTGATTTTCAGAAATCCTATATCATCCCAGGTAAATATCTTCTCTTCAGGCATTGCACCTTTATAGTTAATGCTTGTTGATTTCCCTATGCTTAATTTTTCATATACATAATTTGCAATTACCATATCCACTAATTGAGAATTATTAATCATGCCTCTAAGTACATCAAGAACTTTTATAAAGCTGTTTTTATCAAACCAATCATCACTGTCTAAAACCTTATAATATATACCAGTTGCATGTTTTAGTCCTGTATTCACAGCATCACCGTGACCGCCATTCTCTTTGTGAATTGCACGAATTATATTAGGATATTTTTTTTCATACTCATCAGCTATTTGTGAAGTATTATCTTTAGAACCATCATTTATAATTAAAATTTCAATATCATCACTGCCTATTAGAAGCGACTCTATTGCCCTATGCATATAAGATGCTGAATTGTAGCAAGGAATTGCTATAGTTAGAACTTTCATTTATGCCTCCTGTTTTATTAATTTTTTTAGTTTATAAAGCTGCAGCTGCAATGAAAACTGCCATGTTAATTCAGCTAACACTACTCCTGCAATAACGTCAGCTATAACATGCTGTTTTGTAGTTAAGGTTGAAATGCTTATCATAACCGCCATAAACAATGAGAAATATCTGTACCACAAAGGTATAGTTTTATTACATCTAATGCCTGCAAAACAATACCAGCTTACTAAAACATGAATAGATGGAAAGAGATTATTAGCAGCATCCACACTATATAAAAATTTAAGCATGTCCACAAAAACGTTAGTTGAAGTTAATTCAGGTCTTACATTAGTTGTAGGGAAAGTTATATAAATAATAAAACAAGTTAATTTCCCCAATATATCCGAAATAGCAAGCCTATAGCAGTTATCTTCACTAATCCGGCTTATTAATATATAATTAAAAATCCAAAACAGATAGCTTCCTAAATAAAATACTATAAATATTGGTACTACAGGAATACTATTATCTAAATTCGTTGTTAAATCATGAAATACTCTGTTTTTATAAAACAAACGGGCTCCTGAATACACTGAAAAATTAATTAGTACACATAAAATCAAGGGTTTTATTGCATATTTTGGTATAAAGTCATAAATTTTTCTAATCACCTTCATCTTCTTTACCTGTGTTCCTTTATGAGTTATTTTGCTATAAAAGCTATATATTTTACAATTTTTTTAAGTATAATATTTTATACACCATATAGTCAATATAACTATAGAAGATTTAATATAATTTTAATTTTCTTTCCATTAAAATAAAAAATTGGTGAAATCAGGTTCACCAAAAATAAATTTATTTTATAGTTTGATAAAACAGCTTTAAAGTTTCTTCAACTACCTTATCCATATTATAATATTTATAATTCGCCAATCTTCCAATGAAAAATACATTTTTTAATTTTTGTGCTTCTTCTTCATAGAGCTTATACTGTTCAGTATTTTTCTTTTGCGGGATTGGATAATATGGCTCCCCCTGTGAAGATGGGTATTCTCTTACAATTGTAGTTTTATAATGTCTTTGCCCTGTTAAATGTTTAAACTCAGTTATTCTTGTAAAGTCATAATCATTTGGATAATTTACTGTTCCTGCCTCTTGATGTTTTTCACAATCTAATGTATCAAATTCAAATTTTAATGACCTATATGGTAATTTACCATATTTATAATCGAAATAATAATCGATTGGTCCTGTGTAAATTAAATTTTCATATTCAATGTCGTCTATTACATCTTTAAAATCGGTATTTAGTAATATATTTATATTTTTATTATTAAGCATATTTTCAAAAATCTTTGTATAACCATGTTTTGGCATACCTTGATATTTATCTGTGAAATATCTGTCATCTCTATTATTTCTTATAGGTATTCTTGCTATAACCTCCGGCTCAAGTTCAAACGGATATAAATCCCACTGTTTTTTTGTATAATTTTTAAAGAATTTTTCATACAGTTCCATGCCTATCTTAGTTATAACCATATCCTCAGAATTTAAAATTTCTTCCTTATTGCATCTGATACTTTCAAAATAGCTATTTAACTCATCCGATGTATAATCAAAGTTATAAAGATTATTTATCGTATCTAAGTTTATTGGCATAGGAACAGTTTGTCCATCTACATATGCTAAAACTCTATGTTGATAATGATACCACTGTGTAAAATTTGAAATATAATCCCATACTTCTTTATTGTTTGTATGAAAAATGTGAGGACCATATTTATGAACTAAAATACCATCCTCATTAAAATAATCATAAGCATTTCCGCCTATATGATTTCTCTTTTCTATTATTAAAACTTTCTTATTTAAAACATTTGCTATTCTTTCTGCCGCTGTACATCCTGCAAAGCCTGCTCCTACAATAACATAGTTGTACATAATATTTCCTCCAAAAATATAAAGAAGTCTTACTAAATCTAAATTATACTTATTTAGCTTATAATTAATTTTAAAATAAAATCAAAAATATTTCAAATTTAACTTCTATACAAATTAAAAGGCACTAACCAAGCTGCTCCCTCAATACCTTAATTGCTCTTTCCTTTAGCTTTTCTACAGTCATATAGTGGCACCTTCTGTTTTTGCAAATCTCTCTCATATTCTTATTTTTAAAATATATTTCATCTATAACACCTCTCTGCTTTTCTGACAGCTTATTTAGAGCAGCTTTTAGATTTTTTATATTATCCCTGTGCTCAAATTCACCTTCAACATCTAAATCAGATTCAATAACATCATAAAGGCATCCCTCATCTTCATTTATAGGCTCGTCAAGGCTTACATTATACTTTATCTTCCTTGCGAAATTTTTTATTCCGTATATAACTGAAGATTTAACATAACCTTCAAAGGGATATTCCTTATTAAAATCATAATTATAAATGCACATTAAAACGATTAAATATCCTTCCTGCATAGCATCATTAAAATAGTTTAAATCTTTTACATAATATTTAAAACACTTTTTAATAAGAGGCTCAAAACTTTTAATAATTTCAAGCCTTATTTTTTCATCTTCCCTTGCAGCAGCAACCTTTTCTCTCATTTACATCCCCCCCAAAATTCTTGAGTTTTTCATTAATATCCTTTTAAAGACAGCCTTATAAGAAATGTCCTTTGAAAATTTTACAAAGCGACCCTTTCCCGTAATTTATAATGCAGCTTTTTAGATTTACTTCTTACTCTTCATTAATTTTAAAAAAATTAATATACCTCTATATTAGCACGTTAGCATTTTTGTTAACATGTGCTGCTTATAATTGCCCCAACTTAATGGGGCTAAAAATTATTTACAATTTTATTGTTGTAGTAATTTTTAAAGTTTCTGCCTTTTAAAAATGAATTTTGATTATAATCTTCTGTTTTTATAATTCCTAAATTTTTTAAGCGAACCTTTGCTGCTTGATATGATACATTAAATATTGTTGCTATATTCTCTGCAAATACCTCACTTAAGAAAAACTCATCAATGCCTGTTTTTTCACCGGTTGTTTTTTCTAAATAGCTATCATGATATAAAGAAAATATCATAGATTTTGGCATTAAAATAGCAGAACTCATATAATTTGCCTGCCATTCCATGCTGTCATTATCATCCCAGAATTCAACAGGCTTTGTTTTACCTTCTATTGAAGTTGACCTGCACTTTATCATAGGCTCATTTATATTTTCGAAAAATGATATTTGGTTTGAATCCCTTTGAAACATATGTCTGTGTAAAATCCAGTGTGCTCCCTCATGAGCCATCGTAAAACGGTATCTTCCTTCCTGATTAGCCTCAAGAAGTGTATTGTCAATTATTACGGTACCTTCCTTTGCTGATATATATTCTGCTCTATCTTTATATGGATCGTACACAATAACCTTTCTCGTATTATTAAAAACTATCATTCCTAAATAAATGCCGCAGTGGGATAAATATTGAAAATCCTGTTTGAGCTTTAAATAATTCATTATAAAGGAATCAATATCTATAGCCTGAGGAACCTTAAGTGCATTAGGGCAAAAATCTGAAACAAAACACTCAGCAATATCATCAATCTGTTCTTTTCTCAAAACGGGCACACCGTTTTTCTTTTTTCTTAAAGCTGGATTATACATTTTGCAGCAACTACTCCCCTCTTTTTTCAAGTTCTTCTACAAACTTCAGCCACTCCTTCTCTCCAGCATTAACATCCATTGCCTTTCTCAGAGCCATTCTTACATAATCCCTCTCCATAATATAATCAGGAAGGTCTGGGGATACTTCATTCCTCTTTTTACCTGCAAGATCGTACATATACCTTTTTTCATCCTCAGATAAATTTAATATTTGGGCTATTAAATCAAGCTTAGATTTTTCAGGGGGATTACGTCTATCCTTTTCAATATCGCTAAGATAGGGCGGCGTAATATCAAGCTTTTTAGCCATTTCTCTAAGTGTTATTTCTTTTTCTTCCCTCTTTTTTGCTATAAACTCTCCAAAACTATTCACATTACTATTCATTTTTACATTCACCTATTCTATTTATATTTTTAATATACATTTAAAAATTAAACAAACCTTTTTAACTTTAATTTTAATCTTCTGTCTCAAATAAAACTAATTAAAATATATGTCTTATTTGCTTGTACGCTAAAAAGCTTACTTAAATTATATAATTAATTTTATTTGGCTGTCAATAGGTTTTTTGTAATTTTTAACATATAATGTAATATTTATTTATACTCTAAGAGGTTTTTATCTTTTGCTTTTCTTAAATTTAAATCAATACTTTTTTAAAATATAACTCTGCTTTAGGTGTATTCTCTTTTGCAGCATGAGTTTGTCACTTGTCACTTGGGTGAAAGGCCTCCGAAAAATTATTGTAATGGTATACTAAAGTTGTAACACCTCAATCTAATAGATATAATAAATCTATAAGAAAAGAGGGATACCTATGCAAAAATATTATGAAGAAGAGTTTAAAAAGAAAATAGTTCGTCTCCATCTGGAAGAGGGGCGTACTTTAAAAAG
>NZ_FUYH01000003.1 GCF_900167605.1 Caloramator quimbayensis | reverse complement strand
GTTTATTTTGAGGATGTTGGCAATGACTTTTTTCCATTTTTTTATTTGTATTTTATTTCTGCAACTCTTTGTATTTATATTTTACACTAAACAAATTCAACAATAGCTTTCATTTTTTTGTCGTTGCACTTTCCAACGAATTTTACATAAAGCTCCCTTGCTCTTTTAATATCACTGCTGAACTGACTTAAAACAAAGTAAGTATCAATAATTCCGTATGTATCTTTTTTAAGCCCAAGGTATATTCCAAGGCTGCTATAAGGGTAGTCTTCGATATTATCTTTGTAATTTTTTATATCGGATGGATTTTTATGTATATAGCCAGAGAGGGTAACAAGATAAGCATCATCATTAACTATTATACTTTTAAACCTATCGGCAAATACATGCCCCCTTCTATCGTACTTTTTGTTGTAATACTGGGCATAGCACTGGTTTATACTGTGCATGAATTTTGAGACATCAGCACCGTTTGCATCTATAAGAAAATGTGCATGAGTATCCATAAGGCAGTATGCGTATACTTTAAATAGGAAAATATCCTTATAGTGCCTTACAATGTCTAATAAAGTATCTTTATCTTCATCGCTTCTAAAAAGAAGAGTATCTCCAACGCTTCTAATCATTATGTGATATATACTATCTTCACTTTTGATTCTTGCAGTTCTGGGCATAAAATACCACCTCCGCTAATATTTAAGCTTTTATTTTTAGTATTGCCTAAGGTGGGAAGTTTATGCATAAATAGAAAAATAACAGAACAGTCCATGACTAAAAAATAGCCACAACGACGGAATGAAAAAGTTTGTCACTTGTCAACTGGGTGGCACTTTTTTTGCTGTATACCTCCTTTCTCCGGTATCTAACACTGCGTATTGTCATATATATCCAAATATGGGAATGCAACATTTTCACACTAACCGTCCCTTTTTACTATTTAAATACTTAATTATAGTACTTGTAGCATTGAGAGGTGCTTATCATAAAAAATAAAGAATTATAAAGAGTTATAACTATGATTTTTTAATAAAATAACTAATGAACTGTCCCTTAATCAAACTGTTCCATATTCATCTTAGATAAGAAAAATAAAAGAACTGTCCCTTATTACTTTATAGTTTACTAATATTAAAATTTGGTATAATATTAATAAAAAAAGATAGGAGAAGGTTGGATGGAAACTATTTTAATCACAGATTCATGTTCTGATTTGCCACTAAAATATGTTGAAGAAAATGGAATAATATCCCTTGGGCTCACCTGCCATTTCAAGGGTAAGGATTATATCGATGATTTTGGTAAGACTTTAAGCTATAAAGAATTTTATGAAGAGGTCAGAAAAGGAGAGATGCCTACAACATCTCAAGTTAATACTTACAGGTTCGAAGAAGTATTTAAAAAATTTACAGATGAAGGGAAAGCCATAATATATATTGGTTTTTCTTCAGCCTTAAGTGGTACCGTTGGAAGTGCCTTATCAGCAAGACAGCATATAATGGATCAAAATAAAAATGCAGATATTACTGTTATAGATAGCAAATGTGCTTCTTTAGGAGAAGGGCTTTTGGTTTATTATGCAAATGAGATGTTAAAAAAGGGTTACAAAAAGGATGAAGTTGTAAAATGGGTTGAGGATAATAAGCTTAAAATAAATCATTACTTTACTGTTGAGGATTTAGGGCATCTTCGAAGGGGAGGAAGGGTTTCAGGCTTTGCAGCTGCTCTTGGAACTATACTTGATATTAAGCCGGTGCTCCATGTGGATAGAGAGGGAAGGCTTATTCCAATAGGAAAGGTTAAGGGAAGGAAAAAATCTCTGAAGTTTTTATCAGATAGTTTAAAGGAAAGAATAATAAACCCTAAAGATCAGGTAATTACAATTAGCCATGGCGACTGCCTTGAGGATGCATTATATGTTAAAGAATTGATTTTAAACGATTTTGAGGTTAAAGACTTTATAATTAATAATGTTGGGCCCGTGGTAGGTTCCCATTCTGGTCCTGGAACTGTTGCACTGTTTTTTATAGGACAGGAAAGATAAACATAAAAGGCAGGTATGTTATATATCTGCCTTAAAATCTTTTATTACTTTTAATACATTATTGC
Organism: Caloramator quimbayensis; assembly: GCF_900167605.1. Lineage (GTDB taxonomy): Bacteria > Bacillota > Clostridia > Clostridiales > Caloramatoraceae > Caloramator_B > Caloramator_B quimbayensis. The sequence goes on along the minus strand of NZ_FUYH01000003.1, from coordinate 184,802 downwards.
ATATATTATCAAGGTTTTTAGAAAGGGTGGAGCTTAGCCTATTAGTAAAATCAATATTTTCTGCTTCTATTCCTATAAAGATACCCTTTATGTTATATATTAAAAGATAGTGGATTAAGCTTAAACTATGTGGAAAAAAGAAATTTTTGCTTTGATTTAATGAATCTAACGGTAATAGCGTAATATTTCCTTTTTTAATATTAAAATGTGTTGAATCAAGGATTATAATAAAATCATCTTTATTTATAAAATCAAGGCAAAAGTCAAAGTCAGTTTCTCCAATAATAACTTCAATATTCATATCTTTGAGCTTTTCTTTTATTTTATCGGCAACTATTAGTGCAATACCATCATCCCCCATTAGTTTATTTCCTATTGCTATTAACTTAGTGCTCATAAAATATCGATTATAAAATCAATAGGTTTTTTATCTTTAACAGCTACATGGGTTGCACAGGATATACAAGGGTCAAAGGAGCGGACGATTCTTCCTATTTCAACAGGAGATGATAAGCTACTTATATATGTTCCAATAAGAGCGTTTTCAACGGGACCCCTTGTACCATTTTCACTTCTGCTTGAAAGATTCCAAGTGGAAGGGGTTATAATATCGTACTTTTCAATTTTTTTATCCTTTATTGAAATATAATGGGCAAGGCTCCCACGGGTTGTATCAGTAAGTCCGGCACCAATTGCAATATCTGGTATTTCGTATATATCTTGATTAGATGGGAGAATTTCTAACATATTAAGCATGTTTTCAACTATATCTATAATCTTATCAGCCTCAAGGGCTCTTGCAACGATTCTGTCCATTGCAGATATTCCTCTCTTGTATATTCCAGATAGATACATCCTTGAAAGAGGGCCTGTTTCCATAGGATAGCCCTTGTATCGTGGGGCTTTAACAAAACTGTAAGCATCTTTTTTGTTAAGATTAGTGTCTGGAGGACTTTCAAAGGGAACGCTGTTACTTTGAGTTTCATACCAAGAATAAAAAACATTTTCAGTTATATTGTTTTTTTCAAAGGAATATTTCATTCCATTTATTAAAACAGAGGGTTTAACGTAGAATATAGATTTATCATCAAAGTCAAAAAGGCCATAAGTCATAAGGTTTTTGCAGCCAATACCAATGTTAAAATAATCACTGTAATATTGGGATATTATATATACATCTTCAAGCATTTTTGTATTTACAAAGTCTTTAATTGATTTTAAAAGGGACTGCAGCTTTATTATTTTTGCAGAATCTATATTACAGGTAACTCCTCCAACAAAAATCCCGTGATTGTGAGGAGCTTTTCCACCAAGTACAGCTATCATCTCGTGGGCTGCTCTACTAAAGGTTAAGGATTCTATATAGTTTTTATTTATTCTATAGCTTAAATTATCAGGCAGCCTGTAGTCATTATTTGAATAACTGCTTCCTATAATATCAGGTCCTTTAACATAGTCGGGGATCACAAACTGATAAAAATGTCTTATGTGGTTTTGAATAAATTCGCATCCATGAATAATATTTCTTAAAAGATTGCTATTTAATGTTGGCGTAATTTTTAAGGCATCTTCAAGGCAAAGTGCTGATGCCATAGAATGAGCCGTTGAGCATATCCCGCATATTCTTTCAGTAAAATATATGGCATCGAGGGGAGAACGCCCAAGAAGCATTTTTTCAAATCCCCTATATAAAACCCCGCTGCTTTTAGCATCAACTATCTCATTGTTTTCAATTTTAACTTCTATTTCAAGAAAGCCGCTAATTCTTGTTATAGGATTTATATAAATTATATTACTCATAATGCCCTCCTAATATCTTACAAAAGGTTCCATTCCATCAGGAAAATTATCCTGAGCACATCCAATACAGGGAGTATTATCACCAATAGGATAGTTTACATACTGATTCCATTTTCTAATAGGACAATCTGCCTTTGTAACTGGCCCCCTACAGCCAAGCTTAAACATACATTCAGCATCCCCAAGCTTTTGTGCAAATATGCCCTTATTAAAAAATGAACGCCTCGTACAGCCATCATGTACAGTTAAAGAATAAAACATAAGAGGCCTGTTTTTCTCATCAAGAAGTGGCATTCCAAAGGATATAAGATGGGCAATTGTTCCTGTAACCCAGTCAGGATGGGCAGGACAGCCTGGAATTCTAATTACGGTTTTGTCATTAAGGTAATCAAAGGTACTAATAGATTCAGATGGGTTAGGAGATGCTGAAGATATTCCTCCAAAGGATGAGCAGGTTCCAACTGCTAATATATATTTAGCCTTGTCAGCCGCCATTCTTACAGCCTTTGCAGTTGTTATTATCTTTCCCTTATATCTTGCAAATACGCTATAAAGGCCACCATCTTTAAGGGATATAGCACCTTCAACAACAAGAATAAATTCCGTATTTAGTGCTTCTAAAAATTCTTCAAAGGCCCTCTCACCCTGATAAGGGGATAGACTGTTATCATATTTTAAATTAACCATTTCTTTCAACAGAAAATAAAGCCCTGGATTTTCTCCGTTAAGAAGAGATATTATATTGCCTGAACATCCTGTAGCTTCAAGCCATATTAAATTTAACTTAGGAACATTGTTTTGCTTAATATAATCAATAGATTGATTTATAAGTGTCATTGCTGTTTGAGATTTAGAATCAATCATGGGACAGTTCTCAAATTTATTCACAGATTATCCTCCTAAAACTTTTTAAATAAAAAGGGACAGTTCTTTATCATTCTATATATTCAGCCTTATCAGCCACCATTTTTACAGCCTTTGCAGTTGTAATTATTTCTCCCTTATATCTTCGAAATACGCTATAAAGACCACCATCTTTAAGGGATATTTAAAGAGGGACGGTTCTTTATTCTTATTTTTTATTTCTTCTTAAATCAAACTTTTAGTGTTCCTACTATTGGAAGATTTTTTAATTTAGATAAGTCTCTCTTATGGCACTTTTCAAACTGAGAAGTTAAATCACCACCTGCTGTAGCTCCAAAGTGGGTTCCTCCTCCCCAAACTGGAGAATTGCTGACATCATAAACTATTCCATATACTGCAATGTATGCAGGGTTTCCTAATGAGCCGTCATATTTTGAAAGTTCTTCAATTGTAAATTCCCTTTGTCGGTATTTAGTGTAATCTTCAAGCATATATAAAGTTTTGTTAATTTCAAATAAAATTTCATCTTCTATCTGCATTCTTTTAATTGGACATTGAGTAAAATTGAGCATATTTTTAAGATTAAATATATTTTTATAGCATTCTTTTAATTCAACTGATAATTCTTCTTTGTCCATAAAAAACCTCCATAGATTATTCGGTATATTATATGCTGGTAAAATTAAAAATAGCATTGATGATATGAAAGAATAAGTTTTAATGAGAAGAGAATTGGTAATTGATAAAAATAAATACTAATGTTAATATAAATATATATTCTTAAAGGTGGTGCAATTATGGACAAAGAAATTATAGAATTATTGAAATCTATTAATTATAAGCTTGATGAGCATATGCAAATTTTAAATGAACATACTCAAATTTTAAATGAACATACTCAAATTTTAAGAGCTTTAGAGCATTCCAGTGAGGTTCATAAGGCAGAAATAGATAATCTAAATATTACTGTTGCAAGGATTGAAGGAGAAGTTAAAGGAATAAGAGATGATTTAACTGCATTAGAGGTTATAACTTCAAAAAATTGGAATGATATTTCTAAATTAAAGGCAGTAAGATAATTATAAATTTTATATATAAATTAAAAGGTGGTATTATTACTGCCTTTTTTATTTTGCAGTAATTAAAAAACTGTATGTAAGTATTTATAATTTATTAAGGCTAATAATAAATTATAAATGATAAAAACATAAATTGTATATTTATTAAATTAATCCCATTATGATTTATTAAAATAATTTAATTGAAATAAACAAAAAGCTGATATATAATATTCTATAAATATAAATGTTATATAATAAATATGCATAAAAAGCATTAAATATATATTAATTAAGGAGTGGTGTGATTGATTAAAAAATTCAAGAGGGTTCTTGTTGCGAACAGAGGAGAAATCGCAATAAGAATATTCAGGGCTTGTCATGAGCTTGGTATAAGGACAGTTGCAATATACTCCAATGAAGATAAATGTGCTCTTTTTAGAACAAAGGCTGATGAATCCTATCTCATAGGACAAAATAAGGGACCAATTGAGGCCTACCTCAGCATAGATGAGATAATAAGTCTTGCAATAAAAAAAGGCGTTGATGCAATACATCCTGGCTATGGTTTTTTGTCTGAAAATCCTGAATTTGCACGAAAATGTGAAGAAGCGGGAATAGAATTTATAGGACCTACTGCTGATATGATGGATAAACTTGGGGATAAGATAAAGTGTAAATTAGTTGCAAAGTCTACAGGGGTTCCTATCATTCCAGGCGTTGAAAAGCCTATAACATCAGAGGAAAAAGCGATTGAATTTGCAAGACAGTGCGGATACCCTGTAATGTTAAAGGCTGCAGCTGGAGGCGGCGGCAGGGGTATGAGAATTGTAAAAAGTGAGGATGAACTTATAAGTTCCTTTAATAGCGCAAGAAGCGAAGCAAAAAAAGCCTTTGGTATTGATGATATATTCATTGAAAAATATCTTGAGGGTCCAAAACATATTGAAGTTCAAATTATAGGAGATAAATATGGAAACATAGTACATCTATATGAGAGGGATTGCTCGATACAAAGAAGACACCAAAAGCTTATAGAATATACTCCTGCTTTTTCTCTTCCTAAGGAAAAGAGAGATGAAATATGCTCTGATGCATTAAAAATTGCAAAAGCTGTTGGCTATAGAAGTGCTGGTACGTTAGAATTTCTTGTAGACAAATACGGAAATCACTACTTTATTGAAATGAACCCAAGAATACAGGTTGAGCATACAGTAACCGAGATGGTAACAGGTATTGACATAGTTCAAAGTCAGATTTTAATAGCTCAAGGATATGAATTAAATTCAAAGGAGATTGGAATAGTATCTCAGGATGATATAAAAGTTAACGGCTTTGCAATACAATGCAGAATTACAACAGAGGACCCTTCAAATAGTTTTGCACCAGATACAGGTAAAATAGATGTATATAGGACTGGCTCTGGATTTGGAATAAGGCTTGATGGAGGAAACGGATTTACAGGCTCAATAATAACCCCATATTATGACAGCCTTCTTGTAAAAATAATATCCCATTCAAGAACCTTTGAAGATGCAGTAAGAAAGGCAGTACGCTCAATTAAAGAGACGACTATAAGCGGTGTTAAAACTAATTCAGCCTTTTTAATAAATGTATTAACCCATGAAAAGTTCTTAAAGGGAGATTGTGATACTTCCTTTATTTCACAAAACCCACAGCTTCTTGATGTAAGGCCAAGAGAAGATAAGGAACTAAAGATATTAAAATTTATCGGGGATAAAGTTGTAAACGAAACTAAGGGAGTTAAAAAAGAATTTGATGTGCCTTCAGTTCCAAAAATCAAAAGAATAGAAAGCCTAAGAGGAACAAAGCAGATACTCGATGAAAAAGGTCCCATGGGAGTTGTTGAATGGATAAAATCTCAAGATAAGCTGCTTTTAACCGATACAACTATGAGGGATGCCCATCAGTCACTTATGGCTACAAGACTAAGGACAATAGATATGCTAAAAATAGCAAAGGTAACTTCAGTACTTGCAGGAGATCTTTTCTCTCTCGAGATGTGGGGCGGTGCTACTTTTGACGTTTCATACAGATTTTTAAAGGAGTCCCCTTGGGAGAGGCTCGAAAAGCTAAGAGCAAAGATTCCAAATATATTATTCCAAATGCTTATTAGAGGTTCAAATGCAGTAGGGTACAAAAACTATCCAGACAATGTTATTAGGGAATTTGTAAAGGAATCTGCAAACAGCGGAATAGATGTTTTTAGAATTTTTGATTCTTTAAATTGGCTTAAAGGCATGGAAGTAGCCTTAGATGAGGTTTTAAAAACAGGTAAAATAGCTGAAGTTTGTATGTGTTATACTGGAGATATATTAGATGAAAAAAGGGATAAATATACTCTCGATTATTATATAAAGATGGCAAAGGAAATAGAAAAGATGGGTGCCCATATACTTGGAATAAAGGATATGGCAGCACTTTTAAAGCCCCATGCAGCATATAAATTAATTAAAGCTCTTAAAGAAGAAATTTCAATACCAATACATCTTCACACACACGATACGAGCGGTAATGGAGTTGCAACAGTACTTCTGTCTGCAGAGGCGGGAGTTGATATTGCTGATTGTGCATTTAACAGCATGTCAGGCCTTACAAGCCAGCCTGCATTAAACTCAATAGTTGCAGCTTTAAAAAATACAAAGAGGGATACAGGAATAAATCTTGATGATATACAAGTTATATGTGACTACTATAATGATGTAAGACCTGTGTATATGCAGTTTGAATCTGGGCTTAAATCCTCAGCGGCAGAAATATATAAATATGAAATACCAGGGGGGCAGTATTCTAATTTAAAACCTCAGGTTGAAAGCTTTGGCCTTGGACACAAATTCCATGAAATAAAGGAAATGTACAAAAAAGTTAATGATTTGCTTGGAGATATTGTTAAGGTTACCCCATCATCAAAGGTCGTGGGAGATCTTGCAATTTTTATGGTAAAAAATGATTTAACTCCTGAAAATATATGTGAGAAGGCAAAGGATATGGCCTTTCCAGATTCAGTTGTTGACTATTTTAAAGGTATGATGGGTCAGCCGCAGTGGGGATTTCCAAAGGAGCTTCAAGATATTGTTTTAAAAGGTGAAAAGCCAATAACATGCAGACCTGGTGAGCTTTTAGAGCCGGAGGATTTTGATAAAATAAAAAATCATTTAAAGGAAAATTTAAAAATAGAGCCTACAATGAAGGATGCTCTAAGCTATGCTCTATATCCTAAAGTCTTTGAGGAGTATTTAAGATATGTAAGAGAATTTGGTGATTTGAGCAGAATTGGAAGCGATATATTCTTCCATGGGCTTTATGAAGGAGAAACCTGTGAAGTTGAAATAGCAGAGGGTAAGGTTTTGATTATAAAGCTGCTTGAGATTGGGAAACTTGATAGTGAAGGATTAAGAACAGTCGCCTTTGAAGTAAATGGAAACAGAAGAGAGATAAAGATTAAGGATAAGGCAATAAGCGCTAAAAGTGAGATTAAAACTGTAGAGATGGCAGATCCTGAAAATAAATTTGAAATAGGAGCAAGTATACCTGGAACAGTTTTAAAACTGCTAATAAAAGAAGGAGAAGATGTTAAAAAGAACCAGACAATTATGGTTATTGAAGCTATGAAGATGGAGATAAACATTACAGCTCCCTTTGATGCAAAAATCGAAAGTATAAAGGTAAAGGAAGGACAGCAGGTTAAAGCAGGTGAGTTATTATTAGTATTAAAATAGGTACGGCATGCCGTACCTATTTTAATATTTAAAGTCTTTATAGATGTTGTTATATATTTTCATGATTTTTAATAAATGAGAATTTTATAGTAGTGCCTATGATTATAAATAAGTAACCGTCCCCTTTTCATCTTGTGGGGCATCGCTAATGCCCTCAAGTATTTTCTTTTCGTTATATCCAAGTAAAAGTAAAAGTCCTAAGAAGCAGAATATGGCTGCGGCTACAGCTGTAAGTCTAATACCAAGAACATTGCTTCCATTTTTCTTTAAAAGAAGAAGTGCGCTTAAAAAGAGCATAGAGAGCATCTGGCCTACTTTTGACATAAAGGTTCTTGTACCAAAGAATATAGCCTCTCTCCTGTTTCCGGTCTTTCTTGCGTCATATTCGGCAATATCTGCAATAACTGCATTTGGAAGTATACCAAATATTGCCATAGGTATTGATGCAATAATTACTAACAGATAAGCCTGAAGAGTTTTTGAAATAGGAATAAGTCCAAGGAAGAATCCAAACACATATACTGCAATAAAGAAGAAGAATGCAATAATTAAAAGCTTTTTCTTTCCAAACTTCTTTGCAAGAAAGTTTACAGGAACATAGAATATAAAGGAGCCGACTCCAAGAAGTATAAGAAGGAAACTGAGCATAGATTCGGGCTTATCAAGAAGTATAGTTATATAATATAAAAGTGCATTTTGGAACATTGTAATTGCGAGCCAGTAAACTAAATCAGAGAAAACAAATATTTTAAACTCTTTATTTCTAAAAGTTGCTTTAATAGATTCAATCATATTTATTTCAGAAGGAGTTGATTCACAGTATCTTTTTTCGTCTATTGTAAATACAGGTATTAAAAGAAATATAAGACCAATTACTGCAAATATTGAAAAGGCAATTAGCATTGCAGTTTCTTTTTTATATCCCATGTTTACAAATACGTTCCAAAGAACAGGAGCCTGTGAGGATGCAGCAAAGCCTAAAAACCATGTTACAGATATTGCTGTTGAAAGGTTAAGCCTCTCATCAGGAGTGTGCCCAAGTTCAGACATAAGAGCAAAATAGGGTGTTACATACATTGTCATAAATAGATAGAATAAAAGAAGTGTTACAGTTAAAAATAAAGCATTAAGGGAACTTATTCCCTTTATAGGAGTCCAAAATACCAAAACTGTAAAAAGAGCAAAAGGAATAGCAGAATACTGCATAAAGGAAATTCTTCTTCCTCTTTTTGATTTACATCTGTCGCTTAATGTTGCAATCCATGGATCGGTTATTGCATCGAAAAATCTTCCAAGCATAGTTATGAGCCCTATAATGGATAAAAATCCAAAATAAGCAACCTGCGGGACAACAGGGCTTATGCCTGATTTTTCAGTTGGTATGTAGTAAAACACAAGATAAGTCCCTATTATTCCAGAAAGCAGCGACCAGCCGAATTGCCCGAGAGCATAGGCTATTTGCTTTGATAAAGGTAATTTTTCTTTCATAGTAATTTCCCCCTGTTAATTGAAATTATTTATTTGATATATAATTCAAAGACATTTTAATAAGCAGTTCAATCTGAGCATTAGCACAGATTATATTATCGCTTTCTAATATATCCCCCCTTAATATAAGCTTTTGGCAAAGACTCATAAGAGAATGAGTTACAGTAATATAAAATTCACTGCTGTTTAAATCTTTTCTTATTAAGCCTTCATTTTTTCCTTGCTCAATTGAAACAAGTATTAAATCCTTTAAATTGAGTATATTTTCTTCATAGTTTTTGAGAAGATTAGAAGATACATGTTCTGTTTTTATATAATTATCAAATTGCTCAAGAAAAGAAAAAAATTGCGGCTCATGATTATATATTTCTAAAAATGAATAGAGAAGGCTTTTAATTTTTTCAAGACCATTTAAATTTTTGAATTCATCCCTATTATACATTTCATAATATTTATTAATTTCCTTTTGCCAAAATAAAGTTGCAGCGCAGATTAATATATTAGTTTTGTTTTCAAAGTATCTATAGACGGACGCAACTCCAACTCCTGATTTTTCAGCTATATCGGTTATTTTCGTTTCATTGATTCCCTTTTGTAAGAAAAGTTCAAGAGCTGAACTTATAATTAGTTCTTTTTTTGCTTCCTTTGATAAATTCATTTTGCCCTCCGTGAATATATGTAATAATTAGAATTTTTTAGTGATAGTTTAACTATCATATTTATTATATCATGTGATTTAAATATTTAAAATATTAAAAATATTAAAATCTATATGTAATGTTATACGGATTGGAAAAATCAAGCTGTTGACAAAGTATATGTTTTTTCGTAGAATAATGCCATAATTATTAAAAATTATCACACGACTGGCGGAAGTGGAGTTTACCACAGGGAGTGTGATTTTTACATAATGCCGACCGCCTGGGCAAAACCAGGGGGTCTTATGTTTTTTTGACCTCTTGGTAATAAAAAAGGAGGTATTTTTTATGTTTGAAAAGGAATGGAGAAATTTTAAAGAGGGATTGTGGCAAAAAGAAATAAATGTCAGGGATTTTATTCAAAAGAATTTAACTCCCTATTTTGGAGACGAAAGTTTTCTTGAAGGAGCATCAGTAAAGACTATAAAGCTTTGGGAAAAATGCAAGACTCTTTTAAATGAAGAATTGCAAAGGGGAGGAGTTTTAGATATAGATACTGAAAGGGTAAGTGGAATTACTTCTTACAAAGCTGGATATATAGATAAAGAACTTGAGATTATTTTTGGACTTCAAACCGATGCGCCTTTAAAAAGGTCTGTTAACCCCTATGGTGGAATAAGGATGGCAAAGCAGGCAGCAGAATCTTACGGCTATAAATTAAGTACCGAAATAGAAGAGGTATTTACAAAGTATAGAAAAACCCACAATCAAGGGGTATTTGATGCTTATACTGATGATATAAAAAAAGCAAGAAAAAATGGTATTATAACAGGACTTCCAGATGCCTACGGCAGAGGAAGAATAATTGGGGATTATAGAAGGGTAGCCCTTTATGGAGTAGATTTTTTAATTGAAAAGAAAAGGGAAGATTATAATAAAATAAATATAATCGATGAAGAAACTATAAAGCTTAGAGAAGAGATAACTGAGCAGATAAGAGCACTTGAGGAACTTAAAGTTATGGCAAAGGATTATGGGTTTGACATATCAAAACCTGCTAAAAATGCAATAGAAGCTGTTCAGTGGCTGTATTTTGCCTATCTATCTGCAATAAAAGAGCAGAATGGTGCTGCAATGTCCCTTGGGAGAACAAGCACTTTCCTTGATATATATATTGAAAGGGACTTAAAAGAGGGAACTATAGATGAAAAAACTGCTCAGGAGATTATAGATCAGTTTATAATAAAACTTCGGCTTGCAAGGGAGCTTAGAACACCTGAATATAACGAGCTTTTTGCAGGAGATCCTTTATGGATTACAGAAGCTGTTGGAGGAACTTGTGAAGATAAAAGACCTCTTGTTACAAAAAACAGCTTTAGATATCTTCAGTCTCTGATAAATCTTGGACCAGCCCCTGAGCCTAACCTTACTGTTTTATGGTCTAAGGAGCTTCCAGAAAACTTTAAAAGGTTCTGCAGCAAAATCTCAATTAAAACGAGTTCAATTCAATTTGAAAACGATGATTTAATGAGGATTTATCATGGAGATGACTATGGAATTGCCTGCTGCGTTTCAGCTATGACTCTTGGAAAACAGATGCAGTTTTTCGGAGCAAGATGCAACATAGTAAAAACCCTTCTTCTATCTTTAAACGAGGGAAGGGATGAAATGAGCGGAACTTTAATAGTACCTGATATAGAGCCAATAAACGATGATATTCTCGATTATGAAAAGGTTATGAAAAATTTTAATAAGGTACTCGATTGGGTTACAAAGGTTTATGTTGATGCTATGAATATAATTCATTATATGCATGATAAATATGCCTATGAAAGAATAATGATGGCACTTCACGACACATATGTTGAGAGGCTTATGGCCTTTGGAATTGCCGGACTTTCTGTTGCAGCAGACTCATTAAGTGCAATAAAATATGCAAAGGTAAGGCCAATAAGGGATGAAAGAGGAATAACCTGTGATTTTAAAATAGAAGGGGAGTTTCCCTGCTACGGTAATGATGATGATTCAGTTGATGGTATTGCAGATGAAATAACAAAACTTTTTTATGATAAAATAAAAAGGTTTAAACTTTATAGAAACGCATATCCAACCCTTTCAATACTAACTATAACTTCAAATGTTGTTTATGGTAAAAAGACAGGGGCAACACCTGATGGAAGAGCTGCAAAAATACCCTTTGCACCTGGTGCAAATCCTATGGCGGGACGAGATAAAAATGGAGTTTTAGCATTTTTAAATTCAGTTTCAAAAATATCCTATGATACCTGCAGGGATGGAATTTCATGCACTTTAAATTTAGTGCCAGAAGGATTAGGAAAAGAATATAACGATAAGATAAATAATTTAAAGGCTGTTTTAGATGGATATTTTTATAATAAAGGACATCATCTAAATGTGAATGTAATATCGAGGGAAACATTAATAGATGCTATGAAAAATCCATTAAAGTATCCCCAGCTTACAATAAGGGTTTCAGGATATGCAGTTAATTTTAATAGGTTAACTGAAGAACAGAAAAAAGAAGTTATAGGAAGAACATTTCATAATAATATGTAGGTGATATTATGAGAGCTTGTATACACTCAATTGAAACCTTTGGAACATTAGACGGTCCAGGAATTAGAAATGTAATTTTTTTTCAGGGGTGCCCTTTAAGATGTCTTTACTGCCATAACGCAGATACGAGAACTATAAAGGAACCTAATTATGATATAAATGAGCTTATGAAATTTATATTAAAATATAAGCCGTATTTTGATGCTTCAGGGGGAGGAATAACTGTCAGCGGAGGAGAGCCTACTCTTCAATATGAATTTATATGTGAACTTTTTAAAAGATGCCAAAAAGAAGGAATTAATACTGCCCTTGATACCTGCGGATATGTTGATATAGATGTTGCAAAAAAGATAATTCCCTATACAAATATTGTGCTTTTAGATATTAAACATATAGATGATGATATGTGCATTAAACTTACAGGCAAAACCAATAAAAAATCAATAAAACTTTTAGAATACCTGAATAAAGAAAAAGTTCCTGTAATTTTAAGGCAGGTAATAATTGAGGGATGGACAGATTCAATTGACTATATAAAAAAATTAGGATGCTTCGCTAAAAATTATAGCTGCATAGAGAAAGTCGAACTTCTTCCCTATCATAAGATGGGGGAGGAGAAGTGGACAGATATTGGAATAAGCCCTCCTCTTAAAGACATTCCTCCTTATCCAAAAAGCAAAGCTAAGGAATATGCTTCTCTTTTAAACAGGGATTTTGGACTAAAGGCTGTATAATTTTTTAATAAGTAGTTAAAATTAAAATTTATTTGTTGTATCATATAATTAGATAATTTTCTGTCTTATAGGGGGAATAATTCAATGAAGAAAATACTTATGATTGCAACGGGAGGGACAATAGCTTCAGCTAAAGGAAAAGAAGGATTAACACCTTCAGTAGCAGCAAGCACGCTTTTAGACTATGTAAGCGAAGTTAAAAGTTATTGCAGCATTGAGACCTTTCAGATTTTAAACATAGACAGTACAAATATGAAGCCTGAATATTGGGTCAAAATAGCAGAATACATTATTAAAAATTATTATAATTATGATGGATTTGTTATAACCCACGGAACGGATACTATGGCATATACATCAGCTGCATTATCTTACATGCTTCAAAATCTTAATAAGCCTGTTGTTATAACAGGAGCACAAAAACCTATATCTGAAAAGGATACTGATGGAGTTAAAAATTTAATAGATGCGATAAGATTTTCCTGCGAAGATGTAGGAGGAGTGTTTGTAGTATTTGATGGGAAGGTTATTTTAGGAACGAGGGCTACAAAATTAAGGACAAGGAGCTATAATGCCTTTGAGAGCATCAATTATCCATATATAGCCTTTATTAAAGATGGCGATGTTGTATATAACAAAGGCGATGTTATAAAAAAATCCGAAAAACCTAATTTTAATACTTCTATATCTTCTAAAGTATTTTTACTAAAGCTTATTCCAGGCATTGAACCTGATATTCTCGACTTTATAAAGGATAGATATGAGGGACTTATAATAGAAAGCTATGGAAGCGGGGGAATTCCTTTTGAAGATGATAAAAACCTTCTACCAAAGATAAAGGAACTTGTTGATAAAGGAATAGCAGTTGTGGTTACAACGCAGGTTATACTTGAAGGAAGCGATCTTAGCCTTTATGAAGTAGGCCAAAAGGCACTTAAAACCCCTGTAATTCCTGCCTTTGATATGACAAGAGAAGCAGCAGTTGTAAAACTTATGTGGGCATTAGGCCAGTCAAAAGAATTGAATAAAGTTAAGGAAATATTTTTAACTCCTGTAAAGGATGATTTTATATATTGATATTTAAAGCCCATAAACTATTTTGATTAGTCTATGGGCTTTTATATTATTTTTTACTTTGAAGTTAAAATATTTATTAGCAAATCAAATTCAATTGAATTTATTCTAATATTGTCTTTTGAAGTTGTATCCCTGTTGCCGTTTACTGAAAAGATTATAAATTTCATTTTAAGTTTTTCATTTTCAAAAGTATATGTCATATCAGACAGGGAAGCCCTTTCTTTATTTTGGAATCCATATTTTTTATGAATATCCTTTGCGATTTCTGTTAAGTTCTTTTCGAATACTTTATTGTTATCTAAATATATTTTAATCATTCGGGTATCATAGCTGTATTCAACTTTTAGTCTTTCGTTTGACTGGCTTTGAAGGTTCCCTGGATACCTGAAATTAAAAAGATAATCATAACCCTTTATATCGATTGGATTATTTAAATCGCTTAGCATATATGAAAAATAATCTCCCAATTCCTTATCATACCATATATCCATATAATTAAAACCAAATATTTTATTCATATCTTCCATTTTAAAATCCGGCGGAATATGCTTTAAATCTTTAAAGCTGTGATCTCTTTCGAAATAGCTTAATATAGAACTTATTTCTTTTTTATCTTCGTTTGATATATTGTTTGAAGATATTATTTTATTGTCTTTTAACATATTATTTTTAATTAATATGCTCTCAAATCTTTTATTCTGGCTTTTAATTGAAATTGAATATGCACTTAAAGGTCCTGTAACAGAAAGTATAGCAATTATTGCTAAAGATAAAGGTAAAAATATATTTTTCTTTAGCTTTGATACATTCCAATATATCATGACTATTAATACCCAAAGACCAAGAGCTATTACAAAATATCTATTTTCAGTAAAGCCATAGGCTTTTATTCTGATTCCTAATGAAAGAAACATTATTAATATAAGAGGAATTATAAGTTTTGTAATATATTTTATAAAAGTGTTTACATAAATGCTTTCGTTTTTTATAGGCCATATTAAATATATAACTATCGTTGTAATCGCAGAATACCAAAGTACGAGATTTCCAACAAGCCCCTTTGGCCACTGAAGGGTTATTACAATTTTAGCAAAATATATATAGAGTATTATAGTATATATGGAAATAAGAGGTATTACTATATATATAAGGAGTATTTTAAGAACCTTAGAATAATCAGCTATTAAAAGATTTTCATCCTTTTTAGGTATCCCAGATAAAAAGTATGAAGGTATAAACATACCAGCTATCAAAAACCATACATAAAGATAAAGTTTATCATAAACATGTATTCCAAGAAGTTTATCAATGGTAAATAGTATTGCGCTTATTCCAAATTGAAGGACAGCAGCATAAAAAATCGTAACGAAGAATCTTGTTAAAAGCCTTATAGTATAAAGTTCAAGATTTTCTTTATCATAAAAATAAGGAGTTATAAGAGCTATAAGGTAAAATGCCAAACTTAATGCTGTATATCTTGTTACTGATACCATATCTAATTTTTTAATAAAAGCAGTATAATAAATAAAAAGAAAAATAATAGATATTAAGTAATATATAATTTTAGTAGTTGATTTTAGATTTTCTAACCTTTCTGATATAAAGGTTAAAATTAATGATATTGGAACTGAAAGAGCAAGAATCATCACAATTCTTGTTAGAGTATCATGTAAATTTGTATTTTGACTTTTAGTTATTTCTGATTGAATTATAAGCATAATTGCAGTAATAGATGTAAGAAGAAGGGTTAAAGGGAAACGTTTTATGCTTTGCTTTAAGGAAAAGAACATTTTTTTAATTAAATTTATAAATTTCATTATATGCCCTCCAAAATATAACTTTATATTTTAATTATACTAAAATTTTGGAAAATAAACATTAGGTAAGTTTAGGGATTTAAAGGCTTTTAAATGGGATGAATATGTAATATAATATTAAAATAGTTTTAGGATAGAAAGGGTTAAATGATGGGGATAAAATTACTGAAAATCAAATTAAACATTTTATATTTTATTTTATATAGCACAGTTGCATGTTTTTATCCATTTCTGACTATGTATTTTCAAATGAGGGGTATTCCCTATTACAAAATAGGTATTTTGTATGCAGTAAATTCATTAATCAGCATTATAGCCCTTCCTATATGGGGAGTTATAAGCGATAAGTATTCAGGAAAGAGAAAAGTTATATTTATTACTATGATTTTATGCTCAATCCTAATACTTTTGTTTTTGTTTACAAAAAGCTTTGAGGCTATTCTGTTTTCCCTTATTATTTTTATGACATTTCAAAGCCCTATACTTTCTATAACAGATGCTTACTGCTATGAGATTATTGAAAAAAATAAAGGTTTGCAATTTGGTAAAATAAGGCTCATGGGTTCTTTGGGATATGCTATAGCAGCATTGCTTCTTGGAATTTTGATTAAAAAATTGGGAATTGAGTTTAGCTTTATTTCCTATTCAATTCTTATGTTATGTACAATACTTATATTAAAAACCATAAAATTTAAAGGGAAAAGAACTCGAATTCCTATAGACTTTTATGATATTTCAAAGCTTATAAGGGATAAAAAATTTGTTCTTATAGTAATTTCTGCAATGTTTGCGTCTATATCAATGGGGGCAAACGGCAACTATATAAGCATATTAATTCAGAAAACAGGTGGAGATGTATCAAAACTTGGAATAGTTTGGTTTGTAATTGCAATGAGTGAGCTTCCTTTTCTTTTTCTTGGAAATAAAATAATGAAAAAAACTGGTGTACTTAATTTATATATTATAGGTATTTTATTTTTTGTAATAAGATTCTTTTTAAGCTCCCAATGTACTTCTTATAATGCTGTAATTTTGGTACAGTTTATGCAGTCTATAACTTTTCCGTTATATCTTTTAACTACAATAGAATATATAAATATTAACTCAACATCTAATTTAAAAACATCTGCCCTTACTGCTTTTACAGCTCTTGCAGGAGGACTTGGAGGACTTTTAGGGAATATAGGAGGAGGTTTTATACTTCAAATTAAGGATATATTTTTCCTTTACAAAGTTTTAGGCATTAGCTGTATTATTTCTTTAATTGTTGCACTTATCCTTAAAAAATATGATAAAGATGTCAAAAGTTTATAGATGAATATAATTAAATAATTAAAAATTTGCTTTAGATTATAATAAAGCCCATAATACTGCAAGGGTATGTTTCTTAATACGCTAAAAGATTTTAATGCAGTATTATGGGCAGTTAAAGTCTATTATTAGCTTAAAAGTTTTAAAATTATAGGCTGTTATAGGTATCTCTTAAAAGAATAGCGTCATATTCGAGAACTGGGCTTTCGCAGATTATACATCCTTTAACATTAAAATCCTTAATAGCCTTTAAACATTCCTCATAATTAAAATCGCTTTCCTTAAATGGAAGGTGATTTTTTTCTCCCTTTAATCCATAGTTTATACCAGATAAATGTATATGCATATCTTCTATAGCTTGCTTTCCAAGTTTTTTTTCAACTTTGTCAAGAATTTTTATAAAATCGTCATATCCCTTAAGGCATCCGTTGCCCCTCGCATGAAGGTGTGAAAAATCTATACAGAGCCTGCAGGTTTTGATTTCACTGCAAAGAGATATGAGCTCATCTATGTCACCGAACTGTGTAGGCTTTCCGGTTGTTTCAAGCCTGTAAAAGACACCTATATCGGGAAGTTTTAAAAGGTTTTCTTTTATTGTGTTGTAGGTTTCCTCACGGGAATCGTTAAGATAAAATCCAGGGTGGAACACTATGCTTTTTCCTCCTACAAGAGATAGAGCCTTAGCACCCTTTACTATTCTTTCTATAGACTGCTCCTGCTTCATAACCTCATCAGCATTAAGATTTATAAAATAAGAACCATGAGCAGAAAGATAAAAATCATTTTTACTTTTTTCCTCTAAAATTTCATCTTTATTTTTTTCTGTAACATTAACTGACTTTACAAAGGGCAGTTCCATGGCATCAAGCCCAATAGATTTTAGGTAAGTTATTGCAGATTTATAGGTAAACTTTGATTTTCCATCTCCTAAAGGAAGTCCTGAAATTCCAAAAAGTAATCTGTCCATTCTAATACTCCTTCTAAAATAAAATAACATATATTAAGTATATCACATTAGATAAGGTTTACATATATTGTATTAGAAAAAAGATGCACTTTTAATAATGGATGTGAGGTTATGGATTATATATCAAAAGTATTTGAAATGTGGCAGATAAAGCTTATTGTAGGTTCTTTTATTATGATTTTTTCTCCTTTTAAAGTATCGATAATAGTTCTATTCATCTTAATAATAATTGATACTATAACTGCCTGCAGCTATGCTATTAAAATTAGAAAATTTACAAGCAGAAGATTTCAAAGGGCAGTTAAAAAAATAGCAGTATATTTTACAACTGTTTTTGTTGTAAGACTTCTTGAAATTGGAATAGAGACTATTATTCAAACTAACATGGTAACAAGGCTTATATTGAGTTTTTTGATATTGACGGAAGCCATTAGTATCCTTGAAAATCTTACCCTTCTTGGACTGCCGATACCTCCTAAAATTTTAAAATTAATACTTGGGAGTTTAAATTTAAATAAGTTCAATGGTTTATTTGGGAAGGATTTTGATAAGCAGTTTTATGCTAAAGAAATCGATGATATTATACAATATCAATTAAATTATATAAATGCTGAAGAGATTAGGAAGCTATTAAAAATAGAATTGGAAGAATTTAAAAATGCATTAAGTTTAATTGAAATACAAACAACTAATTATAACTCTGAAAATAAAGACTTGCTTTTTTATAGGATTTCAAGTTTAATAGATGCGACAAAAAAAGCTTTGATAGATAAATGGAATGATGAGTATATTGAGGAGGATATAATGAGTAAATATGCTGCTTGTCATGAAAAAAGGTTTGAGAGACTTATAGAGGATATTAGAGTAATCTGCTATTCAAATGAAAAGATTGAAAAGAAGAACAATATGATTGCCGACGCTGTTATGGCTTTTATATATAAAATGATTGCAGATATACAAAAGGATGAGCTGATTTGTAAAAAATCAGATTAAAGAAACCATCTCAAAATAGAAGTATTTCTATTTTGAGATGGTTTTAATTTTTATAACAGCTTTTCATTATAAAAAAGCTGCAGCGAAGGTAACAAATAAAAGAAATAGTTATTTATTTAAAGAGCTATAATAAGTTTTCTTCAATAGCTCTTGCAAGCTGGTCAGGGCAGGAAGTTTCCTTTGAGCCGCATTTAATTCCTTTAAGCCTTTTTACTGCCTCCTCAGCTTTCATTCCTTCAACAAGCCTTGCGACTCCTTGAGTATTACCACTGCATCCACCTATAAATCTTACATTCTTAATTATATCATTTTCAATATCAAAAATAATTTTATCACAGCATACGCCCTTAGCAATATAACTTTTCATTTAATCCATCTCCTTTTATAAAATGTCTTATAAATTATAAAATAAAAATTAGTTCAATTCAATATTTGCATTTTAATTCCAATAAGAATTCAATTATCCATTTTGTCTAACGTGAATTTATGCTATACTTATATTCTAAGCAAAATATTAATTAAGGTGATATTATGGAGAAATTTTTAACTACACTAAAAATAGTTATTTCAGTACTAATTGTATTCGCTGTTGGTGCTTTTATTATTATTTTTTATGAGAGCGGAAAAGCAGAAAAAGAGTATCAAAATTCTATAAGCTATATGAAAAAAGGAGAATGGGCAAAAGCCTTGGAATGTATTGAAAAGGTTCCTTTTTATAAGGATGCTAACGATATTTATGCTTATGTATATCCAAATAAAATATTTTATGATAATTATTCTAATGATAACGATGCGATTGAATCGTATAAAAAAGGTATAACTTTTATAAACACAAAGAAGACAAGCCTTAAAGGACCTTTGAAGCAGCAGTATACAAAAGATTTAGATGATCTTTTAAATGTTTTTGAGTTTAAGATTTCAGAGCTTAATGCAAAATCAGAGGATAAAGTTCAAAAGGATGCTTTTAATGAAGCAATAGCTCTAATCAGGCAAGGGGATTTTTTAAATGCACAAAATAAGCTGTTTAAAATAAATAGCGTTTCATTAACACATAAAAAAGAAGAGATTTTAAAGTATATAAATTTATTAAATGTTATAAAATCACAAGGAAGCGACAAAAAAAATAATGCAATTATTGAAGAGGCAATATCAAAGCTTAATCCTGATTATAATGGAGAGCTTTCTGAAGATATTAAAAAAACTGTGCAGGGTTATTTTGATATAAATAAATGGGTATTACTTTACAATAAAAATAAAAGCATAAATACGGCGAAAGAAGGACAGGTTTTATCAATAACAACTGTTAATAATGATGTTAAAGTTGGGATTAGTAAACAAAATGTAATTAGTATTCTCGGAACGCCTCAAAAGGACAATATCATTTCAAACAGGTACGGTATATTTGAAGAGATGGTTTATAGTGATGGAAGAGTAATATTTCTTGAGAATAACATAGTAGTAGTGATAAAAGGGTAGACAAAATGTCTGCCTTTTTTAGTTAACAATAAAGAAGTTTTGAAAAAATAAATATTATTAATGGAAAATAATTATTGACATATTGATAGAATTGCTATATTATAGAATTACAAAAGCAATTTATGAATTTATATAAATCGAGGGAGGTAATAAAATGAAAAAATGGGTTTGTACAATATGTGGTTATGTACATGAAGGGGATGAAGCACCAGACAAATGTCCACAGTGCGGTGCCCCAAAGGAAAAATTTGTTGAAAAGAAAGAAGATGTATTGCAGTGGGCAGATGAACATAGAATAGGAGTAGCAAAGGACATAGATGCTGAAGTTTTAGAAGGCCTTAAGGCAAATTTCATGGGAGAGTGTACAGAAGTTGGAATGTATCTTGCAATGAGCCGACAAGCAGACAGAGAGGGATATCCAGAAGTTGCAGAAGCTTATAAAAGAATAGCTTTTGAGGAAGCAGAACATGCGGCAAAGTTTGCTGAACTTTTAGGAGAAGTAGTTCTTCCTGATACAAAGAAGAATCTTGAGATGAGAGTTGAAGCTGAATATGGAGCTTGTGACGGTAAGAAGAAACTTGCAACACGTGCAAAGCAGCTTAATTACGATGCAATTCATGATACGGTGCATGAAATGTGTAAAGATGAAGCAAGACATGGCATGGCATTTAAAGGTCTTTTAGACAGGTACTTTAAAAAATAATTTAAAAAATATTATAAAAATATAAAGAATTTTTACCATAAATAGGAGTGGATTAATATTCACTCCTATTTTTATTTAATAAAATAAAAATTATTAGATAAAACTATATTTATAAATCTCTTATTTGTATTTCATGGAGGTATGAGATGAATTCAAAAAAAGAAATTTTTAATGAAATAGATAAACATCTTATGAATGACAATAAACCTTCGGAATTTATTAAAAATTTATTTGAAAATGAAAAAATTAGTAAGACTTATCCCTTTACAATGCTTTCTGATTTGAAAAAAGTTGAGCAAAATAAAAAATATCATCCTGAGGGAGATGTTTTTACCCATACTCTTATGGTTGTTGATGAGGCGGCAAGTAGAAGAAATAAGAGTAAAAATCAAAGAGTATTTATGTGGGCTGCTCTTTTGCATGATATAGGTAAAGCACCGACTACCGCAATAAGGAATGGCAAGATTACTTCCTATGAACATGAAAAAGTTGGTCGAAGGATGGCTGTTGATTTTTTAAGAGAACTTACTGATAATCAGGATTTTATTAAAGGGGTAGCTTCAATGGTAAGATGGCATATGGAAGCTCTTTTTGTAATAAAGAATATGGCTTTTTCAAGCATCGGTGAAATGCTGAAGGAAGTTTCACTATATGAGATTGCTCTTTTAAATCTCTGTGACAGACTTGGAAGAGGAGATATGACATATGAAAAGGCACGAGATGAAATTAGAGGTATAAAAATGTTTGTTAAAAAATGTAAAGAATATAAAATGCATAATAGATTAAATGTTTAAATTCTTATTATTTTTATTATTTATAACTCAAATATAAATGTTTTCTGTATAAATAGCTTATATAAAGCAAAAAAATATATTTTTACAGAATAATTATAAATGTATATACAAAATAAATTCTATAAATATAAAAAAATATAAATATTATTTAAATTTATGCAATTAAGAAATAGTGAATATACGAAAGAAAACAAGAGCAAAATTTAGATAATGATTAATATTATGAAAATAATGATGTTTGCACAAAATTATACATACAATGTATAATGTATAAAGAACGCTGAAATTAATGTCGAATAGGGGGTAATTAGATGAATTCTTTTATTAATGTAACCTCCGAGATAGGTAAACTTAAAAAAGTTCTTTTACACAGACCAGGTCAGGAAGTTGAAAATCTTGTACCTGAATATCTCGGAAGACTTTTGTTTGATGATATACCATATCTTAAAATTGCAAGGCAGGAACATGATATATTTGCGCAGGTTTTAAGGGAAAACGGGGTTGAAGTATTATACCTTGAAGAACTTGCAGCAGAGTCTATAGAAGATGAAAATATAAAAAAAGAATTTATTGATGAGTTTCTTTATGAAAGCGGCATCACTTCAGAAGCACTGAAAGAAGCACTATCAGACTACCTTCTTTCTAAAACAACAAGAGATATGATAGATACTGTTATGGCAGGTGTAAGGAAGGAAGAAATAAAGATAAAAGAAGCTCATTCTTTGTCTGAGCTTATGATGGATGAATATCCTTTCTATCTTGATCCAATGCCTAATCTATATTTTACAAGGGACCCAGGAGCATCTATAGGAAGCGGTCTTACTATAAATAGAATGAGGACAGAGGCAAGAAGAAGAGAAACACTATTTTTAAAATATATTCATAAATATCATAAATTCTTTAAAAATACAGAAACACCTCTTTGGTATGACAGGACGATGCCCTTTGCAATAGAAGGCGGAGATGAACTTGTTCTTTCTGATAAAGTTTTAGCAATAGGATGCAGTGAGAGAACCTCGGCAGAAGCCATTGAGATAGTTGCTAAGAATTTATTTGATGCAGGAACAAGCTTTGAAAAAATACTTGTTTTTGAAATTCCAAAGTGCAGAGCATTTATGCATCTTGATACAGTGTTTACTATGGTTGATTATGATAAATTTACAATACATCCAGGAATTGAGGGACCTTTAAGCGTATACGAAATAACAAGAGGAGCAAACAATAATCTTAATTTCAGACATACAACCTGTTCTCTTGAAGAAACGCTTAGCAAAGCGCTTAATATTCCATCAGTAGAACTTATAAAATGTGGTGGTGGAGATTTAATAATAGCAGGACGTGAACAGTGGAATGATGGTTCAAATACTCTTGCAATTGCTCCAGGAGTTGTAGTAACATATGAGAGAAACTATGTTACAAACGAGATACTTGATAAAAAAGGAATAAAAGTATTGTCAATACCAAGTTCAGAGCTTTCAAGGGGTAGAGGCGGCCCGAGATGTATGAGTATGCCTCTTGAAAGAGAGAACTTAAAATAAATATTAAGAATTAAAAGGAGGGCTAAAAATGCCAGTTAATTTAAAGGGAAGAAGCTTTTTAACATTA
Organism: Caloramator quimbayensis; assembly: GCF_900167605.1. GTDB lineage: Bacteria > Bacillota > Clostridia > Clostridiales > Caloramatoraceae > Caloramator_B > Caloramator_B quimbayensis. The sequence continues at coordinate 161,160 of NZ_FUYH01000003.1, read as the reverse complement.
ATGGATTTTACACCAGAGGAAATCAGGTATATGCTTGACTTATCCCATGACTTAAAATCAAAGAAAAGAGCAGGAATTCATAATGAATTATTAAAGGGAAAGAACATCGTTCTTTTATTTGAAAAGACTTCAACAAGAACAAGATGTGCTTTTGAAGTTGCAGCTTTAGATGAGGGAGCACATGTAACTTTCCTTGATTCAAACAGCTCTCAGATGGGTAAGAAAGAATCCCTCGAAGATACTGCAAAGGTTCTTGGAAGATTCTATGATGGAATAGAATATAGAGGATATAAACAATCTGTTGTTGAAGATCTTGCTAAATATTCAGGAGTTCCAGTATGGAACGGTTTAACTGATGTTGATCATCCAACACAGATACTTGCAGATTTAATGACTATTGAAGAGCATGTAGCAAAACCATTAAATAAAGTAAAGGTAGTATTCGTTGGAGATACAAGAAATAATATGTCTTATGCATGGATGTACGGCTGTGCAAAATTAGGTATGCATTATGTTGCATATGGTCCAAAGGAATTATGGCCAGAAAAGGAAGTAATGGATAAAGTTCAGGAAGTTGCAAAGGAAACAGGAGCTGTAATTGAAGTTTCTGATAATATTGAATGTGTAAAGGGTGCAGATGTTATTTACACAGACGTTTGGGTTTCAATGGGAGAAGAGGATAAACTTGCAGAAAGAGTAAGACTTTTAACTCCATACAGGGTAACTATGGATATGCTTAATGCAACTGGAAATAAAGACGTTATATTCATGCACTGCCTGCCATCATTCCATGACTTTGAAACAAAAGTTGCAAAGGAAGCAAAGGAAAAGATGGGACTTGATGTAAGAGAAGTTACTGATGAAGTATTTAGAAGCAGACATTCAGTAGTTTTTGATGAAGCTGAAAACAGAATGCATACTATAAAGGCAGTTATGGTTGCTACTTTATAAAATCATGGGCAGCTTGTCTGCCCTTGATTTTTGATAGACCTTATTAGTAATAGGTACAGGAATATAGAATTCGAAAAATTCAATGAATTATAAAAATTTTAAAATATATGAGGCATTGTTCTTTGTAGATAGGGGGGTTAATATGAAGAACGAAAAGAAGATGGGCTTAGCTTTGCTCGTTGCTCTTGGAATAGGTTCAATGATAGGCGGCGGTATATTTAACAGTCCGACAGATTTAATTGGCAAGGCTAATCCACAGGCAACACTTATTGCATGGGCTATAGGTGGTATTGGTATAATATGTCTTGCACTTGTTTTTCAAATGCTTGCAAATAAAAGGCCGGAACTTACTGGAGGAATTTATTCCTATGCAAGAGCAGGTTTTGGGGAGTTTATTGGATTTAATTCTGCATGGGGTTATTGGTTAAGTGCATGGCTTGGAAATGTAGCATTTTTTGTATTGATGTTTAAAACATTAAACAGTCTTCTTGGTGAAGGACATTCTTTGAATCCATTTGTATCTTTTATACTTGCTTCAATAGTTTTGTGGACGATTCATTTTATTATAACAAGAGGAGTAAAGAGTGCAGGGGTTGTAAATGCAATAGTTACAATAGGTAAATTATTACCTCTATTGCTTGTTATAGTATTTGGATTTATAATATTTAATGCATCAGTATTTAATGTAGCAAATTGGAAAACAAGTCTTGCTGCAACTGGTGATTCTGTGACTATACTTTCACAGGTAAAAAGTGCAATGGGAACAATATTGTGGTGTTTTATAGGTGTAGAAGCTGCAACAGTATTATCTGAAAGAGCAGAGTCACCTAAAATTGTTGGAAAAGCTACGGTATTAAGTATTTTAATTACGCTTGTTATGTATGTTTTAATATCTTCTATTGCAATGGGAGTAATACCAGCGAAGGAACTTGCAAATTCATCAACGCCTCTTGCCGATGTTTTAAAGGCAACAGCTCTTGGGAATGCAGGAGGAGTTATAGTAAAAGTAGGTCTATTGGTATCACTCTTTGGTGCAACACTAAGCTGGATTCTGCTTGCAGCAGAGATACCATACATTGCTGCAAAGGATGGAGTTTTGCCAAAGTGGTTTGCTAAGGAAAATACTGTAGGTGTACCAATTAACTCTCTTGTGCTTACTAATGTTGTAACTCAGCTTTTTCTTGTAGCACTGCTTTCTGAAAAGCTTCAATCCGCTTATTATACAGTTTTTTATATAGCAACAACGAATATACTTATACCATACCTTTTTTCAGCACTTTATTCAGCAAAGATTTCATTTGAAGATAAATCGCAAATAGGAGATAAAATAGTTTCTTTAATTGCAGTTATATATGCAGTGTATGTTATTTATGCTGTTGGATTAACTTATCTTGGACTTGCATTTATTATGTATTCTACAGGCATAGTACCTTATTATATTGCAAAGAAAGAAAAAGGTGAAAAACTTACAAGAACAGAAATAATTTCAATTGTAATAATGCTTTTAATAGCAGTTTATATGCTAATTCAAATAGTTACTGGAAAAATTCAACCATAAGGAGGAGTAAAAAATGGCAAGAATAGTGGTTGCACTTGGAGGAAATGCACTTCAGGCAAATCCAAAGGATATTTCAGCAGAGGCACAGCTTGAAACATGTCACGCTACATCAAAGGCAATTGTAGACTTAATAGAAGATGGTCATGAGGTTATAATAGCTCATGGTAACGGCCCACAGGTTGGACAAATTGTTGCAACCTATGAAGCTGCAAATTCTATTGATGAAGCAAAGCCTGTTATGCCTTTTCCAGAATGCGGTGCTATGAGCCAAGGGTATATTGGATATCATCTTCAGCAGGCAATAAGGCAGGAAATGAGGATTAGAGGTTTAAACAAGCAGATAGCAGCAGTCGTTACTCAGGTTGTCGTTGATAAGGATGATCCAGGATTTAAAAACCCAACAAAACCAGTAGGTTCTTTCTTTACTGAAGAACAGGCTAAAAAACTTATAGCTGAGAAGGGCTATGTTATGAAGGAAGATGCAGGAAGAGGATGGAGAAGAGTTGTTGCATCTCCAATGCCAAAGGCTGTTGTTGAAGAAGGAATAGTAAGAACCCTTGTTGAAGCAGGACATGTGGTTATAACAGTTGGAGGCGGAGGAGTGCCTGTAATAGAAAAAGAAGATGGAAGCTTAGAAGGTGTTCCTGCAGTAATAGATAAAGACTTAGCTTCAGAAAAGATAGCTGAGCTTCTTGATGCTGATGAACTTGTAATATTAACTGCTGTAGAGCAGGTTGCCATTAATTTCAACAAACCTGATCAGAAAAATCTTTTAACTATGACCGTTGAGGAAGCTGAAAGCTACATGAAGGAAGGACATTTTGCACCAGGTTCAATGCTTCCAAAGGTTAAAGCTGCAGTTATGTTTGCACAGTCAAAGAAAGGAAGAAAAGCAGTTATTACATCCCTTGAAAAGGCAAGAGAAGCGCTAAAAGGGAAAACTGGAACTGTAGTTACAATGTAAAATAGTATATTAGTAAGAGGCAGGTATTTTAACTAATACTTGCCTCGAATTTTTATAATGATAACTATATAGTCTATAATATAAATAATAATATAATAAACATTGGATATGGTGAGTGTTAGCTTTACTAAAGTAAAGTTATAATAGAAGTAAAATATTGAAAATTAGCTGTAGAGAATGCTATTAAAGGGCATTAAAATTATATTTATCATAAAAAATTAATTGTTAGATAATAAATTATAACATAACAATTAATATTAATACTTATGAATAAGTTTTAGAAAAAGCGCAAGAAGTCCAGAAGTCACAAGAGGCCCAACAGGTACACCCTTAAAGAAGGCTGCTGCAATTACAGCTCCTAAAATAAGGGCAGGCATAATGTCGCTTCTGCCTTCGATTGTAAGATATTGAAGGCCAAGCCCGCTTAAATAGGTTGTAAAAAGAGAAAGTAAAAGAGCTAAAATACCAACCCATGATGTGAAATTTTTTCTTATATCTAATAATGTTATTCTTCCACTGGCAATAGGTATTAATATTGAGGCTGTAAGTATTACAAGGCCCCAGAATAGACCGTTTTTTTCAAGCCAAGGAAAAATAAAATTATCGATATTTAAAAGCCTGAAAATTAAAAGGAAGCAGGCTGCAGCTGCAACTGAATTAGCTCTTCCAAGTACTGCAATAACAAGAATTGAAAGTATAGCAATATTAGCCTCCACCTAAACCATCTCCAATTTGATACAAGTTATATTTATTAATAGTATATAAAAGTTAATATCTTATTATTTTAAAAATACTTGAAATTTAAATAAAAAATTAAAGGCACCAACTTAAAAAGTAGTGCCCTGTGTTTTATCTTCAAGCATCCAGCTTAGTACCTGACGCTGGTTTTCCAGATGCATTATTTCATCATTAGCTTGAAGTATGCGTTCGCTTGAGGAAGCATCTATTCCCTCCCATGTCCTTCTTATGTTGTTTATTTCCACTTCGTTTTGGTGTATTTGACTATCGATTTCATTAATCATTCGTCTTATTTCTTCTTTTGATTTCATATGAATCCTCCTTAGAAGTAAATTAGCTAAACTTAATATATATTTTATCCATATGTTTTTAAAATATTTATAGAAAATGATATTATCCATTAATTTTAAGGAGCCAAAATGTAATATCACTGCTGTTCCAGCCTAAATCCCAAGGAACGTGGTATCTATCATTTGTATGAGAATTTACCATAGGTACACCCATTGAATCTATAGCAGTTACTATTGAAACATGAACAATATCATTTTTCCTTTGATAAGCGATTATATCTCCGGGAGATAAGTATTGTATTGAATTAATTACTTTCGAATATTTACCCTTTGCAATTAGTTTTGCCTTGCCCGAATACAGCATGTGATAGGTAAAAGCTCCAGCATTAACCCAAGAAGCGCTTGCCTCACCATTTCTGTAGAGCCATCCTCCGCCCATTTTGATGCCGCCTGCTTCTTTGTCCGATAATACTTGGGAGGCAAAATTTGCACAATCTCCTCCTAAATCAGCAAAATTCCTATATTTTTTATTATATTTATATCCATCTTCTATATAAAAGTTAGCGCCGCAGTATTTATCAGCATATTCAACTGCTTTTTTTCTATCGTATTTTACCCATATATATTTACTTGCCTCGCTTTCAATTATATTTTGTGCAGGTGTGCCTGTTTCTTGAATCGTATCATCTAAGGGGTCATTATACCAGTCTGTTGTTATATAGTAATTTCCATTTTTATATATAAGCGTCATTGAATGCCTTGTACCGTAACTAAATTCATTTAAAGGTGCTTCATCTTGATTTAAATAAATATATCCTATTTTTGTTATGTCACTTAAATAAACTTTAATTGAATTTTTATTTTCCTTTATACTGAATATCTTAATTTTACTTTCTGCATTAACTAATTTTATTTCCCTTAAAGAGCACCATTTGTTAATAAAATCTATACGTTTTTTTTCATGTTCAAAGGACCATTTTCCATATTTACTTGATAAGTCGAATTGATTTTCTAAATTTTGATAATTACCTGTTACAAAGGAGCTGCATCTTTCCATAAAATAAATATTTAGAATATGTTCTATTTCATCTTTAATATCCACAGTTTTAATAACGAGATTAGAATTAAAGCATATTGTTGATATAATTAAAAGTAAACCAGTAAAGATAAGATTATAGAAAACTTTTTTAGGTATCATACTTAATGCTTTCACCTCAATGCCATATATTTTAAATTATATGAAAATAATATGTATGTATGAATATTATTTAAAATGTAAAAAACATAAAATGTTAATTGTTTTTTGAAAGGAGTAAGCCATGAAAAAACTGTTAGCAGCTATATCAATTATTATTTTTTTTAGTGGATGCGGTAACAAAAAAGATATGCAGTTACCTTCTATAAAACAAAACATACCATCAAAAATAACTTCTACAGAGGATTTAAATTCTTATGCTTATATAACTGAAGCAAAGAGGGATATATTATGCCTTATGATGTCCTATCCTGATTATATAAAGGATATTGAAAAAAATAATAACTGCATATATATTGTTATGAATTCTGGAGAAAAAATATTATATGATGATAAAAAGAAAAAAAGCCATGATGAAAAAATATTAAATGCTGATATCCAGGACATGATGGAGCAAATATATCCTCTAAATACGGAGAATAAAATAATGGAAAAAGACTTCGATCCAGGAAGGGCAAGATGCTATAGCTTTTTTAAAGCTGTATATGGAAATTCTAAGCTCCAAATTGAAAAAAATCTTACTTTGGTAAATACTCCATTTGGCAGTTTTAATTTTAATAAAAACAATTCTGCAGCGGTAAATTTTAAAAATGTTATGATAGAACTTTCTGATTTGTCCTTGAAAAATCAAAGTATAAGGAAAAATATACTTCCTATGTCTGGAACATTCAATTATAGAAATATAGCGGGTACCAATAATTTAAGTGCCCATTCTTTTGGAATAGCAGTGGATTTATCAGTTAATAAGAATGATTATTGGAAGTGGACATCAAGACAAAATGGTGAGAAAAGATTAGAGTCCTATCCTAAAGAAATAGTATCAATTTTTGAAAAAAATAACTTTATATGGGGCGGAAAGTGGGGGCATTTTGATATAATGCACTATGAATACAGGCCGGAAATTATATTTAAATCTAAATATTTTGGGAGAAAAATTGATGATGATTCAGCGTGGTATGGAAGTGTTCCTAATCATCATGAAAAAATCAAAAATTATATTGAAATGATAGATAAGCTGCTATATTGATTTAATCATTAAAATTTAAATTTATATTATTATTTTATACAAATTTTCTTAAAAATTTATTAATAAACAAGTATTATTATATAAACAAAAGAAAAGGATATAAAGGAGGTTTTGACTATGGATGAATTACACGAAAATAAAAATGAAACTGCATTATGTATAATCGATAACAGCAGCTCAGAAAATGTATCATCAGTAAAAAAGGTAAAAAGGGCTAAAAATAAGTTTTTTATGGCTTTTATTGCAACTGCTGTTGTTAGTTCTATTATAGGAGGGCTTATCGTTGGTGCATTAGGATTTTTTGTACTTCCTAAAACTGATATGTTTAATAAATACATACAATCTAAGGTTGAAAGCAGTAAAGAAAATCAGACATACAATATAGCACCAAAGGCAACTTTAACATCAAATTTAACACAGCAGCTTACCATACCAGAAATAGCAAAAAAAGTAGGACCAGCAGTAGTTGGTATTACAACGAAGAGCTTTCAATATTTTAATAATTTTGATGTTTATGGTCAGGAAGTTGACTCTGTAGGTTCTGGTATAATTTTTTCAAGCGATGGCTATATAGTAACAAATTATCATGTTATACAGGGAGCACAGCAGGTTAAAGTTATATTTAATAATGGGAAAGAAGTAAATGCAAAGGTCGTTAATTATGACAGCGATTTTGATATTGCAGTGGTAAAGATTACTGATGATGTGAAAGTTCCTGGAGTTGCTGAATTTGGAGACTCAGATTCTATTGAAGTTGGAGAAACGGCAGTTGCAATAGGTAATCCTCTTGGTAAGGATCTTTTAGGTTCAGTTACTGCCGGCGTTATTAGTGCACTGAACAGACAGGTTGATGTAAATAATAAAAATTTAACATTTATTCAAACTGACGCTGCAATAAATCCTGGAAACAGCGGAGGAGCATTAGTAAATTCGAGAGGTCAGGTTATAGGGATAAATACAGCAAAAATTAGTGCAAACAATGTTGAAGGTATAGGCTTTGCAATTCCAATAAATATCGTTAAATCAAAAATAGATGTATTGAGTAAACCTTTAGTTAAAATAGGAATAGTATGCAGAGATATAACCAGCGATTTGGCAAAAAGATATAATCTTCCAGTAGGAGTATATGTACTTCAGGTTGAAGAATTTAGTCCAGCAGAAAGAGCAGGAATTCAAAGTGGAGATATAATAACAGAGTTTGCAGGGCAGACTGTAAAAACTACAAGCGATATAAATAAGATAAAATCAAATTATAAAGTAAACGATAATGTAAAGGTTAAGATAATAAGAGATGGAAAGAGTTTAACAGTAAATCTGAAGCTTTCAGAAAGCTGATATAGATTATATAAATAATTTTATTACTAAATATTTAATAATTTCTATTGAAAATTTATGAAGAGTGTTATAAAATTAAGATATAAGATTGAGTAAAAATTAACAAAGTCGGATGATATTAGCGAGAGATACCCTTGGGTAGCCGAAGAAGCAATTTTACATCAGCCAAATGTAAAGGAATCTTTCAGGCAAATATATCGCTAATGGACGAGGCTCTGGAAAGACCGCTATTGGCACCGTAGGAGCAATACAGCGATGTAGAAACTCTCAGGTAAAAAAACAGAGGCATATAAAGGCTGATTAAGACTTTATATGTCTCTTTTTATTTTGTTGAAAGGAGAGATGAAATGAGCAATAAAGTTTTTAATATAGTTATTATTTTAACAATTTTATTTATAATTATATCCTATACTACATCTAAAGAATTTTCAAAACTGCCCCTAAGGCCAGATAATTATTTTGTAGTCGACAGAGCTGATATAATAAGCAGCGAGATGCAAAATAAGCTTGAAAACAATTTAAAATTATTTAAAAAAACAACAGGAACAAATTTATATATTGTAACAGTTGAAAGTCTTTTTGGATATAACGATAAGTATTATGCCCAAAAACTTATAGAAAATTGGGGAAATAAAGATTATGTAATACTTTTATTTTCAAAAGATGATAGTAGGAGCGTTGTTATAAATGATTTGCTTAATTTAAGAGATGATTTTAATATAAATTATGGTACATATGTTAAAAGTGCTGGCTATGAATATGCAGCTTTAAAAATTTATAATAATTATATGGATTTACTATGTGGTAATTTTAAAATAAATAATTATTATTCAATAAACCAATTAAAGGATATAAAGGAAAACAAAGATAATTATAAACTTTATGGAGTTACTATCAGTACAATATTGATGATTATATCCTTAGCTTTTTTCTATAACAGAGATTCAATACGTCAAAGAAAAAAAATAGAAAAAAAGAATTATCACATCGAAAGGAAAGAAGCATTAAAAAAACTAAAAAATTATCTTAAGAAAGATTTAATAATATTATTTATTTGCTTAATTTTTATTGTTTTTTATGGATTATATTTATATGATATCAGTAAAGTATTTGTTTTCTTTATATTTACTATAGTTTTCAGCACTGCATTGTATCCTCTTTTTAAAGATATACACAGCCTTATATTTGATATTAATGAAGTCCAGATAATACAGGTTGAGGGAATAGTAGATGAGATTTTTAAGACTCATTTTAAATATTACTTTATTATAAGAGATTTTCAGGGAAATAAGATGATAGTAACATCTGATGAAAAGTTTGCAGATTTAAACAACTATATTTCTGCAAACTGTACAAAAAGAACGCGATATGCAATGGACATAGATATTTTATTTAATAATATAGTTTTAAATTAAAGGGAAGCCTATAATACTGAAATAATTACAGTATATAGGCTTAATTATTAGTTTATTTTTTTAAAATTGCTTTCAGGACAATATCTTTGAATATAATCTTCTTTATTTTGGGATATTTTTTTGAGCATTTCAATAAGCACATCCACCTCTTCGGTTGTATTGTACAAGCCAAAGCTTATACGAACCATTCCAGGGCGAGGGCTTTGGGGGTATTTTATATAACTTTTTATCTGTTTCTCTGACAGCTTAAGTATTTTTTGCACATAAGGATGAGCACAAAAGCAGCCGCTCCTTACTGAAATCCCTGCTTCGCAGGATAGTATTGATGCTAAAGTATCATGGGGTATATCTTTAATATTAAAGGGTATGATTCCTATTCTATCGCTTATGTTTTGGGTATCACAGTAGATTTCAATGTCTTTTATTTCCCTGAGATTATCAATAGTATATTTTAAAAGCTTTTTTTCATGCTCTTCTATATTTTCCATTCCTATTGAATTTAAAGTTTTAATAGCTGCTATAAGCGCGACTACTCCCATAATATTTGGAGTACCTGCTTCATCTTTTTCAGGAGGGTCATCATATATTACTGTATTTTTTGTTACTATTTTTACTACTCCCCCTCCTTTGTATTCCGGTTCTCCATTTTCAAAAAATTCCTTAGGTCCAATTAAAACACCAATTCCAAAAGGGGAATACATCTTATGTGATGAAAAAGCAAGAAAGTCAATGTGATTTATTGAATAGGGGTTACCCATACTTATTTTTCTGTGGGATATAAGCTGTGCGGCATCAACAAGTATTTTAGCGTTATATTTATGAGCTATCTGTGCAGCCTTATAAATAGGGTTAACATATCCTGTAACATTTGAAGCTCCAGAAATAGTAACGAGTTTAACTTCTCCATTATATTTTCTTAATTTTTTCTCCATATCCTTTAAAGATAATCTTCCAGTGTTGTCAACGTCTATATAGTCAACTTTAAACTTATCTCTCCAGGGAAGGTCATTTGAATGATGCTCCATTGAGGTGGAAAGAATAACGCATCTTTTATTTTTAGTATACATCCTATAAGAAATTTTGTTTATTGCTTCAGTTGTATTTTTTAAATATACGGCAGTATAGTAATAGGGATCTGCTCCAACAAAATTGAGAACTTCATTCCTTGAATCATCGTAAAAATCTGAAGAAATCTTTGATTTATATCCTGTTCCTCTATGAATTGATGAATACCATGGGGCAAAATTGTTAATTTCCTGTATTACTGAAACAAAAGGAGGGGTTGTTGCGGCATTGTCAAAGTTTATAGCTGCAACAAGTTTTTTATTTGAAAGAGGTACTTTTGTATTTATACCAACTATTAATTCTCTGTAGTTATTTTCACTATCATTTTCCATAATTTCCTCCCAAAAAGTAATCTATAATATTTTATTCTTAAAAATAAAGATTGTTACAGGTTAAAAAATATATTGAAAAATGAATTTTATATCGCATTTTGTGTATTTTGTGCATGAATTTTGTTATTTCGTGTATATTTTATGCAGAAAAAATGTTTTATTTATTATAATTACAGTAGAAAAATTAAGGAGGGGGTATCATTATGATATCATTTTTTCTTGCTATTGCAGCACTTATAGTTGGTTATTTAGTATACGGCAAAATAGTTGATAGTGCATTTGGAGCAGATGATTCAATTAAGACTCCAGCTATCAGACTTGAAGATGGTGTTGACTATATTCAACTTCCACGATGGAAAATATTTATGATTCAGTTCTTAAATATTGCAGGTCTTGGACCAATATTCGGAGCGATTTCAGGTGCTCTTTGGGGACCAGCAGCTTTCCTATGGATTGTTTTCGGTTCAATATTTGCAGGTGGAGTTCATGATTACTTCTCAGGTATGCTTTCAGTGAGACATGATGGAGCAAGTATTCCTGAAGTTGTTGGAAAGTATCTTGGCTCTGGTGTTAAAAACTTTATGAGAGCTTTTTCAGTTGTTGTTCTTGTTCTCGTAGGTGTAGTTTTTATAACAGGACCAGCACAGCTTTTAGCAGGTTTAACGCCTGATACATTAACTAAAGGTTTTTGGATATATGCTATATTTGCATATTATGTACTTGCAACTATGCTTCCAATTGACCAGCTTATAGGAAGGATATACCCATTGTTTGGTATAGCACTACTTATAATGGCTATTGGAGTAGGCGGAGGAATAGTTTTTGGAGGATACAAGATACCAGAAATAGCATTAACTAATATGCATCCAAAGAATCTTCCAATATGGCCTTTAATGTTTATAACTATTGCCTGCGGTGCTATATCAGGATTCCATTCAACACAGTCACCTCTTATGGCAAGATGTATAGGCAAGGAATCAGATGGTAGAAAGATATTCTACGGCGCTATGATTGCAGAGGGTATAATAGCTCTTATTTGGGCAGCAGCAGCTATGGCTTTCTTTGGAGGAACAGGAGAGCTTGGAAAGCAGATGGCAGCTCATGGAGGAGCAGCTTGGGTTGTAAGCACTATTTCAAATTCACTTCTTGGTAAAATTGGTGGAGCACTTGCAATACTTGGAGTTGTAGCATGCCCTATAACATCAGGGGATACAGCATTCAGAAGTGCAAGACTTACAATAGCTGACTTTTTAAACTTAAAACAAGGACCAATCAAAAATAGATTGATGATAAGTATTCCTTTATTCGTAATTGGATTTGTATTAACAAAGATAGATTTTAATGTAGTGTGGAGATATTTTGCATGGTCAAACCAGACTCTTGCTATGATAGTTCTTTGGGCTGCAGCTATGTATCTATCATTAAAAGATAAGATACATTGGATTGCAACAGTTCCAGCAACATTTATGACAGCTGTTTCAGTAACATATATACTCGTTGCTCCAGAAGGATTTAAGCTTTCAAAAACTATTGCTTATCCTGTAGGTATAGCAGCTGCAGTTATACTTCTTTCTTTCTTCTTATTTACTGCAAATAAAAAGAAAGCATCAGTAAACCAGGCTGTATAATTAAAGACAAATAAGCCTGATAGATTAATATCTATCGGGCTTATTTTATAAATTGACGCTATATATTGTTAAATATTTTTGATATAATGTTTAAAAAAGTGAAATGGTGTGATAGCAGTGACATCTCTTTTAAGAAATCTTGCTAATAATTTATCTTATATTGTTGTAATTGCCTTTTTTATATCAAATCTCGGATTTATTAAAAGAATAATAGTTAAGAAGGAATTAAACTATAAAGAAATTGTTATATTATCAATATTATTTGGAGGGTTTGGAATACTTGGAACCTATACAGGTACTGAAATAGATGGTGCTATTGCAAACACAAGACTTATTGGCGTAATGACTGGAGGAATACTCTGCGGACCTTATGTTGGAATTTTCGCAGGACTGATTGCAGGTGTTCATAGATTAGCAGTTCCCTTTGGCAGTTTTACTGCTATTCCCTGTGCAATTGCAACTATTTTAGGAGGAGCCTTTTCATCAGTTATATATAAATATTCTAATGAAAAAAACAAATGGTTCTATGGCCTTTTAGGCGGAATAATTATGGAAAGCATAGAAATGCTTTTAATTTTACTTTTATCAAAACCCTATCCAGCAGCTTTAAAAATAATAAAAACTATTTACATTCCTATGGGATTTACTAATGGAATTGGTATAAGTTTATTAATAGTAATGATACAGAGTATATTTGAAAAAGAGGAAGAGGTAGCAGCAAGGCAGGCCCATATAGCTCTTGAAATTGCAAATAAGACTCTTCCATATTTTAGAGAAATCAATGGCAACTCTTTAAAAAAAATATGTGAAATAATAAAAGAATATACTAAAGCTGATGCTGTATCTATTACTGACACTGCTCAAATACTTGCCCATGTCGGATTAGGAGAAGATCATCATATACCAGGACAAAATCTTTTAACTGAAGCCACAGAAAATGTTTTAAAGGATGGTAATTTACTTTGCCTTAATCATAAATCAGAAATTAAATGTAAAGCACCTGACTGTCCATTAAAATCAGCAATTATAGCGCCTATTACTGAGGGGGAAGAGGTAGTTGGAACATTAAAAATATATTATGCTAAAGAAAACGCTATTTCTTTTAGCAATAAAACATTAGCCTTAGGATTATCCCATATAATCTCTACTCAGTTTGAGATAAGCAAAATTGAGCAGTTTAAGGAGCTTGCTGCAAAAGCTGAAATAAAAGCTCTTCAAAGGCAGATAAATCCTCACTTCTTATTTAATGCACTAAATACAATAGTTTCTTTTATGCGGTTTGATACCGCAAAAGCAAGAGAGCTTATAATAAATCTATCAACCTATTTAAGATTTAATCTTGAATCGGGGAATGAAATGGTAAGTTTAAGCAAAGAACTTGAGCAGGTTAAAGCTTATGTTGAAATAGAAAAGGCAAGATTTGGGGATAGACTTAATATTATATACGATATTGAAGATTGTCATGATATAAAAGTTCCTTCATTAATAATACAACCACTCGTTGAAAACTCAATAAAACATGGAATACTTGAGGGGAAAGGCTTTGGAAAAGTTAAAATATCTATTAAAAAAATTGAAAATGGAAAATATAAAATAAGCGTAGAAGATGATGGAATTGGGATAAATGAAGATATAATAAAACTTGTTTATGAAGGTAAAATGAAAGAAAATAAAATAGGAATAAGCAATGTTGACAGCAGATTAAAATACCTATATGGCAAAGGTCTCATAATTGAAAGATTACAGCAGGGAACAAGAGTAAGTTTTGAAGTTAATGAAAAAAATAATATAGAATAGGGAAGTGGGTTTATGAACTGCATTATTGTTGATGATGAATATCCCGCAAGACAGGAACTTGCATATTTTATAAACAATTTCAGCAGTCTTAACATAATAGGTGAATTTGATGACTCTATAAAGGCTCTTGAATTTATTAAAAGCAATAGACCTGATGTGGTTTTTCTTGATATAAATATGCCAAAACTAAACGGTATAAGCCTTGGAGAGATAATAAATGCTTTTGAAATTAAGCCAATAATAATTTTTGTTACTGCCTATAGGGACTATGCTGTTGATGCCTTCGAAATACAGGCTTTTGATTATATATTAAAGCCCTATTCAGAGACAAGAATAGTTTCTACTTTATCAAAAATTGAAAATGCTCTTAATAAAAACATAATCAGCGATAAGATAACTCTTTGGAAAGACGAAAAGATGATGGTTGTTAATGTTAACGATATTTGTTACTGTGAAGCTCATGAAAGGGAAGTTCATGTATATACAAAAAAAGATAAATATATAGTTGTATCAAGTATTTCAGAGTTTTCTAAGAAACTTCCGGAAAAAAATTTTTTTAGATGCCACAGGTCTTATATTGTTAATATTAATAAAATTACAGAGATAATACCTTGGTTTAACAACACCTATGTTTTAAAAGTTGAAGGTATTGAAAATCATATACCAGTCAGCAGAAATAATATTACAAGATTTAAAAATATAATGAATATATTATAACTAATACTACTAAATATTTTTCCATTTTAATTAAGGGGGAGAGGTTTATGATTAAAATAATTGAAAAATTTGAAAAAGCAGCAACGACAGTATTAATAATCATGCTGCTCATTGTAATTACTGTGTCCATAATAGAGCTTAGCGTGGTTATTGGCAAAACTTTAATTGCTCCGCCTATTTTTTTAATTGACATAAATAAGCTTCTTGACATTTTTGGGTTCTTTATGCTAATTGTTGTTGGTATTGAGCTTATTGAAACTATGAAAGTTTATTATACAGAAAAGTCATTTAAAATTGTAGAAACAGTAATAATGGCAGCGATAATTGCAGTTGCAAGGAAAATAATAATATTAGATATGAAAGGCTTAAGCAGCATGACATTAATAGGTATTGCTTTAATACTGATTGCACTATGTATAGGATATTATATACTAAGAAAAAGCGGCTGCAATGAAAGCGAAAAAGATGAAAAAAATAAAGATAATCAATAATAAAGATATATTAGGAACAGATAGATTAATACTACCTGTTCCTAAATTTTTTATGTATAATTAATCTGAGAATAATAAAAGATAAGTTTTTATAATTAGCTTAGGAGAGATGTGTGTAATGGTTGTTTTGCATATAATAAGCGGTGGGGAAGTAGGAGGCTCTAAAAATCATCTTTTGTCTATTGTTAAAAATATGGATGAAAGTAAAATTAAAAACATAGTAATATGTTTTATAAAGGGGAGTCTTTATGAAGAGGCTGTTAAAATAGGTATAGACATTAGGCTGATTGAGCAAAATAAAAGGTTTGATTTGAGTATTTTAAAGGATATACAAAAAATATGTATTAGAGAAAAGGTAGATATTATAAACTGTCATGGTGGAAGAGCAAATTTTATAGGGTATTTTTTAATGAAAAAGTATGCTGCAAAGTATGTTACAACAATTCACAGCGATTATAAAGATGATTATAGAGGCAATTTTTATAAGACACTTATTTACAGCAATATAAATAGGTTTGTTCTAAGATCCTTCAACTACTACATAACAGTATCTGAGGATTTTAAAGGCATGCTTATTAAAAGGGGATTTAATAAAGAAAAAATATTTGTAGTTTATAATGGAATAGACTTTAATAAACCTATTCCTGAGCTAAATAGAGATGATATTATTAGAAAATATAATATTCCTTTTTCAAGTCATTATGTTACAATGGTGGCAAGACTTCATCCAGTTAAGGGCCATAAGGTTTTTTTAAAGGCATGCAGTTTGGTTTTAAAGAGTTTTAAGGATGTTGTTTTTATACTTGTTGGTGATGGAAATATAAAAGAAGAACTTATACAATATGCAAAGGAGCTTGGAATTTTTGATAAAATAATCTTTGCAGGTTTCCAAAAACCTGATGAATTTATATATATATCTGATTTTACTGTGCTTGCATCTTATTCAGAAAGCTTTCCTCTTTCAATACTCGAATCTGCACTTTATAAGAAAACCGTTATATCAACTGATGTAGGAGGAATTTCAAAGCTTATTGAAGATAGAGTAAATGGATATCTTATAAAGATTGGTGATTATGAAACTCTTTCTATGAAAATTCTTTCTCTATTAAATGATAAAGAAGAATCTCAAAATTATGGTAATAAACTTTATTATAAGGCTTCACAGAATTTTTCTATTGAAAAACTTTGCAATAAATATGAAGAAATTTACTTAAGCATGATAAATGGAGGACTTTAAAATGATAAAAGAGAAGTATCTTGGAGTTGAAGTTTGCTGTGTTAATCAAAAATCTGTACTTTGTGAGGTTGAAAATATTGTTGAAAAAAGAAAGCCATCCTTTATTGTAGCGATTAATCCTGAAAAAATAATGAAGGCACAAAAAGATACTGACCTTTTAAATCTTTTAAACAGTGCGGATATTCAAATTCCAGATGGAATAGGGGTAGTTATAGCTTCAAGGTTAAAAGGGGGAAATATAAGAAACAGGGTTACAGGTATAGATTTAATGCAGAATATCTGTAAAAAATCATCAGAAAAGGGATACAGCATATTTCTTCTCGGAGCAAAAATAGGAGTTGCAGAGAAGGCTTCTAAAATATTAATGGAAAAATATAATGGAATAAAAATAGTTGGTGTTAGAGACGGTTATTTTAAGAATGAAGATGAAGTAGTTGAAGAAATTAAAAGGGTAAAACCTGATATACTCTTTGTTGCAATGGGCAGCCCTAAGCAGGAATATTGGATTAAAAAAAATATTGACAATCTTTCCGTACCTTTATGTATGGGAATTGGAGGAAGCCTCGATGTAATATGCGGCAACATAAAAAGAGCACCGAAATGGATGTGTTCTTTAGGATTGGAGTGGCTTTACAGACTTATTAAAGAGCCCTGGCGTTTTAAAAGGATGACTGTTCTTCCAGTGTTTTTATTTAAAGTTATCAGGGAAAGGTAATGTATATGAAAAAAATTATCTTTTTTATAATATTGATAATGAGTTTATGGTATATGACAGTACCTGCAAAAATAGAAATGATAGATGATAGCAGCTGCAAAGAAATAAAAAAAAATACACAAAATATAAATAAGCCTAAGGAGAATAAAAATAAAATATACTATAAAGATAAGGCGGTTGTTTTAACCTATCACCATATAAGTCAAAATCCTTTTACTCTTATAACGATAAAGTCTGAAAGATTTGAAAAAGATGTAAAGATGCTGATAAAAGAAGGGTTTAATGTAGTTAGCATAGAGCAGCTTATAAACGCAATGCAGGGTAAAGATGTTCTCCCTCCTAACGCTGTTGTTATAACCTTTGATGATGGACTTGAAAGCTTTTATAAATATGCTTTCCCTGTACTTAAAAAATATAGTGTTCCTGCACTAATGTCAATTATAACTTCAAGAACGGAAAATTATAAATCCTTTAAAGAAGATATAAGACCTTTAAACTCTGTAGAGATTAAAGAAATGTATGAAAGCGGTCTTGTTGATATAGCTTCCCATACCCACAGCAGCCATGATTTTATATATATAAATTCCAAACTAAAGAAGGGAGGAAAACTTGCATTTAAAATATATGATATTGAAACAAAAAAGATTGAGACAGATGAAGAATATATAAAACGTGTAACTGAAGATTTAAATACATCGAAGGAAATAATATATAAATATATAGGAAAGTATCCTGATATACTTTGTTTTCCCTTTGGACATTATGGAAAAAGGTCTATAGACGCAGCTAAAAGCTGCGGTTTTAAATATTTTATTACTACGCAGTATGGCTGTAACACATATAATTCCAAGTCAATTATAATAAATAGAATCAGAGCAGGTGATAATAACTTAACATCTGAAAAGCTTAAGGATAACATAATAAAGTGTGCAAAAACAGTAAAAAAAGATTGAAGCCTGATTGTAGATATGCCGCCTATGAATCTGCTATCATAGGCGGTATAAACATCAATTAAAAAATTATAAAAAATTATAGCAGTTTTCTTCTCCAATGCTACCATTTTTATATGGATATATAGCTTTGCTTTTGCTTTATACTATATTATGATTTATTTTTTAATAGGGTTGATATTGTTAGATGAATAAATTTATGGAAAGCTATCATATCATCTATATTATTGAATCCTGCCTGTGCCTGCCTTTCTCCTCCACCGCCCTTACCATTATAATTTTTAAGGTTTTCTTTAAATAATAGGCCGCAGTTTATGGAAAAACCTTCACTGCTGCAAAATAAAATTCTTTTATCTAATTTAGTTGAAAATATAATTATGTAATTTCCTCTTTGAAGTAAATTTTTTGCAATTCTTTGAATTTCATCAAAATCTTTATCATCATAGACTTTTGTAATTATAATATCTTTTGTACTTTCTAAAATATTTGATACTTCAAAGTTAATCAGTATTTCTTTAAGATTTTTAATATCAGCTGATAGTTTTTGAATCTGCTGTTCTTTTAATTTAAGTCTTTCTATAATTTCCCTTTCATCAGTTGACAGCATATTATTTAATGTTGATATTATCTGATGCTTGTTTTGAAAATCATTAAAGGCACGCTTGCCGCATTTAAAGTATATTCTATTCATTCCTTTGTATTTTTCAGATTTTAAGATTTTAACTATTCCAATTTCTCCTGTACTTTTTACATGAGTACCGCAGCATGGAGTACAGTCAGTATCTTCAATTTCAACAATTCTAATATTTTCTTTATTTGGAGGCAGTCTTCTTAAAGGGTGGGATAGTGCTTCATCATGATTTACAAAATAAGTTTTAATCTCATGATTTTTATATATATTTTCATTAACACAATTTTCAACTTCAATCAGCATTTCATCAGATATTTCAGGAAGGGCTATATCAATTGTTACGTATTCCTCACCGAGATGGAATCCTGCAGTTCTTCCATTGTACAGCTTGTAAAAAAATGATGATAAAATATGCTGCCCCGAATGCTGCTGCATATAATCAAAACGCCTACTAAAGTCTATTGAACATTTAACATATTTTTTATCAGGTATTTTTTTAAGTATATGATATATAATTCCATTTTCTTCTAACAAATCTAAAACTTCTATTCCATCTATTAATCCTTTATCTGAAGGCTGACCTCCGCCTTCAGGGTAAAAGGCTGTTTCTGAAAGTACAACAAAATATTTATCATCTTTTTTTTCAATGCTTTCTATTTTTGTTTCCCAAGATGATATATATTGATTTTCGTAAAAAAGTTTAATCATCTTATCATCTCCTGTAGTTATATAATCATGTATATTTTCTATCAAAAATAATAAATAATCAATACCTTGGTGATTATTAGACAGAATATATTTTTGTTTATAAAATATTAATAATAATTGTAGATTAAAGGAATGACATGCTTTTTAATTTGAGGTATAATTTATATGAATTTTGCTTGAAAGGAAGAAGATTATGACAAAGAATAAGGGAGAAAACATACAAAGAGCAACTATAATAGTTATGCTTGCACTTTTTTTAAGCAGAATACTTGGATTTGTAAGAGAAATGATTGTAGCAAGAGTATATGGGCGAAATTATATAACAGATTCTTTTATAGCGGCTTTTACAATACCAGATGTTATGTTCTATCTTCTTGTTGGCGGTGCATTAAGCTCTGGATTTATGCCTGTATTTAACTCATATATTGCAAAGGATGATGAGGATGGAGCATGGAAATCTGCAAATACTTTTATAACTGTTGCAATAATATTCATATTGATTTTTAATGTTCTTGGAATAACCTTTGCAAAATATCTTGTACCTATTGTTGCAAGCGGTCTTGCAAAAAATAAAGATGCCCTTATCCTGACAACTAAACTTACAAGAATAATGTTTTCAGCAGTTACTTTTACTGTGCTTGCGGGGCTTACAAGAGGAGTTTTAAATTCCTATAAAATTTTTACATCCCCATCTATAGGGCCGGTATTATATAATGTAGGAATGATTTTAGGTGCGCTTTTGCTTGGGAAAAAACTTGGTATATATGGTATATCAATAGGAGTTGTAGTTGGTGCAATAATGAATTTTGCTGTACAAGTCCCTGATTTTAAAAGGGTAGGGAAAAGATTTAAATTAGAGCTCGACACACAAAACGAAGGGTATAAAAGGATGCTTCGTCTTATGGTACCAGCGATTATAGGCCTTTCAATATCGCAGGTAAACCTTGTGGTAAATCAAAATATTGCATCAGTTCTTGATGAAGGAAGTATAACAGCCTTAAGATATGCAAACAGAATAATGCTTCTGCCCCTTGGAATATTCGCAATGGGTATCGCAACTACAATATTTCCTGTTTTAAATACACAGGTTGCAAGAGGGGAATACAGTGAATTTAAGGATACTTTATCCCTTGGATTCAGGACAGTAATGTTTATTACAATACCATCCACTATTGGAATGATTGTTTTAAATACCCCAATCGTAAGGCTTTTATTTAGAACCGGAAGATTTACAGAATCTGATGTAAAGGTTACAGCCTTTGCATTGACCTTTTACAGTCTTGCGGTTGTAGGGCAGTCTGCTGTACAGATTATAACAAGAGGATTTTATTCAATACAGGACACAAAAACGCCAGTTAAAATAGGAGCCCTAACTGTAATAATAAATATAGTTTTAAACCTGATATTCGTTCGATCCAGCACTCTTGCAATTGGAGGTATTGCCCTTTCCTATTCGATTACAAGCTTTATAAACATGATATTATTATATAAAAAGCTTAGTGAAAAGATGCATGGACTTAGAATAAATGAGGATTTAAAATCATCAATTAAATCATCAATAGCATCTTTTATTATGGGAGGAGCTGCTTTTATAATTTCCCGGGTAATTGAATCAAAATTAGGAATAGATTCGAAGATGGTTCAAATTGTTGATGTAGGGGCATCGGTTGCGGCAGCTATAATTATATATTTTGCAGCAGCATATGTTTTAAAGATGCCAGAGATGGATTATGTGATAGGAACAATAAAAAAGAAGATAAGAAGATAAAATTTATATTTTAACTCTATGTATAAATAAGAAGCCAAAGGAATTCTTATTTATACATAGAGTTTTTTGTTAAATTTTCAAATATAAATATTACAAAAAATTTTCATATAATTTTGAAAAATATTTGCAACTTTTTAGATGATATATTATAATTATTTATGAAAGGGCTTACATTAGAAATAAGGTGACGATTATGACTAAAGAAAATGTAAATATATATGACATAGCTAAAGAAGCAGGTGTATCAATAGCGACAGTATCCCGTGCTATGAATAATCCAGAAAAGTTAAGAAAAGAGACAAAAGAAAAGATTGAAAAGGCTATGAAAAAGCTAAGCTATACTCCTAATGCTCTTGCCCAGAGCCTTGTTTCTAAAAGTACAAGAACTTTAGGTGTTATTATTGCAAATATAAACAATCCTTTTTATGGTGAAATGGTAAGAGCGATTGAGGATAGAGCCTCTGATAAAGGTTATACTATTCTTTTGGGGAATACTGATAATAAATTTGAAGAAGAAGAAAAGTATATAGATATATTCTTAAAAAAGCAGGTTGATGGGATAATATTTGCTGGTGGAAGAAGAATAAGCGAAAAATATAATAGACATCTTATAAAAGTAGCTGAAAATATTCCAGTCGTTTTGACTAATCATATTCTTCAAAACAAAAACATATATTGTGTTCTTTCAGATGAGGCAAAAGGTACAGAATTACTTATGAATTATCTTATTGAGAAAGGTCACAGAGAAATAGCATATATAAACGGTTATGCTGATTCCTATGCAAGTATTATAAAAAAGGAAAACTACTTAAAGATTTTGAGCAAGAATTCAATACCTATAGTTGATGAACTTATTATTGATTCGCCCTCCGATGATATGAGGGGAGGATATAGGGCATGCGAAATTCTTCTTGAAAGAGGAAAGTTTACAGCACTTTTTGCTGCAAATGATCTTATGGCAATAGGTGCTATAAGATGCCTTACTGCAAGGGGATATAATGTTCCTTCTGATATAGCAGTTGCAGGATATGATGATATTGATTTATGCAATTATGTTTCACCTTCATTAACAAGCGTAACGCAAAATATTAGTGAGCTTGGAAGTATAGCTGTAGATATTATGACAGATGTTCTTGAATGCAAGGAAGCAGGCAGACTTATATTTATAGAGCCTAAACTTGTAGTAAGACAGTCTGCTTAATTTTTTATGCTGAATGAAAGCGCTTACATTTAAAATAATAACTGCTTAAAGCGGTTATTATATATAAATATTTTAAAGGGGGATTTTAAAAAAATGAAAAAGAGAATGCTATCAATTTTACTTGTTATGGTTCTTGCAGTATCACTTCTTGCAGGCTGTGGCAAGAAAGAAACTTCATCAAATCAAGAACAGCAGCAACAGCCACAGGCCCCAGCAGAAAAGACTGGTAAAATTACAATCTGGGCATGGGATCCAAACTTTAACATAGCTATAATGAATGAAGCTAAGGAAAGATATCAAAAGGAAAATCCAAAGGTTGAATTTGAAATAGTTGAAATGGCAAAGGCAGATGTAGAACAAAAGCTTCATACAATGCTTCAGTCAGGAGTTAAAGATGGTCTTCCAGATATAGTTTTGATTGAAGATTATAACGCTCAAAAATATCTGCAGTCATATCCAGGAGCATTTGCAGATTTAACTGGTAAAATTGACCACAGTAAATTTGCAAATTATAAAGTAAGCCTAATGACATTAGATGGAAAAGTTTATGGTGTTCCCTTTGATTCAGGCGTAAGCGGGTTCTTCTATAGAACTGACTATCTTGCACAGGCGGGATACAAACCAGAGGATCTTAATAACATAACATGGGATAAGTTTATAGAAATAGGTAAGAAAGTTAAGGCTAAGACAGGAAAAGCTATGCTTGGATTTGGTCTTGATGACGGCGGACTTATGAGAATAATGCTCCAATCAGCAGGTCAATGGTATTTTGATAAGGATGGAAATGTTACCGTAGCAAATAATGAAGCTTTAAAGGAAGCAGTTGCTACATACAAGAAAATAGTTGACGCAGGAATAATAAAGAAGACAAGCGGCTGGAACGAATGGGTTGCAGCATTTAATAAAGGTGATACAGCATCCGTTGTAACAGGTGTTTGGATAGTAGGTTCAGTTAAGGCAGAAGCAAGCCAGTCAGGTAAATGGGCAGTTGCCCCAACACCAAAATTAAACGTTTCAGGTTCAGTTAATGCTTCAAACCTTGGAGGTTCAAGCTGGTACGTTCTTGAAAACGGAAAGAGCAAAGATATAGCAATCGACTTTTTAAACAAGATTTACGCAGGAGATAATGATTTCTATCAGAAGATACTTGTTGACAGAGGAGCAGTTGGAACATATATGCCAGCACAGGGAGGAGAAGCATATTCTAAGGAAGATGCATTCTTTGGAAATCAGAAGGTTTATACAGACTTTTCAGGATGGATTGGAAATATTCCAGCTGTAAATTATGGCCTTTATACTTATGAAGCAGATGCAGCTATAATGGCTGTTATGCCCGATGTATATTCAGGAAAACTTACAGTTGATGCAGCATTAAAGAAAGCAGAAGATCAGCTTAAAAATCAGATAGGCAAATAAATAATAGTTATGCTTTAAAGAGGAATAATACTTTGATTTGCTGTATTATTCCTCTTTTTAAAAGGGAGAGGTGATTTTATGGCAGAGATTACTCCAAATAGCTTGAAAAAAAACACTAAATTTTTTAAAAGGAATAAGTCCTTTGAAAGAAGTCTTAATATTTATGGATGGATATTTGTTTCAATCGCAGTTATTCTGCTTGCAATCTTTCTTTTTTATCCTATAGTTAATTCACTTATTCTATCTACAATGTCATCAAAGGGAATAGTACAAAAATTTGTTGGACTTAATAACTATAAAAAACTTTTTCATGACGAAGTGTTTCTAACTGGACTTAAAAATACATTTATATTCTTTATAATTCAGGTTCCAATAATGCTTCTTTTAGCATTAATACTTGCAGCAATACTTAACGATAAGACTATAAAATTCAGAGGGGTTTTTAGAACTGGAATATTCCTTCCTGCAGTAACTTCTCTTGTTGCTTATACAATACTTTTTAAAATGATGTTCAGCCTTGATGGATTTATAAATAAAGGTCTTTTAAGTATGCACATTATAAAAAATCCAATACCATGGCTTATGGACCCATTTTGGGCAAGGGTTACAGTTATGATTGCTATGACATGGAGATGGACAGGTTACAACATGGTTTTTTATCTTTCGGGCCTTCAAAATGTTCCTGATGAACTCTATGAAGCGGCTGATATCGATGGAGCAAGCAAAATGCAGCAGTTTTTCCATATAACTATACCTATGCTAAAACCTATAATCGTGTTTACATCGGTTATGTCAACTATAGGTACACTGCAGCTCTTTGATGAGCCCATGAACTTTTCACAGGGAGGAGTAACGGGAGCAACGATAGGACCAGGAAACTCTCTTTTAACGATGTCGGTATACATTTACAACCTATGCTTTAAATATATGCCTAACTTTGGATATGCTGCAGCTGTTTCATACGTTATAGTATTTCTTGTAGCCATACTTTCCATTATTCAGTTTAAAGTGGCAGGTGATAAAAAATGAAGGTAAAAAGAGTTGTAGGGAGAATATTTGTATATCTTTTTCTTATTATAGCATTTGTAGTATCGGTTTTCCCATTCTATTGGATGATAACAGGTATGACAAATACTGCAGTTGATGTTATTAAAGGTAAAATGACCTTTGGAAGTCATCTTATAGATAACTTTAAAGTTCTATTTACCACTTATAATATAAAGAGGATATTTTTTAATTCTATAAAAATTTCAGTTTTAACTACAGTTGGAACTTTAATAATATCTTCAATGGCAGCCTATGGATTTGAAGTATATTCTTCAAAGGCAAGGGAAAAAACCTATGCAGCTATTATGCTCTCAATGATGGTACCCTTTGCTGCACTTATGATTCCTCTTTTCAAATTAATAGTTAAGTTCCATCTTATTAATACTCATGCAGGGCTTATTTTAACATCGCTTGCATCGGTTTTTATTATATTTTTCTTCAGGCAGAGTTTTAAATCCTTTCCAAAAGATATTATTCAAGCAGCAAGAGTTGATGGAGCAGGAGAATTTAAAATATTTACATCTATTGTTATGCCATCAATGAAATCAACCTATGCAGCTGCAGCAATTTATGCCTTTATGACAAGCTGGAACTCATACCTTTGGCCTTTAATTGTTCTTCAAACCGATAAGCAAAAGACAATGACGCTTTTAATTTCTTCAATGTCTTCGGCGTATTTTCCAGAATATGGTGTTATAATGGCAGCTATCGTTCTTGCAACACTGCCTATGATTATAATTTTCTTTACTCTGCAGAACTATTTTGTACAAGGAATGACTGGTTCAATAAAACAATGATAGGAGGCAGCTTATGAGGAAAATATTATCTTTAAACAACAACTGGTATTATAAAAAAGGGTATGAAGAAGGAGACGAAAAAATTAATGGCTTAAAAGGCTTTGAAATAGTCAATCTTCCCCACACCAATGTAGAACTTCCATATAATTATTTTGATGAAAAGATTTTTCAATTTATATCCTGCTATAAGTATCCATTGATTCTTTCAGAGGAATTTAAGGGTAAAAAGATATATATTAAATTCAATGGAGTTATGGCATATGCAAAAGTGTATTTAAATGGTGTTTTTCTTGGAGAGCACAAGGGAGGTTACACACCCTTTGATGTTAGAATAGATGAAGCTTATGATTTTAATAGTGATGATAATATTTTAACTGTAGTTGTAGATTCAACTGAAATGCCTGACATACCTCCCTTTGGAGGACAAATCGATTATTTAACCTATGGAGGAATTTATAGAGAAGTTGAACTCTTTGCCTTTGATGATTTATTTATTGAGAATATAAAAATAGAAACTGAGAATATACTTGAAGAAGAAAAATTAGCAAATATTAGCTTGTTTATAAAAAATTATGGCATTGAAAGAGAAGCAGACTTTAAAATTGAAATCAAAGAGAGGAAAGGTAAAACTGTATATAGCAGTATTTTTAAATCTGAAGTTTTAACTGGGGATAATTTACTTAAGTTTGAAATAAACGGACTAAAATGCATAAAACTTTGGGATATTGATAATCCTAATTTATACGAATTAGAGGTAACTTTAAACTCTATAGAATGCTCTGATAAATATATAGAGATATTTGGATTTAGAAAAGCTGAATTTACACCCGACGGTTTTTACCTAAATGGTAAAAAAATTAAATTAATTGGACTCAATAGACATCAATCATATCCTTATGTTGGATATGCTATGCCAAAACGTGTTCAGGAGAAGGATGCCCTTATTCTTAAAAATGATCTTCATGTCAATATTGTTCGTACATCCCACTATCCACAGTCAAAACATTTTTTAAATAAATGTGATGAAATAGGACTTTTAGTATTTGAAGAAATGCCAGGATGGCAGCATATTGGAGATGATAACTGGAAACAAGTAGCTGTAGAAAATGTAAAAGAGATGATACAAAGGGATTGGAATCATCCATCTATTATTCTTTGGGGCGTTAGAATAAATGAATCATTAGATGATGACGATTTTTATACAAAAACAAATGAAACAGCTCACAGCCTTGATTCAACAAGACAAACAGGAGGAGTAAGATATATAACAAATAGTAATCTTCTTGAAGATGTCTATACAATGAATGATTTTATACATGATGGTATAAACGGACCTTTAAGAAATCAGAAGGAAGTTACAGGGCTTAACTATAATGTACCTTATATGGTAACTGAATTTAACGGTCATATGTATCCAACAAAAAGGTTTGATCAGGAAGAGAGGCAGATGGAACACAGCTTAAGACATCTTAGGGTTCAAAATGCATCCTTCTTAGATGAAAATATCTGCGGGGCAATAGGATGGTGTGCTTTTGATTATAATACTCATAAGGATTTTGGCTCGGGAGACAGGATATGCTATCATGGGGTTATGGATATGTTTCGTGTACCTAAATTTGCATCCTATGTCTACAAATCACAGATTTCTCCTGAGGTTGAAGCTGTACTCGAACCCGTTACCTTTTGGGCAAGGGGAGAGAGAAGCATAGGAGGAATAATTCCACTTGTAATATTCACAAACTGTGACTATATTGAATTTAAGTATGGGGATAATCCTCCGAAAAAAATATACCCCAATAAAGAGAAATATAAAGGCATTCCTTATCCACCTGTAATAATTGATTATTCAGTAATTACTCCAGAGGAAGCAGGTTCTTGGGGAATGATTTGGGAAGATGCTGTAATTACTGGATATTACAAAGGAAATATTGCTGCTGAAAAGAGATTTAGCAAAAATCCTCTTCCAACAAAACTTTATGCAGAGGCGGATGATATAAACCTTAATTCCTATGAAAAGGATGCAACAAGAGTAGTCGTTAAAGTGCTTGATCAGTATGATAATATTCTTCCATTTTTAGATGAGATAATAAAAATAGATGTAAAAGGCCCAGCAAGGCTTATTGGTCCTAATGAGGCTGTAATTAAAGGCGGGGCATTTGCCTTTTGGATAGAAACTATTAACGAAGCTGGCGAAGTTTTAATTACAGTAAAATCTCAAAGGCTTGGAGAGAAAAAGATTACAATTTATATAAAATAGTATATTATATTTATGCTCTGTTTTAATGTATATTTGTATTTTATCATAAAACAGAGCTCTTTTATTTGAGAAAAGTTAAAGAAGGTGATAAAATAGAGATTGTATTATAAATGTCTATAGGGGGATTAAAATGAGACGCAGGGGGGAACTTTTTGTATTTATTTCTGCAACAGGTTTTGCATTAATGCCGGTTTTTGCAAAGCTTGCTTACAGGTTTGGAGTTAATGTTTCAACTGTACTTTTTTTTCGATTCTTTATAGCCATAGCGATAATCTGGGCATATATTTTTATTAAAAGAATAAGCTTTAAAATTAATTTAAAACAGGCAATGATACTTTTAATACTTGGATCAGTATTATATGCTGGTTCTGCAATTACGGTATTTAGTTCATATAAATTTATATCAGCAGGCTTTTCGGAGGTTCTTCTCTTTACATATCCTGCTATGGTTTTAATTATTTCTGTGGTTTTTTTAAAAGAAAAGATTGAAGTTAATAAAGCCTATGCAGTGGTTTTATCCATAATGGGCACAGTACTTGTTGCATATACTCCAGGACAGGTAATAAACATAAAAGGCATTATTCTTGCTCTTTTAGGGGCGCTTTTTTATGCAGTTTATGTTATAGTGATAGGACATGGAAAATTTGAAGGTATACATCCTGTTGTCATGACAGGGTATGTTATTTTCTTTGCTTTCATAACCTTTATGGTTTTTGCACTTTTCCAAGGAGGCATAGCGGTAAACTTTAGCGCCAATGCTTGGATGTGTATTATACTTATGGCCCTCTTTTCAACGAGTATTGCTATATTTGCCTTCTGCCTTGGCGCAAAAACAATAGGTTCCTGCGGCGCTGCTATTGTAAGCAGCATAGAACCAGTTGAAGCAATTGTTTTTGGATATATATTTTTAAAGGAGAGCCTAAACCCTATTATGATAATAGGTGCGCTGATTGTTGTTATGGCTGTTGTTTCAATATATATATTTGAGCCATATCAAAGGGTTAATGTAAATACCTAAAGATTTAAAAGCAGGTGAATATATGGTTATAAAAATAATATTTCTTTGTATTGCTGGATTTGCAGCTGCTTTTATAGATTCTATTGCAGGCGGCGGCGGAATAATAAGCGTTCCTGCATATCTTATTGCAGGAGTACCGCCTCATTTTACTCTCGGTACAAACAAATTTTCTTCAACAGCAGCATCCCTCACGAGTTCGGCAAAGTTTGCAACAAGTGGAAACGTGAATTTTAAGCTAATGAAATATATCGCTCCATTTACACTGATTGGAGCAGTTATTGGGGTAAACACTGTAGTTAGAATCAATCAAAAATATTTATATGTTTTAGTGCTTATTCTTCTTTTAGCTGTTGGAATATACAGCCTTTTTTCTAAAACAATAGGAGAGGAAGATAAGTTTAAAGGTTTTACTAAAAAAAATATTTTATTAGGAATTTTACTATCTTTTTCTCTCGGATTTTATGATGGTTTTTTCGGCCCTGGAACAGGCTCTTTTCTTATGTTTGGTCTAATAGGGATATATGGATTTGATTTTGTAAAGGGCGCAGGAAATGCGAGGTTTTTAAACTTTATAAGCAATATAACATCTCTTTTTATGTTTGCATTTTATGGGAGGATAAATTATATTATTGGTATTCCTGTCGCTGTTTCAATGATTATAGGTGCAAGATTAGGTACTCTTATAGCACTTAAAAAAGGTGTAAAACTTATAAAACCAATTTTCGTATGTATGTCACTCGCTGTTGCATTAAAGATGCTGTTAAACATAATAAAATAGCATAAATTTACGTTAAACCATAGAATACTGGTGAACTTTTTAAAGCAACCAAAATTTCTATGGTTTTTCTATATAAAAATTTATATTATTTTAACAAAATCTTTATTGAATAATTTTAGATTTAATATAAACTAATAGAATGTAAAAAAATATTTTATTTTTTATTTTCAGGGGGAGAGAACTTGAAACTATTTAAGAAAGTGATGTTTTTTTTAGTATTTGAATTTATATTCTGTACAGCCTTTGGAACCTATTTAGTGTTTTACGGGCCCTTTAAGAATATTAGAAATACTATAGTTACCTCCGCAATGACAACGATGAATCATAAATATATAGCAAAACTCTTTTTAAATGATAATGAGATAAACAAGATTATGGATGAAAATAAAGTAGATTCTCCGACAGAGAGCGAAAATGAGGATGCAATAGAGGTTAAATACAGCAGCAATAATGTTGAGTGTATAAATATTGAAAGCAGCAGATATAAGGGCTATTTGTTAATTGTGGACAACCCAAGAAGGGTTAGAATTGGGACATCTTCGGATCTTGGGAAAAGAGGGGAAACTTTAGGACAAATATTAAAAAGATATAATGCAGCAGCCGGCATAAATGCGGGAGGCTTTAGCAATGCCATGACAGGTACAGGGGGAATACCATCAGGTATTATAATTGAAGATGGCAGAATAAAGTTCATAGATGATGAAAAGACCTTTAACATAGTTGGATTTAATAACAAAGATGTGCTTATAGTAGGTCAATATAAATATGATGAAATTGAAAATTTGAAATTAAGAGATGCGATTTCCTTTGGCCCTGCACTTATAGTTAATGGTAAGCCTATGATTAAAAAAGGTGACGGGGGATGGGGAATTGCTCCAAGAACAGCAATAGGACAAACTCAAGACGGGAAGGTGCTTCTTCTTACAATCGATGGAAGGCAGAAAGACAGTCTCGGAGCTACTTTAAAGGATGTTCAGGACATACTTCTCGAATACGGTGCGTATAATGCTTCCAATCTTGATGGAGGCTCTTCTGCAACTATGTATAACGATGGAAAATTAGTAAACAAACCCTCGGATATATTAGGTGAAAGAGCAATTCCTTCAGCATTCATTGTAGAATAGGATGTGGATATATGTTAAAAAAGCTTCTTATATATATTTTAATAGGTATAGGATTGACCTTTATGCCTTTGTGCTATGTTAATAATATCATCCTTGGGGATAGTAAAGTAATAAAAATGAAGGGAAATACAAAATCTATCTTAAATTTTAATAAAAATGAGACTGTTTTGCCTGAAGGCGCTAAATATGTTGCTGCAACCTTTGATGGGAATTATGTTACCTATGTAGATTCGGACAAACTTTATATAAAAGATATAAAAACTGATAATGTTTATGATGTTGTAGAAGATGATGTTCCTATAATATATTCTTTGCCTCTTTCGGATAGAAATATTGTTATGTATATTACTTATGATGATGAAAATCTGGCTATAAAAACCTATGACATAGATAAAAGGGAAAGCACAGAGCATAAAGCCTTTAAAGCAAGTAAGATTGAAGAAATCTGTGATGTGAGATATTCAAGCTATACTAATATGATTTATATAAATGCTAAAACTAAAAACTTTGGTATTTCTAAAAATAATATATATAGAGTGGATATCATGAAAAATGTTTCAGTATATGCAAAGGGTAAAAAAATAGAGGATATACAGCTTTTAAATAATAAAGATGCCCTTATTTATGAGGATATCGATAATAAAGTACACATAAAATCTAAGATTTTTAAATATGAAGATAATAAAAGATTTAAGCTTCTTGGAGTTGATGAGGAGGATAATATATATCTGCTTTCTTTGGATAAAGAGGGAACTGTTTTTGTTGTTAAGGACGGAAATGTGGTAAATGAAAGGCATATAGAGGATTTATCCTATGAAAGCGTATTTAATAGAGATAATAAAGTTTTTCTTGTTTATAAGGATTATGTTTATGATGTTGTAAATGACAGGACGATAAAAATAAAACCTGATTCAACTTTAGTTGATATTAAGGATAATCATGTTGTTTATAAATGTAATGACAATAAGATAGTGGTAGATAAAATATAAAAGGAACATAAATTTTTGGGAGACTTATAAACCCCATAATACTGCATAGTCAATCTTTTCCGCTTATTAAGAAGATTTATATTGACTTTAGCAGTATTATGGGTTTTTTTTAATCGCTTTAACATGATAATACCTTGAAAATATTCAGACAATTCAAAGTCTAACAATTATTTAATATGAATGATATAATTAGTTTAAGAAGTCATAAAGGGGGTAATATTTTGAATAAGGTAATTATAGATGGGCAAAATCTTAAAATTGAAGATGTGGTTAATGTTGCGAGAAACGGTTATATAGTTGAGCTTTCAGGGGAAGCTAAAGAGAGGATAGAAAAGGCAAGAGCTCTTGTAGATAGATTCGTTGAAGAGGGCAGGGTTGAATATGGAATTACAACTGGATTTGGTAAGTTTTCCGATGTTGTAATATCTAAGGACGATGCTAAAAAACTTCAGAGGAATTTAATAG
This sequence comes from Caloramator quimbayensis, assembly GCF_900167605.1. Lineage (GTDB taxonomy): Bacteria > Bacillota > Clostridia > Clostridiales > Caloramatoraceae > Caloramator_B > Caloramator_B quimbayensis. The sequence goes on along the minus strand of NZ_FUYH01000003.1, from coordinate 128,496 downwards.
TTTCCCATGCCTGCGGCGTTGGAGAAGAGTTTGATACTGAGATTGTAAGAGCTATAATGCTTCTCCGCGCTAATGCACTTTCAAAGGGATACTCAGGGGTTAGAATTTCAACGGTTAAAACTTTAATAGATATGCTCAATAAAGGGGTACATCCTGTTATATATGAGAAAGGCTCTCTGGGGGCAAGCGGAGATTTAGCACCTTTATCCCATATGGTTCTTGTTATGATTGGAGAGGGAGAGGCTTATTATAACGGAGAGAGGCTTTCTGGAAAAGAGGCTATGGAGAAAGCAGGTATTGATATAATTGAGCTTGTGGAAAAGGAAGGACTTGCACTTATAAATGGAACTCAGGTCATGACAGCGGTTGGGGCTCTTACGATTTATGATGCTGTAAATATTTCAAAGACTGCAGATATAGTGGCATCTATGACTGTTGAAAGTTTAAAGGGAATAACGGATGCTTATTATCACAGGGTACATGAAGTGAGACCGCAGAAAGGTCAGATTAAATGTGCTAAAAATCTTTTAACTCTTTTAGATGGAAGCAGCCTTACAACAAAGCAGGGAGAGATAAGGGTACAGGATGCCTATACATTAAGATGTATACCACAGATACACGGTGCAAGCAAGGATGCAATAGAATATGTTAAAAGGGTTGTTGAAACTGAAATAAACTCTGCAACAGATAATCCTTTAATATTTGAAGACGAGGATAGGGTAATATCTGGGGGAAACTTTCATGGACAGCCTATGGCTCTTGCAATGGACTTTTTAGGGATTGCCTTATCGGAGCTTGCTAATGTTTCTGAAAGAAGAATAGAAAGGCTTGTTAATTATCAGCTTAACGACCTTCCACCATTCCTTACCAAAAAGGGAGGACTAAATTCTGGATTTATGATAGCTCAATATTCAGCAGCAGCTCTTGTTTCTGAGAATAAGGTGCTTGCTCACCCTGCATCCGTTGATTCTATACCATCCTCAGCAAATCAGGAGGATCATGTAAGCATGGGAACAATCGCTGCAAGAAAGGCAAGGAACATATTATACAATGTTTCAAGGGTTCTTGGAATAGAGTATCTTGCATCATCTCAGGCTCTGCATTTTAGAGGGGATGTAAAGCTTGGAAAAGGTACACAAAGGGCGTATAATCTTATAAGGAAACACATTGAGCCTTTAAATGAAGACAGAGTTATGTATGTGGATATAAACAAGGCAAGCAGCCTTATAACATCGGGAGAACTTGTAAGAACGGTTGAAAATGAAGTTGGTGAAATATTATAATAAATATAAAGTTTATTATTGGGTGGGAAATCTCACCCAAAATTTTTATAGGAGGTGCAGCATGGCTGATATAATAATTAAAAATGCAAGAATACTTACCTGCAAATCAAATGGACCTAAAATAAAAGAACATATGCAGGACCTTGGTATAATAGAGAGAGGCTTTATAGCAGTTGAAAATGGAATAATTCAGGAAGTCGGGGAAGGCGATGGAGAAGAGTTCTGTGACAGGCATACTGAGATTATAGATGCAGAGTATAAAACTGTTCTTCCAGGATTTGTTGATCCTCATACTCATCTTGTACATTACGGTTCAAGGGAAAATGAAATTGAATTAAAGCTAAAGGGAGTACCATATATAGAAATACTTAAAATGGGCGGGGGAATTTTAAGTACGGTTAGAGCTACAAGAGCTGCATCCTATGATCAGCTTATGAAAAAGATGATAAGAAGTCTTGATATTATGCTTCTTTGGGGGACTACAACGGTAGAAGCAAAGTCTGGATATGGACTTAATTTTGTAGATGAGGTTAAATGTCTCGAGGTATTAAGGGACTGCACACACCCAGTAGAAATTATAAGAACCTATATGGGAGCCCATGCTGTACCAGAGGAGTATAAAGATAATAGAGAAGGTTACATAAATCTTATGACTGAACGCATTATTCCCTATGTTGCAGAGAAAGAACTTGCTGAATTTATAGACTGCTTTTGTGAGGAAGGAGTTTTCTCTGTTGAGGAGAGCGAGAGGATACTTTTAAAAGGGAAAGAGCATGGACTTAAAATAAAAATACATGCGGATGAAATAGAGCCTATGGGCGGTGCAGAACTTGCAGGAAGAATTGGTGCGGTGTCAGCAGAACATCTTATTGCAGCATCTGATGAGGGAATTGAAGCTATGAAGGAAGGAGGAGTAATTCCTGTACTGCTTCCTGGGACATCCTTTTATTTAAGGCTCGGAAAATATGCAAGAGGCAGAAAAATGATTGATATGGGACTTCCTGTTGCACTTGCAACAGATTATAATCCGGGCACATGTCCTACAGAATCCCTTCAAGGTATTATGGTATTTGCATCTATGGGAATGGGCTTGACGCCTCAGGAGGTTATAAACGCCATGACCATAAATTCAGCCTATGCTATTGACAGAGGAGATAAAGTAGGAAGCATTGAAAAGGGTAAGAATGCGGATATACTTATTATGGATGCTCCTAATGAGAATTATATAATATATCATTTTGGAATAAATCACGTTAACACAGTAATTAAAAATGGTAAAATAGTAGTAAAAGAAGGAAGACTATGCTATTAAGGAGGATACTATGGAAAATTTAGGGAAAATAAAGGCTGATACTAAAGAGAGTTTCTATGATATGCTTTTGCCTGCTTTGGAAGGGCTTATTTCTTCTGAGGAGGATTCTCTGGCAAATATATGCAATACAGCCTCCCTTTTATATAATAATCTTGATGATATTAACTGGGCAGGGTTTTATATAATGAAGGACGGAGAATTAGTATTAGGACCCTTTGGAGGGAAAATTGCCTGTGTCAGGATTAAAGTAGGAAGGGGAGTGTGCGGAAGTGCAGTTAGAGATAAAAAGACCTATGTAGTTCCAAACGTTCATGAATTTGAGGGGCATATCGCCTGTGACAGTGCTTCAAATTCTGAAATAGTAGTTCCTATTATAAAGGATGGAATATTATACGGTGTTTTGGACATAGACAGCCCGATTTTCAACAGGTTCGATGAAGTGGATAAAATATATCTTGAAAAAGCTGTTGAAGTAATGAACAAATATATAAAGTGGGAAGAGATTGCGAGAGTATAAAAAATTAAGGAGACATACATAAACAAATCTGCCCCACCAATAAACCTAAACCAAGCTAAAGTAGCCCCAAAATAGGCAGTTCAGTTATGGAAGGCTCTTTGTCAATAGTTGGGACAGGTATTCAATTAGAATACCTGTCCTAATTTTTTTTAAAATTTAAAAAATAAAATTACAAAAACCCTATCCTGCTTGGCAAAAATGATAGGAATTTTTTGTGTAATAAAATGGGAGCTATATAGATATTGGGTGGATTTTGGAGAAAAATTTTTATGCAATTATTTTTCATAATAAAAGAAAGTTGAAAAAATCAACTTCACAAAATCTACACAGAACTCACATAAATTAATCACAATATGAAACTATAATCAAAGTATAAGATAAATCAATAAAATTTAAGGTAGAGTGCAAAAATGGGGCAGAAATAGGACAAGGAGCGTGAAATGGAATAGTAAATGGATACGATATTAAACAATTGAGTGTGGAAGCAAAATATTTAAGAAGGTGGTATATTAAATGACAAAGATTAAATCAATGGAGAAAAGCAGAAATATAAAAATTAGATTATTTGTTCAAATATTTTTCTTTGCTACGATTTTATTGACTGCACTAAATGAATATCTTTCCAGGAAGAATATAACAATACCATTTATCTCAAAAGCATCATTGCATGGATTGTGTCCATTTGGTGGAGTAGTATCAATATATAAGTTCGCAACAGATGGAAGTTTTGTTCAAAAAATACATGAATCCTCATTTGTTATGCTTGGAATAGTAATATTTTTATCTATATTATTTGGATCAGTATTTTGCGGATGGGTATGCCCTTTAGGTTCAGTTCAAGAATGGATAGGAAAGATAGGTAAAAAGATTTTTGGTAGAAGGTATAATATTTTTATACCTAATAAATTAGATAAAAAGCTAAGATATTTAAGATACTTTACATTTATTTGGATAGTATATGTTATAGGTAAAACAGGTAAATTGTTATTTAATGATATAGACCCTTATTATGCACTATTTAATTTTTGGACAGGCGAAGTTAAAATACAAGCAATAGTTTTATTAATAGTTGTATTGGTATCATCACTTTTTATAGAAAGACCATGGTGCAAATATTTATGTCCACTTGGTGGATTTTTAGGGCTATTTAATTTTATAAGTATATTTAAAATTAGAAGAAATAAAAATATATGTATTTCTTGTAAAGTATGTGATAAAGGTTGTCCTATGAATATTGTGGTATCAGATAAAGATTCTATAAAAGACCATCAATGCATTAGATGTTTAAAATGTACTTCAGATGTTTTATGTCCTGTTGAAAATACAGTCAATTTAAGCACAAAGGGTGGTGATATGGATGAAGTTAAATAGCAAAATTATTGCAATTAGTATATTTATAATAATATTTGGAGGAGTTGGATTGGCAAAATTAGCCGGAGTTTGGAAAACAACTTCAACAAAGATACCAAGAAAGATTACTGAAGGTAAATCATCAGGTCAGCTTAATCCAAATGATATAAAGGGTTCATATACATTTAAAGATGTTGTTAATAATTTTAATATACCGGAAGAAGATTTAACTGAATCATTTTTGATAGATAAAAACCAAATTGATACATTTAAGTGCAAGGACTTAGAGGCAAACTTTATAGATACTCAAGGTAAGGATATAGGAACTGGTGCTGTTAGGGCTTTTGTTGCATTTTATAAGGGTATAGATGTTGACTTAACTGAAGAAGCATATCTTCCAAAACAAGCAGTTGAAATTATATTAAAAAACGGGAAGCCGACTGAAAAACAAATAGAATATATGAAAACACATAGTGTAGAAGTAAAAAAATAAAGTTATAAAGTAGTTGGTTTATATTTTCTAAAAATATGTTCGAATAATAATTTTTTATAGAAGCTGTGAGGGCAGGTATTTGTTAGATACCTGCCTTAATATTGCTTTTTTACAGCTATAGACATACAATGTAATTAAACTGGAAAATTTTAATATGCTGGGGTGATATTTTGTTTGAAAAAATAATAAATTCAGTAAAAGGAAATAAAAGGGTTATATATCTTGCTCCAACAAGAGAACTTATAGAATTTGTTAGAGGTGAAATTATAAGCAGATTAGGCTCATTATATAACGTTGATGTTATAACCTTTGATGACTTATCAAGAAGGATTTCAAAAAATCAATTTAGCAGCTATGAATTAATCTCCTATGAAGCATCCCTTGTGCTTGTTGAGGAGATATTAAAAGAGCAAAAAGATAATATTAAATATTTCAATAAAGTATACAATAAAAAAGGCTTTGCAGTAAATGCACTTAATGCAATAAGGAGTTTAAAAAAGGAATATGTTGATATAAATGAATTTAAAAATATGATAAACTCCATAGGAGATGATGTATTAAAAAGAAAAACAGAGGATTTAGTAACTATATATACATCATATAAAGAGAAACTAAATTCGTTAAACCTTTTAGACATGGACGATGTAATAAAGATTGCAATAGAAAATGTAGATAAAACCACATATTTTGAGAATGTATCTTTATTTATTATTGATGGATATATTGATATATTTAAAACCGAGAAGAAACTACTTGAGGCAATAAAAAATAATTTTAGTGAAATTGAGTTTATATACCATATTCCTCTAAATGTCCCCTATGTACTTAACTTTGCAGAAAAAGAAGCTTTAGGTTTTTTAAAGGAACTAAAATTTGAAATTAATGATGATGATTTTTTAAATACAAAATATAGATACCTTGCCGAAACATTATTTACCGACAGAGCATTAGATGAGACTTTTGATGTTAAAATGCTTGATGCTCCCTGCATTGAGGATGAGGTAAGGCAGGTGGCGTCAAACATAAAAGAACTATACAAAGAAAAAAGAATTGAACTTGATAAAATAGCAGTAATAGTTCCAGACAGAGAGGAGTATGAGGATATGCTACTTGAAGTATTCAATGAATATGGAATTTATATCTCCTTAAGCGATACAGAACTTCTCTCTAAAATACCATTTATAAAAACTATTATGGCACTGCTTCGACTTAAAAATGAAAGATATAATAAAAACCTTTTAGAGGATATAGTAGCAAGCCCATACCTATCTATTTCTGAAGGATACGATGTTTTAAGGGTTTTAGAAAGATATTTTAAAGGGAAAGATACTTCTGCTTTCCTTGAAAAACTTTTAGAGGAATTTAAGGTTAAAAATGAAGATGAAGAACAGCAGAGAGAATATACAGAAAAAATACCAAAATTGAGAGAAAGCTATGTTAAATTTGAAAATATGATAGATGAGAAACTGTTAAAAATAAAGTATAATGCAAGTTTTGAAGAATACAAAAATGCAGTAATTAATATATTAGATGAACTTGATATTAAAAAGAGAATAATATGCCTTTATAAAAAAGCAAAAGGTAAGATATCACAGGATATAATGCTGAGAGATTTAAAGGCTTTGTTTGGATTCATTGAATTGCTTAATAATCTTGATGAAGTATATAAACATCAAACTTCAGAAATAGACTATTCAGAGTTTTTAAATATATTAGATGAAAATATAACTGCTGCGACGGTTACTTTAAGCCCTAAAAGGAGCTATGGTGTTAAGGTTCTAACTCCAGATTTAATAAGGGGAACAAGCTATGACTATGTATTTATAATGGGACTTAATGAAGGAAAGTTCCCTAAACTTTCAAAGGCATCAGGAATATATACAACAAAGGAAAAGGAGATAATCTATAGGCAGGGAGTAAACTTTGGAAGCAGCATATTTGAAATGGAGAAGGAAAAGATAAGATTTATAATGTCAATAGCCTCTTCAAAGGAAGGATTATTCCTATCCTATAGAACTTCAGGTGAGGATGGTTCATATATTTCAAAGTCCCAGTTTTTAGATGAGGTTATATATAAACTTGGACTTAAAAAACAATTTGAGGAAAGAAAAGTTAGAACTATGAGGGATAGATTCAGCTTAAATAAAATCTACAGCAAAGATGAGATTGTTAAACGATACTGTATAACGAAGGATAATAAAATAAAGGAAAATTTTAAAGAAGCAGCTTGTTTTGATACAGCAATCAAAATAGAGGAACTTAGAAATAGTAGTAATTTTACAGAGTATGATGGACTTATTGATATAAATAAAATGAAGGATAGCAATAAAAGAGATGTCTTTAGTGCTTCAAAGATAATGTCTTATAACAAGTGCCCATTTAAGCATTTTATAGAGGATGTACTTAGCATAAGAAAATGGGAAGATGATGTTTATTCAAATTTAAACTTCGGAAATATATATCACTATGTACTTGAAAACTATTATAAGGATTATATAGGAAAAGAACTTGAATATAAGGAAGATAAAATAGAAGGACTTGCCAACGAAGCCTTTGAAAATTATGGTTTAGTTTTAGATGATAACTTTACAGGCATTACAAAGGAACAGCTTCTAAAAAACATAAAGAATTTTATTAAGGTTGATGTAGAATATAAAAACGAAATTAAATTTAGGCCATACTTTATAGAAAAAGAGTTTGAATTAGATGATTTAATTCAAGGAATAAAGATAAAAGGAAGAATAGATAGAGTTGATATGGAGTATGATGGAGACAACCCGACAGGAAGATATATAATACAGGACTATAAGATATCTAATGCAAAGGCTTTAGGGGATATGCTAAAGGGAGAGGCTATACAGGTGGTACTTTATTATTATGTAGTAAACAGCATTTTAAAAGATGTATTAGAAAAAACTCCAGAATGTCTCGCTTTAGTTTACTATGACATTAATGCTACTATAGAAAACAATAACAAAAAAATTAGTGGAATTATAGTTGCAAAGGATAAAGATGAATTAAAAACACTCAAAACACATCATCAAACAAGAACCGTTGCAAGGGAAAACTTTGATGTTGTTTTAACTCACATAACAGAAAACTTTATTAAAGACAGCATAGAAAATATTAAAAAAGCTGTATTCACTCTTACTAAGATATGCGAAATACAAAGTGCTTTTAATTTAAGCTGTGATTATGAAGACGTGTGCAGGTATAACAAACTTAGGCTTTTAAATAAATGCGAGGTGGAAATATGAACATAGAAGAAATAAAGAATGTATACGGGGTTAATGATGAGCAGGCAAGAGCCCTTGAGATAGGTAAAAACATCGCCCTTCACGCTGGGGCAGGCTCTGGTAAGACAAGGGTTTTGACAAGAAGGTTTTTAAGGCTTCTTCTTGAGGGTGGTGCTGATGTAGATGACATTGTAGCTATAACCTTTACAAAAAAGGCAGCCCTTGAGATGAAGGAGAGGGTTATAGATTTAGTAAATAAGTTTATAGAGCAGGAAAAAGACAGTAAAAAAAGAGAGGATTTAAGAAGAATAAAAGAAAAACTACCTCTTGCCAATATATCAACCTTCCACAGTTTCTGCGATACAATTGTTAAAGAGAACTACTACATTATTGGAATAGAGCCTATGTATCAAATTATTGAAGAGGTTGATACTTTAACTTTGCTAAACAGGGTATCGGATTCGGTTTTTGATGAGTTTATTAGTTATACTGATAATACAGAAAAACTTGAAATATTGTCTGAGGTTTTAGGTATTGATTATTTAAGCAGAAAGAAAATAATTGAAGATGTGAAATACCTATATCAAGAAATTAAAACTAAGGGAGACAGTATAGAAAAGGCAAAGAAATTTACAATGGATAATATAAAAAGGTTTAATGAATTAAGTACTAAAGAAGAAGAGAATAAAAAGGGAAGTAAATCAAAAAAGGCAGACGTAGAAGATTTAGAGAAACTTCAGGCAATCATTCACCTTGTTATGGATTTAGTAGAGGCGGTAGATAGAAAGTATCAAGAAGAAAAGACAAATTTAGGAGTATTAGATTTTAATGACCTTGAAAAATATACTCTTGAAATACTTGAAAATGAGGAAATTAGAAATAGAATAAAGGAAAGATATAAATATTATCTTGTGGATGAGTTTCAGGATACAAATGATGTTCAGCTAAAAATTTTAAACTACCTAACAGGGGAAGAAAGTAAAATAAAGGAGGGTAAACTGTTTGTTGTTGGAGATATAAAGCAGTCTATTTATCTTTTTAGAGGTGCAAACTATAAGGTATTTGAGGATGTTACAGATAAAATAAAAGATTCAAAGGGAGAAAAACTAAACCTTTCAACAAACTACAGAAGCCACGACAAAATTGTTGGTATTATAAATGATATGTTTAAAGATTTAATTGAAGGATATGAACCTTCAAATGAGTCAAAGGGTGTAGAAGGTGAGGCAGGATTTGATTTTTGTATTTTAGAAGCAGAAGAAAGGGATAAATTTGATACAAGACAGCTAAAGGAAAGAAAAGTAGAATTAGAAGAGCTTAAAGTGCTTTTAGAAAAAGAGGACAAAGATGAAAAAAGGAGAATTGAAGCTGAATATGTAGCAGATAAAATATTAGAACTAAATGAAAAGGGAATAGAATATAAGGACATTGCAATTTTATTTAGGGGAAGAAGCAGCGTATTAGAGTTTGAAAACTCCTTAAAAAAGAGGCAGGTACCCTATACGATTCTTGGAGGAATAGGATATTTTGAAAGACAGGAGATAAGGGATTTAATAAATATAGTAAGGTTTATTTATAGATATGAGGATAAATTATCATTCCTTGGTGCGTTAAGAAGCCCATTTGTTGGGCTTTCAGACAATGAGGTATTAGATGTTTTCAACATAATAAATGAAAATAAATATATAACTTCTGCAAAGGACTATAACGATAAAGTAAAAAAATTATTCGAACTTAAAGAAGAGGCTCCTTTATACAGCGTATCAAACTTTTTAAATAAATTAGATAAGGAACTTAAAATAAAAGAAATATTTCTTCTTCAGGAGGATGGGGTACAAAAGTATAGAAACTTTGAGAAGTTTTTAGAGATTGCAGAGGAGTTTGATAGCAAGGGAATCTACTCATCAATTGAGTTTGCTGACTATTTAGAAAACCTAATTGAAATTTCAAACAAAGAATCACAGGCTTTTTTAGATACAGAAAACAGCAATGCAGTAAAGATAATGACAATACATGCATCAAAGGGACTTGAGTTTGAGGTCGTATTTATACCTTCCCTTGATTATGAAATAGAAAAAATTAATAAGAAAAAATTTGTTTACGATAAGTTCGCTGATGAAAAGGGGAAATATGGTATAGTAATAAATCACCATGCAATAAAAGATGATTTATATAAATACGTTGATGCTAAAAGAAAAGAAGAGGAAAAGAAGGAAGAAATAAGAGTATTCTATGTCGCTGTAACAAGAGCAGTAAGATATATATCTTTAAGTGCTGTTAGGAAAAAAAGCGAAAAAACATTGATTAATCATTTGTTTGATAGAGGAGTTGATTTAGAAAAATACGTTGCAGAAGTGAGCTCATTTAATGACAATATAAATGAAAAAGATGAAGAAGACAGATTTGATATGGACAGGGCATTGGAAAACATAAACCTTAAAATAGACTACATACCAAAATCAATATTCAGCATATCGAGATATATGCTCTACAAGGACTGCCCAAGAAAATACTTTTTTAGGTATGTTGCAAAAATAGACGAAGGTTTATTAGATGTTGACTTATTTAATAAAGAAGAAAAAGAGGAACAAAATGAAGCAGAAATAGTAAAAAGTATAAACGCAGCAGCACTTGGAAGCTTTGTCCACAGCCTTATTGAGGATGTATCAAAGGGATATGAAGTAGATATTGAAGATAGGATAAATAGAGAGCTGTACGAAATTTCAAATGAACAAAAAGAAAAAATAAAATCAATGGTACAAAACTTTGAGAAAATAGAAAAGGATATAAAAATAAATGGAGAAAAAATATTATCCTGTAAAGAGTTTAATTTTAGAGTACCTCTTCCAAATGCAGATATTATTTTAATGGGAATAATCGATAGATTGGATATATATCAAGTTGGTGATGCTAAAAAGGCAGTTGTTATCGACTATAAAACAAACAAGGTTAATGGTGAAGGTGATAAAGGGAGAATAAAAAATCATTACCTTCCCCAGTTTACAGCCTACAGCTTTGCTGTAAAGAAAATGTTTAATATTGATATTGAAAAGATGTATTTGTATCTTCTTGATATAGGAGAGTACATCGAAATTAATTTAAAGGATGAAGATATAGAAAAAGACATAGAGGATATAGTTAAAGTATTCAACTTTATGGAATCAAATACAGATTATGATAAATTTGATAGATGCGAAAACTGCTATTCTTGTAATTATAAATTTGTTTGTGAATAAATATAATTTGAAAAATGCCTTATAAGGGCATTTTGTTTTATATACTGCTATACACTGGTAGGAAAATAAAAGTTTGATGAAGTTTTTATATAGAGAATTTAGATATACAATTATCTGATTATTGTTAAAAATTATAATATTTATATTATTGAATAGTTGCTTATTAAGATAGTAAGAATTATAATAAATGTAATATTTGGAAAAATATATATTAATATAAAGAGTGATATTGTGAAAAAACCACAAGTTGCACCAATTTTATTTGTTATATTAAAGCTAACAATATTCTCTGATTCTCAATTATATACATATGGTTGAGAATATTAATGCAAATGTAACAAACTAAAGAATTTGTGAGATTGGTGTTAGTGTAGTTTGGCAGACATTTTAACTGTAACAAATTAAAATAAAATTCTTGAGAAGGTGTATTATGAAAAAATTTATTTATATAGTTGTCATAACTTTGTTAATGACATCTTCACTTTCTATTGTGTATGCTTATGATAATATGGGTTACACAAAATATAATCAGAATAAATGTGTTCCATATAGCGAGGAAAATGTTAAATTATATGAAGAAAAGGCTGCTAATGAGATAAAAATATTTAAGGATAATAAAACTATAGATACTTACCAACCAAGTTCTGTAGAACCCAATGATGGGACTGTAAATATTATAACAACATCACCTTGGACTAGCGGAATAACTTATGAGGATGGGAGTAAATATAGTAATATTTTGAGTAATATAATAAATATTAGTTTGACAATATCCAGTTATTTTACAAAAACAGTATATAATATAGTAAAGGATGTAGCATTAATTGCATTTGGTATGAGATGGGATGAAGTTGAGGTTTCTGCTCCTGGTTCAGCTAAATTAATGCATTCTTATTCTTATATAGATAAATTAGGTAAAGTATGGAACAGCAGTACAAGAGAATGGGTATTGAAGGTTGATATTCAAAAGAGACAATGGTATAGACATGAGTATGCATCTTTTAAAGGGAAAGATGGGTATACACATTCTGCAGCGGTAGATTATATTCCAACTTTTGGATATGGGCCAATTCATGAAGAATCAAAAGCATATTTTGATGATAATACTTTTATAAGCAATACAGCCCGTGAACTTTATCTTTATAATAGACCAACATATTACGATGTTTATACGTATGTTGGTTACTAAACAAGATAAAACAAAGAAAATTTTAATAATATTTTTTTCAATTTTATTATTATTGATAATATCAAAAATTTTGTTTGGTCTTTATAAAGATAAAGTAGAAAATATTAAAACGGGTGAAGAAGTTCAGGTACAATATGATATGGAACAACCTAAAAATGTTATGCTTGAGGATTATAAAAAAAGTAATAACTTTATATATGACATGCAAGTAACTTTAGATACAAAGGAGAGTTCTAAAAAGCATTATAGAGTAATATATAAATTGAGAGTGACACCAAAGAATAATAATATATATAAAGATATGAGAATAAGTGTATTTTTGGATGAGACTATGAAGAATGTTTTTGTTGTTCAGAATTTTTTAGGTTTTGGTACGGACATAAATGATAAACATACAATAGATGGCAAAAATAATAAAGGTATTGAAGTGGCAAGAGCAACATATTTAAGCAAAGAATTATCTAAGGATGAATTAGTAAAGAAGCTTACTTCTGATATAAAAGTTAAAGTAGTATGGAATGAAGGAATAGAATGGGTTAAAATACCTGGAAATGATATAAAATTTATAGAGAGATGATTATGCTAAATTTATAATCTATGAATTCAAGTATAGTATAGAGCTATTATTTTAAAAATTTCCTAGATTAAATTTGAAATTATTTGAATAGAAATTAAAATAGAACCAGTGGGAGTTTAACGGTTTCCTGCTGGTTCTATTTTGTAAATGTCTGTAAATAGTCAGCTGTCTTTTATTTTAACTCATAAAGCGTTCCAAATCTGTATCCTTCTGATTTCAACTCTTTGATTACAGAATCGAGAACGTTTGCGTTGGTCTTTGATACTGCATGAAGAAGCATTATTTCACCGTTGTGTGACGAAGACACTATTTTATCATGAGCATACTTTTCAGTTGGCTGCTCATCTACAAGCCAGTCTTTATATGCAAAACTCCAAAATACTGTTTTATATCCAAGTTTTTGAGTTAGATAAAGAACCTTTTCGCTGAATTCACCCTTAGGAGGTCTGAAGAACTTTGGCATATCAAGTCCTGTTATTTCTTTAAATAAATCCTCAAGCCCTGCAAACTCTTTATTAAAAGCATCGATGCTATTTGCTTTTGAGGGCATTGAAGGATGGGTTAAACTATGGCTGCATACTAAATGACCTTCTTCAACCATTCTTTTTATTAATTCCGGCTGCGATTTTATATAATGGCCGGTTACAAAAAACGCAGCCTTTACATCGTTTGCTTTAAGGACATCGAGTATAACTGAAGTATAGCCCACTTCATAACCTTCATCAAAGGTTAAGTATATAACCTTTTGTGATGTATCTCCAAGATAGTAACCTGAATATTTATCGAGAATAGCTTTATGCTCTTTAGGAATTGATGGAGGTACGTGATTTTTATTGGGACCAAGTCCCCAGGGTATTGTTTTATTGCTTAGATTGACATTTAAATCGATGTTTGAAGGGGCCAAAGTTTTGCTTGCGTTGTAGTTATAAGCTGAATTCAAAGTTTTTGGAAGATCAGGCTCTTTTATTTGTGACATTGGTATATCAGGGAAGGTTTCAGGCAACTTAGAAACTTTTTTACATGAACCTGTTAGTATAAGAAGTACTGCTAAAAATAATGCTGATATTTTTTTCATGCTGATTCCTCCTCATATTTAATATAACCACAATATAAAAAATAATGCTACTTACAATTTAGGCTGGATGGTATAATAAAGGCATAAAACTTTTTCGGAGGTCAAAATGATTAAAGAATTTAAGCAGGATGTTAAATCTATATATGAATCTATTATAAATTTTAAAGATGCAGATATAGAAGGATTTAAACAAAAATGGGATGTTAAAAATTATATCGCTGATGTATATCAGACCCTTTCAAAAAAAGAACTTAAAAAGGAAACAGGAAGCTTTTACACACCCATTGAAATAGTTGAATTTATGACGGATAGAATAGTTGAGGAAATAAATTTTAATGGGAAGCTGAATTTTAAAATAGTTGATCCTTCCTGTGGAGGAGGATACTTTTTAATTCGAATTTTTGAAAAGCTTAAAGAAAAAATGAAATCTATTGGTACTCAAAATATTGATGAACATATAATTAAAAATAATATATATGGATATGACATCGATGAATATGCAGTTATGATAACTGTTATTGAACTTTATGAAAGAGGCGGATATGTTCCAAAGAATATAATTTTAGGGGACTTTTTAACTTCAGACCTTCAAAAGTTTGATATAGTAATAGGAAATCCTCCCTATATGGGGCACAAGATTTTAACGGGAGAGTACAGAAGCATGCTCTATGAAATGTATGGTGAAGTATTTTCTGACAAGGCGGACCTTTCATACTGCTTTATAAAAAAATCAATTGATGCATTAAATGAAAGAGGAAGGCTTGTTTTTATAACATCGAGGTATATGCTTGAGGCTCTAAATGCGGAGGGTATAAGAAGATATATAAAAAATAAAATAAGAATTAAATCAATTGTTGACTTCTATGGAATAAGGCTAATAAAAGGGGCTGGAGTTGATAATATTATAATAGATTTTGTAAAGGATGATAAAATTGAGGATATTGAATACTTCAGACTTTTGGAAAAGGCAAAAGGAAAGGGCAAAAGAGTATTTCAAGATATTAATGATGGAAGATGTGAGTTTGTAAAAAATATAATGGTTAATGCAAATAGTCTTGAGGATAATGGCTGGATTTTTTTAAGCAAAAGTGAAAGAGAAGTATTAAATAAGATAAAGGGAATCTGTATATCTGATATATGTGAAAGCTTTCAGGGAATAATAACAGGATGCGATAAAGCCTTTGTACTTAAAAAAGATTTAGCAAAAAAACTTAATATAGAAGAAAATCTTTTGAAGCCTTGGATTAAAAGCTCAAATATTGAAAAGTTTATGGTTATGCCTTCTGATGATGTTATTATTTATTCCAATATTATAGATGACATAAATAAATATGAAAAGGCCATTAATTTTATTGAAAGATTTAAGCCTGCTCTTGAAAATCGCAGGGAGTGCAGAAAAGGAGTTAGAAAATGGTATGAGCTTCAATGGGGAAGAGATGAAAGCATATTTGAGAATGAGAAAATAATATTTCCCTATAAATCATCTTCAAACAGGTTTTCCCTTGATTTTGGCAGTTATTTTAGTGCTGATGTTTATATGATTAAAATCAGGGACATGTTTTTAAAAACTACTTCCTATAAATATCTCTGCGGAGTTTTAAACAGCAGCATATATGAATTTTATATAAAGTCTATGGCAAAGAAGCTTGGAGATAATATGTATGAATACTACCCAAACAAGATAATGAGCATTAAAATTCCTCAGTATATAAAGGAGATTGAAGATGAGGTAAATAATTTTAAAGAAGATACTATATATAGAATTGATATGATTTTGTGTAAAACTTTTGGAATAACAGAAGATGAATATGATATTATAAGGAGCTGGTGCTCGTGATTTTAGTTTTGCTTTTGCAAAACTTTTTTTGTTTTTTGTATTTAATTTTTTAGAAAATGTAGTATAATATATTATACGAACTAATGTTCGGAGGGATAAATATGAGGACAATACTACATGTGGATTTAAATGCTTTTTATGCCTCTGTGGAGCAGGCTAATGATTTAAATCTTGCAGGGCTTCCTGTTGCGGTTGCAGGAGATAAAGAAAAAAGAAACGGTATAATACTTACAGCATCCTATGAGGCAAGGGCCTTTGGAGTTAAAACTGCAATGACCATAGGAGATGCTAAAAAGTTATGTCCTAATCTTATATTTATAAAACCTGATATGGAGTTAAAACTGCAATGACCATAGGAGATGCTAAAAAGTTATGTCCTAATCTTATATTTATAAAACCTCACATGGAGTTAAAACTGCAATGACCATAGGAGATGCTAAAAAGTTATGTCCTAATCTTATATTTATAAAACCTCATTTTAAGGAGTACATGAAATATTCAATTAAGGTTATGGATATACTGAAAAGTTTCAGCCCAGATGTTGAAATCTTTAGCATAGATGAGGCGTGGGTGGATGTTACTGGGTGCGAGAGACTCTTTGGAAGCGGGGTTGAAATAGCGGATAAAATAAGATATAGAATTAGAAAGGAGCTCAATATTACAGCAAGCGTCGGGGTTTCCTACTGCAAGCTTATGGCAAAGATGGCCTCAGATTTAAAAAAACCCGATGCTACAAGCGTAATAAACAGGGAGGATGTACCTAAAATAGTATGGCCACTTCCAGCTGAGGATTTAATAGGCGTTGGCAGAAAGATGAAGGTAAAGCTTAATGAAATGGGGATATTTACAATAGGAGATATTGCAAATACTCCTTTAAAGGTTTTAGAGCAAAGATTCGGCAAGATGGGAAGGTACCTTTGGCATTTTTCAAATGGTATAGATAATTCAAAGGTATCATCTGCAGAGGATAAAGCTAAGGGAATAGGTAATTCTATTACAACTCCGAGGGATGTAAAAACCTATGGAGAGGCTGGTGAAGTTTTAATGGCTCTTTGCGAAAGCGTAGGAAAAAGGTTAAGGGATAATGGTCTTGAAGGCAATGTTATTGAAATAATGATAAGGACAAAGGAATTCATCTCCTTTGTAAGGCAGAGAAAAATATATAATTATACAGATACTGCCTTTGAAATACATAATGAAGCAGTAAAACTTCTTCGTGAAAATTGGAATGAAGATATACCCTTAAGGCTTCTTGGAGTCAGGGTAACAGGGCTTAGACCATCGGAGGGTTTTAAACAGATGAGTTTTTTTGAGGAGGAAAAGAGAATCAAAAATGAAAGGATTGAAAGGTGCATGGATATTATAAGGGAAAAATACGGATATAACTCTGTATACAGAGCTTCTCTTATGGTAAACGAAGTTAAGAGCCTTATAAATATAGTCAGCGATGATGAATGGAAACCTATGAATCCCTTTAATAAAGGAGGCGGCAATCTTTGAAGATGATAAGGGAAGCTGTTGATACTATGGTGCTTTTTGAAAGAGCTTCAGTAAACCCTATTGTTATAAACTGCAGCAAAGGTACATTAAGAATAAATAAGGTCATAAAAGTATGGAAGGAGAGAAGAAACCTTAGAGAATGCTTTATATATCTTTGCCAGATAGAAGGCAGGGAAAACCCTGCTGAACTTAGGTGGGATATTGAGAGCAACAGATGGTTTATAGAAAAGCTATAAAATTATTTAGATAAAACATCTCCCCCAATAAGCATATATTGCCTATTGAGGGAGATATTTTTTATTTTATAACCTCTTCAACATACTTTGGAAGAACGAAGCATGCTCTGTGAAGCTCAGGTGTATAATATTTTGTATCAAGATGAGGTATCTTTGAAGTATCAGCCTGTGAAGGATCGTATTTCTTAGAGCCTACAGTAAAGCTCCAGTATCCTCCAGGGTATGTAGGAATAGCTGCCATAAAAAGCTTTGTTACTGGGAATATTGATTTTGCATCATTAAATACTTTTCTTACAGTATCTGGAAGAAAGAAAGGCGTTTCAGTTTGAGCTATGAATATACCATCTTCAGTTAATGCTTCAAATATGTCCTTATAAAAGTTTCCTCCAAAAAGACCTTCTGCAATGCTGAAAGGATCCGTTGAGTCAACTATTATTACATCGAATTCGTTTTTGTGTTCCTTAACATATTTAATTCCATCTCCAACGAATACTTCGCAGCGCTTATCATCGAGGGCACAGCTTATTTCAGGAAGATATTTTTTACATTCTGTAATTACATCTTCATCTATTTCGCATAAAACTGCCTTTTCAACGGAAGGATGCTTTAAAATTTCTCTTATTGCACCTCCGTCTCCTCCTCCAACAACTAATACCTTCTTTGGATTTGGATGTGTAAAAAGAGGAATATGAGTAATCATTTCGTGATATACGAATTCATCCTTTATAGTTGTCTGAACTATTCCATCAAGTACGAGCATTTTTCCAAAGGCTTCTGTATCAACAATTGCTAAATCCTGATATTTTGTTTTCTTTCTTACTAATGTTTCTTTTATTTTATAGGTCATTGCTGCGTTTTCAATCTGCATTTCCCTAAGCCACATCTCCATAAATTATCTCTCCTTTCAAAGTCTCCGTAATTTACATATTGCATTTTATCATTAAAAATTAAATAATACAATAATAATATTTATATTAGGAATAGGAAATAATAAATAACTATTCTCAAGCTTTTAAACTCTAAATTTAGATTATAAAATAAATAAATTTACAATTTAAATTTTGATACCAAATCTTTAATGTCTTAATATTTGATATTGACATATAATAATATAGATGGTATTCTAATTTTGAATTTGATTTGTTGAGCGTTAAGGGGGAGTAGCTGCCCTTTGGGGTGGTAAAGTCAACATACTGGCATATTTGCCTGGCTTTACCTGATTATGTCAAGTGAGACCTTTAACACAGTGGGTTCCATTGTGTTAAAGGTCTTTTGTTTTACAAAAATTTGTTGCTAATAAAAGGAGGCTTTTAATTATGGCATTATTAAAAACTTTTTTGCTTGTACTTATTGCCGAGATAGGAGATAAGACACAGCTTATGTGCATGGCCTTTGCAAGCAGATATAAGGTAAGGGATGTTGCAATAGGGGTTGGAATTGCTATATTTTTATTAAATGGTCTTGCAGTGGCACTTGGAAGTTATTTGGGAGCTTTAATTCCATTTAACTATATAAAGATAGCAGCAGCATTATGCTTTATAGGCTTTGGACTGTGGACTATAAAAGGCGGCGATGAGGATGAAGAGGAAGAGGTTGAAAAAAAGACAAACTTAGGTCCTGTTATTACAATAGGAGCCACCTTCTTTATTGCAGAGCTTGGAGATAAGACTCAGCTCATGACGTTAACCCTTGCGGCAAACTTTAAACAGCCGCTGCTGGTGCTTTTAGGTTCAGTATTAGGTATGGCTGTTGCAGACAGCCTTGGAATTATAGGAGCTGCTTATCTTAAAAAATATGTCCCTGATGAATTTATGAAATGGGGAACAGCGATAATATTTTTTGTATTTGGTATAATTACTCTTTATGAGGCAGTTCCTGAAAACTATCAAAGAATACAGTATGTTATCCTGATTTTGGCAATTTTGGCGTTGATTATTTATTTTGTTGGCATTAAATATGGTAAGAAAGAGAAGATAGATGAAGATGTAAAAATAAAAAAAGATTGATGTATAAAAAATAAAAATTATGGGCACAATACTAATTGGTATTTGTGCTTTTTAAATTTTTTTGCTAAATTATGTGCATATATGAAGGAAAATATTACAATTTATAGAATATATAACTTATTATGGAATGGGGGGATGTTAATGCTTTTAAAGTTTAGTAAAAGAGGCAACACGCTTATCGTATCTATGTGTGGAGAACTTGATCATCATTCAGCAGAAAATGTAAGAGCGAAAATCGATAACAAGATAGATGAATTTGGAATCAAAAACCTTATTTTTGACTTTTCAGATGTGAATTTTATGGACAGTTCAGGAATAGGGGTTGTTATAGGAAGGTATAAAAAAATTACAGAGTATGGAGGAAGAGTTGGAATAGTAAGCCTTAAACCTAATATTAAAAGGGTTTTTGAATTAGGGGGACTTTTTAAAATTATAAAAGAATATAAAAACATTGAAGAAGCCATTGAAAGCTTTTAGGGGGGATGAATAATGTATCATAACGAAATGAAGATTGAATTTCCAAGCAAATCGCAGAATGAAGCTTTTGCAAGGGTTGTTGTTGCTGCCTTTGCTTCGCAGCTTGACCCAACGATTGAGGAGCTGTCTGATGTAAAAACTGCAGTCTCAGAGGCTGTTACAAATGCTATAATACATGGTTATGAAAATTCTTCAGGTACTGTTACTATAAAGTGCAGCATCGATGGAAATAAACTTACGGTTGAGGTAATAGACTTTGGAAAGGGAATTGAGGATGTAGAGCTTGCAAGGCAGCCTCTTTATACTTCAAGACCTGAACTTGAAAGATCTGGTATGGGGTTTACTGTTATGGAAACTTTTATGGATACTCTTGAGGTGGAATCACAGATAGGAAAAGGAACAAGAGTTATTATGACCAAGAGCTTCAAATCTGTATAATCTGGGGGAATATAATATGAAAAAGGCTGAACCAGATTATAATAGAATACCAAACCAGGATGAAGTAATAGAACTTGTAAAAAAAAGTCAGCAGGGAGACAGGGAAGCTCAAGACAGGCTTGTAAGAGCTAATGTAGGATTGGTTTCTGTTATAGTTAAAAAGTTTTTAAACAGAGGATATGAATATGAAGATTTGTTTCAAATAGGATGCATTGGACTTGTTAAAGCAATAAGAAATTTCAACAGCGATTTTAATGTTAAATTTTCAACCTATGCAGTTCCTATGATTATGGGAGAGATAAAAAGGTTTATAAGGGATGACGGTATTATAAAGGTAAGCAGAAATATGAAGGAAACTGCAAAAAAGGTTAAAATAGCAAAGGAAAAACTTGTTAAAGAGTATGGCAGAGAGGTTACAATAGAAGAGATTTCAAAGGAACTTAGTATAACATCAGAGGATATTGTTCTAAGCCTTGAAAGTTTGAATGCACCTGAATATCTATATGATACTATTCATCAGGATGACGGTTCTCCTGTTCTTTTAATAGATAAAATCAGCGAAGAGAAGGACTATGGATCTGATGTCACAGATAAAGTTGCTCTAAAGGAGATTATAAATTCCCTGGAGCCTAAGGCAAGGCAGGTAATAATCTTAAGATATTTTAAAGATATGACTCAAAGTGAGATTGCACAGATACTTGGTATTTCACAGGTGCAGGTTTCGAGGATTGAGAAAAAGGTTCTTGATTATATGAGAAAGACAATGACATAGAAAACCACAGCTAAAAGCTGTGGTTTTTTGTATTAAATATGAATTTTTAAGGAAAAATATATATAGTGGAGGTGGTTTTGTGTTTTACAAAATTAAGAGGCAGGATATTTTAAATTTAAAACAGCAGGAAGATAAGGATATAAGATATGATTATGGTAAGGTAAGAGTGGATGTATCATCAGGTCTAATAGGAGAAAATGAGAAAATAAAGGATAGCAGGTGATTGCATGGAAAAAAAATTAGAAAAGCAGCTTAGTGAAGAATTCAAAAACATGGTTGATAAAAATAACCCACAGTCTTCTATAATAAAGGATTGTATTTTTGCCTTTGTTATAGGAGGTCTTATATGTGATGTGGGACAATTTTTTATGAATATGTTTTTATCTTTGGGAGTTCCTCAAGAAAACGTAGGATATTATGTAGCAACTGTAATGGTATTTCTTGGGGCATTTTTAACCGGTTTAGGTATATATGATAATGTAGCAAAGTATGCTGGTGCAGGTACTATAGTTCCTATAACGGGCTTTGCTAATTCTATCGTATCCCCTGCGATGGAATTTAAAAGGGAAGGATATATTTTAGGAGTAGGGGCAAGGATGTTTATAATTGCAGGTCCTGTTCTTGTATATGGAATTTCTTCCTCTGTAATAGTTGGAATAATATATTATTTTATAAAGTATTTTGCAAAGTGAGGCGAGAGTGTGGCAGTAAAAAAAATAGGAACCCAGACAATAAAACTTAAAAATCCTCCATCTATCTTAGAAACAGCTACAATTACAGGTTCAAAGGAAGGAGAAGGTCCCTTAGGCCAGTATTTTGATGTAATTTTAAGCGATGATTTATATGGAGAGGAATCCTGGGAAAAGGCTGAGAGCAAGATGACAAGAGAAGCAGTAAAACTTGCAATAAATAAGGCAAATCTTCACCCTGATAATATAGATTATATGTTTTCAGGAGACCTTTTAAATCAAATTATTTCTTCAAGTTTTGCAGCAAGAGAACTTCAGATACCTTTCTTTGGACTTTATGGTGCTTGCTCTACAATGACAGAATCTTTAAGTTTATCTTCTATGATAATAGACGGGGGTTATGCTGATTATGTAATAGCTGCTACTTCCAGTCATTTTGCATCGGCTGAAAGACAATACAGATTCCCACTCGAATATGGAGGGCAAAGGCCGCCTACTTCTCAGTGGACAGTAACAGGTGCAGGAGCTGCTCTTCTTTCCTCATCAGGAAATGGACCTTATATAACCTATGTAACAACAGGAAGAGTTATGGATTTTGGAGTAAAGGATGCAAATAATATGGGGGCAGCTATGGCTCCAGCAGCTGCAGATACTATACTTAGACATTTTAAGGATACAGGATTTAACCCTAATGATTATGATATTATAATTACTGGAGATCTTGGCAAAGTCGGTAAGGAGCTTGCAGTTGAGCTTGTAAAAAAAGGAGGATATGACATTTCAAATATATATACGGATTGCGGAGTAGAGATATTTGACCTTTCAGAGCAGGATGTACATTCTGGTGCAAGCGGATGCGGATGTTCAGCTGTGGTGTTTTGTGGCTATTTATATAAACAGCTGAAAGCAGGAAGGTTTAAAAGAATACTTTTAATTTCAACCGGTGCACTCTTAAGTCCTACAAGCAGCCAGCAGGGTGAATCGATTCCTGGAATAGCACATGCAGTAGCTATAGAGAGGAGCGTGTAAATGTGGATTATATAAGAGCTTTTATTGTAGGAGGCTTGATTTGTGTCATAGGTCAGATACTTATGGACAAGACAAAGCTAACTCCTGCAAGAATCCTTGTTTCCTTTGTAACACTTGGTGTTATACTTGGAGCCCTTGGAATTTATGAGCCTTTAGTTAAATACGGAAAAGCAGGAGCTACTGTCCCTCTTCCAGGTTTTGGATACTCCCTTGCTAAAGGAGCCTTTAAAGGAGTTGATGAGTATGGGCTTATAGGGGCTTTTACCGGTGGAGTTACAGGAACTGCAGCAGGGATTGCAGCTGCAGTGTTCTTCGGATATTTAATGGCTATTATTTTTAGTCCAAAAATGAAGAAATAGGAGTATTATCATGAAAAGAAAAGTTATATTAGTTACTGACGGAGATTTATGTGCTCAAAGGGCAGTTGAAATAGCTGCACATAATATTAGAGGAAGATGCATTTCAAGGTCAGCAGGAAATCCTACGCTTTTAACGGGTAAAGAGATAGTTGATTATGTTAAAGAGGCAAAGTATGACCCTGTTGTTGTAATGGTTGATGATAGGGGAAATACCCATAAGGGCAGCGGGGAAGAAGCTATGGAATACATTTTGAATTGTGAAGATGTTGAAGTATTAGGAGTGATTGCAGTAGCATCAAATACGAATAATGTTACGGGGATAAAAGTAGACTATTCTATAGATAGAGAGGGGAACGTAACTAAAAACGCTGTCGATAAAAACGGCATTGAGAAAAAAGATAAAATTGTAAAAGGAGACACTGTTGATGTACTTAATAAAGTCAGGGCCCCTTTGATAATAGGTATTGGAGATATAGGGAAAATGGATGGATGCGATGATACTGATATTGGGGCTCCTATAATTACGAAAGCTATGGAGATGATATTGGAGAAGAGTGAAAATAGGGATTTAGATAAATGAGAAGAATTTTAGGGATACATTAAAGCTTATTTATAAAGAAGTTTTTAATGTATCCCTATTTTGGTGTTGACAGTTAGACGACTAAATGATATTCTAAAAATGTTTAGATGACTAAATAATTTATTGAAGATTATATTTCATGGAGGGAGGTATTTGAATGGATTTTTGTAATTCTGATAGTCTATATTATGTTTTTGGCCAAATTATAAGGCTTCACTTTCAATGTCTGCATAATATGCTTGATAAGTATGGGATGTATCCTGGACAGCCGCCTTTGTTATTTGCATTATACCACAGGGATGGCCAAAGTCAAAAGGAGCTTGCAATGAAACTTAATATAAAACCTGCAACTATTACAGTAATGCTGAGGAGGATGGAAAAGACCGGCCTTTTATTAAGAAAGCAGGATGAAGAGGATCAGAGAATATCGAGAGTATACATTACCGAAAAGGGGAGAGAAATATGCAAAGAATTAAAGCAAGTAATGATTGAACTAAATGATGAATGTTTTAAAAATTTTACAGAGGAAGAAAAGGATGCACTTTATAAGCTTCTAATAAAGATGCAAAATAACCTTATTAATGTTAGAGATTATAAATAGAAAATAAATTATCAGGAGATGATGGCAGTGTTAAAACTATACAGGTTTTTAAAACCCTATACAGCAATGATAATAGGCGTATTTTTATTTGTTACATTACAGACCTTAGGAGATCTTTATCTTCCAACGCTTATGGGGGACATAATAAATAAAGGAGTTATGCAGGGAGATACAAAAAAGATACTTCAAATAGGAGGCTTAATGCTATTAGTTGCAGGAGCAGGAGTTGTATGCTCAGTTATGGCAAGTCTCTTATCATCAAAAGTAGCTACAGGACTTGGAACTATTTTAAGAAGCAGAATATTTAATAGGATTGAGAGCTATTCGTTAAATGAATTTGACAAATTTGGAACAGCAACATTAATTACAAGAACAACAAACGATGTTACACAGATTCAAACTGTTACTATTATGATAATGAGGCTGATGATAAGCGCTCCTATTACTGCAGTTGGCGGAACGATTTTGGCATATAGAAAAGACAGACCATTAACCCTTGTTTTAGCAGTTGCAATACCTGTTCTTGCTGGGGTTGTAGCTATAATTGCATCAAGAATGATACCTCTTTTTAAGGTAGTACAGCTAAAAATTGACAGAATAAATCTTGTTTTGCGTGAAAAGCTTACAGGAGTCAGGGTTATTAGAGCTTTTAATACTGATGAGCGTGAAAGAAAACGCTTTAATGATGCTAACGTTGATTTGACTGGAAATTATATTAAAGTTAATAGAATAATGGCATTTATGATGCCTTCGATAATGCTTATAATGAACCTGACATCACTATCTATTCTTTGGTTTGGAGGAATTAGAATAAGTGAAGGCAATATGGATTTAGGTGCACTAAGTTCTTTTACTCAATATGCTATGCAGATTATGATATCGATGCTGATGCTTGCTATGATGTTTATAATGGTTCCACGTGCACAGGCAGCAGCAGTAAGAATAAATGAAGTCCTTGATACTAAGCCTGAGATAGTAGATGCCGAAAGAACAAAGGACTCCTTTGAAGGTAAAGGCTATGTAGAATTTAGGGATGTTACTTTTAGCTATCATGGAGCTGAAGAACCTGCACTTAAGAATATATCTTTTTTAGCAAAGCCAGGTGAAGTTACTGCTATTATAGGAAGCACGGGTGCAGGAAAATCAACATTAATAAATTTAATTCCAAGATTTTATGATGTAGACAGTGGGAGTGTACTTATAGATGGTGTTGATGTCAGGGAAATTCCACAGGAAGTTTTAAGAAAAAAGATAGGTCTTGTACCACAAAAAGCGGTTCTGTTCTCAGGAACAATTGCTGAAAATATAAGAGTTGGTAATAAAGATGCAAGTGAGGATGAAATAAAACATGCTGCAAAGGTTGCACAGGCTTTCGAATTTATAGAAAATATGGATGGCGGGTTTGACCATGAAATATCAGAGGGGGGTACTAATGTATCCGGCGGACAAAAACAGAGACTTTCTATCGCAAGGGCAATAGTCAGGAAGCCTGAAATATATATTTTTGATGATAGCTTTTCGGCCCTCGACTTTAAAACCGATGCAAAATTAAGAGCAGCTCTTAAAAATGAAACAGCAGAATCAACAGTTATTATTGTTGCACAAAGGGTAAGTACTATTATGGATGCAGATAGAATTATAGTATTAGATGAAGGAAGAATAGTTGGAATGGGAACTCACAGTGAATTAATGAAAGAATGTGGTGTTTACCGTGAAATAGTATTTTCACAGCTTTCAGAGGAGGAGATAGCATGAGCGCAGATAGAGGAAGGGAAAGCAGGCCTATGGGAGGAAGAAGAGGGGGCCCCATGGGTGGATTTGGAAGACCAGTTGAAAAACCAAAGAATTTTAAAGGAACATTTAAAAGACTTTTAAGATATCTAAAGCCTCATAGAATCAATTTAATTATTGTTTTAATTTTTGCTGTTTTAAGTACTTCCTTTTCAATAGCAACTCCTAAAATTTCAAGCAAAGCATTAAATAAACTTCAGGATGCTTATATGGCCCGCAAAATGATATCAGAAATATCAAAGGGACAGGATGAGGCAGTAAGCCAGCTTAAAAACAAAATGGGAGATGTTCAAAAGGAAGCTGTAGATAATATAAAAGATAAGATGGGTGAGGCACAAAATAAGGCTGTAGAGCAGATAATAAATAACATGGCAAATGCTCAGGTAGCTGCAGTTGATGAGATTTATAAAAATATGGCCATTCAGATTCATAATGGCGTAGTTGCAGGACAAAATGCTGCTGTAAATCAAATAACTGCTCAAATGGGTGTTGTACAAAAAAACTTAGTAAATCAAATTAAAGAGCAAATGGCTCAAATTCAAAAGATGCCTCAGGGAATGCAAATGCCTTCTATGGATACAAAAACAATTGAAGCTATGCAAAGCTTATTAAAGCTTCCGCTTATTGACTCAATCAGCGATAGGGAAGAAAAGATAAAAACAACTATAAAGTTTATAGATATACTTTATAGTATGCCTGAAAATAAAAATATGGATAAAAAATCCTTAGAAACAGCAAAAGAGATTTTAAGCCTTCCGCTGCTTGAAAATGTTAAAAACCCAAAGGAAAAAATAGATATAATTAAAAAGTTTATGAGCCTTTCAAATAGTATGCCTAAGACAAATAAAACGCAGGAAAGCCTAATGCAGCTTGATAAAGAGACTATGGATAAAGCCCTATTAAAAATTTATCAGATAAAGAATTTTAATGTTGCATCAAGTTCGAGCTCAAATAAGAAAATGGATAAAATGACAATGGATTCTGTCAATAAATTATTAAAGCTTCCAATGATAAAGGATTTAAAGGATGAAAAGTTAAAAAAGAAAACATTAGTTGAGCTTATTGATATATTTAAAGATATGCCTGATATGTCAAATTCAAGCATGAACTTTAGCTCGTCAGATATGCAGAATATAAAAGAGCTTATTTTATTACCTGAAATAAGCAAAATAGAGGATGAAAAACAAAAAACAGAAACGGTAATTAAATTAATAGATATATTTGAGAAAATGCCTAATATGAATACGGATAGCAATAACAACAAGTCAAATGAGATGATGGACTTAGAGCAGCTTAAGAATATTAAAGAATTACTTTATCTTCCAATGTTAAACACAATAACAGATTCTGAAGAAAAAACGAAAGTTTTAAACAATATGCTTGATATATTTGGCAAGATGCCGGATATGAATAGTACTAATAGCAGCAGTACAAATAATAAATTTGATACCGACAGCATAAAGGCTGTTCAAGAGTTTATTTCGCTGCCGAAGCTGTCTTCTATAAAGGATGCAAATGAGAAGGCTGAGGTTTGTAAAAAGGTTTTAGATTTAGGAAAGAAAATGCAGGGCTCAATGGAAAATGCTCCAAACAATCCTAAGAACAATGTAAAGTTTACTGATGAGCAAATCAATTCAGTTATTAACGCTATAAGGCAGACCAATGGAGAATATGACTTTAATTATATAGGGAAAATTGCATTAATATTAATAGCCCTTTATATATTAAGCTCTCTTTTCAGTTTGACTATGGGACTTGTAATGTCGGGGGTTGCACAAAAAACTGTAAGGGATTTAAGAAGAGAAGTTGATGAAAAGCTCTCAAGACTTCCTCTAAAATATTTTGATTCCCATCAGCATGGGGATATATTAAGCCGTGTTACTAATGATGTTGATACTATTGCAACAACACTTCAGCAAAGTTTAACTCAAATAATTACATCGGTAATAACAATAATAGGTTATATTATAATGATGCTTACAATAAGCCATTCTTTAACTTTAATTGTATTAGCTACAATGCCATTATATATTATAGCAACAACTTTTATAGCTAAAAAATCTCAAAGATATTTTGCTGCTCAGCAAAAGGAAATTGGGGAACTTAGCGGACATGTAGAAGAAATGTATACAGGGCATAAAATAGTAAAAGCTTTTGGTAAGGAAAAGGATTCTATAGAGAAGTTTGAAGCTATAAATAGCAGATTAATGAATGTAGGCTGGAGAGCACAGTTTGTATCTGGTATAATGTTTCCGCTTATGAATTTTATAAGCAACTTAGGATATGTAGGTATTTGTATTGTTGGTGGTATATGGATTACAAGAAGTCTGCTCGGTATAGGTGATATAATAGCTTTTATACAATACTCAAGATCTTTCACTATGCCGATTATTCAAACTGCTAATATAGCAAATATAATTCAATCTACAATTGCCTGTGCTGAACGTGTATTTGAGATATTAGATGAAGAAGAGGAAGTCCCTGATAGTAAGAATGCAGTTGTACTTGATAATCCTAAGGGAGAAGTTAAATTTGAGGATGTATCTTTTAGATACAAAGAGGATGTACCTTTAATTGAGGATATGAATTTAAAAGTAAAACCAGGTGATACAATTGCAATTGTAGGACCAACAGGAGCTGGTAAAACTACTCTTGTTAATCTATTGATGCGTTTTTATGAAATTAATTCAGGCAGAATATCTATAGATGGAGTAAATATAAAAGATATTAAGCGAAGCGAACTTAGGAAGATGTTTGGAATGGTTCTTCAAGATACATGGCTTTTTAATGGAACTATTAAAGACAACATAGGCTATGGAAAAGAAGGAGCATCTATGGATGAAATCATACAGGCAGCAAAGGCAGCCCATGCGGATCATTTTATAAGAACTCTGCCGCAAGGCTATGATACTGTTCTTAATGAAGAGGCAACAAATATATCACAGGGGCAAAAGCAGCTTTTAACTATTGCAAGGGCAATACTTGCAGATCCTAAGATTTTAATACTTGATGAAGCTACAAGCAGCGTTGATACAAGAACAGAGGTATTGATTCAAAAGGCCATGGCTAATCTTATGGAGGGAAGAACAAGTTTTGTTATAGCTCATAGACTTTCAACAATAAAAGATGCAAAGCTTATACTGGTTATGAATAATGGAAGTATAATAGAAATGGGCAATCACAAAGAACTTCTTGCAAAAGGCGGATTTTATGCTGAGCTTTATAACAGCCAGTTTACTAAAGGAAATATTGAAGAAGAGGCAGTATAACTGAATGTGAGATAATTAATATCAAAAATAAGAACTGCTGAATTAATATTTTTAATACTAATTCAGCAGTTCTTTACTTATCACTTTCAAAGGTATGTATTTTTAAGTTCTTTATGAAAAGAGACTGGTCACCAATACCTAATGGCCAGTCTCTTTAAAATTATGGTGTTGCAATAGGTGTTCCATCTGAATTTTCTTCAATATTTGTACTGAATTCTGATGGAAGTACATACGCATCATCTAGGAGAGGAGCGCGTGCAGGAGTAGTTCTTTTTATAAATACTTTCTTTTGTATATATTCCGCTGGAGTATCTTCAGTTGCAAGTTTACCAGTTCTTATATCGATATCAGCTGTTGTATGAATTTCGCATAATTCAACAGGCTGAGTACCATCTATAAATAATTCGCTTCTAATCCTTGAACCTCTTTGATCCTGTGCGCATATATCTGTTGGCGCATTTCCTGAATCTATACATATTTCACTTCTTACAATTTCAGATGGTGCTTGAAAATCAACTATAGGAAGGTCTTTATGGACTTGTCTCATTATATCTCCCCACAGCCTTGCAGAAAGAGCACTTGTAAGACCACCTACCTTAACCTTTGGCTGATCGTGTCCCATCCAAACTGCTCCTGAATAATATGGTGTAAATCCGCAAAACCAAGCATTTGTATAATCGCTTGCAGTACCAGTTTTACCTGCTGCAGGCATTGAGCCAAGGTTTGCTGATGTAGCAGTTCCTCCGCTGACAACCCCTTTGAGCATATCGGTCATTATATAAGCTGCTTGTGGTGATAGGGATTTTGACTGCTCTGAAGTTTTTTCAAGCACTGTATCTCCGTTTCTATCAGTAACCTTAGTATACATTATTGGCTGAGAGTAAATTCCCTGATTTCCAAATACTCCATAGGCTGCTGCCATCTCAAATGGGGTAACCCCTTCAGTCATACCTCCAAGGGCAAGTGCTGCTGTATTTTTATCATCTTTTTTAATAGTTGTTATATGGAATTTATTTTGCAGATAATCTATTGATGTATTTACTCCAACTTGAAGCTGAAGCTTTACAGCTACAAGGTTTATGGAATGCTTTATTGCATCTCTGATAGTTACATAACCTCTAAACTTGCCATCTGCATTTTTAGGATCCCACCCTTTATTAGCTTTGACAAAATCTAAAGGCATAGGAGAATCTTCTATTACAGTTCCAGCTGTTGCAATTTTTGAATCTATAGCAGGTCCATAAACTGCGAGAGGCTTTATTGAGGATCCTGGCTGCCTCGGAACCTCTGTAGCTCTATTTAGTGACATAAGATCATGAGTACCTCTTCCGCCAACAATTGCTCTAACTTGGCCAGTTTTATAATCAAATATTACTGCAGCAGCTTGAGGCTGAATTATTGCTTTTGATTTTCCATCAGCTGAATAATTAAGCAAATCTTTTTGAAGTCTAAGACCTTTGTAATATTTATCATTATCTATAACTGACTGAGCGGCATCCTGTATTTTAGGATCAATAGTTAAATATAAATTATATCCTCCGGTTCTAAGCCTTTGTTTTGCTTCGCTTTCAGTCATGTTGTATTTTTCTGCAAAATCCTTTGCTATCTGCTCTATTGCAGGTTCTATAAACCACTGATATTTCATTGACATTGCTTCTTGCTTGCTTTGGAATGTAAGCTTATAATTTATTGCTGAGTCATATTCTTCCTTTGAAATAAATCCAAGCTCGAGCATCTTTGAGAGAACAGTTTTCTGTCTGTCTAATAAATCCTTAGGATTTTCAAGATTTTTCTTGCTGTAGGGATTATACTTTGAAGGGTTTTTTGTGATTCCTGCAAGCAGAGCACATTCAGGAAGATTGAGCTGGCTTACATCTTTACCAAAGTAAAGAAGTGATGCTGCCTGTACACCCCAAGTATTATTTCCAAGCAGGATTGTATTAAGGTAAGCTTCAAGTATCTGGTCTTTGCTTAGCTGTCTTTCAAGCTGAATTGCAAGATAGGCCTCCTGAAGTTTACGTGTAAAATTCTTTTCTGGGGATAGTGCATAGTTTTTTATAAGCTGCTGTGTTATAGTTGATGCACCCTGAGCCTTTGACATAGTCTTGATGTCGTACCATAGTGCACCGAATATTCTTTTTATATCGACTCCATGATGAACATAGAATCTTTCATCTTCGATTGCAACGAAGGCTAACTGAAGATTTTTCGGTATCTGCTTTAAAGGCACTATGTTTCTGTTTTCGCTTCCGGAGAAATCTTCAATATAGTTTCCATTCATATCATATATTTTACTGCTCTGTTTTAAATTGCTTATAATGTCAGTATTAATTGCAGGTGCTGACTTTACTACTGCAACAACAGCACCTATTCCAGCTGCTCCAATCAGTAAAAACAGTATTAATATAGTAACTAATATTTTCTTACCTATTCCGGTGCTTTTCTTTTTTTGCTTTTTTCTTCTTCTATTATTTTCTTGTTCCATAATTGACCTCCTTTTCAGTATAAGCAGTAAATTTAAGGTCTTAAAACTTTCATTAATACATTATATCATATTTTAAGAGTAATAAAAAATTCTTTTAAGATAGAGTACTTTATAAAAAATAATGTAACAAAATTTATTTAAAGGCATAGAATAATAAGAAGGGGGGATTTTGATGACCAAATCCTTCAAAAACAGAAAGATTAAAAGCGGAGTTATACTGCTTTTTATATTTATATTTATTTTATTTATATTTTATAAGCTTGACAGGGAGTTAAAACCGGTTATGATGGCTCTTTGTGATGCTGAGGCGAGAATAATTGCAACGGAAACAATAAATGGTACTATACGAGAGGAATTTGGAAATAAGATATCCTATGATGATATAATGAACATTAAAACCGATAAGGACGGCAATATAGTTATGATACAGGCTAATACAGTTGAGCTTAACAGGATAGGCTCAGATATTGCTTTATCAGTACAAAATAGAATACAAAGCATAGGTGCAAGGGGAGTTAAAATTCCCCTTGGGCTTTTAGCTAAAAATGACTTGTTTGCATATTACGGTCCTAAAATTACATTTAAAATGCAGCCTGTAGGTTCTGTTGTTACAAGTTATCGTTCAGAGTTTCAGGCAGCTGGTATAAACCAGACAAGACATATTGTATATCTCGATGTTAAATCAACGATTCAAGTAGTAATACCTCTTGCAAGGAATATGGTAACTGTAACATCTAATATTCCTATTGCTGAAAGCATAATAGTCGGGAAGGTTCCGAATACCTATGCTAATATAGATGGAGTAAAATCAGATGGAATTACAAATCAATATACATCTCCAAACAAATAAATATTTTAATTAAAAGCCAGCAATACTGCTTTTTCTTCAGTATTACTGGCTTTTAGTTTTATTTTTCTTCCCAGTTGAATATATAAGGCTTGTTCCTATAATAGTCGCCGTAGTTAAGACCATATCCTACTACAAAAACATCAGGTATTGTAAAACATTTATAATCTGGAGAAATATCAACCTTTCTTCTTTCTGGCTTATCCAAAAGAACGCAGCACTTTATGCTGTTTGGGTTATATTTTTGAAGGTATTCCTTTACAAATTTCATAGTAATTCCTGTGTCGACAATATCATCGACAATTAAAACGTCGTATCCTTCTATATTATCAGCAACATCCTGTACAACTTTAACGCATCCTGATGATGTTTCATTATGACCATAGCTTGATGTTGCCATAAATCCAACCATGACAGGGATATCGATTTTTCTTATTAAATCAGCTGTAAAAATGAAGCTTCCACGGAGCAGTGATAATATATAAAGCTTCTTTCCCTTATAATCATTGGATATTACTTTTGCAATTTCACCTATTTTTTCTGATATTTCTTCAGCGGATATAAGTATGTTTTCTTTTTTTCCTTCCATTATAATTTCTACTCCCTCCATATAACCTTCGTTTAGAATTAGAATAAGATATCGATAGAAGTTTGTCAATAAGTATGAATAGGATTTTAGATTTTTACATCTTATTGTATAATATAAATGCACAGGAGGTGTTTTAATGATAAGAGGCAATTTAGAAGGTGTTAAAAAAATATATATTGAAGAACTTGAAAATCTTTATGAAGTGGAATGTGATAAAAACCTGCTTGTATCTTCAGAGATATTGGATATAATCTGCAGGATATCGTCAAAGATAAATAGAGAGATATCTTTATATATAAATAGAAGAGGCAGGATAATAGATATAGGAATAGGTGACAGCTTTACGGTAAGCCTTGAAGCGATGTCAGAAAAGAGAAACGAAAATACTCTTTCAGGAATAAGATGTATTCATACTCATCCATCTGGAGAAGCTTATCTTTCATCTGTAGATGTAACTGCACTTATAAATATGAAATTCGATTGTATGGCAGCGGTTAATATTAAGGATGAGAAACCCTATGAGTTTTCCTTTGGTTACTTAAAGATTGAAGATGGTAAAATAAATGATGAAGTTTTAATTGAAGGAGTTTATCCTGTAAGCAAAATAAGAAATGTGGATTTTATGGATATGATTCAAAGTTTAGAGAAAAATATTTATGATAAAATCCATGTCGTAGGTGAGAACAAGAGAGAAAGATCTATACTTGTCGGCATGGCAAGCAGCGATTTATATACTCCAGAAGAATCTTTAAATGAACTTGAGGAACTTGCAGATACTGCAGGTTCAGAGGTTGTATATAAAGTAATTCAAAACAGGGGTAAAATAGATACAGCCTATTATATAGGAAGCGGTAAGGCAAGAGAGATAGCACTTTTAAGACAAAGTCTTATGGCTGATACTGTTATATTTGATGATGAACTCAGCGGTGCACAGGTTAGAAATCTTGAGGAGATTATAGGTTGTAAGGTCATAGATAGAACTACTTTAATACTTGATATTTTTGCACAAAGGGCTGTTTCAAGGGAAGGGAAAATACAGGTAGAGCTTGCACAGCTTAAGTACAGACTTCCGAGACTTATTGGTCTTGGAGGTGTTTTGTCAAGAACAGGGGGAGGGATAGGTACAAGAGGTCCTGGAGAGAAGAAGCTTGAAATAGACAGAAGACATATTAAAAACAGAATATATGATCTTGAAAAGGAACTTGAAGATATTAAAAAGAATAGAAATCTTCAAAGAGAGAGAAGGAAATCAAATGAAATACCTGTTGTGTCCTTTGCGGGATATACTAATGCAGGTAAATCCACTCTAAGAAACAAGCTCTGTGAAATTTCAGGCATTGATAAAGAAAAAGTTCTTGAGGCAGATATGCTTTTTGCAACTCTTGATACTACAACAAGGCTTGTAAAGCTTCCATCAGGGAAAGATGTTCTTTTATCCGATACTGTAGGATTTATTCGAAAACTTCCACATGAACTTATTGAGGCTTTTAAATCAACTCTTGAGGAAGTAATCTACAGTGATGTGATAGTTCATGTTGTTGATGCTTCAAATAAAAATGCACAGGCACAGATTGAAACTGTAAATTCGGTTTTAAAGGAAATAGGAGCAGGGGATAAAAAAATAATACTTGCCTTCAATAAGGTTGACATAGCCGATGATGAAAATATTTCGGTTTTAAGGAGCAAGTACAGCGATGGAGTTGAGATATCCGCACTAAAGGAAATAAATCTTGATGTTCTTATGCAGAAGATTGAAAATGAAGTTTATAAAGAGTTTATTGAAGCAAAGCTGTTTATTCCTTATAGTGATACAAAGATAATATCATATCTTCATGATAATAAATGTGTTGAAAAGGAAGAATATAAAGAGGATGGAATATATGTAGATATTAGAACTACTAAGGATATTTTGGGAAGAGTTAAAGATTATGAGATAGAAATACATTAATATAATAAATTATGATTTAAGCCCATAATGCTGTATAGATAGTTTTTTATCCTATGAAGCAATGATTTTCCAAAGGTTCTTGATATTTGTCTTAACAGTATTAGGGGCTCTATCATAATAAGAATAAATCTATTTTTATAGTTTAATTAAAAAAGTGCTTGACTATAATTAAAAGAGTATATATAATAATAAATGTTCGAGATAATATTGATGCCGAGTCGCCAAGTGGTAAGGCACCTGACTCTGGATCAGGTATTCCGTGGGTTCGAGTCCTACCTCGGCAGCCATAAAAAAAGACGGTAATAAAACCGTCTTTTTTTAACTTTTTTTAAGAATTTAAAATCTTTATTACGATTATAAAATATGAAAAATAAATTACTGTATAAATTGAAATTATTACATATGTTATAATGGACGTAAGATTAAAAAAACTTTTAAAGTTTTTTATGCCATAAAAAGTAAATAAGCTTCTTATTTCGGATATATTGTTTTTGTTTTGAAAGAGGGATTCTCCTGTCATATAGATAGTTTTTGAGATTCCGAGAAAATCACAAATAGTAGGTGCAATATCTATTTGGCTGATAATATTTTTATTATCTTTTAAATTTAGATTTTTAATGTTATTGCTAATTATTATGAATGGAGTATTAATGCACTCGCTGCATCCATCCCCATGCCCGCTTTCATCTCTATGACCATGATCAGATGTTATTAAAAGAGTGTAACCATCATTTTTTATAGTATCCCAAGTTTTTTCTATATTTTTATCAACGTTTTTTACTGAATTAATATATCCAGAAGATTTAGCACCATATCTATGCCCAGCGTTATCAACCTCCATAGGGTGGATAACAATAAATTCAGGTTTGTATTTTTTTACAAATTCTTCTGCCTTTTTAAATACTAAACTATCATTATAAAAATATAAATATTTATAATCTATTAAAAAGGGATAGAGCTCTTCGAACCAGTAAAAGGCGCTGCATGATGTTTTAAGTCCTTTATTTTTACAAAGGGAAAATATATTTGGAATTAAAGATAGTATTCTATTATTGTTGCTATGTATACCGTTTATTTCAGTTTCACTTCCCGTTAAAATTCTTTCGTATCCAGGTCTTGAATAGGAAGGTACGCCTGATATTGATTTATATAATACAGCGCTGTCATTTTGAATGTGCCAAGAAATATATTCCATATATGGAACATAATCGTATCTTAATCCGTCAACAATAATAAGGCATACTTTATTGTTTGTGGTTTGAGGTGTAGTTTTTAAATCATATATGCATCCCTCATAGTTAAAAATAGAAGAAGATAAAATAAAAAGATATAAGATAAAATACATAGAATATAGTTTGGCTGCCATATAATCATCTCCATTTATAATATCTGCAAATGTATATAAAATATGAGGTTATGGTTTGAAAGAGAATTTCAATAAAAAGATTAAAAATCTTTAATTTAAAAATAAGCTGATATATAATTATTTTGGAGGGATAATATGAATAATAAATATATACCTGAAATAAAGGGTTCGCTTAGAAGCCATATGATTGAACTGCCTCTTGCTATAAGAGAAGCAAGTGGAATACTTATATTTGGAAAAAGAATAAAATCTCTCGTTTTTACAACGGATGTTGCAATAATAAGGAATACTAATGCTGATGCGGTAATTGCTGTATATCCTTTTACTCCGCAGCCTGTTATAACCCATTCAATTATGATTGCTGCAGATGTTCCGGTATTTTGCGGTGTTGGAGGAGGAATAACTACTGGCAAAAGAGTAGTTAATCTTGCTCTCGATGCGGAATTTCAAGGTGCGATTGGCGTTGTAGTAAACGCACCAACTTTAAATGAAACCATAAGGGAGATGAAGGAAACAATAGATATACCTATAGTAGTTACAGTTGTTTCTGAAAATGAAGATTTTAAGGCAAGAATTGAAGCAGGAGCTTCTATTTTTAATGTTTCAGGTGCTCAAAATACTCCTAAAATAGTTAGAAAAATAAGAGAGCAGTTTCCCGAGGTTCCTATAATTGCAACAGGAGGTACGACAGAGGAAAGTATAAGGGAGACGATTAAAGCAGGAGCTAATGCTATTTCCTTTACACCTCCAACCACAGGTGATATATTTAAGGGTATTATGGAAAGATACAGAAAGACATTTTAAAATCTATTGATTAATTTACAGTTTTGGTATAAAATTAATTAAATTTAGAAAATTAATAAAAAGAAAAATGACCAGTATAAAAATGGAGGTAGATAAGATGGATAAGTATGTTTGCACAGCCTGTGGATATGTCTATGATCCTGAGGTAGGAGACATAGACAGTGGTATTGCACCAGGTACAAAATTTGAGGATATTCCTGATGATTGGGTTTGTCCAGTATGCGGAGTAGACAAATCAGCTTTTGAAAAGATGTAATTTTTTATAAGAAGTACCTTTGATAAAGTGTACTTCTTTTTTTTATGATAGATGTATGAAAAAAATAAGAATTGAATATATTATCTATATAAATAATATAGATTGAGGATTAATATGAAGAGAAAAATAGTAATTTTTGCAGCATTATTTATTATTATTTTTTCTGTTCCAGCCTATGCTCATAAACCTATATTTGAGGGAAAAGATTTAATTTTTTCAAATCCAGCAGTTGTACCAGATTATCAGATTTCTTATGCAGTTTATGGAGAGCTAAAAACAAAAGAAGATGTTGATTTTGTTAAGTTTAGTGCAAAGGAAAAGGATACTTTTTATGTGGAGATGACAATTCCTGTTATAAAGGGAAATGAAGACTTTAAGCCTTATATTGCAATAATAGGTGAAGGCATAAAGGAAAAAGCAGATTTACCTTTTAAAATACCCCAAAGCTATGGAGCGATTGTTCTACCTCCGGGACCTCAAAATTATTTTTATGAAAAATTTACTCAAACAGCTTATTATAGAGCACAGAGCATAAGAGGGGAAATCCCAAAAAGCGGAGATTATTATGTAGCAGTATACTCCTATGATAGAGGAGGAAAGTATGCGCTTTCAATAGGAGAAAAGGAAAAAATTGGATTGATTGATATTATAACTTTTCCCTATATTTATTTAAAGGTAAAATATTTCTTTAATCCATTAAAGACAGTACTGATTACAGGTATAGTTATAATAATTCTAATCGTTATCATAAAGCTTATTAAAAAGAGGAGATGAAAAAATGTATATTTGCCCTGTGTGCAATGGATTTTATGAATATGATAAGTATTGTAGTATTTGCGGGGCAAAAATGCAGATACTTGACAGGGTTGAAAATTATTATGATGATTATTCACCCTATTTAAGTTATAGACTTACAGATTTAAATGATGGAGATCCTCCTAATATTTGTACCCATTATTGTATCTGCCCTTATTGCGGAAATAAAGAAGTCATAAATATAAGAAATATAGAAGGATAGGCTGGCATAAAATTAATGCCGGCTTTATTTGTAATTCATTTTTAATTTTGCTATAATAAATTTTAATTTAAATTAAGCGGGGTGAGGAAAGTGTATAACATAAAAGAATTTCAAGAGGCATATTCACAGGTGGAGGAAAAGTTAAAGAAAAATAGCAGCGTTATTGCTGTTGTTGTCTATGGAAGCATAATTTATGGCGATATATGGCAGGAATCTGACATAGACTTTTTAGTTGTTACAAAAGAGAAGAGTAAGACTTTGAATATTTACAGTAAGGCTTTTGGCGTACCTATACACATAAATTATATATCAAAAGATATGTTTATTGATTCATATAAGAATATACTTAAGGGTGGGACTTTTCATAAGGCTTTTTTTGCAGGAAGGCTTGTTTATTGTATAGATGATGATATAAAAAATATTCATTTATCTACTAAATTTTATAAAGATAAAGACAGGGACATTAGAAATATTGAAATTCTCTCAAACCTTCTAACGAGCATTCATTATACAAAGAAATATAATTCTGTAGGTAAAATTGAGACTTCCTATCAGTGGAGTTTTGAAGTATTAAAAAATTATGCAAGGCTTTTAATGAGTTTAAAGGGACACATAACGGATAAGGACATTTTATCATTGGCAGTTAGTATGAGCAGTGAAATAAATGAATTATTTAATTATTTTAATTCTGAAGCTTCAGCTAAAGATAAAATTAAAAGTATTCTAAATTCGGCTGAGAGCTTTATAGAATTTAGCATAGAAGATATTTCAAAGCCTATTATTCAATATTTAATGAGAAAAAAAGAGCCCTGTTCAATTGAGGATATTAAATCTTGTGAGGATTTTAAGCATATAGATGGAGATTTAAATATGCTTCTTGAAAATTTAAGCATGAGAAAAATTATAAAGGAGTCATTAAGACAGTATACTACCTATGGGGATGAGTATTTAATCGATGAAATAGTTTACTACATAGAATAAGAATTATTATATAATTAAATAGATTGTTAATTATTTTGATTTAATATTTTAAAAAAATCCTTTTGTTGTATAATAAATTATGTATGAAAATAATTTTAAACAGGGGAGGGAAATTATGGAAAAAATAATAATTTTTGCAGATAGTGCTTGTGATTTGGATTTAGATTATTTAGATGAGCTTGGGGTACATATGATACCTATGATTGTTAATTTTGGAGATGAAGAGTATAAGGATAGAGTAACTATAACTACTAAGGAATTTTATGAAAAACTTGATACATTTAAAGGCCTTCCTAAGACATCTCAGATACCTTTAGCGGTATTTACTGAAGAATTTAAAAAGTATTTAGATGAAGGATACTATATAATTTCAATATGTTTTTCATCAAGGCTTAGTGGTACTTATCAGTCAGCCTGCGTTGCAAAGGATTTAATAGGAAGCGATAATATTACAGTTATTGACTCAAAGGGTGCCTCTGTAGGTTACGGTCTTATGGTAAGAGAAGCAGCTCTTATGGTTAAAGAAGGAAAAAACAAAGAAGAGATAATAGATAGAGTAATATATATGAGAGATAGGATGGAGCATATATTTGCTGTTGGACATCTTGATATGCTTAAAAAAGGAGGGAGAATTTCAACATCTCAGGCAGTTATCGGAACTCTCCTTAATGTAAAACCTATTTTGCAGTTTGATGATGGTTATATCGTTCCTTATGATAAGGTTAGGGGAGAAAAGGCAGTAATTAAAAAGATTATAGATACAATGAAAGAAAGAGGATTTGAAATAGAAAACCAAGTTATAGGTATGAACTTCGCCCGTGAAACAGAACTTTGTATGCAGATAAAAGAAGAAATAGAAAAGACTTTCGGTGTTAAAGAATTTGTTATTTCTGAGATAGGGGCTGCCATAGGAAGTCATGTTGGAAGCGGAACAACGTCGGTATTCTTTTTGAGAAAATAGAGCTGTAAACAGCTCTATTTTATTATAGAGGAAGGTGCTTTTATGAAAATATATGAATCCATTGAGATAAATAAAAATTCTGATGAGCCCTTATATATGCAGGTTTATGATGGTATTAGGAATCTTATAGAAAACGGCAGCTTTAAACCAGATGAAAAGCTTCCTCCAATCAGGGAATTTTCTAAAAGGCTTGAGGTTAATAACGTTACAATAGTAAGTGCATATAAACTCCTTGAACAAAAGGGATATGTGTATTCAAAGGTGGGAAGCGGTACCTTTGTGAGAGGAATTAAAGCTTTTGAAGAAAATAAAATCGAAGATGAAGGAGAGATTAATTCATCCAATAAGGTAAATGAAATAGTTAAAATAAATCTATCTTCAATGAATCCCGAACCAGAGCTTTTCCCTGTAGATGATTTTAAGGAAGCTTTAAATGAAGTTCTTGAGAGAGATAGAGGTCTTGCTTTTGCATATTCAGAATCTCAAGGTTACTATCCCTTAAGGGAAAGCATTAGAGAGTATTTAAAGGGAAATAATATTCCCTGTGATTTTAATAATATACATGTAATATCAGGAGCACAGCAGGGAATCGATATAATATCAAAGTCATTACTTGGGTTTAATGATACTATTGTAGTTGAAAGCCCTACTTATACTGGTGCTGTTGCGGCATTTAAATCAAGAGGTGCAAGTATTATTGAAGTTCCAATAGATGAGGATGGTATCAATATAAAGGAGCTTGAAACCGTTTTAAAATCCTGTAACCCAAAACTTATATATATAATGTCAAACTATCATAATCCTACAGGAATATCCTATAGCAATGCTAAAAAATTGCAGCTTCTTTATTTAGCACAAAAATATAATACTTATATTTTAGAAGATGATTATTTATCAGAACTTAAGTTTTACGGGGATAAAAGTACTTCAATAAAGACGATGGATGGGAAGGACAGGGTAATATATTTAAAAAGTTTTTCAAAAATATTCATGCCAGGCATAAGGCTTGCGTTTTTAATAACACCATCGGTTATTACAAAGAAGGTGTCTTCTGTAAAATATAACACAGATATATCTACATCAAGCCTTATTCAAAGGGCATTTGATTTGTTTTTAAGAAGAGGACAATGGCAAAATCATTTAGATAAAATGTGGAAAATATATAAAAACCGCTATGATGTTTTGGCAGATACTTTAAAAAAAGAAGCTCCATTTATACAATTTAAAGAACCAAAGGGAGGAATACATGTTTTTGCAAAGTCGGATGTTAGTTCTACAATTTTAGCAAGTGTAGCAAAACAAAGAGGGCTTTTGATTTCTCCAGGCAAGGTATTCTACATAGATGGAAGGGATACAGAATATTTTAGATTAAGCTTTGCAAGCGCAGATGAGGGCAAGATAAAAGAAGGTATAGAAATTTTAAAAGAAGCCTATGATGATGTTAAAAACAGTTTTTAAGTGTCAATAAAATTGCCAAAATCCTTCCTTACATGTTATTCTATATGTAGCATTGTAAGGGGGGATTTTTTTGCATAAAATCAGTGAAGTTTTGAAGATTGCCCTGCCAGCTGTTGGAGAAATGATTTTATACATGATGGTGTGGGTAGTAGATACTGCCTTTGTAGGGAATTATGGGGGTAATATTGCTGTAAGTTCAGTATCCTTCAGCTCTGAAATAATATATACAATTGCTAATATATTTATAGCTGTTGGAATAAGCGTTGGTGTTACTACTATGGTTGCACAGATGACAGGGGCAGGAGAAAAAGATAATGCTGAAAGATACTTAAGCCAAGGCCTTATAATAGGAGGAATTGTTGCAGCAGTTATAGCTTTTATTCTTGGAGTATTTTCAAAACAAATACTTTTACTTGCAGGTGCAAAGGGAGAGGTACTCTATTATGGAAGCAGATTTATGAGGATAGTATCTATTGGAGCTTTTTTTAACATGTTATGCAGTATTTTAAATTCAGGACTTAGAGGGACAGGAAATACTGTAACTCCTCTAATAGTTTCTGTAATTATAAATATTATAACAATATCCCTCGATTGGATGCTCATATATGGAAGATTAGGATTTAAAGAAATGGGGATAATGGGTTCAGCAGTAGCTACAACAACTGCTTATATAACAGGATTTATATTTCTCATGATATATTATAGATATTATTCCGATTTTAGAATTAAACTAAAATATTTAAAGGAAATTAATAAAGATTATATGTCTAAAATAGTAAAACTTGCAATTCCATCTGGAATGCAGGAGGCCGCTTTTAATATAAGCAGGCTTGTTTCGCTTTCATTTATAATGCAC
The DNA here is from genome assembly GCF_900167605.1 of Caloramator quimbayensis. Taxonomy (GTDB): domain Bacteria; phylum Bacillota; class Clostridia; order Clostridiales; family Caloramatoraceae; genus Caloramator_B; species Caloramator_B quimbayensis. The sequence continues at coordinate 85,075 of NZ_FUYH01000003.1, read as the reverse complement.
ATTGGAACCTTAGCCTTTGCTGCAAATACAATTACTACAACAATAGAGTCGATATCCTTTATGCCAGGATGGGGTTTTGCAGTGGCATCAACGGCTCTTGTTGGACAAAGAATAGGTGCAAAAGATTATAAAAACGCAAGGGAGTATGCATATATAGCAATGTTTTTTGGTACAGGCATAATGCTTTTATGTTCTATTTTATTTTTAACAATACCCGACTTGTTGATTAAAATATTTATAAAGGAAAAGGATACAATTGCTCTTGGAAGCAGCTGTCTTATGGTAGCATCTATTGAGCAGCCTTTTATGGGTATATCAATGATATTAGCAGGTGCAATGAAGGGGGCTGGCGATACAAAAACTCCCTTTAAAGTATCTTTAATATCAAGCTGGTTAATAAGAATACCTCTAATGTATTTTGTAATATTTATACTTAAACTTAATGTGGTTTATGTATGGGTTGTAACTGCAATACAATGGATTTTTGATGGAAGTGTAATTCTTTATTTCTTTAAATATAAGAGTAAAAAGTGGGATGAGATAGAAGGGAATGTGTAAACCTTTAAATTTACCAGAACTTAAAGTTATTCATTGAATCTTTGGAATTATGCATTTTAATAAAATAAAGTCCATAATACTGCACAGCCAATCTTTTTCACTTATTAAGAAGCTCTAAGCCTCGTTTCCTTGAAAATTAAGAACTTTTGGAAACTCGCTCCGCTCAAACAACCAAAAGTTCTATAATTTTCTGCGTCAACAAGGCAAGAGCTTCTAAAATTCGTTTTATATTGACTTTAGCAGTATTATGGACTTTTTCTTAATAGAAATGTAGCTTTTTTAAACTTTAAATATAAATTTTATAATATTAGCTTAAATTTCAAAAGTGTTTCTTATCAAATTTAATAAAATTATAAGTGAAGAAAATTATTTTTTGCCTGAATTAATCATCATCAGCGATTTTTTCATCATATCAAGCCCTTGGGCATCTATTTTATCAAACAATTTAATTGACCTTATAAATTCCTTATAGGCTTGTTTATAATAACCGTTATTGTAATATAGTTTTGCAAGCTCCAAAAGCACTTCATCACTTTCAATTAAATTCAGCATTTCAAGGGCTTTTTCAAACTCATCAAATCTTTGAAGTTTTAATAGAATAGATAAAAGTTCAAAGATTAAACTTAAATATTTTTTAGAATCCTCTTTATCATTGCTTAGAGCATTACATTTTTTATTTAATAATAAATCGCGGAAGGACTTATAAATTATTATTTTATCGCTGCTTTCAAATTCCTCAGCCTTTTTAAGCATCTTTAAGGCTATAGACATGTTTCCAGTAAGTATGTCACAAAGTATGATGTAATATATTGATTTGCTATAAAAGTCTTCTGATTTTAAAGTTTTAAAACATTCCTTTGCATTGAAGAATTTTTTTTGATAAAAAAGGCACATGCCTTTATAGTATGATATAGTTTCTTTATATTCAGAAAAGTTCTCTGCTTTTAAAATATATTCATAGGCTGCATCATATTTACCCTTTGAAAAGAATATATCGCAAAGTGTAATATAGGATATGGCATCGAGTTTTCCTCCAAAAAAACTTTCAAGATTTTGTTTTATTTCATTAATTTCCTTATTTTGTTCGAATAATATATCAGCAATTCTATAAAAGGCGTCCATGCAGTTTGGACGTATTTTTAATATTTCAATACAGCATTTATACGATTCATCGAAGTCTCCGTTAATATAATATATGCTTGAAAGAAGAAAATAAGGTCTATAGGTTCCAACACCAACAAGACAGTTTAAATAAGAGGGAGGTTCTCCCATTTCAATACATTTATTTAAAGATTTAATTGATAGAGTATATTTTTGAAGATTAAAGTATGTGTTTGCCTTTAAAAATTCAAGATCAGTAAAGTTAGGATATAGTCTAAGTCCGGTTTCAATCATCCAAAATTCCTTTTCATATATTCCGAGCTGATCATAGCAGGTGGCCATTCTCATTAAAAGTTTTGGAGTATACCCAAGGTTTGGATTAAAATTTTTATAGCATTCTTCATAGTATTCCAATGCTTTTTTAAAATCTCCGAGGGCATAATACTCGCAGCCCATATTAAATTGCATAAAGCTGTTATTTGGTTCTTTTTCAAGTTCTTTTTGAATAATTTCCATGTTGCGCTTTCTTTTATCTTTATCTTTTACTGTTTTGTTTAAATAGCCATAGTGATAAAATCTAACATCTTCAACCTTAATAGCATCTTTCTTATTTTCATCTATATCATTTGGTTTAATCTGCTCATGTATTGCTCCATAAAATCTATATCTCGTTTTATTTCTTATAAGCCTTACATTAAGATTCATGATGATATCAAGACCTTTATTTTCTCCAACATAGCTTAAAGTTTGAAGAAAATAGGCGTTTACATTTTCATTTTTTGTTAGATTTAAAAGTTTATCTTTATCCTCCCTTTCAAACTCATCATCGGCATCCATAATAAGTATCCAATCACAACTTGCCTTTTCAAGGCTTAAATTTCTTGCATCGCTAAAATTGTTATTCCACTCAAAGTTATAGATCCTTGCATTATAATTTTTAGCAATTTCAATAGTTCTATCGCTGGAACCTGTATCAACGATTATTATTTCATCAACTATATCGCAAACACTATCAAGGCATCTTTTAATATTTTCCTCTTCGTTTTTAACAATCATACATAAACTTATAGACAAGTTAATCCCCCCATAAAGCTATGTATCTGCCGGTTAAACCGGCAGATATTATACATGACCATTGCAGTAGGCTTCAAAGTCAGCTGTATAAGTTCCAGTGTCATAATAAAGCCTTGTATATCTTAAGAAATATTTTGGAGCAATAACAACAGCAGATTCTGGAGAAACATCTGTTGCAACTGTCTGGTCGTTTATAAAGTAATCATCATTGTCTGTAGGTGATATTTGAAGCCTTACTTGAATTGTGTTTGCAGCATTATTCTTTACGTAGTAGGAATAAAGAGTCTGCTGAGAACTGTCAAATAAAAGAGTAACTCCAGTACCAGCAACATCCGTTATAGTAGCATTATTTTCTGTAAAGGAATTACCTGTTTTAATTACGTTAACCGTCCCGCCTATTGATACTGTATCGGTATCAGCAGATAAAGATCTAATACTTAAGCTTTCTGCAACAACGGTTACGGTATTCCCAACTGTTACAGTACCTGCAACAGTAACAGTACCAGAGATAGCCACAGAGTCAGTATCTCCTGATAAAGCCCTTATGCTTAAGCTTTCGGCAACAACTGTTACAGGCCCTGATACTGTCATGCTTCCGCTTATCATCAAATTTCCACTATCATCAAGCTGCAACGATTGAAGAGTAGTACCTTTAAGTCCAAAAACCTGGGCCTTTAATTCTTCAGCCGTTTCATTAAAGATTATATTGTTGGGCATATATTTCACCTCTATATTAAAAAGGAATGTTTTATGATACCCTTTCTGCTATATATTGTATGAAAGCATGTTAAAAATTGTGTTTATATAGAAAAAATTGTCATATAATAAATCAGAAATAAAAGAGGTGATTTTATGCCTACAAGCTATTATGGACAGATATCAACAATACTTGATATAGCACTTTCTCAAAATCCAAAAAGTATACTTGATGTTGGGATAGGCTTTGGAAAATACGGAGTCCTTTTAAGAGAAATTCTTGATATTTCAAATGAAAGATATTCAAAAGATAAATGGGAAGTAATAATAGATGGAATTGAGGGATATAAAGATTATAAAAATCCAATATATGAATATGTATATAACAAAGTCTATTTTGGATTTGTACAGGAAGTTATAAAAAGTTTAAAATACAGTTATGATTTAATACTTATGATAGATGTACTTGAGCATTTTAATAAAAATGAGGGGGAAGAAATAATTGAATCTTTATTACAAATATGTAAAAACCTTTTAGTATGCACTCCTGCAATACCTTCAAAGCAAACTTATCTTGATAACAATCTTGAGGAACACAAAAGTTTATGGAAAATTTCAGATTTTAAAAAGTATAAAGTAAAAAAAGTTGAAATACTTCCAATGACAGCTTTTAATTCGTCTATCATTCTGCTTTTGGAAGGGAGATTGAATAATGATAGATTATGATAAAATACGTTTTGATAATTTTAATAAAAGGATTAATATTTTAGCTCAGGAATTCTACAATAAGGATATAATTTTAGAGATAAACAGGGCAATTATTGATGAAGATTATGAAAAGGCAGATATATGTAAAATGAAACTTGAACTTTTAAATATAAATTATAAAAAAATAGAAGTTGAATCTTTGAAAACTAAAGAAAAATTTGATATAGCTTATCTTCTTCCTCATAATATTCAAACTGGCGGACTAAAGGTCATATTAAATCAGGCAAATCTTTTATCTGAAAGAGGACATAGAGTAACTTTATACTCACACCTTCCTAAAATGGAGTGGTTTAAAACCAATTGTTCCTATATACAGGTTAAGGAAGATGTTGAACTTTATAGAGCAGTATATCCCTGTGATATTGTAATTGCTGGATATTACGATTTAATAGTTGATGCTTTAATGACTTTGGCACCTTTAAAATATTATTTATCTCAAGGGGATTTTTATATATTTGAATGGGAAGAAATTGAGCCTTTAATAAGGAATACTGCTTATACTGCATACAATTTACCTGTAAGAATATTAACGGTTTCAAATGTTATGCAAAGAAAGATTAAGGATATTTTTAAAAGAAATTCTGTTAAAATTCCTAATGCTGTTGACAATAATGTTTTTTATCCTGTTAAAAAAAGAATAACATTACCTTTTAAAATATTAATAGTAGGTTCAGACAGCCTTAAATTTAAAGGGCATGATGATATTATTAGGGCTTTGTATGAATTAAAAGAGGAAGGGTATTTATTTAAAATTTCTTGGGCTACTCAAACTATACCAAGCAAAATATATTATAATGGCAAGCTTAATATTCAGTATAGTATAAGTCCGACACAGGATGAATTATCAAGGCTTTATAGAGAAAGCGATATTTATGTATCAGGTTCATATTATGAAGCATTTTCCCTCCCGCCCCTTGAAGCAATGAGCAGTGGGTGTTGTGTTGTAACTTCAGATAATGAAGGAGTAAAAGAATATGCAATTCATAATAAAAACTGTATTATGTATGAAAGAGGAAATATAAGGGATTTAAAAGACAAATTAAAGATTTTATTTAGAAGTCCTGCCTTAAGAAGGAGGCTAATATTAAATGGTATAAATACTGCAAAAAATTATTGCTTAGGAAAAAGTATAGACTTGCTTGAAGAAGAATTTAAAAAATCAAAGAATAATTTAATTTATTATGTTGCAGAATAATCATTTTGCAGAGGTGATTTTATGACAGGTAAATTTATATCTGAAAGGAGCTTGACTATAAAAAGCTCTGAGCCTGATAAAAACTTTAAAGAGGAAGTTATAAAATGCGGCAGGGATGATGAAGGATTTTATAAAAGCTATATTTTTTTTGATTTATCTACTCTTCCTGAAAGGGCACAAATCACCTCTGCAAAACTTTACCTTAATCTCCTTGAAAGGACAAATCCAACTGCTTTATATGCAATTGGTATATATCCTCTCCTTGAGGATTTTGGAGATTTTACAGTTTATAGCTTTCAACCTAAAATTTATGTAAGTCCTATAAACTATCATTTAATATATAAAAAAAGTGGAAAGATAGAGCTCAATTTAACTAACATAGTTCAAAAATGGAAAAATGGTATGCTTATAAATAAAGGGCTTTTATTAAAAGGGGAGGGGGGCAGATTTGATATGCTTACCTTTGGTTCTTCCTATAACAAAATCTATGATAATATTCCATGCCTTGAAATTGCTTACAGCCTCGACTCTCCAGTACCCTTTGGGCAAAGCATTGTAAAGTATAACGATTATGAGGAAAAATTGAATTATATAAATGGAACTGTAAGTAGTAGTCCTATTGATTTTAGCCATTTAATTCAGGCAACAGTATTTATAAGCAATTTAGGCGGCTATGAAGTTACAGCAGCGAGTCAATACAGCCCTGACAATATAACATGGATACAGGATTATTCAAAAAAAATTCTTCCAGCGCAGACAGCTTATATAATACCAAAAATTTATAGCAAATATTATAGTTTAAAAATACAGTCTACAGGATACGGTACTTTAAAAATATATATATCATACTTGATATATCTTTAAAATTTATTTGTTTTTCGCTGTAACATATTATGGGAAAATATAAAATGTAATTATAAATTAAAATATATTATATGCAATAAAGTTTATAACGGACAACATTTAATATTTTTAAGCTTTTAAAGAACTTCTTATAAAAATAAAAGGAATAGATTTATTGTTTAACCTATTCCTTTACTCCGTATTTTAGAATTTCTATATAATCTGAAATATCATTTAAAATCACATCTTTTTTAATAATTAAATTTCCATGTTCATCTAAGTTTTCCTTCATGTATTTGTTTCCATAGCTTTCTAATGTCCAGATTATTGTATTTATTGCCTTTTGCTTATCTATATCGTTCCTGAAATTTGAATAATCTATGTTATCAAATATCATTCTAAAACCATCCTGTGTATATTTACTATATATTATTAATATATCATTCTTTAATTCCTTTGGGATGTCTGTAAATGCTTTTATTAAGAATTTGGTCTCAAGGGGAAGTTTTTCAAATAGAGTAAGCTTTGCTACCTGCCAATTTTTAAGCCTTTCAAAAAAATCTGTTATATTCATATCTGCATATTCATAAAATTTTTGGTACATAATAGGTATCACATAATTTAGTAGAAAGATGTAAAGACCTTTTTTACTTTTAAAATAATAAAACAGCAAGCCCTTTGAAATCTCTGCATTTTCAACAATAACATTAGTTGAAGCTCTCTCATAGCCTTTTGCTGCAAACTCATTAAGTGCAGATTGTATTATTTTGTTTTTTTTATCTTCTGGTAAATTATCAAATGAAATGTTCAATATATCTACTCCCTTTGAGATTTTAGTGCCTCCGACAAAGATATATTTAATATTTTTTTCTTAGAAAGATATTTTGAAAGTTCATAAATACCAATCATAATTATAAAGCTTAAAACGATTGATAAAGGTTCAAGCTTTAAAGGGAATGCAAAGTCTATACCCTTTGAAAAACTTCTGAAAAGAGCATCCATTGATTTTATAAGAAGCGGTATAGAGATTAAAAAACCTACTATAACTGGTATTGTTGCAGTGTTTAATATTAGGCTGTTTATTTCATTATTTGTATATCCAAATATTTTAAACATTGATATATTATTTTTATTCTCCTCTATAGAAATTCCAGTTATTATATATATTACAACAAGTGATATTACAAATGCAAATAGTGAAATAACAGCAAAAGACGCTTTCAGTGGATTTAGTATTGTTTTAAATGCTTCTTCAAAGTCTTTTTTGGTTTCGAATTTCAGTATTTTATCCTCATCAATGTTTAATTTGTTGCTGCTAAATATACCTATAAACGAATTTTCATTTAAATTCATAATCTTGTTAAAATCTGAAAGAGGCATATAAATGTTATTTCCTGTATAAACTTCAGCTATCTTATCTATCTTTATTTCGTATTTTTTATTGCTATATTTATTTGTAATTATAATTTTATCCCCTTCTTTTATATTTAGAGTATTTGATAGTGGACGGGTTGCAATAACACTATTGATAGAAATGCTTTTACCAGATTCATCTGTAAGGTTAATCATCTTTGAATCGGGCTTTATTCCTAAAACAGCAAAACTTTCTATTTTGTTTTCAACTTTAAAAGCTGATAGGTTGTATTCTTCGCCTCCATAGTTATTATCGTCTTCATAAGCTTTAAGAACATAATTATATTCATATTTATAAACTTCATTCATACTTTGATTTAATAGATAATCTATTGAATTTTTATATAAAAATCCTAAGAGCAAAAACATAGAAGCAATAGTAATACCAAATATTAATACAAATAGACGGGGAAGGCTTCTGGTAACCTCTCTTATCCTGAATTTAGATATGAATTTCAATTTAGTAATATTAATTTTTTTCTCTAGGATCCCAATTTTAATTATTTCATTGTTTCCTCTCATAAGATTAACAGGAGATAACCTAAGAGCCTTTAAAGTTACAAAGGAAATAGCAGGAATAATAAATATATAGGGAATCAGTAGACTTATTATTATATACTTTATATCAAATAAATTTTCTATTAAAGGTATATTAAAATAGCTGATAAAAAAACTAGTTAATGGTTTTACAAAAATAAGACCAAGTATTGTTCCTGATACACCGCCTAAAAGCGCTATAATGTTACCATAGGATAGATAGTGAAAAAGAATTTCTTTTTTAGTATACCCTAAGGCATAAAGCGTACCGATTTGTGAAAACTCAGTCTTTATAATCCTCCAAATTACTATACACACGAGCAGCGATGTTAAAAGAAGAATAATAACAGGAAGGGCTGAACCCATTTTAGTAGATCCCATAAGCTTGGCATCAACAAAACTGTAGCGGGGATTATCCTTAATGTCCTGATAGAATATTATAAAGTTATTTTCTGCAATATAATCCTTTATTTTATAAGAGTCCTTTGATTTATATTTTATAAGATAATAGTTTATACCTTTGTTTATTTCATTAATTTTATTTTTTGACAGTATTGCTATTCCAAAATTATTATAGTTGACCATCATATCAGTATCTGATTTCAATGGATAAATATAATCTGGCATAGAGAAGAAACCTTTAACTATAAATTTTCCAAAGGGCAATTCTATATAATCACCGATTTTAATATTATTAGCCTTTGCAAAATTAGGATCAAGTAAAATATCATTATCACTTTCAATATTCTTTCCTTCAACAATATAGGAAATATCGACTTTTTCAGTTTTTTCAAATATTCTTAAGACTGTATTGCTATTAATATTAACATCAAGCTGCTTCCTTTCATCAATTAATACATTGAATTTATTTTCTAATTCAGAGATGTTTTCTAAAGGCTTTTGAGTTATCACCTTTGCATCTTCAATCATTGTTATTTTAAGAAAAAGATTCTTATTTTTTTCAACATTTTTCATAGATATATTAAAGTTTGTATATAAAAGTGAGCTTAACATTACAAGGATTATTGAGCCTATATATACAGCTTTTTGACTTAAAATAACTCTTTTTATTTTTTTATTTAAAACCATTACCATTCAACCCCTTTTGCAGAGATTTTATTATTATTCTTTATATTTTCAACTATTTCACCGCTTCTTAGTCTTATTATTCTATCGCTCATTCTGCTAATGGCAGTATTATGGGTTACAATAAATATTGTTGTTTTATATTTGCTGTTTACATATTCTAAAAGATTTAATATTTCTTTAGCTGTTTTATAATCGAGGGCTCCGGTAGGTTCATCACATAGCAGTATTTTGGGATTTTTTGCAATAGCTCTTGCGATGGACACCCTCTGTTGTTCACCTCCACTAAGTTCCTGAGGGAATTTGTTTCTCTTATCAAGCATTCCAACCCCATCTAAAACTTCTTCAATTTTTAAAGGGTTTTCGCTGATATTAGTTGATACTTCGATGTTTTCATATATATTTAGATTTGGAATAAGATTATAAAATTGAAATATATATCCTATATTATTTCTTCTGTACTTTGTAATTTCTTTATCGTTTAATTTATTTAAATCTACACCTTCTATGATTATGCTGCCGCTGTCGGCTCTGTCTATTCCTCCTATTATGTTTAAAAGTGTTGATTTCCCAGAGCCGGAAGGTCCAAGAATGGTTACAATTTCCCCTTTGTCTGCCTCAAGGTTTATACTGTTTAAAGAGAATACAATATTTTGCATAGATTTAAAGTTTTTGTTTACATTTTTTAATTGAACCAGCATCAAATCACCCCTTAATATAATTGACCATATGGTCAATTATATTATAAATCTTTTTTTATTTTCTATCAATATTAAATTTAAAATAAAATTATAAATATGTATTTTTATCCTCCAATTAGAAATAATAAAACTGATATGAGTATTATTAAAAAGGAGGATTAACATGGCAAAGAAAATGAAGACAATGGATGGCAATGAGGCAGCTGCACGTGCGTCCTATGCCTTTACAGAAGTTGCAGCGATATTTCCTATAACACCATCCTCTCCAATGGCAGAAAATGTTGATGAATGGTCTGCCCATGGTATGAAAAATATCTTTGGTCAAAGCGTAAAGGTTGTTGAAATGCAGTCCGAAGCAGGAGCATCTGGCGCAATGCACGGTTCCCTTCAGGGAGGTGCCCTTACTACTACATATACTGCATCCCAAGGACTCCTTCTTATGATTCCAAATCTTTATAAAATGGCAGGAGAACTTCTGCCAGGAGTTTTACATGTAAGCGCAAGAGCAGTTGCAGCTCATGCACTATCGATTTTCGGCGATCATCAGGATGTTATGGCATGCCGCCAGTGCGGAGTTGCTCTTCTTGCATCATCGAGTGTACAGGAAGCCTATGACATGGGATGTATTGCTCATTTGAGCGCTATTAAATCGAGAATTCCTTTTATACACTTTTTTGATGGATTTAGAACATCTCATGAATACCAAAAGATTGAAATTTTAGATAACGAGGATCTTTCAAATATTGTTGATTATAATTCAATAAAAGAATTCAGGGAAAGAGCTTTAAGTCCTGAACATCCTGTAACAAGAGGAACAGCTCAAAATCCCGATATATATTTTCAGGGAAGAGAAGCTTCAAATAAATTTTATAATGCCGTTCCTGATATAGTTGAGCATTATATGAGAGAGTTTGAAAAGATAAGCGGTCATTCCTACCATCCTTTTGATTATTATGGTCATAATGAAGCAGAAAATATAATAGTAGCGATGGGGTCTGTTTGTGATACTATAGATGAAGTTGTAGATTATCTTATGTCAAAGGGAGAGAAAGTAGGCTGTATAAAAGTTCATCTTTACAGGCCTTTCTGCTGCGATTATTTCTTCAAGGTACTTCCAAAGACTGTTAAAAAAATCGCTGTCCTCGATAGAACAAAAGAACCAGGCTCAGTTGCAGAACCTTTATATCTTGATGTTGTAAAGGTATTTTATGAAAAAGATAATAAGCCTTTAATAGTTGGAGGAAGGTACGGTCTTGGTTCAAAGGATACAACACCATCGCAGATTCTCTCTGTATTTGATAACTTAAAGAATGTAGCTCCAAAGGATGCATTTACAATAGGAATTAAAGATGATGTTACAAATACATCTCTTTGCGAAAAAGAAATTATAGATACAACTCCTGAGGGTACAATAAGCTGTAAATTCTGGGGACTTGGCTCAGATGGAACTGTTGGTGCTAATAAGAGTGCAGTAAAAATTATCGGGGATAACACAAACTTATATGCTCAGGCATATTTTTCCTATGACAGTAAAAAATCTGGAGGTACGACAGTATCCCATTTAAGATTTGGTAAAAAGCCTATAAAATCTCCATACCTTGTATATGATGCTGATTATATAGCCTGCCATAATGTATCCTTTATATATCATTATGATATACTTAAAGGTCTTAAAAAAGGAGGAACTTTTGTACTTAATTGTCCTTTTAATGTAAGCGAACTTGATGAAAAGCTTCCAGGGAATATAAAGAGTTATATTGCTAAAAATAATATAAATTTTTATATTATAGATGCAGTATCCATAGCAAGGGATATAGGACTTGGCAACAGAATAAACATGATAATGCAGTCAGCCTTTTTTAAACTGGCCAATGTAATACCCATTGAAGATGCAGTAAAATATCTTAAGGAATCAATAAATAAAGCCTACGGTAAAAAAGGACAAAAAATCGTTGACATGAATTGCGCTGCTGTAGATAAAGGAATAGAAGCTCTTATTAAAGTTACCGTTCCAAGTTCTTGGGCAGATGCTGTAAATGAAGAAATTAGAGAGATGGGAAATGTTCCGGATTTTATAAAGAATATACAAATACCTATGGCAAAGCTTGAGGGTGATAACCTTCCTGTAAGCGCATTTAATGGAATAGAAGATGGTACATTCCCTAATGGTACTGCTGCCTATGAAAAACGCGGAATTGCTGTAATGGTTCCTGAATGGCAGATAGATAAGTGCATTCAGTGCAATCAATGTGCCTATGTTTGCCCTCATGCAACCATAAGGCCATTCCTTCTTGATGAAGAAGAATCTAAGAAAAAGCCTGAAAGTTTTACTACAAAGCCTGCAATTGGTAAAGGACTTGAAGGCTTAGAGTATAGAATACAGGTTAGCCCTCTCGATTGTACGGGTTGCGGAAGCTGCGCAGATGTATGTCCTGCACCAGGCAAGGCTATTGTAATGAAAATGGCAGAGGAACAGATTAAAGCTCAAGCTGAAAATTGGGAGTTTGCAGCTACGATTCGTCCAAAGGAGGACAGAGTTGATAAATATACTGTAAAAGGAAGCCAGTTTGCAAAGCCTTTGTTTGAGTTTAACGGTGCATGCCCAGGATGCGGTGAAACTCCATATGTAAAACTCTTAACGCAGCTTTTTGGAGACAGGATGATGATAGCAAATGCAACAGGATGTTCTTCAATATACAGCGGAAGCGCTCCATCAACACCTTATACTGTTAATTTTGAAGGTAAAGGTCCAGCATGGGCAAACTCTCTGTTTGAAGATAATGCTGAATTCGGTCTTGGTATGTATCTTGGAGTAAAACAAATAAGAGAACACATAGCAGAAATTATGAGGCAATCCCTCGATATGCCCATAAGCGATGGATTAAAGGAAGCTTTCCGTATGTGGCTTGAGGCTATGGATGACGGTGAAAAATCCAAAAAAGCATCGGAAATTGTATTGAGAGAACTTGAAAAGCATAATTATTCAGGAAAGGATAGTATTAAAGACATAATTGATAAAAAGGATTTCCTCGTAAAGCGTTCTCAATGGATAATAGGAGGAGACGGATGGGCATATGATATAGGTTTTGGAGGATTAGACCATGTTTTAGCTTCAGGAGAAGATGTAAATGTTTTGGTACTCGATACTGAAGTTTATTCAAATACAGGAGGCCAATCCTCAAAAGCAACACCTACAGCAGCTGTTGCAAAGTTTGCAGCATCGGGCAAAAAGATAAGGAAAAAGGATTTAGGTCTTATGGCTATGAGCTACGGCTATGTTTATGTTGCACAAATAGCCCTTGGTGCTAATATGAATCAGGCAATAAAAGCAATTGCAGAGGCTGAAAGCTATAAAGGACCATCCCTTATAATAGCTTACTCTCCATGTATAAATCATGGAATAAAATCGGGAATGGGAACGAGTATAGCAGAGGAGAAAAAGGCAGTTGCTTCAGGCTATTGGCATCTTTATAGATACAATCCAATGTTAAAATACGAAGGAAAGAATCCTTTTATTTTAGATTCTAAAGAGCCTACAGAATCCTTTAAAGATTTTATACAAGGAGAAATAAGATATTCATCACTTATGAATGTATTCCCAGAAACTGCAGAAAAGCTCTTTAAGGCTGCAGAGGAACACGCAAGAGAAAGGTATGAAAACTATAAACGCCTTTCAGAGCAGAAATATTAAAAATAAAGCCTATGCCATTTGGCATAGGCTTTATTTTTCGTTTGTATCTACCCAATCCTTAGCTTCAGATACATTAAATTCATCTGGTATTGAAACATTTGATAAAGGTTTAACTCCTAAAATATTTGCCCAAGGAGCCGCAGTGTGTTTTTCTATTGGTTCAGCCTTAAAACGTTTTTTGCTTTTTGTCATAAAAATACCTCCTAATAAAAACTTGTAAGTCATTATTAGAGTAACCTATAATATATTTTTTATAACTTAAATTAAAATAATAATTTTTCCAAATAATCAAATAATAATTATTGTCAATATTAAAATTCAGGAGGATATTTTATGAAGCTTGTTAGTGGAGAGTTGTTTTGGATTAATGTAAATCCTGTTTTAAGAAAATATCAATATTTAAGTTAAAATATAGAATGTGATGTACTTGTAATTGGAGGAGGGATTACTGGTGCACTATGTGCCTATTATTTTGCTGAGGCAGGAGTTGATACTGTAATTGTTGATAAAAATATAATAGGCTATGGTTCAAATGGAATACTATACGCTGTATTAGGCGCAAAGCTTATATTGGATTTATATATGGGAAAAAGGAAAGATGAAATTGAACTTTTTGGCTTTGAAAGGTAGGTAATAACTTGCAGGCAAACTCCAAATTATGATAGAATTTAAAATAAAAAACTGGAGGGTTTTATGTTTAAAGAATTAAGACGCAAGGATAGAGAAATAGATATTGATGAGTGTATTAGAATACTAAAGGAAGGGATTTATGGAGTTCTTTCAACAATTGGGGAAGATGGATATTCTTATGGAGTTCCTGTAAGCTATGTTTATAAAGAAAATAGTATTTTATTTCACTGTGCTACTGAAGGGAAAAAACTTGAAAACTTTAAATATAATGATAGGGTTTCATTTTGTGTTGTAGGTCAAACTGAAATACTTTCAAAAAAGTTTAGTATGGCTTATGAAAGCGTAATAGTATTTGGAAGAATAAAAGAAGTATATGGAGAGCAAAAGGAAGATGCTTTATATGAACTTATAAAGAAATACTCTAATGATTATATAAAAGAGGGATTTGAGTATGTAAAAAAAGATATGAATAAAACCAAAGTGTTTAAAATAGATATTGAACATATTTCAGGAAAGAGAAGGAGATGCTAATTTAATGTTATTAAAGCATCTCCAGTATTAACCGATGTTCCTTTTGAAACATGAATTTGCGCAATAGCACCATCCCTTGGGGATACAATTTCATTTTCCATCTTCATAGCTTCAAGAATTAGAAGAACATCACCGCTTTTTACATTTTGACCTAAGGATACTTTAATATCAACAATTGTCCCAGGCATAGGAGCTTTTATTATATCATTGAAGTTTGCAGCAGTTGAAGAAGTCAAAGGAGTCTTTACAGGAGATGGAATTGGCATAGAGGAATCGCTGAATTCAGCTTTTTTTTCAGCTTCTTCCACTTCAACTTCATATTTGTGATTGTTAATTGTTACTGTATATTTCATATTTTACCTCCAACTATTCGTATGGATTTAATTTTTATTGAGTTTAAAGGTTTATTTAGAGCTTGACAAATTGATGTAAGAATAACACAAAGAGTTTCTTCATCGATATTTCCAATAAGTTCTGCATCACCTTCTAAATATCCTATTATTTGATTTTCATTGTTTATATTATTTGTAAATTTATCATAATTAATATTTCTTTTTTCATTATTATTTGTTTTATATTTTCTATTGTTAAAAATGTAGGAAAAAACTCCGACAGCTACTAAAATCGTGTTTATTAACAGTAGAGTAACAATAATGTTGTTCATAGATTATCCTCCTATTGGTGTGCTTTTATGGCATAGTGTATAGTCTTTTTGTTTTCTAAACCCTTTTCATCATATTTATATTTTAAGAAAGTTTCTCCGGTCTGAGGGAATAGAAGATATGTCAATATATCTTCATCAGTTCTGACAAATTGAGGAGGACTATTTTTAATTTTTTCAATTATAGGTGCTAACGTATCAGCATATCGTAATTTAATAGGTTCTTCATTTCCTAATATCTTTCTCTTTAAATCTTCATTGATTTTTCCTGGAGGATTCCCATATTCACCTCTTACATAGGATTTAACTTCTTTTAAAATAACTTTATATTTTTCTCCCGATAAAACATTAGCTGCAGCTTGAGTTCCCACCATTTGGCTCATTGGGGTAACAAGAGGAGGATATCCCAATTCAGCTCTAACATTAGGTATTTCCTTTAAAACATCATCTAATTTTTCAAGACAGTTTTGTTCTTTAAGCTGAGAAATAAGGTTAGATAACATTCCTCCAGGTACCTGATATATAAGTGCCATAGAATCAACTCCAAGAACATAGGGATTTAATATTTTATGGTCTAAAAATTTATCCCTTATATCTTTAAAATGTGAGCTTATCTTTTTTAATATCTCTTCATTTAAACTTAAATTATAACCGTATTCTTTTAAGATATAATAAAAGGTTTCCGTTGGAGGCTGTGATGTTCCTCCTGAGAAGGGTGATATAGCTGTGTCAATACCATCGCATCCTGCTTCCACAGCCTTTAATAGGGACATGGGACCAAGCATAGTAGTGCAGTGGGTATGAAGGAAAATAGGAATTCTTATGTATTCCTTTAAAGCTTTTACTATCTCAAAAGCTTTAAAGGGGCTTAAAATTCCTGCCATGTCTTTAATACATATTGAATCTACGCCCATGTCTTCAAGCTGTTTTGCAAGTTTTACAAAGTTTTCTGTATTGTGTATTGGACTTATTGTATATACAATAGTGCCTTGTGCATGAGCTTTCATTTTTATTGTTTCATCAACTGCAGTTTTAATATTTCTAAAGTCGTTAAGAGCATCAAATATTCTTATAATATCTATACCATTTTCAACAGATTTATCTATAAAAAGCCGAACAACATCATCAGGATAATGCTTATATCCTAAAAGATTTTGACCACGAAGGAGCATCTGAAGCTTTGTCTTTTTTACTACTCTTTTTATTTTTCTTAGTCTTTCCCAAGGGTCTTCTTTTAAATATCTCAAACAGGCATCAAAAACTGCACCGCCCCAGCACTCTAAAGAATAGTATCCTGCTTCATCAAGAAATCCTAATATATTTTCAAAATCCTCAAAAGGAAGTCTTGTTGCAATTAAAGATTGGTTTGCATCTCTTAAAACCGTTTCAGTTATTTTTATGTCCATATTATCACATCCTTTATTTGGCTTTTGATAATAATATAATTATTATGTAGAAAATTATCATAACAATTAAAATACCAAGCATAGCTTTTAAGGATATATTTAAAGCTCTGTAGAAATTTAAAAGTGATTCCTGCGAAATAATATTCATTTTTATTCCTCCGAAAGTTAGAGTCTATTTAACAAGGGATAGTATTAAACCACCCGCTATTATTGAACCTATTTGTCCTGCAACGTTTGCACTGATTGAATACATCAAAAGAAAATTTGTAGGATCTTCTTTAAGCGCTAATTTATGAACGACTCTTGCTGACATAGGAAAGGCTGAAATTCCAGAAGCTCCTATCATAGGATTAATTTTGTTTTTTAAAAAAATATTTAAGAACTTTGCAAATAAAACTCCTCCTGCTGTATCGAGTATAAATGCAATAAGTCCCATGATAATTATTAAAATAGTATAAGGACTTAAAAATTTATCAGCTGTCATAGTTGAAGAAATAGTAAGCCCAAGAAGAATTGTTACTATGTTTGAAAGTTCCTTTTGTGCAGCTTCTGATAACCTGTTTAAAACGCCGCATTCTCTTAATAGATTTCCAAACATTAAAAAACCTATAAGAGGCACTGAAACAGGAGCAATAAGGCCTGAGATTATTGTAACTATTATTGGAAATAGAATTTTTGCAGCTTTTGAAACTTCTCTATTTTCTATTGCCATTTTAATTTTTCGTTCCTCTTTTGATGTAAGAAGTTTTATAACAGGAGGCTGGATTATTGGAACAAGGGACATATAGGAATAGGCTGCAACGGATATAGCACCTAAAAGCTCCCTTGCAAATTTTGAGGCAACTATAATAGATGTTGGACCATCAGCTGCTCCTATTATTCCGATTGAAGCAGCCTGCTTTAAACTAAATCCTAAAAGGGTAGCTATACACATTGTAAGAAAGATACCAAACTGTGCAGCTGCACCAAATAAGAGCATAATGGGATTTTGAAGAATAGGAGTAAAATCAATCATAGCACCAACTGATATAAATATAAGAAGAGGGAATAACTCATTAATTATACCTATTTCAAAAAGAACGGATAATATTCCTTCCTGCCTTTCTCCATTTATTAATTGGTTTATTGCAGAGGATAAAGGAAGGTTAACAAGTATGCATCCAAATCCCATAGGGAGAAGGAGGGCAGGTTCATAGTCCTTTTTTATAGCAAGGTATATTAATATTCCTCCTATTATTATCATAATGATTTGTTTTATAGTTATAGATGTTATTCCTGCAAGAAGCTGCTCCATATAATCCTCCATATATTTATAAATATTTTTAGTTTTATATTGTGCTATATTTTATTTTTTAAACATAAAAAAACCGGCATTTATCCGGTTTTATATTACATTAATGTTTTTTAAGAAACTTTCCACTTTTTCCTCATATTCTTTCATATTTTTAAGATAAGCCTGTGCATGAGCAGCATTTGGAGCAATGTATAAAAGGTCATGAGGACCTTTTTTCATATCATACATCTTTTTACTCATGTAAGTTGGAACGTAATCATCTAATTCTCCATGTACGAACATAATTGGAATATTTACTTTGCTTATATGTTTTAATGCACTGACATCAGAAAATCTCCAGCCTTTTCTAATTTTAGTAGCAAAACTTGCAAGTTTAACTATAGGTAAATATTTAATATGATATTCCCTTGAAAGACGATATTTAAACAATTCTTCTAAATCGCAGTAGCCGCAGTCTTCTATAGCAAAGGTTATTCTATCATCTATACCTATAGTTTCAAGTAAAACTCCAGAACCCATAGATTCGCCGTGAAGCCCTATTATCGTTCCTTTTCCGAACTTTTTTCCCACCCAGTCGATACATGCCTTTAAATCATATTTTTCATAGTAGCCGAAGGATGTGTCACTTCCACCGCTAAGACCATGATTTCTATGGTCATATATTAAAACTGCAAAACCTCTTTTTAAAAATATTTCCATGTATTTTATTGAACCATTAAGGCTCCAAGTAATGCCGTGGCAGAATATCATAACTTTTTTAGCACCGTTATTTGGGAAAAATATTCCATGAAGCTTATAGCCGTAGGGTGAATCTATATAAACCTCTTCTTTTTCAAGACTATTATAAAATTCTTCTTTAAAATCTCCATTTTCAACTGAACGGCTAAAGGTATAATCATAGGTCTGAGTTTTTGGGAAAATTACTACATTTGAGAAAAAATACCCTGCATAGATGTTTAATATAACTATCAATGCAATAATACAGATAATAATTGTGCTTTGAGACATAAACATACCCCCAGTATAAAATTAAATCTACTAATATTTTACTATCAAGTACAAATATTAACAATACTTAGAAATTTTATTTATACTGAGGGTTACAATTATTTTCTTTTTACTAAAAAAGCATTAGGAAGAAGCCTTCCAACCTTTGATGGGGATGAACATTTTGTTATAATATTTCCATCATAGGTCATTATTGAAGAAGAACCTCCATCGCATGCACCGGCTGTTACTGCACAATAGGATAACATAACATTTGCACAGTCTTCCATAGTTGCACCAAGGCTGTGTCCAGGCTGTCTTCCATCTATTATAAGAAAAATTACAACTCCATCTTCTCTTTGACCAACTATGGTTCTTGGCTGAAGTCCCCAACCTGCAGAACCTTTTATAATTTTTTCACCATTAACAATTAATGCAGGAGAGAACTGTGCACCATCACGAATATTATATTTATCCCAATCATCAATTGCACCTACAACAAGCCTATTATTTTTATCAAAGGCTACAACTCCATAAATCTTTGTATATTTCCCCCAACTCTCTCCATTTGAATAGGTTAACCCAACTACGCTACCACCGCTGCCTTTACCATTTGGATCGTTAAAGCCGCTTGCATTTATTCCAAGAATGGAATCATACATATCTAAATAGTCGAGTATATACCTGCCTTGTTTACCTTTTTTATCTGTAAATCCTATAAAGACTCTTGAAGGATCATCTATAAGTGCGACTTTGCCTTCAAAAGTTTTACCTTTAACCTTAGATATTAATATTCCTTGGTCTATATCATTTATAAATATTTCATTACCAGCATAATCTAAATCGCCAACCTGAAGATTTCCCTGTCTTAAGATATCATTTTTAATTGGGGCAGAGTTTTGCTCAGAACTGTTTATTTTTGTAACAGATATTATTTTAGAATTTGTTACTTTGCTGCTCATTACCTTTTTTATAAGCTTATCAGGGAAAAATAAAGTTGCAAGCCACTTATGGTCAGCTGTTGTCATAGCCGTTTCGATATAAATGTTTCTAAGGTCTTTAATATATGGTAAATCTAAAAAGGCAACACTTATATAACAGGAAAATAAAAGAATGAGTAATAAGAAAAACTTAGCAATTCTTTTTTTTCTTCTTTTCTTTCTCTTTTCTAATTCTAAAAGTCTCTTTTGCTTACGAGTTAGAACAAGAAATTCATTATTATTTAAAGATAAATTAGTCATTTTATCACCTGCAGTTATTATGATTAAATAATCAAATCCATTCTCCGGTGCCAGGCACCGGAGAAACTTTTCTTTTACTATTTTATTTTAAAAGAACATATATAGCAATAAAATTTTCAAAAAAGTTATATATTTATTTTAAAATATAATATAAAACTATTGATTTTTAAAAAAATAAATTGTATAATTATAAAAACTGAAAATTGGTGATAGAGGTGCGGTATTTAAGAGTACTGTTGCTAAGGCAAGCACGATGAGGCTTCAGGAAAGGAGATTCCGCCGAAGCATACAGCTGATGCTTTAAGGCTGTATAGCTGGTTCTGTATAGAATATATGCAGGACTGTCACAAATTTTATTTGTGGAGAGCTATCATTCAAAGACAGGCATGCTTATGTGTGTTTGTGCCCTTGAGTGAATTCTCAGGGGCTTTTTTGTTTTGATGGTCTCTCCTCCGCAGATTAAATTATTTTTATTAAGGGGGAGAAAAATGAAAAGAAAAAACAAAGTTCTCATCTTTACAATCTTATTTTTACTTTTATCTGTGACTTTAGCATTTGCAGAGGGTAATCCTGCTGCTGAAAATGCACAAAAGTTTGGAGTTTTAACGCTTCTTCCGCCTCTTGTTTCAATAGTACTTGCTTTTATAACTAAAAACGTTGTTTTATCACTGACCCTTGGAGTACTTTCAGGAACTTTTCTATTAAATATAAGCGGAAACAATGTTTTTAATGCACTATTCCAGGCTTTTCTAATGTTTGTTGGAAGAATACTATCAAGCCTTGCTGATCCTTGGAATGCAGGTATTATACTTCAATGTCTTGCAATTGGAGGGCTTATAGCTTTAGTATCTAAAATGGGAGGAGCAAGGGCAATTGCTGAAAGCCTTGCTAAAAAAGCTAAAACACCCTCAAGTGCACAGCTTATAACATGGCTTTTGGGTATACTTGTCTTCTTCGATGACTATGCAAACTCTCTTATTGTTGGTCCTATTATGAGACCTGTTACAGATAAACTTAAAATATCAAGAGAAAAGCTTGCATTCATAGTTGATGCAACAGCAGCACCTATTGCTGGTATTGCTCTTATATCAACTTGGGTAGGATATGAGATAAGCTTAATTAAAGATGCTTATGCTGGAATTGGGCAGGATGTAAATGCCTATGGTATATTTGTATCAACAATACCTTACAGATTTTATAATATATTAATTTTAATGTTTATAGCATTTACTGCACTTTTTTTAAGGGAATTTGGACCTATGCTTAAAGCTGAAAGAAGAGCAAGACTTGAGGGAAAGGTATTGTCAGATGATGCAAAGCCTATGGTTTCAGCTGAAGCTACAGGCCTTGAGCCAAAAGAAGGAATAAAATTAAGCATTTGGAATGCTGTAATTCCAATAGGAGTTTTGATTATAGGTGCCTTTGCAGGATTTTATTACAATGGATATAATGCGATTATGGCAGGAGAAGATAAGGAACTTATAAATCTATTGACAACTGCTCCAGCATCCTTTAATGCTATAAGAGAAGCCTTTGGTGCATCAGATGCCAGTGTTGTTCTCTTTCAGTCTGCACTCTTTGCCTGCATAGTTGCTATGATTATGGGAATATCTAAGAAGATGTTTAGTTTAAATGAAGCAATTGACACATGGATTCAGGGTATGAAATCCCTTATCATAACAGGGGTTATACTTCTTCTTGCTTGGTCACTTAGCGGAGTTATAAAGGAGCTTGGAACAGCAAGATTTTTAACTTCAATATTATCTGATGCTATTCCAAAGTTTTCACTTCCGTCAATTATATTTATAATGGGTTCTATAATATCCTTTGCAACAGGTACTTCCTATGGAACTATGGGAATATTAATGCCTCTTGCAATACCACTTGCATACGCTATATCCCCTGACCAGTCTTATGTTGTAATGTGTGCTGGGGCAGTTTTAACCGGGGCAATATTTGGTGACCACTGCTCACCTATATCCGATACAACGATATTATCTTCAATGGGTTCAGCCTGCGACCATATGGATCATACTAAGACTCAGCTTTGGTATTCAGTTTCTATTGCAATAGTAACAGTAATATTTGGATATATACCAGTAGGACTTGGAATTCCTGTTTATGTTGTTTTACCTTTAGCAATTGCTATAACAGGTCTTATGGTATACTTTGTTGGAAAACCAGTTGAAGAGGCTGTTTTAGAAAAGGTTATAGAAGCCCCTGTTGAAGAATAAAATATTTATACTGTAAAAAGTTTTTATAGATTAAAAGTAGTGCCTATAATACTGCTAAGATTTACAGCATATTATAGGCACTTAAATTTTATTCCTTTTCTTTAAGTTCAATTATCTTTTTTATAGAAACTCCTCTTTTCCCTGATGCTTTATTATCTATTCTCACAGTATTAGAGATAATACCTTCAAATACATAAGGTGATTGATTTGAAAGTTTGAAGGATAGTGAGCTTAAATTATCAATAAATCCAGAGGCTCTTTTTAATATTTGCATCTTAAATATAAATGTCTTTTCAGAGCTTACATCAATGGAATCTATATTTATTAAAATGGTTCCATCCTTATCTTCTCCTGTGTGAATTAAAATACCCTCTGCATATATAGTTTCTATAAACTTCAAATCTGGTGATAGAATATCCTTTACATTAACGCTGTAAATTTTGTTTGGACCGCTGTTTTTAACTATAAGTTTATATTCTACAAATTCCTGAAGGGAACCTGTTATATTATTTGTAGTAAAATCCTGTGGGGAGTCTGCTTTTTTCTGCTGCTTTACAAGGCTTATGTTGCTGTCTGTTACGTATATATATGTGCAGGAACAAATACCTAAGGATTTTTCATAAGGTGTAAAATACCACTCACCAGAAGCATAATTATACTGTGCATCAAGCTGGGTTATGGGGTCTATTATTGCAGAGGTTATTTTAACATCGAATTCATAATTAAAGTTTTCATCTTCAAATTCAGCATAGTAGTAGGGTACAACTGGGAATACTACCTTTTGTGCATCAACCTCAACAGGTTCTATAGGCATTCCCATAAGGGTAGCATTTCCCAAGTAGGTTTGACCTATAGGAAGAAAATCCGTAAACTGTCCGTTGTATATACTGGTTCCCTTAGGGAGGGTAAAGGTTACTGTATATCTTATTATCCCATTTAGTGATGTGTAATAAATATTAGAAGTTTTTACTGCTTTTATTTCAGGGAAAAGCTGCACTACAATGTTTGTTTTGTTGTTAATAAAAGTTATTGGTGTTGTATTATTTGTACTGTATTCAAATAATGCAGAATCATTTGTAGAGTTTCCAGCGGGTATTCCACCTACAACTTTAACTTGGAAGGTTAATATAAAAGCTGTATTTATTGGAATTTCATCTATTATCCATTTTATTTTTTGTGTAGATGAATCATAGCTTACTGTACCATATTGAGCATCATAAATTCCTGTATATTCAAAGTAGGATGATATAATATCCTCTACAATAACGTTATAAGCTGTGGAGGAGCCCAAATTATGAGCAACAAGCCTGAATTCAATTATATCATCGGCATTTACAGAAATCATATCTTCTGTATAACCTGTTCCTTTAGTAATGTTTCTCTGACTCTTTGGAATAAAAACATAAGGTCTTGTAACTTCAACATTTAGTGATGCAGTTTTTAGAGGGCCAACTGTTCCTTTATCATCAATAATATTAGTTGCTGTAACATTGTTTGTCTGAGTTTCGGTAAAAGGTGGTGAGTTATTACCTTCAAGAACTCTAACGTTAAAGGATAACACAACTGTTTTTTCCTCATAAGATGCATCTATTTCAGGTATGTTAAAAATTATTTCATTATCTAAAAGGTGTGGTTCTATTATAGTTGAATCATATTGTGCTGGACCGACATAAACCTGCTTTAAAGGAAGAGTATCCTTTATAATTATGTCCTTTGCCTTTGTTCCAAGGGGAACTTTTATCTCAATATAGTAGGTGAAAACATCTCCAACTTTTACAGTATTTGATGAGGCGTATTTAGTAATTAATATATCGCTTAAAACTACATAAACGATATTTGAATATAAAGGTCCGTATACTACAATAGGATCTGCATCTTTTATGCTGAATTCAGCATAAAAGATGTTTGCAATTCTATAACCTGAAAGCCCTATTTTATTAATCTTAAGTGCTATTATAGCTTTATATTCTGTATCGGAAGGCAATATACCAACATTCCAAGTAATTGTATCTAAAGAAAAATTAATTGTTCCAGTATCTATATATATAACTTCAATAAAATCATAAATTGAATCAAGTATATCAGATACTATTACATTTGATAAATCGTAGCTGTTAGGATTTTGTATTTTAAGTTCATAATAGATTATATCTAAAAAGTCAGCATTTATATCTGATGTAACAAAAGGTGATAAAGGATTTTTAGTATAGTTTTTCTGGGATTTTGTTAGATTAATATTAGCATTTGAAACATAAACTACTACACTGCTGCTCTCTTCAGGTCCTGACGGCCCTAATGGAGTGTATTTCCAATTTAGTGTAACGTTATTTGTCTGAGCCTCTTGTGGTGGGGATATAATGCTGTCTACAGAAGCTTTAAACTTATATTCAATTATTACTGTATCAGATGTTGCATCTATTTCTGTTTCAACTGGAATGTCTAATGTTATAGCACCAAGGGGGACATCATTTTTAGTCAGGCTGTAGGGAATATAGGACTGCTGACTTAGAAGAGTGTCGTTTATTTCTACATCATATATTTTAACTCCCTTTGGTACTGTAACATTTATTGTATATTCTATGATATCGCCTACTAAAGCGGAAGTTTTATCTGCTGTTTTTGTAATCTGAGGATAAGCATAATTTAGTTGAACAATGTTGGAATACTCAGGGCCTAAGGTTACAGGATTTATTGTGTTTGTATCATAATATGTTTCAGATTTGTTTTGTACTGCCTGACCAGGGGTTGGTGATGAATTTATTATACATGAAAATATAAGGATTTGGGTCTCATTAACTAAAAGGTCAAAACCGCTCCAGGTAACTGTTCCATCAGGTGCTGGTGTGGTTGGATGATTAACAGTTCCAACAGGAGTTCCAATTACAGAATCAAAGGTTAAAAATGATGATAAATCATCTGTTGTAACTACATTTATTGCAGTAGATGCCCCATTGTTTGTAATATTTATTTTGTATTGTATTTCATCTCCTGAAGCAATATCCAAAAGTGCATCCTTTGTAAAATCCCCTCCTTTTGTTGCATTTCTTTGAAGCTTTTCAACTATTAAGTGGGGACTTTTAACTGTTATATCCTTTGAAGTATAAATAACAGGTGAAGATGGGCCAGTTAAGCTTAAGTTCCAAACTGCTGATACATTATTTGTCTGGGTTTCAAAGTAAGGATAAGAAGTTTTACCATCAATAATTTTTGTTTTTAATGTATAAGTTAATAAAGCAGGGCCTATAACAGGGTTTGTGGTTTCTGTATAAGTCAGCATATTTCCAATTAATGTATAAGGAGCATGGTTAAAGCTTACAAATTGCTGCTTTATTGGGAATACATCGGTTATTTTAAGATTATAAGCAATAATACCATCAGGAATAGGAATGGTTATAGTATAGGTAATTTCATCACCAATTTTAGCTTGGGTTATGTCAGCATTTTTTTGTATTGTAAGAGGTGGTATGTTAATTACTGTTGTATTTGAAGATGCATTATAGGTTACAGGGTTTACATCATTGGAATCATAGGTAGAATCGGCTTTATTAGTTATAGAACTTGATGCTGCAATTGGAGATATTATTTTAACAGAAAATTCTAAAGTAGCAGTTGTTCCGTTATTTAATACAGGTATAGTCCATGTAATCTTTTTGGGAGGACCAGATGTATAGTTAAAACTACCATGGGATATTGATATTAAAGATTGATAAATAAATTTATCACTCAGTATATCATCAAGTATTATGTTATATGCAGGCGATGCCCCATTTGAATCTATAGTTATCTTAAAGTAAATTATATCCTCAGGGTTTGCACTTATTGGATTTTGTGTATAATCTCCTGCCTTTGTATAGTTTTTCTGCTCCTTTTTTATAATTATATTTGGTGCTCTTACAGTAATATTAAGATTTGAGGTTCTATTTCTGACGTATCCTCCACCAGGTTCTATTGCCCAGTCTATTCTCGACTGGTTCTGCTGCGTCTGTGTAAAGGGAGGATTGTGATTTCCTGATGTTACACGTGCTTTGAATTTATATATTAAAGTTTTTGTGTCAGGATAAGCAAAAAGGTCGGGATTAATTGGGAAGGTTATTGTCTGCCCTGAAATTGTGGGAACAACTGTAACTATAGACCCCCCATCCTCTTGTCTTGTTGCAGGGCCTAAATAAATCTGACCTGATGGAAGGGTATCCCTTACCCTTAAGGAATAGGCATAGGTTCCATAGGGTATTGTTATTGTAAGGGTATACTCTAAATCATCACCTATTTCTGCAAGTAAAAGGGACGAAGTTTTCTTTAGAGTAAGATTTGGAGATACTATGTTTACTGTATTTGAATTGCCGCTGTAGGTTTTGCCGTAGCCGTTGGTATTTGTATTATATATAAAACTTGCTGTATTTGGTGTCTGGCTGTTTGCGGCAAAACCAGGCAGAGTTAAAACTCTAAAGGTTAGTGTAGCAGACTGCCCCTGATTTAAGGTTGGGATAGACCATGTTATATTATTCATAGCTATTGAAGGGGTTCCAAGAGTTGCACTAAAACTTCCTATTACAAAGCTAAAAAGAGGATTTAAAGCATCGGTAATAACAGAATCATAGGCAGGGACAAGTCCATTATTAGTTACTGTAATTCTGTATTCAATAATATCCCCAATGCTAAAGGAAAGATTTACAGTTCTAAAACTATTATTTAATGTATAATTTCTCTGCTCCTTAAGAGCTGTTAGATTTGGAGTTTTTACAATTAAATTTTCTGATGTAATTTCTGGGATAGCATGGGTTCCAATGCTATCTATATCCCATTCCACCTTTGCACTGTTTATTTGATTTTCACTATAGGGAGGAATATGGGAAGCATCTATAACTCTTATATCAAAGGAATAAAGTAAAGTTACCTCATTTAAAGTAGCATCTATATAAGGTATAGTCGGGAATACAACATTAGGAGGAGTAACAGTAGGACTTATTGGTGCTCCGTTTAATGTTGCATTTCCAACATAAACCTGCTGAGGAGTTTTATATGTGTCGGTAACCTTAATATTATATGCAACAGTTCCCTTTGGTATTTTAACCTCAAGTATATAGGTTGCAATATCTCCAATCCTTACAAAAGGAGGAGCAATGGTTTTTTTAATGCTTAGCCTTTTTGTTTTTAAAGCTGTAGAAGCAGTAAAAGGTCCTAAAGGATATTGATAGGACTTATCATATTGTGAATAGGGGCTTGTTAAGTAAGCTGAGTTAATATAAAGCTGCCCGCTGACAACGGATGAAGTTACAAGTACATCGTAAGTTAAGGTTAAAGAATCATTAGGGCCAAGTTTTTTAATAAGCATAGAAACGTTTTGACCTATAAAGGTGGGAGCATCATATATTCCAGTTCCTGTAACAGTATAAGAGCCGTTATATATAAGTCCGTTTGGTATTACATCATTAAGAGTCATCATAAAGGCATCAGTAGTTATGTTTTCACCATTTTGAGGATTTTCTATTTTAATAGTATAGGTATATACTTCACCTGCTTGTATAGCGTTTATATTTGGACCGTTTACAGTTTTGCTGAATTTTATATTTGGCATTCCAAATTTTACTTCAACCTGATCTCTGTCGCTGTAGCTTAAACTTTCAGAATTTCTTGCTGCAAGTTTTGATAGGTTATTTCTAACTCCCATGAAGGTATCACTTTTAACAGGTACTTTAAATGTAGCAGTCCAGTATTTCCCTCCAGGGATGTTTCCAAGGCTCCACCTTATACCGTTTGGAGATACAGTATATGGGGTAAAAAGTCCGCTTAAATTTCCTCCATAGGTTATAGAAAGAGGTATTAAAGGGCCCATATTTAAAGGAGCGTATTCATCTACTTCAACGTTAAGCTGAGTAGATTGTATTGCCTGGGCATCATATTTAATATAAAATTCAACTAAATCCAATGGAGATGCTATGTTAAATGGCTTTAAAGTCCCATCATTATAGTAATAAGCAAGAACCTTTTTTTCTATAAATGGCTTTTTAATAGTTAAAGTTACAGATGAATTATCGGGCGTTTCTTTTAGTGATGATGAGTTTAATCCATCTATATTTACTTTGTTTGTTAATGAGTCATTTGCTGCCACGGGGTTTGTATTTATATAATTGCTTAAGGTTATTGAAGAGAAAGTAATGCTTCCAGTGCTTCCTGCAGCTAAATTTCCTAAATTCCATATAATTGTTGTGGTGCCATTGGGATTTACTGTAACTGATGAGGGAGGAATGCTCCCTGAGCCTGAAATGTACTGCATTCCATCGGGTAGAGTATCTTCTATAACAACTGAATTTGTATTGTTATATTGATTAACTTTATAATCTAAAGTGAAATTGTTATAAGTTCCAACATCTGTAATATTAGATGAAACTGATTTATCTATTGTTATATCCATTGCAAGGGTTGTTAAATTTGAAGTAACAGGTCCTGACAGACCATCTAAAATAGCAGTATTTATTAAAGGGGTTTTGTGGGGAATTTTTTGTCCGCTGTTTTCAATACAGTTTTGGGTATATTTATCCCATATAGCACAATCAAAATTTATTGTAGTTATACTTCCTGCAGATAAAGTTTTACTTCCCCAGTCTATTATTGTATAGTTGCTGCAAGGGGCAGGAGGAGAAGGAACTATTATACTTGGTGATAAAAAACTTAAAGCATCTGTTCCTGAGGCAGTTAAATTTCCAAGGTATCTTACACCGTTTGGAAGGTTATCAATAAGGGTAATATTTGATGCTTCACGGGTATTGTTATCAAGAATAAGGGTATAGGTAAAGGGCCATCTTGAAGATGGGGATGGAATAAGGCCAGCTCCCTTAGGCATTTTTGAAGGGCCTTTTTTAATAAGATTATACCTTAAGGGAACTATACTGCTTATTGATGTTTTGCTTATTTTTATATTACCGCTATCCTCATCGCCTCTTGGAAGAGTATCTACTGTTGCCGTAGAGGTAATATTAGGTACAGGTATATCAAAGGGTACAGGAAGGAGTGTGTTTCTAAAATATTCATCGGATTTTATTTCAACTGTAATGCTGTAGTTTATCTCATTTGGTGCTAAATCCTTTATGTTTATCCAGTTTAATGTTATTGTACCGTCTAAATTGTTTGTAATTTGTGTTGGGGCTATGCTGCTTGATACAAAGGAAAAACCATCAGGAATAATAAGATTTGCAGTAAGATTATAGGCCCTGTCTAAAGTGCTGATATTTGAAAAACTTAAAGAAAGAGAAGAACTTTTACCAAGCACTATTTTTAAAGGGGAAGGAGACTGGCTAATTAAAAAATCCGCTGGAATAATTGGCATTATATCCTCCTTAAAAAGTATTATTATATATTTTATTTATACAATTAAATTAAAATGATATATTTCATATAATAAATTAAAGCAATATTTGGAGAAAAAATATGAAAAAAAGATGGTCAGTTTTATTTTACTTAAATGGTAACAACGAGATAGAACCAGAGATTTTTAATTCCTTTAAAAGAATTTTAGAAATTAAAAATGATGATGTTGATATTTATATTGAAATAGGAAGAATAAAAAAGGAGATTATTAAAAAAATCAGGGTGCGTGAGAATATTGATTTATCTAATGATGATAGTTTTGGAGTTTCAAGATATATAGTAAAAAGTGGTGAGGTAAAACATACTTGTAATTTAGGCAATAAAAACATGGCAGATCCTAAGCAGCTTTATGATTTTATAAGCTGGGCAATAAATTTCGGAAACAGTGAAAATATGTGTTTAATTATAGCAGCCCATGGTTTTTCTTTTATAGGAGGAATTACTGATTTTAGCTTAGATTATCCTTATGTTATGCCAATTGAAGATATGTGCTATGTTATAAATAAGGCTCTTTATGATAATAAAAAAGAGCTCAATCTTCTTGTACTTGATATGTGCTACATGAATTATATAGAGATAATAAATGAACTTTATAAAAGGCACAGCATAATAAAATATATATTAACCTATGATGAGGAGGGGGATTTTAAAGGTTTAAATTATAAAAATTTTATTGAATCTTTATCATATTATAATGAATATAATCCCATAGAATTTTTTAATAAATTTAATAATGAAAATATTATTTTGATTAAGTCAAATAGGGTAAAAATGAAAGATATAAAAAATTTTTGCGATTATTTTGCAAAGCAGATGATTAATGTAGGCTATAGCATATCAAATATAAATACTGATATATTAATTGAAGTTTATGATAAAATTAATGAGGTAATAATGTATAAAAAAAGCAGCAATCAATCCGTTAAAATTGTAGATTTTTATTTGGATAGGTTATCTGAGTACTATTGTAATCTTTCCTTCAGCCAAAATAATAAATGGTTTAATTTAATAAGCGGCAGTAAAAAAATATATATAAATAAGCAAAACATTAATTTAATGCCAAGGAAGCTTACAAAAACTGAAATTTTAGGACTTGTTTTAACTTTAAATCCAGGAATTGATATAAATAAAGCTATTAAAATAATCGATGATATAATGATTTAAAATTTTGCCCAATTATGTCGTATTGTAGTATAATATTTTTTGTAAGTATGAAAAGGTGGTGTATAAAGTGTTATAAAAAGGTTTCTTATTGGACAAATTAAATATTGCAGCACTTTAGATAGAATGGAGTGATATTTTGAGCTTTACACAGATTGTAACTATTGCAGTGTTTATAATAACTTTTATATTTATAGTTAGTGAAAAAATAAATAGAACTGTTGCAGCTATGATAGGGGCAATGTTTCTTCTTATAATAAGATTAATAAATGAAAAAAATGCAGTTAGTTTTATAGATTATACTACCGTTGGGGTACTTGTAGGCATGATGATAGTTGTAAGCATAATAAAAAGGACAGGTCTTTTTCAATATATCGCAATTAAATCGGCAAAGATTGCAAAGGGAGAGCCAATGAGGATAATAATTCTCTTTGGAGTAATGACAGGAGTATTATCAGCATTTTTAGATAACGTTACAACAATACTTCTTATGATTCCAATAACTCTCGTTATTTCAAAACTTCTTAAAATTACTCCAATACCATTTATAATGTCAGAGGTTTTAGCATCTAATATTGGAGGTACTGGAACTTTAATTGGAGATCCTCCCAACATAATGATTGGTTCTGAAGCAGGTCTTAGTTTTCTAAATTTTATAACAAATCTTTTTCCTGTAACTTTCATTATTCTTCTTCTTAGTGTTATAATTATAAGAAGGATATATAAAAATGAACTTATAGTGGATGATAAACTAAAAAAACAGATTATGGAACTTGATGAGTTAAAAGCTATAACTGACAAAAAGCTTTTATATAAAAGCCTCGTTGTTTTAGGTTTTATAATACTTGGATTTTTTATGCATGAACATTTAAAATATGAATCTTCAACTGTTGCTTTAACTGGAGCTGCTGTATTTCTTTTAATAAGCGGGATTGAAGTTGATGAGATATTGGTAGAAATAGAATGGCCTACTATATTTTTCTTTATTTCGCTTTTTATAATAGTAGGAACTCTTGAAGAGGTTGGAATAATAAATATCCTTGCAAAGGCAGTTGTAAGTTTAACAAAGGGAAATTTAACCTTAACAGGAATAATAATACTTTGGTCCTCTGCGATTCTTTCAGCCTTTCTTGACAACATACCCTTTGTTGCAACTATGATTCCTCTTATAAAAGGTCTTGGAGCAATATCCCACATGAATATAACACCTCTTTGGTGGGCATTATCCCTTGGAGCATGTCTTGGAGGCAACGGAACCTTAATTGGTGCTTCAGCCAATGTTGTAACAGTTGGAGTTATGGAAAAAGAGGGATATAAAATAACTTTTAAAGATTTTATGAAGATAGGTTTTCCAATAATGATATTTTCTATAATAATATCAACTATTTATTTATTAATCTTCCAGTTAAGATAATACAAAAAAATAATGCTGTGAATTTGATTATATAATTTTAAATTTTATTAAGTAAGGTGCCTAACAAAAGGGAGGGGTTAAATTATGAAGGATATTGATGTAAAGGAAACCATGCAGGAGATGATGCTGCGGCAGATGGGGGCAGAGGTTACCTGTTTTTTAGGTAAGCAATGTTTTGTAAAATTTAATATAAATGGATATGAAATAACCTATACATATAATATAAATCTTAAGAATAAATATTTCCTGCAAAGGATAAAGCCTTATCCTATGAGTGCAGGTGTATTTGAAAATTTAAAAGATGTTGTTGAAATGATACAAATAGATGTGGAGCAGTTTACTAACGTTATAAAAAGTGGAAAATTTGATAAATTTTTAGAAATAAATACTAAAATACTTGAGGCAGCAAGGAATTTAGAGGATTTGTTTTTATATTATAAAGTGGATGAAGCTGTATTTGATGTTTTACTTAATCAAATAGACATAGTAAAAAAGAAGATATCTGAAAATGCTATTTCTGATAAAAGAGTATACTTTAAAAAAGACCCTGAAACATTATAAATAAGCTCTGTAATATTGCAGAGCTTATTTTTTTAACTTCTATTTTAACATATAGTGCATATATTAATATGTAAGGAGGGATGGGATGAGAAGGGTGATTTTGCTATTCGTTATAATTAGTATGTGTATTATAGTTGCAATTGCAGGAACATTTACTTTTCTTGAAAGCGACAGTGTTCTTAAACAAAAAAAGAGCATAGAAGTACTTAAACCTTTAAAAAATAACAGCTTACTTATAGATGAGCGTACAGGTAAGTTATATTTGATTAATGAAGGTAAAATTATAAAATCCTATGCAATAAAAGCTTGCAAGTCAGCCTCTCCTCTTCCTGAAGGCAATTGGGCAGTTGCTTTAAAACATAAGTACAATAAAGATAATTTTTTATTAATTAATACAGGCTGGGGCATGTATTATATACGTGGTATGAATCATCCATGGAATATAAAAGGTTATAGCACATCAGGGTGTATAAGTTTAAAGGATTCGGATATGAATGAAATATATAGGAATGTTGAATATGGAACTGAGGTTAAGATAATAAAGACAAATAATATATTTTTAAAATACAGGATACTTAATATGGGAGATAAAGGCTATGATGTCTTTGAAATACAAAAAAAGCTTAAGAAATTAGGATTCTATAAAGGAGAACCTAATGGAATCTTCGATGAAAAATTAAAAAATGCAGCACATGAATTTCAAAGAAAAAATAATTTAAAGGTAAAGGATTATATTGAATATTTATTTTATAATTCTTTAAGCAGATATATAGTTTACTAAAACAGCATTTTAAATTAAGAGTTAAAGATTTTACATGACTAACTTACTAAAACAATTAAAGAGACGAACTAAAAAGCCTTGAATTTTTATCTAAGGTAAAATTCAAGGCTTTTTATAATAATGTGATTTTTAAATTAGTATCAATTAATATATATGATGAATTTATAAATTGTTTAAATCAGTATAAAAGGATTTTATCTCATTGTATTTATCATAAAACTCAATAAATGAATCGTTTATTTTATTATATTGGTTATTCAAGTTTTCAAATTGCATATTAATTTCCATCAGCTTAACTTCATCATTTGTAGCTTCTTCAAGTTTATAAAGGATAGATTTAAAATCGAGGCAGTAATTTGAATACATTGTTATAAAATTATTAAACTTTTGATGCAGCTCGGCTACTTTTACAGGTACTGAAAGAGTATTGTAGGATTTAGATATTAAATCCAAAGAAGAAAGCTTGCTTTCAATTCTTATATATGCATCTTCAATAGTTATTTTACTGTTTCTAATAAGTTGAAGTTCTTCGTTTAGATTAGTTTTTGTATTCTGATAGTCTAAGATTATTTTATCCATGGAAGAAAAATAATTGTCGTATTGTTCTAAGAGCCTTGCTTTTGCTTCATAGTTGCTGTAAGCTATAGAGGCATATTGATATACTTTATCTGAAAGAACAAGAATATCTGAGGGTAGAAGTATGTAAATTTTATCTATTTTAGAATTTTCATAATGCTGATAGGTTTGTTTTATATACTCTTCAAGGTTGTTTGATGCGTTTTTTATATTGTTTGACTTTGTATTTTTAAGTATTAATAATGTCTGGGTGTATATTTTTCTGTTAAGTGATACTCCTTGAAGTAAATTATCGAATTGAACTTTAAACTTTTGAGGAGGAGAGATTTGATTCAAATCATTTATTACTTTTTGTAGAGTGCTTTCAGACTTAGATAATGCTGAAATTATTTCACTCAATTTAGATGAATCATTAACGTTAAGGGTATCGATATTTTTTAAAATATCCGATGATTCCTTATTTACAGAGTCAATTATTAATTTTTGCTTGTACAATGTATCTATGTAACCTGAATCTGATTTTCTTTGGATAAAATAATAAGTAGCATATAAAATTAAAAAACAAATAATTAAAGTAGATATTGCTAATAAAACTTTTTTTGATTTTTTTAATTCTTTTTCTTCACTATATTTTTGATTCAAAATTTCACCCCCAATAAAAGGCATAGTGCTATTAATTATTATTATATTAAATAAATTATGAATATTAAAGATAATTTATTATATAAGTATCTATAATTATATTTGTATCAAAATTTTTTCCACTTATTTAATATTTAATTCATATTTTTTATTCAATAGTATTTCTTTTTAGTATATAATTATTATTAGATTAATTCTAAGGAGAGGAGAAAATGGGGAATTTATCGAGCATCTTAAGTTTAATTAGAAATATTGAGCCCCGTAATATTATAGATATTTTAATAGTTGCCTACATATTTTATAAAATATTGATGCTGATTAAAGAAACGAGGGCAGAGCAGCTTATAAAAGGACTTATACTTGTAGTTGTTGTAATGAAATTGAGCCAAATTTTAGGTTTTGTAACTTTATATTGGATTATCCAAAATACACTTACTGTTGGACTTATTGCAATTATAGTTATTTTTCAGCCGGAGCTTAGAAAAGCTCTTGAACATCTTGGCAGAAGCAGATTTTTTACCAAGAAGTTCTTTGAAAGTGAAGAGGAAATGGAAAAGGTAGTTAGTGAACTTGCGATAGCTGCTACAAACCTTTCAAGTACAAAAACTGGTGCACTAATAGTAATAGAGCAGGAAACAGGTCTCTCAGATTTTGTTCAAAGCGGAGTGAAACTTGATGCAATAGTATCTTCCTCCCTGCTTGAAAACATATTTTTTGAGAATTCACCCCTTCATGATGGAGCAGTTATTATAAGAAGAGATAGGATATATGCAGCAGCTTGTGTCATGCCTCTTACTGAACAACTCGTAAGCAAGGAACTGGGAACAAGACACAGGGCAGCAATCGGAATTACAGAAAACTCAGATGCTATTGCAATTGTTGTATCGGAAGAAACAGGAACCATATCTCTTGCAATAAACGGGAAGCTTACAAGAAATTATAATGCAGAAAGGCTTATGCTTGTACTTAAAAAGCTTTTTAAAAGAAATATGGAAAATTATAATACAATGTTTAAGAGGGTGAAAACATGGCTTTCAAAGACAAAGAACAAGTGATGGCGATAACTGCTTCCCTTTTTATTGCTTTTATACTGTGGCTTTATGTTATGGGGGAGAAAAACCCTGTTCAGACTAAAGTTATACAAAATATCGAAGTAAATCTTACAAATATAGAAAATATTGAGGAATCCAATTTAGCGCTTCTTCCAAATCAAAGTTTTACAGTAGATCTTACTGTTACAGGCAGGGCTCTTGATGTTTTTAATGTAAAACCTGAGGATTTCAGGATTGAGGCAGATATGGGAGGATATTTGAAAAAAGGTGATAATAATATACCTATTGAAGTTAAATCTGCACCAAAGGGGGTGCAGGTAGTTAATAAAAACGGCTATACTTATGTTAAGGTAAAACTTGATCAGCTTGTGGAGAAATCTGTTTCTATTAATATAAGCATAACCGGAAATACGAAGGCAGGTTATGGATACGTTCAGCCTGTAATAAGACCTACTGAAGCTTTAGTATCAGGTGCAGCTGCTTATGTAAATTCTGTTGCATCGGCTTTTGGACAGATAGATTTAAATAGCAGTGAGACAGACATTACAAGTTCTATACCTATAAAAGCTCTTGATAATGAAGGAAAAGTTGTTCAAAATATAACTATTGAACCTAAATATATTGATGTTTTTATACCGATTAAACCCTCAAAAACTGTTCCTGTTATTGTAAAAACAAAGGGCAGTCTTGCTAAAAATAAAATATTAAAGTATGCAAAACCAAAGCTTAATACTATAATGATTCTTGGAGATACTAATCTGCTGAATAAAATAAATGCTATTTCAACAATAGAATTTGATTTATCTGATATTAAAGAGTCAGCAACAAAGGATGTTCCTTTGAGTATACCAAAGGGTATTGAAACCTATGCAGGAACAAAAAGCATAAATGTTGACTTTGCTGTAGAGAATAAAGTTGAAAATACTATAAATATACCTATAACTTTTGAAAATAAAAATGATAATTATAACTATAATACAGAAAAAGATTATGTAACCATTACAATCGAAGGAGCAGAAAGCAGGATAAATGAAATAAATCAAAATGATATTAGTGCTTTTATTGATTTGAAAGATTTAAGCGAAGGAACTTACCAGCTTCCTATAAAATTACAGCTTCCTTCCGACGTTGAAATTAAGAGTCAAAGCTTTGAAAAGATTTCAGTTTCAGTTCAGAAAAAATAGTGGAGGATAGTATGACAGTAAGAATTAATAATATAAGATTATCTATTGATGATGATTTGTCAAAGTTAAGAAAAATAGCTGCAGATTTAGTTGGGATTAAAGCAAATGATATAGAG
The DNA here is from genome assembly GCF_900167605.1 of Caloramator quimbayensis. GTDB lineage: Bacteria > Bacillota > Clostridia > Clostridiales > Caloramatoraceae > Caloramator_B > Caloramator_B quimbayensis. The sequence continues at coordinate 47,576 of NZ_FUYH01000003.1, read as the reverse complement.
AATTTTAAAATAAAAAAAGAATCGATAGATGCAAGAAGAAAAGGAAAAATAGATTTTATTTATCAGGTTGAGTTTAATTTTGATGGAGAGAAGAAAGCAGCTTTAAAGATAAGCAATAAAGATATAGTGTTTTTTGAAGAAAAAAACTCCTCTTTAATATTTGGAGATACTAAACTTATAAGTAGACCAGTAATAATTGGAAGCGGGCCGGCAGGATTATTTGCCGGTCTTGTTATGGCAAAATATGGGTACAAACCCATTTTGCTCGAAAGAGGAGGAGCTGTTGATGAAAGATCAGATAAAATAAAGGAATTTTGGGAAAAGGGATTGCTTGATACAGACAGCAATATACAGTTTGGTGAGGGAGGAGCTGGAACCTTTTCTGATGGAAAGCTTACAACAAGAATAAAAGATAAAAGATGTGACTATGTACTTGAGGAGTTTGTAAAACATGGCGCACCCTCTGAGATTATGTACTCCTTTAAACCCCATATTGGTACAGATATTTTAAAGAATGTAGTTAAAAATATTAGAAATAAGATAATTGACCTTGGAGGAGAGGTAAGATTTAATTCAAAAGTTACTGATTTTAAAATTAAAGATGGAAAGATAATTTCTATAAAAGTTAATGATGATTATGAAATTCCAAGCGATGTAGTTATTGCAGCTATTGGGCACAGCGCAAGGGATACTTTTGAAGTTCTTTTTGATAAAGGTGTATTATTTACTCAAAAGCCCTTTGCAATTGGAGTTAGAATTGAACATTTACAAAGCATGATAGATGAAAGACAGTATGGTAAATTCGCAAATCATCCAAGGCTTAGAGCAGCAGATTATAGACTTACATATACAAGTAAAAAATACAACAGGCCTTGTTATAGCTTTTGCATGTGCCCAGGAGGATATGTTGTTGCAGCATCCTCTGAAAAGGAAATGGTTGTTACTAATGGAATGAGCGAATACAAAAGAGATTCAAAAAATGCAAATAGTGCGATAGTAGTAGGAGTAGGTCCTCAGGATTTTCAATCAAATCATCCATTAGCAGGTATTGAGTTTCAAAGATATTATGAAAGGCTTGCATTCAAAGCCGGAGGATATGACTATATGGCACCTGTTCAGCTTATTGGAGACTTTTTAAAGGATAACCTTTCAACAAAAATAGGGGTTGTAAAACCTTCATATACGAGAGGATATAGGTTTGGAAAGATAAGCGATGTTCTTCCGGATTATGTTGCTCAAGTACTTAAAGAGGGGCTTTTGGATTTTGATAAAAAGATAAAAGGTTTTGCAGATTATGATGCTATACTTACAGGAATTGAAACAAGAACGTCCTCTCCTGTTAGAATTGAAAGAGATGAAAATTGTGAATGCATTTCTATAAAAGGCCTTTATCCTGCAGGTGAGGGAGCAGGATATGCTGGGGGGATTGTATCTTCAGCTGTTGATGGTATAAAAGTTGCGGAAAATATAATGAAAAAATATGCTCCTATTTAGTATAGCACTTTAACTTTGTTATGTAAATTTAAGTATATTTGTTATTGAAATGATGTAGCATATACATTAAAATAATATTGGCAGCAATGATTTGTTTGTATATGCTCATTTATTTAATTAAATTTTTTTAAATATTTTGACTGTAAAAAATATTTTAAAAAGGTGGGAGATGATTTTGAGAAATTATATTCTTGTAATTAATCCTGGTTCTACATCAACAAAAGTTGCAATATTTAAGGGCACAGAAAATTTAAAACAAAAAAATCTTCTGCATTCAGCAGAGGAAATTTCAAAATTTGAAAAAATAGCTGATCAATATGAATATAGGAAACAGTCAATTTTATCATGGCTTAACGAGGAAGGTATAAGTACAAAGGAAATTGCAGCAGTAGTCGGACGCGGAGGTCTTTTAAAGCCTATGCCTGGAGGCACATATAAAGTAACAGATGCATTAGTTAAGGATTCGCAAATTGGTATTCAAGGAGAGCATGCATCAAATCTTGGAGCAATAATAGCAAAATCTATTGCTGATGAAGAAGGAATAGAGGCATTTATAGTTGATCCCGTTGCCGTTGATGAATTTGAAGATATCTCGAGAATTTCTGGACTTCCGGAATTACCGAGGCGTTCTCTTGTTCATGCTCTTAACATCAAAGCCGTATCGAGAAGAATTGCAAAAAAAATGAATAAAAATATAGAAGATGTTAATTTCGTTGTTGCCCATCTCGGAGGAGGCATATCGGTTGCAGCTGTTAAGGGAGGAAGAATAATAGATACAAATAATGCAAATGAAGGCGGTCCTTTTTCACCTGAAAGAGCAGGAGGACTTCCTGTTGGGGATATTATAAAACTATCATATTCAGGTCAATATACGTATAAAGAGCTAAAGAAGAAGATAATAGGAAAGGCTGGATTAGTAGGTTATCTTGGAACTAACGATGCAAGAGATGTTGAAAAGATGATTGAAAATGGAGATGAAAAGGCAAAGTTAATATTTGAGGCTATGTGCTATCAAATAGGAAAAGATATTGGAAGCTATGCAGCATCTTTATGTGGTAAGGTTGACAGAATAATACTAACGGGAGGACTTGCCCATTCTAAAAGGCTTTGCGAATATATAAAATCCATGGTAGATTTTATTGCACCTGTAGAAATAGTAGCAGGTGAAGATGAGATGCAATCCCTATCAGAGGGAGCATATAGAGTTATTACAGGAGAAGAAAAGGCAAAGATATATGAAGAAGAGGTGAAAGCATGATTAAAAGTTTTGATGAGGTATTAGAAAAGGTAAGAAGCAATGGAATAAAAAAGGTTGCTGTTGCTGTGGCACAGGATGAACCAGTTTTAGAGGCAGTTTATGAAGCTAAAAAACTTGGCATTGCAGATGCTGTTCTTGTTGGAGATAAGGACAAAATATTGTACTGTGCTAAAACCCTTAATATCGATGTCAGTGATTTTGAAATAATCCATGAATCTAATAATCAAGCTGCTGCACTTAAGGCAGTTGAACTTGTATCATCAAAAAAAGCTGACATGGTTATGAAAGGGCTTGTCGATACAGCAACATTTTTAAGAGCCGTACTCGACAAGGAAAAGGGACTCAGAACAGGAAAAATTTTATCTCATGTTGCAGTATTTGATGTTCCAGCTCTTCAAAGGATAATACTTGTAAGCGATGCAGCTATGAACATTGCTCCTGACCTTATGACTAAAAAGCAGATACTTGAGAATGCAGTACAGGTTGCAAAAGCAATAGGAATTGATACACCTAAGGTTGCTGTAGTTGCTGCTGTTGAAGTTGTAAATCCAGACATGCAGCCAACTCTTGATGCCGCAGCACTATCAAAGATGAACGACAGAGGACAGATAAAAGGCTGTATTGTAGATGGACCTTTAGCAATTGACAATGCTTTATCTGAAGAAGCTGCAAAGCATAAAGGTATAGTAAGTATAGTTGCAGGAAAATCTGATGTTATACTTGTTCCAAACATTGAAACAGGAAATGTTATGTATAAGACACTAACATATACTTCTAATTCAAAAAATGGTGGGATATTATCAGGTGCAGCAGCTCCAGTAATACTTACATCAAGGGCAGACAGCAATGAGAGCAAGCTTTATTCCATAGCCTTAGCTTCACTTGTGGCAGCAAATAAATAATAAGAGGTGATACTATGTTTAGGATGCTTATAATTAACCCAGGCTCAACATCAACAAAGATAGCTGTTTATGATGATTTGAATCCTGTTTTTGTGGAAACGTTAAGACATTCAACAGAGGAGCTTTCACCCTATAAAACTATTTTTGAGCAGTATGATTTTAGAAAAGGTGTTATATTAAAAGCTGTTGAGGATAAAGGAATTGATATAAAAACATTAAATGCAGTTGTAGGCCGTGGAGGACTTTTAAAACCAATTGAAGGCGGAACCTATGAAGTTAATGAAGCTATGATTGAGGATCTTAAAGTAGGAGTTCAAGGGCAGCATGCATCAAATCTTGGTGGAATAATTGCCTTTGAAATTGCAAAATCTTTAAATATTCCATCCTTTATAGTTGATCCTGTTGTTGTAGATGAGATGGAAGATATTGCAAGAATATCAGGTATGCCTGAAATAGAAAGAAAGAGTATATTCCACGCATTAAATCAAAAAGCAGTAGCTAAAAGATATGCAAAGGAAAGTGGAAAAAGATATGAAGATTTAAATCTTATAGTTGCTCACATGGGAGGAGGAATATCTGTCGGAGCACACAAAGGTGGAAGAGTAATAGATGTTAACAATGCCCTTGATGGAGAAGGGCCGTTCTCACCAGAAAGAACTGGAAGCCTTCCTGTTGGAGAACTTATGAAACTTTGTTTTTCAGGGAAATATACTCTTGATGAGATGAAGAAAAAAATATGCGGTAAAGGTGGATTTGTTGCATATCTTGGAACAAACGACGGCCGTGAAGTTAAAAAGATGATGGATGAAGGGAACAAGGAAGCAGAACTTATCTATAAAGCTATGGCGTATCAGGTAGCAAAGGAAATAGGAGCATTAGGTGCTGTTCTTTGCGGTAGGGTTGATGCTATAATATTAACAGGAGGACTCTCCTATGGAAAGGAACTCGTTGAACTAATAAAAGAAAGAATAGGCTTTGTAGGTCCTGTTGTTGTATATCCAGGAGAGGATGAAATGCTTGCTCTTGCTGAAGGAGGATATAGAGTTTTAACAGGTGAGGAAAAAGCAAAAGAATATAAGTAGGGTGATTAAATGGATTCGAGGATTAGAGTCTTTACAGGACATTTTGGAAGTGGTAAAACAGAAATAGCAATAAATTATGCACTTAAATTAAAAAATGAAGGTAAAAAAGTTGCGATAGCTGATCTTGATATAGTAAATCCCTATTTTTGCACAAGAGATGAAACAAAAATGCTTGAGGAAAAGGGGATTAGAGTTATTGCTACCTCAAAGGATTTTGCGAATGCAGAGCTTGGAGTTATTCCAGCTGAAACACTAAGTATATTTAATGATAAATCCTATGATGTAGTTTTAGATGTTGGAGGAGATGATCAGGGAGCTGTTGCCCTTGGTCAGTATAATAGATATTTTAAAGAAGAAGACTATGATATGTACTTTGTAATAAATACTTCAAGACCTTTTACAAATAGTGTTGAAGGAATACTCGAGTATATTAAGGATATAGAAGCGGCGTCGAGGCTGAAGGTAAAATACCTTATCAATAATACAAACTTGTCCTATGAAACACATATAAATCATATATTAAAGGGGCAGGATATAATTAAGGAAGTCTCAAAGCTTACTAAAATTCCAATAAAATATGTAATAGTTATGGAAGAACTCATAGATAAACTTCCAAAGGAAATTGAAGGTGAGGTATTCCCAATAAAACTTTATATGCTTCCACCTTGGAGGCGAGATATGGTATAACATCCCGTATTGCGGGTTGTATATAAAAATACCTAAGGAGGGTAGCTTATGGCAAAGGTAACTTTTAGAGAAGACAGATGCAAAGGCTGTGGTCATTGTATTGCAGTTTGCCCAGTTAAGATTATTGAGTTTGATGAAAAATTAAACTTAAAGGGGTACCATCCGGCAATAGTAAAAGAAGAAAATATGGGAAAATGCCTTGGATGTGCCTCATGTGCAAGAATGTGTCCTGATTTAGTTATTACTGTTGAGAAATAAAAGGTTTTAAGGAGGTAAATTTTAATGGCAGAGAAGGTTTTAATGAAAGGTAACGAAGCCATTGGTGAAGCTGCCATTCAGGCTGGCTGTCAATGTTTCTTTGGTTATCCTATAACTCCTCAGACAGAAGTTGCAGCTTATATGTCAAGAAGAATGCCTAAAATAGGAAGAGTTTTCCTTCAAGCTGAGAGCGAAGTTGCTGCAATAAATATGGTATATGGTGCAGCAGGTTCAGGCGTGAGGGTTATGACATCATCTTCAAGCCCAGGGGTTAGCTTAAAGCAGGAAGGTATATCCTATATAGCTGGTGCTGAGCTTCCATGTGTTATTATAAATATAGTAAGAGGAGGCCCAGGACTTGGAGGAATTCAGCCTGCACAGTCTGACTACTTTCAGGCAACAAAGGGAGGCGGCCATGGAGATTACAGGCTTGTAGTATATGCCCCTTCCTCAGTTCAGGAAATGGTTGATTTAATTCAGGATGCCTTTGACGTTGCAGATATTTACAGGAATCCTGTTATGGTAATGGGAGATGGTATGCTCGGGCAGATGATGGAGCCTGTAGAATTTAAAGAAAGAGAAGCAAAACAGCTTCCATCCAAAGCTGATTGGGCAGCTACAGGACTTCATGGCAGAAAAGAGCATCATGTTATTAATTCTCTTTTCTTACAGCCAGAAGAACTTGAAAAACATAATGAAAAACTTCAAAAAAAATATGCTGAGATTGAAAAGAATGAAGTAAAATACGAAATGTACAATTGTGATGGAGATTTAGATATTGTTTTAGTTTCCTACGGAACAGTATCAAGAATATGCAAAAATGTTATAAAGATGCTTGCTAAGGAAGGATTAAAGGTTGGACTTATAAGACCAATAACACTTTGGCCATTCCCCAAGAAAGCCTTTGAAGAAGTTGTTGATAGAACAAAATATGGTTTCCTTTCTGTTGAGCTTAGCTGTGGACAGATGGTTGAGGATATTGAGCTATCTGTAAAGGGAAGAAAGCCTGTTAATTTCTTTGGAAGATCAGGTGGAATGGTTCCATCACCAACTGAAATCGCAAACAAAGTTAAGGAAATAGCAGGAGGTGCAAGATAATGGCTGTTGTATTTGAACCAACAAAGGGACTTTTAGATGTTCCAACCCATTACTGTCCAGGATGCACCCATGGTATAATACACAGACTCGTTGCTGAATCACTTGAAGAGCTTGGTGTTATAGATAAAACTATAGGTGTTGCTCCTGTTGGATGCTCAGTTTTGGCATATAACTATTTTGCATGCGATATGCATGAGGCTGCCCATGGAAGAGCTCCAGCTGTTGCAACAGGAATAAAACGTTCCCTTCCTGACAGCGTAGTATTTACATATCAGGGAGATGGAGACCTTGCAGCAATAGGTACTGCAGAAATTGTACACGCAGCTGCAAGAGGAGAAAAAATAACAACGATATTCGTTAATAACTGTATATATGGAATGACTGGAGGACAGATGGCACCAACAACTCTTCCGGGTCAGGTTACAGAAACATCGCCCTATGGAAGAGATGTTAAACTTCAAGGTCACCCAATAAGAGTTTCAGAGATGCTGTCAACTCTTGACGGAGCTGTATATGTTGAAAGAGTTTCTGTAGATTCAGTTGCAAATGTATTAAAGGCAAAGAAAGCAATAAAGAAAGCATTTGAGTTGCAGATTGAGGGAAAAGGATTTACTTTTGTAGAAGTACTTTCGATTTGCCCAACTAACTGGGGATTATCTCCAAGGGAATCTATAAAGTGGCTTCAGGATAATATGATTCCTTATTATCCACTTGGAGTTAAAAAGGATATAACCCAGCAGGAGGTGAAATAACATGGCACATCAGGATATAATTTTTGCAGGTTTTGGAGGACAGGGTATATTATCAATGGGTAAATTTCTTGCTTATGCAGGAATGGAAGAGAATTTAAATGTGTCATGGCTTCCATCCTATGGCCCTGAAATGCGTGGAGGTACAGCAAACTGTTCAGTTATAGTATCTGATGATAACATAGGTTCTCCAATAGTATATGATGCTACAACAGTAGTTGTTATGAACAGGCCATCTCTTGACAAGTTTGAACATTCAGTTGTTAAAGGAGGACTTTTAATAATAGACAGCGACCTTGTAAACAGAGAAGCAGAGAGAACAGATATAGATGTTATAAAGATTCCTGCACAAAAGGTTGCAGAGGAAGTTGGCTCAAAGAAGATTGCAAATATGGTTCTCCTTGGAGCTCTTGTTGAAAAGACAAAGATAGTTAAAATGGAATCACTTCTTAAAGCATTAAAGGAACATGGAAAAGAACAGTTCTATGAAATGAATAAAAAAGCCCTCGAAAAAGGAGCGGAATACGCAAGAAAGTAATTTTAAGCCCCCGATTTCGGGGGCTTTTAAATTAAAATGCTGGAACTATTGCACCGTTATATTTTTCATTAATAAATTTTTTAACTTCCTCTGAGTTAAGAGCTTTTATTAGTTCTAATATTGCAGGAGAGTTTTGATTGTCAGGTCTTACTGTTAAGACATTTGCATAGGGGGAATCTTTATCCTCTATAAAAAGTGTATCCTTTGGATTAAGCTTTCCTTCAAGGGCATAATTTGTGTTTACAATTGCAAAATCAACATCGCCTAAAACTCTTGGGAGCTGTGCAGCTTCAAGCTCTTTAAAGTTTAAGTTTTTTGGATTCTCAACAATATCCTTTGGAGTCTGAGTAAGATTTGTTGCGTCTTTAAGCTTAATAAGTCCTTGGTTTTGAAGCAGAAGAAGAGCTCGACCTTCATTAGTAGCATCGTTTGGTATTGCAACTATTGCACCATCTTTAATTTCATCCTTAGATTTAATTTTTGATGAATATGCTCCCATAGGCTCAACATGAACCTTAGTAGCAGCTACTAACTTAATACCATTTTTGCTTGCAAAGTCTTCCATGTAGGGAACATGCTGAAAAAAGTTTGCATCAAGCTGTTTATCATTAAGAGCAGTATTTGGAGTTACATAGTCAGTAAATTCTTTTATTTCAAGCTCGATTCCTTTCTCTTTTAAGATTGGTTTTACAACGTTTAATATAGCTGCATGAGGGACAGGTGACGCTCCAACAACTAATTTAGTTGTTTTTTGTTCTGATGAAGTTGATTTAAATGAACAACCAGTAAAGGAAAGAGTAAGTATTAAAAGTATTGATAATAAAGAAAATAATTTTTTCATTTATAAAACCTCCTAACGTTTGTCAAACTTTCTTGCAAGGATATTTCCCGCATACTGTATTATTTCTACAAGAATTATAAGAACTAAAATTGTAGCTATCAGCACATCAGTCTGAAACCTTTGATAGCCGTATCTTATTGCTAAATCTCCAAGACCACCTCCTCCAATGGCTCCTGCCATAGCAGAATAGCCAAGAATGTTTATTATTGTTAGAGTTATTCCCAATATCAATGAAGGCAGCGCCTCTTTAATCATTACTTTTAAGATAATCTGAAATGTCGTTGCTCCCATAGATATAGAGGCTTCAATAATGCCCCAGTTTACTTCAAGAAGTGCATTTTCAACTATTCTGGCTACAAAAGGACATGCTGCGATTGATAAAGGAACAATTGCTGCTGTAGAACCAATTGTTGTGCCAACTATTATTCTTGATAAAGGGAATATAGCTATGATTAATATAATAAATGGTATGGAACGGGCAATATTAACAATAGTACTTAATATTTTATTTATATTTAAATTTTCACATATATGACCTTTTGAAGTAATGACAAGTATTATACCAAGGGGAAGCCCTAAAATTACAGAAAAAATGGTTGAAAAAAATACCATATATATTGTTTCAATAAGAGAAGGACATAATGTCTTTAACAGGTCTAATAAATATGTATATAAATTAGCATATTCCATTTTCTATCACCTCTACTGTAAGCTTATGTTCTTTAAGATAGTTTTCAGCTTTTTTAATATCTTCTTTTTCTCCACTAAGATTTATAATAAGGCTTCCAAGCTGAATATTTTGAACTACATCGATATTGCCAGTAATTATATTTGCATCTACATTAAAATTTTTTACCATGTTTGAGATTATAGGTTTTTGTGCATCATCACCAATAAATGTAATCTTTAATAATTTTCCATCAGAAACTATTCTTCTTGAAGATGATAAAAATATATCTTCTGTAAATTTTTTTGAGGTTTTTGATTTTGGATTAGAAAAAACTTCAACAACGCTCCCCTTCTCTGCTATTTGTCCATCTTCTATCACTGCAACGTTTTTACACAAATTTTTAATTACTGACATCTCATGGGTTACTACAATAATTGTTATTTTATATTCTTCGTTTATACTTCTTAGAAGATTTAAAATAGATAGAGTTGTTTGAGGGTCGAGGGCAGAGGTTGCTTCATCGCAAAGTATTATCTTAGGGTCGCTTGCGAGAGCTCTTGCAATTGCCACCCTCTGTTTTTGCCCTCCTGAGAGCTGTGAAGGATATGAATTTTTTTTATCCTTAAGATCAACAATCTGCAAAAGCTTGTTTACCTTTTCGTCAATTATAGATTTATTTACATTTGATATTTTTAAAGGGAAAGCTATATTTTCAAATACAGTTAGGTTCATTAATAGATTGAACTGCTGAAAAATCATACCTATATTTTTTCTAAAATTGCGAAGCTGTTTTCCGTTTAGCTTAGTTATATCAGTATCGTCAATAAAAACGTTACCTGATGTTGGTTTTTCAAGAAGGTTAATACACCTTAAAAGTGAGGACTTTCCAGCACCGCTTAGTCCCATAATTCCAAATATATCACCATCAGCTATTGATAGATTAATATTTTTTAAAGCTTCAAACTTTTCGTTATCCTGTTCATAGGTTTTGCTGAGGTTAATTATTTTAATCAATTATACTTCACTCCTTTAACGCAATAATTTACTAAAGTGCAGTATGCACAATGTGTTAGACCAAAACAATATGCTTGGTTTATAATATATTTAAATTATAAAAATCAACTAAGGATAAATTGAGAGAAATATTTTTGATTAGAGAGATAAGCTTAATAAGAAAGCCTCTTTCATAATGAAAGAGGCTAATAAACATCCTCTCTCATCTCCCGGTATTCCTACCGCTGGAATTGGCACCATGCATAATGCTGGTTGCCGGGCTTCATAGGGCCAGTCCCTCCGCCTCTCTGGATAAGAGTTAATCATATTTAACTTATATTGGTTATTATAAGAATTAAAAAACTATATGTCAACAATTTTTTAAAAATTTTTTGAGAATATATTTTATAAAAATTTAATATATTTTGACTTTTATTGACATTACTTTACAAAAAATATATAATAGCTTTAACTATTCTATAATAGATAATTTTAATTTATATATGTTAACTTCGATTGGATGGGGAATTTTATGAAAAATATATTTAGAAACATAAAAAAATTTTTTGGATTTAATATTTTGTTCATTCTTGCAATTGTAATAATAGTTTTTCAACTTTATTATACCGATACTATTTCACAAAAATTTTATGAGCAGGTTGAATTTGAAAAAAGATTAGAGCTTAAGCAAAAGGTTGATATTGCATACAATACTATTCTTCCTATTATTGAAAAGATTAGAAAAGGGGAAATAACTAAAGAAAAAGCAACAAAAGAGATTACTGATATAGTATCAAGAATGACTTATGATGAAAATGGATTTAAAAATTATATATTCATGAGCAGCTATGATGGTACATATTTTGTTCAGCCCTTTGAGCCTGATAATGTAGGAAAAAACTTTTATGATTATAAGGATCCTAATGGTACATATGTTATTAGAGAATTAATAAAAGCTGCCAAGGAACATCCGATGGGACATTACATTACTTATCTTTCATTCCAGTCAGATTATAATGAGTATAGACCCAAATTATCTTATGTAAGAGGAATACCTGAAATAAATGCATATATAGGCACAGGAATGTATTCAAAAACAGCAATAGAGAGTATATATAAGCTTCTTGATTTAATGAGAGTAGCTTTAATTTTAATTCTTATATTTATTCTTTTTTTATTCTATGTTTATACGAGAAAGCTGCTATTTGATAATAAACTTTTAGAGGGAGAAATTGATAAAAGACAAAGGGCAGAAAGTGAATTAATTATAGAAAAAAAGAATATTGCTTTAAAGAATGAATATTTAAAGACACTTTTTTATAATTCTCCTGATGCGATTGCAGAATTTGATGAAAACAATATAGTTGTTGATGTAAACGAATCCTTTGAAAAGTTGTTTCAATATAAAAAAGAAGAATGTATAGGAAAGGATATTGATTATCTTGTTTCAAGTGAAAACAGATATTCTGATGCAAAGGAAATTACAAATGATGTATATAAAAAAGGATATGTTTTTACTGAAGGGATAAGATTCACAAAATATAAAAGGCCAATAAGCGTTAAAATAAGAGGTCTTTTAATTAAGGTTGATGATAAAAACGTAGGAGGATATGGCATATATACTGATATAAGCGAGCAAAAAAGATATGAAAAGAAATTAGAATATTTTAGCTTTCATGATTCTTTAACAAAGTTATATAACTATAGTTACTTTTACAGTCAGATGAATAATTATTCAAAAGAAGAGGCTTTGCCATTGAGCATTATTATGGCGGATGTTAACGGATTAAAGCTGGTTAATGATACTATGGGACACGCATATGGAGATAAATTATTGAAATCCTTTGCTAATATATTATTGCTTTGCAAAAGAAAAGAAGATACAGCTATAAGATTAGGAGGAGATGAATTTGTACTTATAATGCCTAATACCAATAAAAGTGAAGCTATTAAGGTTTTAAATAATATTAATAAAGAGATAGAAAGCTATAATGAAAAGCTTGATGAGAAAATTTTAAGGCTGAGTATAGCTACTGGATTAGCGATAAAAAAGGATTTGAATAAAACAGTTGAAGATGTATTAAAACAGGCCGATGATAATATGTACAAAAACAAACTGCTTGATAAGACAAGCTCTAAAAATCATATATTAAATGTTCTAATTGCTGCACTTGGAGAAAAGGACTATATAACAAAAGGGCATACAGAAAGGGTTTCAAAATTGTGCAGAAAAATGATTAAAAAACTTGATATCGATTATAGTAAATTAAATAATTTAATGCTGTTATCCGATGTACATGATTTAGGTAAGGTTGCAATTCCGGATAATATTTTAAATAAGCCTGAACCTTTGACAGATGAAGAATGGAATATAATGAAAAGTCATTGTGAGAAGGGATATAAAATTGCACTATCAACTCCTGAACTTGCAGGAATTGCTGATTTAATTTTAAAACACCATGAAAGATGGGACGGAAAAGGTTATCCTTTGGGAATTATGGGAGATGAAATACCTATAGAATGCAGGATACTGTCTATTGTTGATTCTTATGATGCTATGACAAGCAAAAGGCCATATAATAATCCTAAGACCCATAAGGAGGCATTAGAAGAAATAAAAAGATGCAGTGGAACTCAATTTGATCCTGAGCTTGCTGAAATATTTGTAAGTGATGATATGTGGGAATGAATTTTTTATATAGGGCTGCTCGTTGCATATTCATGCATTACGAGACAGCCTTTTTATATAAAAATTTATAATTTTTGCAGGAAGAATTAAAAATATATAGAAATATATAGTAGGTGATGATATGGACTGCAATTTATATTTAGAAAATCTAGAAAAAAAATTTAACCAATATTTTACTATTGAAAAGAATATATTTATAAAAGGAATAGAAATAAATATTTTTGCAAAATACTTTGAAAAAACGGGGAGGACTTTAATTACTCAAAGGGATGTTATTGATGCCTTCGAAAACTATGAGTATTGTTTTATAAAAACCTATGAAAATATATCCCTTAGAGAAATAATAGAGTTTGAGGAATTTTTAAAGCACGCTGCTCAAATTTATGTAAAACCCCATTCAGAGCATATGTGTACTCATGTTACAGGGATTATGGTAAGCAAAGGAATAATTAATGATGAATGTATAAAAGAAATTAATAAATTTAAATACAGTAAAAGCTTTAAATTTATGCTTCATGGGTGGTGTGATGTAAGGCTTATTGTTGCTGACCTCTTTAGCGATGCTGTTATTACCAATAAGGCAGGTAAAAGCGTTAAAAAGGTGTATGAAGTTACACCTTAAAAATAAAAGGAGGTCTTTATATGAATTCCTTAGTTTTAGTCATCTTAGGTATTATACTATTTTTAATTGCTTATGCAACCTATGGTTCATATCTTGCTAAGCAGTGGGGCATTGACACATCAAGAAAGACACCAGCTCATACTTTAAGGGACGATATTGACTATTGTCCTGCAAACGCAAAAGTGCTTTTAGGACATCACTTCTCATCAATTGCAGGTGCAGGTCCTATTGCCGGCCCAATTCAGGCTGCTATATTTGGATGGCTTCCTGTATATCTTTGGATAGTTATAGGAAGCATATTTGTAGGCGGTGTGCACGACTGGGGTTCACTTTTCGCATCAATAAGACATGACGGAAAATCAATTGGTGAGATTATAAGGGTAAACCTTGGCGAAAAGGGTAAGAAATTATTTAACATCTTTGCATGGTTAACCCTCGTACTTGTTGTTGCAGCTTTTACAGATATTTGTGCAGGAACCTTTGCCTATGATGCAGCAAAGCCAGAAATTTTAACAGGTGCAAGGGCAGGTACAGCATCAGTTCTTTTCATATTCCTTGCTATAGCTTTTGGATTTTTAGTATACAGAAAGAATGCAAATCTTGCTGTATCAACAGTTGTTGGAGTTGCATTATTGTTCCTATGTATTTATATTGGATATCAGTTCCCATTCCTTAAACTTTCAAAGACAGGTTGGCAGGTAGTACTTATAATTTATATATTCTGCGCATCGGTACTTCCTGTTTGGATGCTTTTACAGCCAAGAGACTATCTTTCTTCTTTCCTTCTTTATGCAATGCTTATAGGAGGAGTATTAGGTATTATTATTTTAAGACCTTCCATTGCAATACCTGCAACTACAAGCTTTGTTGTAGGTTCAGGTGAAAAAGCTCAGTACCTTTTCCCAATTCTATTTGTAACGGTTGCATGTGGTGCTATATCAGGATTCCATTCACTTGTAGGTTCAGGTACAACATCAAAGCAGCTTAATTCAGAAAAAGATTCTAAACTTGTAGGTTATGGCGGTATGCTTATTGAAGGTGTTGTAGCAATTGTTGCATTAATATCCGTTGCATATGTTGCAAAGGCTGAAGGAACACCAGCACAGATTTTTGCATCAGGTGTTGCAGCATTTATGAACAGTTTCGGTCTTCCTGTTCCAGTTGGCAAAGTATTTGTAGTACTTGCATTTTCAGCATTTGCATTAACAAGCCTTGATACTGCAACAAGAATTGGAAGATATATATTCCAGGAATTCTTCCCTGTAAAACAGGACGGTACAAAGTCTCCTTTAGCTAATATGTATGTTTCAACAGCAATAACAATTGCATGTTCAGTACTGCTTCTTGCTTATGGATATCTTAATATTTGGCCTATATTTGGTTCAGCAAACCAGCTTCTTGCAGGATTATCACTTCTTGCACTAACAGCTTGGTTTATAAATACTGGAAAGAAATCATGGATGACTATGGTTCCTATGATATTCATGTTCTGCGTAACATTGACAGCACTTTTGCTCCTTATTAAGAACTTCTTTGCTGGCGGCAAAATACTACTTGGTGTAATTGCAGTTCTTCTCTTTATTCTTGCAATTGACCTTATTATTACTTCTACTAAAGTTCTTTCAGGCAAGAATGAAAAGAAAAGCATAAATGCATAAAAACAAAAGGCCCTTTTTAGGGCCTTTATTTTTTTTACTTTTCACTTTTAACATGGCCTTTTTAATTGATTGAAAATAGGGGGTACATATGGTATTATACAATTATTGACTATTTATAAATTAGGAGAGATTAAAATGGGAAGAATGTTTGGAACTGATGGTGTAAGAGGTATTGCGAATAAAGAACTTACTGCAGAGCTATCATATAAACTCGGGAGAGCTGGAGCCTTTGTTTTAACTGAAGGAGCTCATAAACCAACTATTGTTGTTGGAATGGATACGAGAATTTCAGGGGATATGCTTGAAGCGGCACTCGTTGCTGGTATATGCTCTGTCGGTGCTCATGCAGTTTGCGTTGGAATCGTTCCAACTCCTGCTGTGGCATATCTTACAAGGCTTTATAATGCTGATGCCGGGGTTGTAATATCTGCATCCCATAATCCTGTTGAATACAACGGAATAAAATTTTTCAACAGGGAAGGATATAAGCTTCCAGATGAAGTAGAAGACAAAATAGAGGAGATTATAAAAAATAATCTTGAAAATGTTCCGTCTCCTACAGGGGAAGACCTTGGAAGAAGAGAAGTAAGATATGATGCAGCAGAGGAATATATAAAATTTTTAAAAGAAACAATTGATGTTGATTTTAAAGGACTTAAAATAGCCCTTGACTGTGCTGAGGGAGCGTCATCCTTTATAGCACCAAAGCTTTTTAAAGAACTTGGGGCAGATGTATATGTTATTCATAGTAACCCAGACGGAAAAAACATTAATAAGAATTGTGGATCAACGCATATGGATGAGCTTAGAAAATTTACTGTAAGCTTTAAATGTGATATAGGTTTTGCCTTCGATGGTGATGCAGATAGGTGCCTATGTGTTGATGAAAAGGGAAATGTTATTAATGGGGATTTTTTAATGACTTTATGTGCAAAACATCTAAAGAAGACAGGAAAATTAAACAAAGATACTCTTGTTGTAACTGTAATGAGCAATATGGGACTTGATATAGCATGCAGAAAGGAAAATATAAATACAGTTAAAACAAAGGTTGGAGACAGGTATGTTCTTGAAGAGATGTTAAAGGGAAACTATAAATTAGGAGGAGAGCAGTCAGGACATATTATATTCCTCGATTATAATACAACTGGAGATGGAATTTTAACTGCTCTTCAGGTTGCATCCATACTTAAAAAAGAAAATAAACCTTTTTCAGAGATTTCATCTATAATGCACGAACTTCCTCAGGTGCTTGTAAATGCTAAAGTTTCAAATGATAAGAAAGATTTATATAAGAAGGACGAAGTTATATTAGCTGAAATTGAAAAACTTGAGAAATTGCTTGATGGATGCGGAAGAGTATTAATAAGACCTTCAGGTACAGAACCGTTAGTCAGGGTAATGCTTGAGGGGGAAAACCAAAGTGAAATAGAAAAAAAAGCCCATGAACTTGCAAAACTGATTGAAGAAAGATGTAAATAATTAACTTTAAGCCTTTGCATTTTAAAGCAAAGGCTTTTTTGGAAAAAATATGATAAACAAATTGTTAACAAAATTAAAATTATGCAGAATAGGTATTACTTTTTTAGCTAAAAATTAATATAATGTAACTATAAAAAATGAGGAGGTGAAAATAATATTAAAATTTAAAGCGCCAGGACTTACCTTTGGTAAGTTGACGAGGATAGGGAGTATCGAATCTTCGGCGGGTGCCCTACGGTATCGCACTACCGATAGAGGCTGATAAAAGCAGGAAGCGATTCCTGTCACAACATCAGCCGGGTGACGGCAAAAATTAAATAACAGAAAGGATGTAAAATATGTGCGGAATAGTAGGTTATATTGGTAAAAACAATGCAGTCCCAGTTTTAATCGAGGGGCTTAAAAAGCTTGAGTACAGAGGATACGACTCTGCAGGAGTCAGCGTATTTGACGGAAAGGAGCTTTTAATTACAAAGTGCAAAGGAAGACTTGCAAATCTTGAAGAGAAGGTTAAAAATGAGCCTATAAGCGGAACCTTAGGAATAGGTCATACAAGATGGGCTACTCATGGTGAGCCTTCGGATTTGAATTCACATCCCCATACTAATAAGGATATGACTATAAGCGTTGTTCATAACGGGATTATAGAAAATTATATAAAGATTAAAGAGTGGCTTATATCCCTTGGATATGAATTTGAAACTGAAACGGATACAGAGGTTGTTCCTCATCTTATTGATTATTATTATGATGGTGATTTGGTTTCAGCTGTAATGAAAACTCTCGACAAAATTGAAGGTTCCTATGCTCTTGGGGTTATTTGCAGTAAGGAGCCAGATAAAATGGTTGCTGTAAGAAAGGATAGTCCTCTTATCGTTGGACTTGGAAAAGGTGAAAATTTCATTGCATCGGATATACCTGCAATTTTATCCTATACAAGGGATGTTTATCTCTTAGATAACAGCGAAATTGCGATACTTACAAAGGAAGATGTTAAAATAGTAACTCGTGAAGGACTTTCTGTAAACAAAGAGATTTTCCATGTAACTTGGGATGCTCAGTCTGCAGAAAAAGGCGGTTTTGAGCATTTTATGATAAAGGAAATCCATGAGCAGCCTAAGGCAATTAAGGATACAATGACTTCGAGAATTATGGCTGACTGCGATGAAATAAAGCTTGATGATATAAAATTAACTTCTGAGCAGTTGAAAAATATAGACAGGATTTATATTGTTGCCTGTGGTACTGCATATCATGCAGGTATGGTTGGAAAGTATGTAATCGAAAAACTTGCAAAAATTCCAGTTGAAGTTGATATTGCATCTGAGTTTAGATATAGAGATCCAATTATAAACGAAAAGACACTTATGATAGTTGTAAGCCAGTCTGGAGAAACAGCAGATACCCTTGCAGCCTTAAAACAGGCAAAATCTAAGGGAGCAAGGGTTATAGCCGTTACTAATGTCGTAGGAAGTTCAGTTGCAAGGGAAGCTGATGATGTTTTATATACTTGGGCAGGACCTGAGATTGCAGTTGCTTCAACTAAAGCCTATGTAACACAGCTTATTGCTATGTATATAATCGCCCTTTATCTTGCAAGATTAAATGGAAATATTTCAGTTGAGGAATATAGACAGATAAGGGATGAGATGTTAACCCTTCCTGAAAAATCACAGGAAGTTTTAGACCAAAAGGAAGAGCTTCAAAAGTTTGCTGCTTCAAATTATATGCATAAGGATATATATTATATCGGAAGAGGTCTTGATTTTGCAGTTGCTCTTGAAGGCTCTCTAAAGCTAAAGGAAATTTCCTATATTCACTCTGATGCCTATGCAGCAGGGGAGTTAAAGCATGGTTCAATAGCTTTAATTGAAAAGGGAGTTCCTGTAATTGCGCTTGCATCACAGAGTGAACTTTATGATAAGATGGTAAGCAATATTAAAGAAATAGTTTCAAGAGGTGCAAAAGTTATAGGTTTTGCCTTTGAAGGGAACAGTGAAATCGAAAAAACAGTAAACCAAGCAGTTTATATACCAAAAACTCTTGACATTTTAGCACCAGTTCTTCTTGTTATTCCTCTTCAGCTTCTTGCATATTATACAGCGGTTGAAAAGGGATGCGATGTAGACAAACCAAGAAACCTTGCAAAGAGTGTAACTGTAGAGTAGGGATAGTCCCTGCTCTTTTTTTAATGTATAACCCAAAAAAACTCGTGTCACAAATAAAAAAGTTATGTTAAAAATAATAAAGTCGTGTCAAATAGATAATAAAGTTATATTAATAAATTTAATGTATAATAGTGTTATGTTGAGTAATAAAAAAGGAGAGAGTATAATGCGTGAATATTTGAATAAAAAGGTTAAAGTCATTGTTGATAGGCCGTTATGCTCAAAGCACCCAGAGCATGAAATATATTATCTCTTAAACTACGGATATATACCTAACACAATCTCTGAAGATGGTGAAGAAGTTGATGCTTATATTATAGGAGAGTTTCAGCCTTTAAAAGAATTTGAGGGTGTTGTAATAGCAATAATTCATAGAAAAAATGATATTGAAGATAAATTGGTAGTATCAAAGCATCCACACAAATACAGCAAAGAACAAATACAAGCGATAGTGGAGTTCCAAGAACGATTTTTTGATTCAGAGATTATAATGAGTTGATACTGTATACCCCAAAAAAACTCGTGTTACGAATAATAAAGTCGTATCAAAAATAAAAAAGTCATGTTAAATAGATAATATAGTTATGTTAAGATTTGCAATCGCATAATTATAGTTAAAAATTGAACAACCCATTTTTTTAATGATAGAAGGATAATTACAAAAGCAAAAAAATATACTATCATAAAGGAACAAAACTTGTTTAATTGAAAACGAAGTTATGTTATATTAAGGTCATAATAGTATTATAGTGCGAAATAATGAAGGGGAACATTATATGATGATATTGTTGAGCATTTTTATTTTAATTATAGGGATTATCATGTTGATTAGTCCAGATACATGGTGGCAAATTACAGAATCATGGAAATCTTATGCTGCCACAGAGCCTTCTGATTTTTATATAAAAATAACTCGTATTACAGGCGTTTTTTTTTCAATGATTGGAGTTGGTGGCATAATATTTTTTTTGTTATTACCATAAATAAATAATATAAAAGTTTGGAGCATAACATTCATTTAAGATTGAATGTCATTATTTAATTTGAGCGGAGAATGAATATGGAAGATTATAACGTTGTGAAAAATGTTGACACTTGCCTTGACATTGGCTGTGGCAAAGGGGAACTTTCATTTATGCTGTCCAAACAATCAAAAAGAGTAATAGCAGTTGACCTTGCAGATAAAATGATTGAAAGGGCAAAGATTTTACATGTAAATAAAAACATAGATTATATTTGCGGAAACATTCTTGATATGGAATTTGAAAACAATAGCCTTGATGTCATTATAACAACAGCCACAGCACATCATTTCCTTATGAGTGGTTTCTTAGTTTTGCAAAGGATAAACTTAAAAAAGTCATGTTAAAAGTCATGGTGAAAATAGGGTAGAAAACCTTATTGGAGCCATGATTTTTGTTTTTTAGGGGGAGTAGGAGTAGGGTTAAGGTATAAGGATAAGGCTAAAAGAATTGATTTTATTGGATTTGAAGGGTGTATTGATGAAAGAAATTTATTAAAACTTTCCCCTTTTCCGGTTTTTTTCAAAGTTGATTGAAACCACTATATTATATTTGATATACTAATATGGTAATTGAACTTGCAGTGGTCAAGCATTTTTGTAACACTTTAATCTAATATTTTGGATTTTCTGTATCTCGCTTCAAATGGCGTAAGTCCTTCATTATATGTATGAGGTCTTAGATGATTATACCAAACGTAAGCAAAGTTGTTTATTGCTTTGTTTAATTCTTCATCATTGTGATAATGGTAATGATGAATTAATTCATTTTTCAGAGTGTTGTAGTATCTTTCCATAGGGGCGTTATCAAAAGGACACCCTGCCCTGCTCATACTTTGTTGTATATTTACTGACTCGCAGAAATCTATAAAGTCCTTAGATGTGAATTGCGAGCCTTGATCACTATGAACAATTAATTTATCTGTCAGCTTTGGCTGCGAAGCAATGGCCTTTTTAAGCGCATTAATAGCAAGCTCGTTTGTTATCTCTTTACCGTTTAAACTAGCTATAACAGAGCGATCATACATATCAAGTATAGTACAGTTGTATCTTTTACTGCCATCTGTCAAAAATAAATATGTAAAATCCGTACACCATACATGATTTGGTTTATCGGTTGTAAAATTTTGATTCAAAAGGTTTGGAAAAATTTTATGGGGTTGTCCTTTTTTATAACCAGGTTTCTTTCTTTTAACAATGGAAGTAAGTCCAAGTTCCTTATTCATATATTTATGAACAGTATTTTTACTACAAGTGATACCTTTACGTGCCAGAAAGATTTTCATATTACGATGTCCAAGACGGCCTTCGGTTTCATGATATATTTTATTAATTTGATCATGTATTTTCTGTTTTTGGGTACGATAATTAGACTTCCTGTCCTTCAGAAAGTTATAGTATGCATTCGGTGATAAGTTGAATCTTCGAAGAAGCCATCTTAATCCGAATTCTTTACAATTATCTTGAATAAATCGATAAACCACTAATCGATTTCCCTCGCAAAGAATGCCGCCGCTTTTTTTAGGAACTGGTTCTCTTTCTTTAACTCTTCAAGTTCCTTGCGGAGCCTTAGATTTTCCTTCATATAATCGTATTCTTCCTTTAATTCGCGGTTTGTTTGGCATTCTTCACGGTAAGCCTTTATCCAGATGGATATAGCGGCTTTTGAAACTCTGTACTCCTCGGCTAAACTTTTTAAAGTACGCCCCTCTTCCAGATGGAGACGAACTATTTTCTTTTTAAATTCTTCTTCATAATATTTTTGCATAGATACCCCTCTTTCCTTATAGATTTATTATATCTATTAGATTGGGGTGTTACAACTTTAGTATACCATTACAACTAAAGGAGAAATTTGTAATATGGAAGCATTAATAGAATTATTGGATAAAAAGTTAATATTAGAGAAGTATGAAATAATAGAAGATACTATTTATGTTAAATATAAAAATTCTGAAGCTGTATGTCTGCCATAAATGCAGGCATACAGAGTTTACCTTTACAGGACCAAAGGAAGGGTTTGACGAATGGAAGGACTGGTAAAGTTATTCTTTAATGTTATTGTAATGTTTATTTGATATGTTTATGCTTCAGGGGAAAGGGTGATAAAGACAATGAACTGCACAGATTTGGCTTTAAAAGAATTTTTGGTCAGAGCAAAGATAAATACATATGCTGGAGATGGGGTTCTTTCTACGTCTTCAAGGCCGAACTCAAAGGATTTACACTATAGTGAAGGGGATTTAATATATATAGACTCTTACTTCGGGAGTGCTGATTTTATTGGTGAAGAAGTAGTGTTTGAAAATCAAAAGCCGATATGGGGGATGAATTACTATGGGAAGATGCTCGTTGATGAAATTCCGTCAGGATTTATTAAATGCTTGAAAAGCGCATTAAAGGCAGTTACTGTTGAAAACCCATTTAGAGGGCCTGCTTTATTTGAACAGGGTGGGTTTGTTTATAAATGTTTATGGCAGGGAGATATATCTAAGTTTAACGGGAATGAGGCAATATACTTTGATGGCATTGAAATATATAGATTGTCTTTTCATGGCGGATATATAAAATAGCATTAAATATTTTACACACATCATAAACTCAAACTTTTTATGGAGTATTATCCAAAATCGATGTTTGAGATAATAAGTTGCAGCAGAAGAACGGATATTTCAGCATTTTATTATGATTGGCTTCAGGAAAGTCTGAAAAATAAATATGTAATGGTAAAAAATCCTTACAATAAGTCAACATACATGGTGGATTTATCTCCTGAAAGGGTGCACTCAATTTGCCTGTGATCAAAATCATTTGCCGTGGAGATTGCAGATAAATATAGAGTTACTATTTATACATGTACCAGCCCCATCATTGAAGGAGTACCTGAAGTGAGGAAGGGGCATTGTATAGATGGGGCCTATCTTGAAGAATTGTTCGGTAAAAGAGCATCCCATGCAAAAGATGCAGGGCAAAGAAAAGAATGTGGATGTACCAAGTCAAGAGATATTGGAGCATATGGTGGGCAGAGTTGCGGGCATGGGTGCCTTTATTGCTATGCGAGATAATTGAAATACAGTTTCCTGTGGGAAAAATTATTTGTAAATATGTATTGAGAATATTAAAGGTATCCGATATCTAAAGTGAAAAATATAATTTAAGGAGCAAAAAAATATGAGAAAAATAAAATTATACAACATAATTTTCCCAATTTGGTTTTTATTATTTTTACCTCCAGTTATAATTATAACACTGATAGGTAATTTTACCATTGATTCATTGGTAATAATGGCTTGCTTTTTTGTTTTTAGATTGGGCAATATACAGAACAACCTAAAAACATTTTATAAGAAAAGCATATTAAAAGTTTGGATATTTGGATTTTTAGCAGATATTATAGGTGCTTCAATACTATTTTTATTGGAGATGGTCGGAAATTACTTGAAATTGCCTAATGAATTGATTACAGCAATAGACTATGACCCGTTTAGCCATCCTGTGGCAGTTGTAATAATAATATTTTCCATGCTGATAGCTGCAGTTTTTATATTTGTATTTAATTATAAATTTACTTTTAAAAAACAGATTGAAGATAAGAAGTTAAGATTAAAAGTAGCAATTACTATTGCTATTATTACAATGCCGTGGACATTTTTATTGCCTACTAAGCTGTTTTATCATTGATTTTAAAGTATGTTAAACAACTTAAAAAGAAAGCAGGATAAAGAGTAATAAGAAGTATGAATTGGATTAATTCAATAAAAGAATATATAATTTAGAGAATAAACCTTCTTATATGTTCTTACAAGAACCACAGCTTATAAGCGAAGCATTTGTGCTGTCCTATATAATTGGCGGATTATAAAAGTAGTAAGTAATGTATTAAAATTAATAATACTAAAGGAGCAAATACTATGATGAAGAAAGTTTACTTGCAGGAGTGGATACTTAAAATAGATGCTGAAAAAACAAAAGAATATTATGATAGTATAACAGTTGAAGAAGGATGTGGCTGTGATTACTGTAGAAATTACATAAAAAATTGTAAAACTTTTTCGAAAGAAGTGATGGACTTTTATACAATGTTAGGTATTGACCCGGAAAAAGAAGGGGAATTTATGGAGTTTGAAGCTAATGCAGGTAAGCATTTATATATGGGTTTTTATCATTTGATTGGGGAAATAGTTAAAAGACCTAATAATGGAGCAGACAAATGGGATAACGCAAACATAATTAAAATTGGAAATGTGAAGTTTACATTTACTGATAAGTTAGACCTTGTACCAGATAATTTACCAAAACCAGTTATGCAATTGGAATTTGAAGTTATGTTGCCGTGGATTTTGTGAAAAGATATAAGAAGAGTATATATGTAAGAGAGGTATTACAAAAAATGATACTATTAAAACCAATAACAAAAGAAGAATTTTACAGCATAAAAAAATTATCAATAAATCATGAAGAAATAGAAGACTGCTTTAAGAAGTATACTCATGGATTTTTAGATGTTTATGATCACTGTTTAACTCCTGAAGAAGCAGATAAATTAATAAATTCTTTTGGGGAACATAATCTTAAATACGAAGATAGATTTGTAGAATTTATGCAAGCAGTTTATAAAATGAATAAAATCCAGCCAGTTGTAGTAGAATTTCACATGAACGGTTTGAGTAATATAGAATTAGTAAATATTTTATCTTGTTTAGACTATAAAGATAAATTACTCTTTATTGACCAGATTAGATATTTAAACGGCGATTCAAATATGTTTTTAGTAGAAGATGAAGAAATCATAACTTTATTAACAAAATTATCAACCAGGGAATTAATCTTTTCTATTTTTCACTTCATAAGAGTTCCTGTGAGTGTCTGTGGCAATTTTGATTTATCTTTTCCGATGTTCTTTGCGGGCAGTGATGGATTATATCTTTATAAAGATATGGCAAGGGAATGCAGTCTTCATATAAGAGATATAAAAATTATGGAGGATAAGTATGAGATGGAGTAAATTAAAGAAACAATTAGAGGATTTTATTTGTCCTTGCTTAAGAAGCAGGGTAGAATTTTGGGTAACAAATTATAGAAAGGCTCATGACCAGATGGGCAGGGCATATATAACGGTAGATAGGAATGAAGTTATTAATATGTGTACTATCAAAAAGGAAATTGCTGTATTTAATGCAGAAAAAGAATTAAAAGACAATAATGAAGATATTTTTGAACAAAATTATTTTAAACAAAACAGGATATATGAGTTGTTAAGAAGGGAAGGCTTTTCTGAAAATATATTACCAGAAATAGCCATAAACAGAAGTATAAATGATATGGCACATAAGAAAGTAGAAAGACAAGATATATTTGCACAATATGACTTCTTTGAGTCTGCAGAAAGATTTTTGAATTCTCCTATTGAAGAGTCATTGGAATCGGATAATGCAATTATTAATGTATTGGCAATAATTGATAGAAGAGTAGGAAAAAGAACTCTAAGTAAAATTAAAAATTCCATAAAAAATAAAAGTAAACTTGTGCGTTATTTCTATCAATTAAGGTGCGAAGCCGAAGAAAAAGTATTTTTGGATAATGGAGGTACTGAAATTGACTGACCTATTTTGTGACAGGAAATCATGAATGGTGGTTAGGGAAGTTTGAGTTTCTGGAAAAAGTTATGAATGAAAATAGTGTTCATGTTTTACGAAATACCTGTGATAGAATAGGTAAAGGTAAAGATAGTTTATATTGAGGGAATAGATGACCCAGCGTCAACTCAAGGGATATATGAGGAAGTAAAAGCGGTAAAGGGAATATAAGAAAGTGATATATTGAAAGGAAGGGAAAAAGCATGAACGTCAAAATTAAAGAACTTTCAGAGGAATTATTTTAACTACTGCTAAAATGATTACTGAGTGAATGAATTATCATAGAAAATTAAACAATGCTCCTAAAGAATATTGGCATACAGATGAAGAATCTAAAGAAACTCTGCAATACTGGAGAGAAGAAGGAACTGTTTATAATGTGTTTTTAGATAATGAACCAGTTGGATTTTTCTATGTAATATTTGGTGGACAAGATGTAGCGTGGTTAGAAGATTTATTTATATTAGAGCAGTATAGGGGTAGTGGTATAGGTAAAATTGCTATGCAGAAGTTGGATGAATTAATGGCCGAAAAGAAAGTTGTTGCAATGTTTGTAGATGTTATACCAAGAAACACAAGTGCTATAAAATTTTATAGAGAATGTGGATTTGATCATTTAAATCAAATTCAGTTAAGGAAAAACTATGATAAAAAGTTAGACAAGAATGACGAGATAGAACTATTAGGCTTTAATTTTAGAAAATATTAGTAAATGTTTTATTTGATTTGAACATAAACTTAGATAAAATTTTTTGATAAAGGTATTGACTATCACCTAAGGCATTGGACTATGATTGTTAAGAGGTGATAAAAATGTATATTAAAGATGTCTGCAGCAAGTGTAAATTAACAAAAAAGGCTGTTGAATACTACGAACAGCAGGGATTAATTTACCCAAAGGTTTTAGAAAATGGTTATAGAATTTACAGCGAAGAAGATATTAATAAATTAAAAGAAATTGGAGCTTTAAGAAAAATTGGTATCAGCATTGCTGATATAAAGGATATTTTAGAAAGTAATAATAAATCTGCTGCACTTTCAAAGTGTAAATATAAGATGAATTTAGAATTTGAAAAGTCAATTGCAAAGAAAAAATGCTTAGAACAGCTGATAAAAGATTATAATATTGATAATGCATTAAAATATATTGAAGAAAATATAGATAAATTTTTTACTATTAAAGAAAAGCTGCTTCAATCTTTTCCAGGATGGTATGGAATGTATTTAAGCATACATTTTGGGCAGTTTCTAAACGGTAAAATTGATACTGAGGAAAAAGAAAATGCATATAAAAAAATAGTAGAATATCTTGATAAAATTGAAGGAATCCAGTTGCCTGATGAACTTGAAGAATATTTACTGCAAAGTACTGAATATTTAGAAGATGTGGATATGCAAAAAATAAATAATATTATATTAGATGCTGTTAATAATACAGAGGAATATCTTAAACAAAACAAAGAAGATATTGAAAAATATTTAGAATTTAAAAATTCAGATGAATACAAAAATTCTATAGCCTATAAAATGCAGCAGTTATTATTAAAGTTTCAGCAAGAGAGTGGTTATTATGATATATTTATAAAAAATCTAAAGATATTAAGCGATTCATATCGAGAGTATTTTGAAAAACTTCAGGCCGCAAATAAAATTTTTTTAGATAAATATCCTCAAATTGATAATACTTATAATAGATTATAAAAAGAAAGTTAAAGTGAAAGAATACTTCCAGTATGTATAATCTTAATTTTCAATTATAGATTTTTTAATACCAAAATAATAATGAAAATCATATTGAAAATATTTCTGAAAAAGTGTATAAAAAAATATATGATATTTAATATGATGACAACGGAATAATTCTTTGCTTTAAATTTATTTAAGAAGGAGAGTGAGTCTATGCCACAAGTTTGTAAAACCGATTGCTGCTGTGGTGAAAAAGAACAATTTAAAAAAGCAGAATATGACAATAAATGTCCTGTTTGTAATTTGTCAGGAATAAAAGTAAGAAATATAACTGTTAAGCATTTGGTTAAAGATGACATTGCTGAATTAGTAGGAGATATGGATTATTATATATGCATGAATGAAGAATGTGATGTAGTTTATTATAACTTACAATCAGGTTTAAAGTTTATAAAAGAGCAAGTTAAAGTGCCTATATGGTTTAAGAAAGATGCTGAGCCTAAATATGCCTGCTACTGCAGCAAAGTTACAGAGCAGCAGGTAATAGATGCTGTAATTAATAATGGAGCACGAACTGTTAAGGATATTATAGAGATTACTGGGGCAATGAGAAACAGTGATTGTATAAAAAATAACCCCTTAGGAACATGCTGCCATAAGATAATTCAGGAGGCTATAGAAAAAGGTTTATCTATGAAATAAGTGCAAAATAATTAATCAGACATTCATTATAATTGATACTATTATGGTTTTATGCGGTTGTCAGCATAAATTTTTTATACTATAATTGCTTTGTTAAGTATATTTTTGTAGCGGTAGGAGTTTATAATGATAAGGTTTTATAATAGAAAAACAAGGCAATATGAAACAGAAAATGTTGCTGGGTGTAGTTTTTTAAAATGGATTTATTATTCGAATATAGGAATGGGAATGTTACATTTTTTTATAAAGAGAAAAATTGCATCTCAAATTTACGGATTATATTGTAATTTATCAATAAGTAAAAGAATGATATATGATTTTGTTGAAAAATTTAATATAGATATGTCAAGATTTGAATTACAAAAAGAAGAATATAGAACTTTCAATGATTTTTTTTCAAGAAGGTTAAATAATGAAAAAATAAATATTGAAAAAGATGATAATATTTTAATTTCTCCATGCGATAGTAAAGTATTAGCATATCAAAATATAGATAAGGATATGCTTATACAAGTTAAAGGAATGACATATTCATTAAGTAATTTAATTAAAAATCAAGAAATTGCAAAGCAATATCAGGGAGGAACTTGTTTAGTTTTTAGATTATGCCCTACAGATTATCATAGATTTCATTTTATTGATGAAGGGATATGCGAAAAAACAAATTTTATAAAGGGGTTTTATTATTCTGTTAATCCAATTGCTTTAGAAAAAATTGAAAGGATTTTCTGCGAAAATAAAAGGCAGTGGTGCATATTTCATTCAAAAAATTTTTCAGATGTTTTATATGTTGAAATTGGAGCAACCTTTGTAGGCTCAATCATTCAAACATACACACCAAATTTAAAGGTAAGCCGAGGGGATGAGAAGGGATATTTTAAATTTGGGGGTTCAACTGTAATATTGTTTTTTAAAAAAGAAATTATTGAAGTTGATGAGGATATAATAAAGCAAACTCAAAAAGGGTTTGAAACAAGTGTTTTTATGGGAGAGAGAATAGGAATAAAGAAAAACAACCGTGGCTAAGTCCATGGTTTTTTTATGTAGAAAATGGATAAAATTATATGAGCAATATAAGATATATATGTTTTTTGTCATAAAGGGTAAATTTATATAATATTCTTCTTTGAAAATCTTTTTCGATTTTTAAGAGTTATTGACTTTATTAACCTGCTTTGTTACAATTTTTTTTGAATACTGTTATAATTCAAATTTCCTTTGAATTATAACTTTATAGGTTCTGTTTTCTGTTAACAATTATTATTGTTACATAATTTAGGCAGTGCCTGAATATAAGTTAAGAAGTTGAAGGGAGGAAAAAAACAATGGGTAAGCTTGTTGAAATTCGTTGGCACGGTCGTGGTGGACAAGGTGCTAAAACAGCTTCATTACTACTTGCTGAAGTAGCTTTTAACACTGGAAAGTACATACAGGGTTTTCCAGAATACGGCCCAGAAAGAATGGGTGCTCCAATTACTGCATATAACAGAATAAGTGATGATCCAATAACAATTCATAGCAATATCTATGAACCAGATTATGTAGTAGTTGTTGACGAAACTTTAATCAAATCAGTTCCAGTAACTGCAGGATTAAAGGAAAATGGCGCAGTAATTATCAATACTTCAAAATCACCAGAGGAAATTAAAAAAGAATTAAATTATAATGGAAAAGTATATACAATCGATGCAAGAAAGATTTCAGAAGAAACACTTGGAGCATATTTCCCAAATACTCCAATGCTTGCTGCGGTTGTAAAGATTACTGAAGTTGTTTCAGTTGAAGTATTCTTAAACGATATAGAAGCATCCTTCAAGCATAAGTTTGCTAATAAGCCACAGGTTGTTCCAAAGAACATGGAGGCTGTTAAGAGAGCACTTGAGGAGGTGAAGGGAAATGAGTAATAGAAAGGTGAATATAACACCAGATACTACTTGGAAAGAAACTACACCAGGTGGAGTTATTGTTGATGCAGGTAATGCTGAAGATTTTAAGACAGGTGACTGGAGATCAATGAGACCAGTATGGCACGAAGATAAATGTAAGCACTGCTTACTTTGCTGGGTAGTATGTCCCGATAACTCCATAAAAGTTGAAAACGGTAAATTCGTTGGATTTGACTATGATCACTGCAAAGGCTGCGGAGTTTGTACAAAACAGTGTAAATTTGGCGCACTTGATTTCGTTCCAGAAGAATAATGAGGGGAGGATTAGAATATGGCGAAAAGAGTTTCTTTAAGCGGTAACGAAGCAGTTGCATTTGGTATGAAACAAATCAACCCTGATGTTGTTGCTGCTTTCCCTATAACACCATCAACAGAAGTACCTCAGTACTTTTCACAGTTCGTTGCTAATGGACAAGTAGATACAGAATTCGTTCCAGTTGAATCAGAACACAGTGCTATGTCAGCATGTCTTGGTGCTGCAGCAGCAGGTGGAAGAGTCATGACTGCAACAGCATCAGCAGGTCTTGCACTTATGTGGGAAATGCTTTATGTTGGTGCTTCAATGAGAACCCCATTGGTTCTTGCAGTTACAAACAGAGCATTATCAGGACCAATAAATATACATAACGACCACTCAGATACAATGGGTGCAAGGGATTCAGGCTGGATTCAGCTATACAGTGAGTCAGCACAGGAAGCCTATGATAACTTAATTCAAGCTGTAAGAATAGGTGAACATAAGGATGTTCAGCTTCCAGTTATGGTTTGCTACGATGGATTTATAACAAGCCATGCTGTTGAAAATCTTGAAATGCTTGAAGATGCAGATGTTAAAAACTTCGTTGGAGAAAATAGAATAGCTCCATATGCACTGCTTGGTAAAGAGCCAATGTCTATGGGACCACTCGATCTTCCAAATCATTACTTTGAACATAAAAGACTTCAAGCAGAAGCAATGAAAAATGCTAAAAATGTTATTCTTGAAGTAGCAGCTGAATATGAAAAGTTATCTGGAAGAAAGTATAGCTTCTTTGAAGAATATAAAATGGAAGATGCAGAAGCTGCAATAGTTGTAATAAACTCAACAGCAGGAACTGCAAAATATGTGGTTGATAACTTAAGGGCACAGGGTAAGAAGGTTGGACTTATTAAGATTAGAGTATTCAGACCTTTCCCAGCAGAAGAAATAGCAAAGGCTTTAAAGAATGTTAAGGCTGTGGCAATAATGGACAAACTTGATGGATTCTCAGCATCTGGCGGACCATTATTTAATGAAGTAAGAAGTGCTATGTATGGAGTAGCAGATGGAAAGATAGTAACAAGCTATATATACGGTCTTGGTGGAAGAGACGTTACAAGCGTTAATATAGAAAAAGTTTACTCCGATTTATTCAGTGCAATCGAAACAGGAAAATACGAAGTATACAATTACTTAGGAGTAAGGGAATAGGAGGTGTAGTTATGCCAAATTTGAAGGAACTTTCAGCAAAGAAGGTTAGACTTACAGGTGGACATAGAATGTGTGCCGGCTGTGGTGCACCAATGGTTGTTAATTGGGTATTAAAAGCATTAAAGGATGAACAGAAGGCAGTTATATCAAATGCAACTGGATGTCTTGAAGTTTCAACATGCCTTTACCCATATACTGCATGGAAGGATTCATGGGTACACACTGCTTTTGAAAATGCTGCTGCAACAGGAAGCGGTGTTGAAGCTGCATATAGAGCAATGAAAAGAAAGGGAACGCTTAAGGATGACTATAAGTTTATAGCCTTTGGCGGTGACGGAGGAACTTATGATATAGGTCTTCAATCCCTTTCTGGTGCGATGGAAAGAGGACATGACCTTTTATATGTATGCTACGATAATGGAGCATATATGAACACTGGTATTCAAAGGTCATCAGCAACTCCAATGGGTGCTGATACTACAACTTCACCTGCTGGAAAGGTAAAACCAGGTAAGCAGCAGTATAGAAAAGACTTAGCAGAGATTATGGTATCACATCATATACCATATGTTGCACAAACTGTTCCAGTAATTCCAGGAACTCCATATATGTTCGACCTTTGCAATAAAGCTGAAAAAGCATTCAGCATTGAAGGGCCAAAGTTTATGAACGTTTTAACTCCATGTCCAAGAGGATGGAGAATTGATACAGCAACTGAGCTTGAAGTTATAAAGGCTGCTGTTGATACTTGCTTCTGGCCGCTTTATGAAGTTGAAAATGGAGTTTATAAGATAAACTACATTCCAAAGGAAAAGAAACCAATAACTGAATGGCTAAAACCACAGGGAAGATTTAAGCATTTATTTAAACCAGAAAATGAACATATTATAAAGATGATACAAGAAGAAGTAGACAGAAGATGGGAAAAACTTCTCTATCTTGCTAAAGTAAAATAAAAAGCTTTGGGCATTTGCCCAAGGCTTTTTATTTTACAATAATTATCAACAAATGGTATAATGTTCTATGAAGTGTTTTATTAAGATTTCAAAATAACAGTCGAAATTATATATATATTTAAGTGAATTGCTGCTACTAATAAAAGTGGGCGGCTTCTTACAATAATTAGGTTAAAAAAAGGAGGGATAAGATGAAGCTAAAAAAGACAGCAGCTATTTTAGTATCTTTTATTATAATTTTTAGTTTAATAAATATTAACACCAATGCAGCAAAGTTTACCCTTCCTAAAGGAGTAATTGTTGTAAATAATTATTCACAGTTTTATAGTCAAATTAAAAGTGCAGTTTCTGGTAGAAAAACATCTATAATTTTATACGTAAAAAAGTTTAATTCAACATATGATGTTCAAAAAGCTATAAACCAAGCACAGTATGACTGCTTTTACAAGAATTATATTGTATCATCATGGGGATATAAATATGTAAGTAATAATAAGAGCAGGCTTTTATATGTTACTTTAAACTATTCTAATGTTGATGGATGGGCTAAAAGTTATGATGAACTAAAAAGTATAATAAAGAAAAACATTGTAAAAAGACCTGATATTTTAAGAATAAAAGTTCTTACAAATAATGCAGAAATAGAACAAAAAAAGCTTTTAGTAATTGATGATTTAAGTAAAGAGCTTAATGGAGAGAATTACATTGGCAGTTTTCAAATAAATATAAGCGGACTCTCTAATTCAAAGGTAAAAGTATATAATTATAAATTAAATTATAAAGAGCAAGACATCAAAGAATCTTTATTAAAATCAGATAATATAATTAGCTTAGCATCAAGAAATGATAAAGAAGCAGATAGCTCTGTTTTAACAAATGAAGATGAAATTAGCAGCTCACTTAAAAAATCTATTATTAATTGTGATGATACGTTAAAATTAATAATAACGAAGGGTTATATGAATAATGATTTAAAGGCAATTATGAATAGAATATTCGATTTGGTTAACAAGATAGTTCAGGAGGATATGGATTTAAGCTACATTAATAATATAAGCATAGAAAGCAGCTATAATGAAACTTCTAATATTAATTTGAATATTAAATTTGATTATAATTATCCTCGTGAAACTATATTAAATCAGCAAAGTGAAGTAAATAAAAAAGCTAAAGAAATTATAGATTCAATTATTAAAGCAGATATGACAGATTTTCAAAAAGAATTAGCAATACATGATTACATTATAAATAATACAAGATATGATGAAGAAAATTATTACAATGGAAGTATTCCGTGGGAATCCTATACTTCCTATGGAGCACTTATAAAGGGAGTTGCTGTGTGTCAAGGGTATGCAAGTGCAATGAGTAAACTATTAAATCTTGCAGGAATTGAAAACATGATAATAACAGGAAAGGCTAATGGGGAGGCTCATGCATGGAATCTTGTTAAGCTTGACGGAGAGTGGTATCATGTTGATGTAACCTGGGATGACCCAATATTCTATAAAAATGGTAATAAAGTTGACACTATTCGATATGATTATTTCAATATAACAGATTCTCAAATGATGAAGGATCATACATGGGATATAGATATGTACCCAAAGTGCACAGAGACAAAATATAGATATGATAACTAAAACCATGCCGATTATTATTTAAAGCATTAGTTGAAACAGGGCTTGTTGGATGTGTTTACCAACAAGCCCTGTTGATGTATAATTATATAGTTAAAGTATTTAAATAGATTGGAGATATTATGAAGGTTAAAAGGTTTATTATATTTATAACTATAATAGTTTTATTTTTATATTTTGATAATAACTATATATATACATCGAGTATAAAAGTTAAAAATTCAAAAATTCCAAATGAATTTCAAGGGTTTAGAATAATTCATTTATCGGATTTACACTCAAAAAGATTTGGAAAAAATCAGAGATATTTAATAAGTAAGGTTAGAAGTCAAAAACCTGATATTATAGTTTTTACGGGAGATTTAGTTGACAGAAGAAGATATGATGAAAATCCACCTATCGAGCTTATAAGAGAGCTTGTTAAAATTGCACCTGTGTATTATGTAACAGGAAATCATGAAAATTGGTCGGATAATTTTAAAAGCCTTGAAACAAAGCTTATAAATTATAAAGTTAATGTTTTGCATAACGAATATAAAGAAATAAAAATAAAAAACAGCAGCATATATATCGCAGGAATAGATGATCCATCTATTGAAACGAAATCCTATAGCGGATATTCAATAACTGAAAGGGAATTAAAAAAGTGCACAGCAAATTTAAATAAAAATAAATTTAAAATATTGTTAGCTCACAGGCCAGAATTAATAAACCTTTACTGCGACTATGGTTTTGATTTGATTTTTAGCGGTCATGCTCATGGAGGACAGGTCCGTATTCCTTTTATAGGTGGTGTTGTTGCTCCAAATCAGGGATTCTTTCCAAAATATACTTCGGGACTTTATAATTATAAAAAAAGCAGTTTAGTTGTAAGCAGAGGTCTTGGGAATAGTGTTTTTCCATTTAGAATATTGAATTGTCCTAATATAGTTGTAGTTACATTTGAAAAATAAATTTCGAGGTGATGATATGGGTAAACTTTTAAAATATTTAAAAGTTACTGCGGTAATATGTGCAGTTATGGATTCTATGCAAAGCTTTATAACAGCCAGTTTAAAAAAGGTATGGAGATATAAAAATGGGCGGTAATATTTACCGCCCATAAAGCTTAATATCATTGAGCTTGGTACATTCCATGACTTTCCATGTACTTAAATATATCTTCTCCGTGCTCTTGTTCTTCCTTTTGTATGTGATTTAATGCCTGTCTTATGTTATGATCTCTGAATTCAAAAATTGCAGTGTTATATGAACTTGATACGTATTTTTCTGTCCCAAGCATATCTTTGCAAAGATCTGCATCTGCTTGATTAGTCATACCTACTTGCATTGGAGAAGGATTAAATGTTTGAGCTTGCTGGTTTTGCTGATTCTGCTGTCCTTGCTGGTTTACATTAGGAACCTGACCGTTTAAAATTTGGTTGATAGTATTTAAATGCTGCTGCTCCTGTTGTGCATGCTGCATAAAAATTTGTTTCAGCTGAGGGTCCTGAGTCTGATTGGCATAGTTAGTGTACTTTTTAATGCATAATTCTTCATGGGACTTTTGATCCTGTAAAAGCGTTCGCTCTTTCTGGGTTAAATTTATCATTAACTCACCTCCATTTTTAATATTTGTAATATCCAAAAAAATATTCGTTAAAATTGATAAGAAAAGGAGTATAAAATAAAAGGAGCTGTTTAAATAGATTTTTATCTATTTAAAAACAGCTCCTATCACTATCTTCTATGTTCTACAAGGTCTATGGTTCCAAGAACGACATGGGCTAATCCAAAGCCTACAATACCGGCTGCAACTAATGAAACAACTTCCTTATCTTTAACATTTGTACCATGTTTTCTCATATCATTAATCTCTAAAGCTGTACCTGCAGCAGTAACTACAGTACCTAAAACAGTTGGAATTAACCCTTCGCGCATTAAAACCCCTCCTTATATGAAGATGGTGACATTTATAGGGTTTACAAAGAGATATTTTTTATTCTTAAAAAAATATTTTTTATTTTACTTTAAAAATGCCTTTAAAACTGTTTTTGACGCATCGCAATCTCCATAATACTGTTCAATAGATTCCACAAAATCCATATTTGTTATAACCATTGGAGTTATTGGTGATTTTGCTCTGCTTTTAACAAGCTCTAAATCAAAAGAAATTAATTTGTCGCCAGCTTTAACTTTATCGCCTATATTGACAAAAGAATTAAAGCCTTCCCCCTTCATTTCAACGGTGTCTATACCTATATGAATCAGTATTTCAAGACCTTCGTTAGTTTTTACTCCGATTGCATGCTTTGTTGGAAACATATTTACAATCTCACAGTCGCATGGAGAATAAACAATACCTTCTACTGGATCTATTGCTATTCCGTTTCCTAACATTCCTGAAGCAAATACTTCATCGGGAACATCTTTTATCTCTATTGCTCTTCCTTTAACAGGAGATTTTAGTTCAATAGCTTTTCTCTTTTTGAATATACTAAGCATTCTATCTCCTCCTTTATAATAGCTTTTTAATCTCATCCTTAAGAGCTTCTGATTCAGTTCCATAAACTACTTGGAGGTTTCCACCGCCAAGATCCATTATTCCAGCAGCTCCTATTTTTTTAAGTTCAGCTTTATTTACCTTTGATATATCATTTACTGTAAGTCTAAGCCTTGTAATACAAGCATCTATCGTATCTATATTTTCTTTACCGCCAAGAGCTATCAGAATTCTTTCAGCTTTTGAACCGGAAAGTGAAGATGTATCGATTGATTTTTCAGAGTCTGAATCTTCATTTTCATCTTCTCTACCAGGAGTTTTAAAATCAAAAATCTTAATTCCAAAGTAGAAAACTGTAAAGTATAGAGCAAAAATTATAGGACCTACTACTAAGAAAAGCTTCCATCCATTTTGAGCATTTGAAATTCCTAATACATAGTCGATTATACTTGCAGAAAAAGTATAGCCAAGCCTTATATCAAATGCTTTTGTTAAAATACCTGAGATAAATGCTCCAATTACATGAAAAATATAGAGAGGTGGAGCAACGAAAATAAATGAGAACTCAATTGGTTCGGTAATACCTGTTAATATGGATGTAATTGCTGCAGTTAACATAACACCAGCGATTGCTTTTTTCTTGTCTTTCTTAGCATTAAGGTACATAGCGAGAGTTGCTGCAGGAAGTCCAAAAAGCATTATTGGGAATTCACTTGCCATAAAGTATCCGGCAGTT
Organism: Caloramator quimbayensis; assembly: GCF_900167605.1. Lineage (GTDB taxonomy): Bacteria > Bacillota > Clostridia > Clostridiales > Caloramatoraceae > Caloramator_B > Caloramator_B quimbayensis. The sequence continues at coordinate 10,132 of NZ_FUYH01000003.1, read as the reverse complement.
CTATCTCCAGCAAAGTACCTTGCCGATTCCCCCTTAAGAATTTGACCAGTTGCAGGGTCGAGGTATCTTCCAAATTCATAAAGGAATGCTGGGTAGTAAACATGGTGAAGTCCAACAGGTATTAGAGCTCTTTTGCCTGCTGCGTAAAATGCAGGACCAAAGTATGAATTAACTGCAAAGTTAGCAAATTTGTTTATAACAGTCTGAATAGGCGGCCAAACATAAGCAAATGCAATACCCATAAACAAAGCTGCAACAGCTGTTACAATTGGAACAAGTCTTTTTCCTGCGAAAAATCCAAGATATGGAGGCAGCTTTGTCTGATGAAATCTTTCATAAAGTTTTGCAGCAACAATACCTATGATTATTCCAGCAAAAACTCCCATATCTATTTTTTCTATGCCTTTTGCCTGTATATTATTTAGTTTCCCCATAACGTCGAGAACTTTTGTCATAACTCCATAGCCAACAACAGAAGCAAGACCTGCAACTCCTATATTGTTTGCAAATCCAATAGCAACACCAATTGCAAATATAAGAGGAAGATTTTCAAATACAACAATTCCTCCGCTATATATGATTTGGCCTATAGCATTGAGGATGCCGCTGCTTTGCATCAGCCATCTTCCAAGGGCTACGAGAATACCAGCTGCAGGAAGTACAGATACTGGCATCATAACTGATTTTCCTATTTTTTGAAGAGTTTTAAATACATTTGTTTTTGCCATAAAAATGCCTCCTTAAATTATAGTATAATTATTAGTTGATTAAATATTATATTTATTTTTGAATAGTATAGTTTTACAATGGAAGATTTAATACTATAAAATAAAAAGGCATGAGCTTATAATACCATTTGATATCATAAGACTCATGCCTGATCGAATCAGTAACACGTCTTTTAAAATTATATATTGTTGATTAATCTTGCTATATGAACTGCTATATATCCTATTTCACTTTCAGGAACGGGTTTGTCGAGTTTTTCTTCGATATAGGTGCATACTTTCTTTGAAACTTTAAATTCCTGCTTTAGCTTTTTTTCTAAATTAGGAGATAAAAAGTTTTCAAAGGTTTTCCCTCTGTCTACTCTTTGAAGGGCGTATCTTAAATGTGATATAAGCCTTGCATACTCGAGGGATTTCTCGTTTATGCTTATATCAAGCTCTTTTTGTATAAAATTTATAATCTCTTTTACTAGTTTAGTATATTTAAGGCTGTCAGATACACTTTGATTTACCCTCGCAGAGTATAAATGAAGAGCAATAAAGCCAGTTTCACTTTCTGGAAGTATTATATTTAATCTTTCTTTAACAAGGTTTATACATTCCTCTGCAATAGAGTATTCTATAGGATATAAAGTCTGTATTTCGACTAAAAAAGGATTTACAATATCAATTCCTTCTGATAAACGGCGTATTGCAAAATTTATATGGTCAGCAAGACCAACATGAATGTGAGAACTTAGGGGTTCCTTTAGTCTTTGCGATGCCATATTAATAATTTCTTCAGATACTGCAACTACTTTTTTATCAGTATTTTGAAGGATTTTAGCATAGTCTTCTCTGTCTTCATCGTCTATTGCAACAAACTTTTTTTCAATGCTGCTTTCATTTAAAATTATATCTCCTTTTGACTTGCCAAATCCAATGCCTTTTCCAGTCAATACATATAATTTGTTTTTTCTCTTACAGATTATAACATTATTGCTTAGAACTTTTGAAACAATAAATTCATTATCCATATTTACACCTACAAATCATGATTTTACATCAAAATTATATAAATTTCAAGATAAAATTAGCAATATTAATTTGTCCCAAAAATGGTTTATTAATACACAGTTTAAGTTTCTAAAATGAAAAATAAAAAATAAATGACCAAAATGACCAAATTGCTGATATTCATTGACATAAATTTAACAACGAAATACAATTAAAACGTAGGTTAAAATTATCAATAAATTGGGGGTAAAGTTATGAAAAACAAAATTATATCCATGATCTTATCTTTGATTCTTATAACAGGTTTATTGTCTGGATGCGGATCAAATACTACAAGTGGAAATACGAATAGCAATACTGCCAGCAACACAAGTAGTAATACACAAGAAACACAAAAATCAAAATATGCAGATGGAATCTATTTTGCACAGGCAGATGATTTTGATGCTCAAACTGGTTGGAAAGATGTAGTTACACTTGAAGTTAAAGATGGGAAAATAGTTTCTGCTGATTGGAATGGAGCTAATAAAAATGGAGGAGCTGACAAAAAGACTGTATCAAAAGAAGGAAAATATGGAATGAAGCAGATTGGCAAAGCTCAGTCGGAATGGCACGAACAAGCACAAAAGGCAGAAGCATATTTAATAGAAAAACAAGATCCAAAAGCTATAACATATAAAGATGCAGAAGGGCATACAGATGCAATATCAGGAGTATCAATACATGTAATGAGCTTCTTTAAATTAGCAGAAAAGGCATTAGCAAATGGACCAGTTCAAAGAGGACCCTATAAGGATGGAACATATCATGCAGAACAAGCAAATTTTGATCCTCAAACAGGCTGGAAAGAAACAGTAGATATAACTGTTATCAATGGAAATATAGTTGCTGCAAATTGGAATGGAGTTAATAAAGCTGGCGGAGATGATAAGAAAACTCAATCAGCAAAAGGTATATATGGTATGAAGGAAAAAGGCAAAGCTCAGTCAGAATGGCATGAACAAGCACAGAAGGTAGAAGCATATTTAATAGAAAAACAAGATCCAAAAGCTATAACATATAAAGATGCAGAAGGACATACAGATGCAATTTCAGGAGTATCAATACATGTAATGAACTTCTTTAAGTTAGCAGAACAAGCATTAAGCCAAGCAAAATAATAAATATAAGGGTATACTATATTATCTAGTATACCCTTTTTAGACATAGTTTGCATCAAAATATGAACAAAATTAACAAAATATATTTATAATGACCAAAAGGATTGAAAAAGTAGATTTTATAATCTGATATGATAAAATTTTAACTAAGAGAATTTGCTGGTGTACTTTATTTATAAGCTTTATACAAAGAAAAGCAAGACTTTATATTTATAACAATTATGTAACATAAAATTTAAAAAATATTAAGCTAAGGGGGGACAAGTTATGCCAGAAAAAAAGAGAATTGTTGTACTTGGTGCAGGATATGGTGGTGTATTGACAGCAAAAAAGCTTGCAAAGAAATTTAAGAAAGATGAGAATGTTGAGATTACACTCATTGATAAAAAGCCATATCATACAATGCTTACTGAACTTCATGAGGTTGCGGCTGCGAGGGTTTCTGAAGATTCGATAAGGATTGATTTGAAGAAAATATTTGAGAAAAGAAAAGTAAATGTTATCCTTGATGAAATAGTTGAATTAGATTTTAAAAATAAAGTATTAAAATCTAAAACTAATTTATATGGATATGACTATGTAGTTATTGGGACAGGCTCTAAACCAACAAGTTTTGGTATACCTGGGGTAGATGAATATACACACAAACTTTGGTCATATGAAGATGCTGTAAATTTAAGAGAACATATATTAAATATGTTTAGAATGGCTTCAAAAGAAAAAAATAAGGCCATTAGGCAAAAAATGCTTACCTTTATAGTTGTAGGGGCTGGCTTTACAGGAATTGAGATGATAGGTGAATTGGGTGAATGGAAGGATAGACTATGTAAGGATTTTAACATAGATAAAAATGAGGTTAAACTCTATGTTATAGACGCTCTTCCTAAAATACTTCCTATTTTCCCTGATAAATTAATTAAAAAGGCTGAGAGAAGACTTAGAAAATTAGATATTGATATAATAACAAATGCAGCTATTACTAAAGTAACAAAAGAAGGAGTTAACTTATCAGAGGATAGATTTATTGAGTCTAATACAATAATTTGGGCTGCAGGAATTGAAGGCGCTGATATTATAGGAAAAATGGAAGTTGAACAAAAGGGAAGAAAAAGAATAGTAACAAACGATAAGCTTCAATCTGTAGATTATGAAAATGTTTATGTTGTTGGAGATAATATATTCTATATTCCTGAGGGAGAAGAGAAACCAGTTCCACAGATGGTAGAAAACGCAGAGCATTCTGCAGATTTAGTTGCTCATAATATTTTTACTGAAATAAAGGGCGGAGAGAAAAAGTCCTATAAACCTAAATTCCATGGAGCAATGGTTTGTATTGGAGGAAGATATGGAGTTGCCCATATTGGATCTCCGGGTAAGTTTTTTGGATTATCAGGGTTTTTTGCGATGTTCGTAAAGCATTTTATAAATATTGTTTATTTCTTCCAAGTTGCTGGTTTTAATAAATGCTGGTCATATATGCTTCATGAATTCTTCCATGTTAAAGATAAAAGGAGTTTTGTAGGAGGGCATTTTTCAAAGGCATCTCCAAATTTTTGGTTGGTAATATTAAGAATATTTGTAGGCTATAAGTGGTTAGAAGAAGGATTGAATAAATTACCTAAAATAATAAAGGAACCAGGAAAGATATTCCTAATACCACCTCCAGCAATGGATGCTGCAACTTCTGCTTCAGTAAAAGCAGCAGCTGATACTGCAGTTCAAGCGACATCTTCAGCTTCAGCAGCAGGCGGTACAGCACAAGCAGCTTCTCAATGGGGAGCAGCTCTACCCGTTCCAGATTTTATTGAAAAAATTGTAAAATGGTCTATGAATACTTTCTTTTATACTGGAGATGGTGGTTATACTACTTTAGCACAAATCTTTCAGACATGTATGGTTATTGGAGAGATAGTCGTTGGACTATGTTTAATTATAGGATTGTTTACTGCACTTGCATCTATTGCTTCAGTTTTAATGGGGACAATGATTTGGGCATCAGGCATGGCACCTGCTGAAATGCTGTGGTATCTTAGTGCTGGAATAGCATTGATTGGAGGCTCAGGAAGTACTTTTGGGTTTGATTATTATGTGCTTCCGGCTTTGAAGAGAAAGTGGAAGAATATAGGATTTGTGCGAAAATGGTATCTTTATGTAGATTGAAAATATAGTTAATAATTAAATTCGTAAATCAAATGTCCTTTTAAAAATTAATTAAAAGGGCATTTGATTTTAATATTAACATTATATAAGGTACAACATAATTTGAAGTTTAACAAAAAATTATGTAGAATTATGTATTATGGTAAATTATTATTGATAACTATAAATTAAATAAGAAATTAAGAAAAATAATTAGCATAGGTGATAAAATGAATAAATTTTGGATAAAATACCCTGATTTAGATGAAGAACTTGAATTGGTAAAAGATATAATTAAAAATAACATAAAATCAAGTAATAAGTATTTTACACAATCTATTTTTCCTTTAGTAGAGACTGGAGGAAAGATGCTAAGGCCTGGATTTTTATTGATTGCAGGGAAATTTGGAAATTATGATAAAGAAAAACTGCATAACTTAGCTGCGGCTATCGAAATGATGCATACTGCAACGCTTATTCATGATGATATAATAGATGAATCAAAGCTAAGAAGAGGCATTGAAACTATACAGTCAAAATACGGAAAGGAATATGCTGTTTATGCAGGTGACTTTTTATTTTGCCAGTGCTTTATTATGCTTTCAAAGTATAACTATTCAATGGAAAACTTAAGAGATATATCAAATGCTATATCAAAAATATGTATTGGAGAGATAAAACAGCATAACATTAGATATTCAACCAAGGCAAGTCTAAGAAATTACTTAAAGATTATTTCGGGGAAAACAGCAGCATTGTTCGCTATAAGCCTATACACTGGAGCTTGGGAATCAGGATGTACAAAAGAAATATCGAATTTATTAGGTAAAATAGGATATTATATTGGAATGGCATTTCAAATAATAGATGATTTACTCGATTATAAGGGAGATACAGTAAAACTGGGCAAAAATGCACAAAATGATTTAATAAAAGGTTATTATACTTTACCTTTAATTTATGCTATTAATGAAGATAAAGAGGGTGAAATAAAAAACATACTTGAAAATTCAAGATTAAAAGAAAATGATGTTAAGAGAATTATAGAATTAGTTAATAAATACAAAGGCATTGAAAACGCTGAAAGGTTGGCAGATAAATATACTGAAAAAGCCTTTATTAATATAGAAAAGTTGCCAAATTGCAGGTCGAAGGAGATTTTAAAGGATGTTACACAAAGACTATTGATTAGAAATTATTAGTAAGTATCTTATTTGAAGAGGTGGGTTAAATATTGAGAAGGCTTTTTATTATTTTTTTAATTATATTATTAGTTTTACAGTTATCTTCTTGCTTATCAAAAAAAGTAATTTATAAAGAAGGTACTTATGAAGGTGTTGGAGAGGGGCATGTTGGAAAAATAAAAATAAGGCTTGTAACAGATAAGTATAGTATTAAAGAAATCAAAATTATAGAAGATGAGGAAATACCAATAATCGCAGAAAAGGTTTATAACAAAATACCTCAGCAGGTTATTAAGTCGAATAGCGGTGATGTTGAGGTTGTAACAGGAGCAACTTATACAAGCCGTGGACTAATAGAAGCTATAAATGATGCATTAAATAAAGCTAAAATAAAAAATAACAATAATTAAAATTTTTCATCAAAAAGTAATGTGAGGATGAGAATATTGAAACTGCAGTATCGATTAACATTATTTATTAGTTCAATCATAATTTCTATTATTTGCGGCTTAGGTCTTGCTTCATATCATATGATAAAGAATACTATTGAAACTCAAATGGGCAATAATGCGATGGATTTGGCTGTAACTATAGCATCTATGGATGATATTAAAGAAGCGTTAGCCACAAAAAAAGATTACAAGACAGTTCAAAATATAGTAGATTGTTTTTGTGATAAAACTAGATTTCAATATATAATTGTAATGGATATGAATGGAATTAAATATTCATATCCACGAGGGAAATCCTTAGGTAAAAAATATAATGATGGAGGAGAAGAAAGAGTTTTAAAATACGGGGAATCATATGTATCTAAGGATAAAAACGTTTTAATATCTGCAATTAGAGCATTTGTGCCGATTTATTATAATGGTAGACAGGTAGGGGCTGTTTTAGTTGGACTTTTAACAGATACTGTATATAAAGAACTTTCTGCACATATACTTTTTTTTAAAATAACTGTTGTAATAGGATTAATAATAGGAATAGTAGGAGCAGCTATTTTAGCAAATTTGATTAAAAGGACAATTTTTGGGTTAGAGCCCAGCGAAATTGCGCTTTTGCTTGGACAAAGAGATTTGATACTGCAAAGCATAAAAAATGGTATTTTAGCAATAGATAAAGATGGAAATATATTGTTTTTTAACAAAGTTGCAAAGGATATATTAAATTTTAAAGATGATGATGTAGGAAAAAACATAAAAGATATGCACTTAAAATATGCTGATGAAATGATGAAGGCATTGATTTATAAGGATGCTATATATAATCAGGAAATTAAACTCTGCCATGATATAACACTTATTTGCAGTCATACATTATTAAGGAATCATAAGGATGAAATAATTGGAGTTGTTTCAATTTTTGAAGATTTAACAGATGTAAAGAAAATGGCAGAAGAATTAACTGGTATAAAAAAAATGACCAGCGCATTAAGAGCACAAAATCATGAATTTATGAATAAATTACACACGATTTCTGGCTTAATACAATTAGAAGAATATGAAAAGGCTCTTGAATATATTTCAAATGTGTCTTACCAAAGGCGAGCTGTATCAGAAGTTTTGAATAATCAAATAAAAAATCCCCATATAGCAGGACTTCTATTGGCAAAATATAACAAAGCAGTAGAAGCAAAAATTTCTTTGGTCATAGATAAAGAATCTAACTTAGAAGAAATACCCCAAAGTATAACTGTAGATGATCTGTGCTCTGTTATAGGAAACCTGATTGAGAATTCTATAGAGGAGTTAGTAAAGCAAGAAAATGGGAAAATAATTGTAAAGCTGAATTCTAACAAAGATGGACTTAGAATTAGGATTGAGGATAATGGACCGGGTATAGATGAGAAAATAGCCGATAAAATATTTATTAGAGGATTTACAACAAAGCCTGGTAATAGAGGAATAGGGCTCAGTATAGTTAAACAAATTATAGATTATGCAAAAGGCAGCATTAATGTTATTCAAGACAATGGAGTTATTTGGGATATATTTATACCAATGAAAGGAATTTGAGAGTATGATTAAGGTATTAATTGTAGAAGACGATCCTATGGTAAGGGAGATAAATTCAAGATTTTTAGAAAAGGTAGAAGGTTTTATTCTGAAAGACAGCGTTAACTCTTTAGAAAAGGCTAAGGAGGTTATATTAAAAGAAACTATTGATTTGATTTTACTGGATGTTTTTTTTCCACAAGGTAAAGGTATTGAGCTTTTAAAATGGATACGTTCCCAAAATATAAAATGTGATGTTATTTTAATAACAGCAGATAGAAATTCAGAAACTGTAGAGGAAGCTTTCAGATATGGGGCAGTTGATTATTTGGTAAAGCCATTTATGTTTAACAGATTCAAGGAAGCATTGTTGTTATATAAGGAAAGAAAAGAGAGTTTTGAAAATATAGATAATATTGAACAAAATATTATAGATAAGTATGTTATAAAAGATAATAAATTATTGCAAGAATATGGTGATATAGAATTCGATGAGATAATAGATATAAAGGGGTTTAATAAGCATACCTATGAAAGAATTTTGGAAGGCATATATCAAATGAAAGGAAAGCCGTTTACATCACAACAGATTGCCAAGCTTGTAGGTGTTTCAAGAATTACTGCAAGAAGATATTTAGATTATTTAGAGAAAGAGAATAAGCTGGAGATTGAGATGGAATATGGTAAAATAGGAAGACCTATAAACAAATATAGACTTAAATTGGACAAGTAAATCTTTAGAAAGAGGGATTAATTGTGAAAGTAAATAGTTTTCTTAAATTGGTTGAAATACAAACAAAAATAGCTAGTGTTATACCTTTTTTACTTGGTACTATTTATGCTGTATATAGGTTTAAAAGTTTTAATGTAATAAATTTTATATTTATGTTTGTCTCATTAATAACCTTTGATATGGCGACTACTGCAATAAACAATTATTATGATTACAAAAGAGCGGTTAAAAAACATGGATACAATTATGAGATGCATAATGGTATTGTAAAATATAATTTAACAGAAACATCAGTTAAAATAACTATATTCGCACTTCTTTTGTGTGCAACATCCTTTGGAATAATGCTATTTTTAAATACAAATATAATTGTTCTAATAATTGGTATAATATCCTTTGCAGTTGGAATTTTCTATTCCTTCGGTCCTGTGCCAATATCTAGAATGCCCTTAGGCGAAATATTTTCAGGGATATTTATGGGATTTGTTATTGTTTTTCTTTCTGTTTTTATACAGGTAGATGATAAAATACTGAATCTAATCTATCATAATGGTTTTTTAACATTAAATATGAACTTAAAAGAAATTATTTATATCTTTTTAATATCTATCCCTACAATAAATTGTATTTCGAATGTAATGCTCGCTAATAATATTTGCGATATAGATGATGATTTAGTAAATAAGAGATATACTCTTCCAATATATTTAGGTAAGGAGAAAAGTTTATTAATTTTTAAAATAGCTTATTATGTAGTATATATTGATATAATTTTATTAATAATATTAGGAATAGTTCCTGTTTTTTCTATAATTACTTTATTAACTTTTTCTATTATAAATAAGAATATAAAGCTTTTTAATGAAAAACAGACTAAATGTGTTTTGCAATAATTAAATACAAACTTTTGAAAAAAATCTTTGCAACATCCGCATTACCATAATTGTAAATTAATTGTATTTCATTAATGAATTTTGGAGCCTCCAGCTGGGGCCGTCAAATATTAGTAAATGACTGTGATGGACCATCCTATCAAGTATAGCGTTTGTTAGCTTTTCATCGAAAAAAATACTGTTCCATTTACTGAATTCAAGGTTTGTAGTTAATATTATGCTTTTTTTCTCATAGCATCCTGCTATAACCTGGTATAATAGTTTAGCCCCTTCAATGTCAATTGGAATGTATCCCCATTCAT
>NZ_FUYH01000031.1 GCF_900167605.1 Caloramator quimbayensis | reverse complement strand
CGGTTTTATGCGGTATTAGCACCAATTTCTTAGTGTTATCCCCCTCCATGAGGCAGGTTACCCACGTGTTACTCACCCGTCCGCCGCTAAGGCAGCCCTTAACACTCAATGCTCAGCTCTTGTGTTATTCTTATATAGCGTGAAGCCCGCTTACGCGGTCTTGACGCTGACTAACTTAATTTAAGCTCTCACCACTAAGCACTCAGTGTTAAGTGCTGCCTCCGCTCGACTTGCATGTGTTAAGCACGCCGCCAGCGTTCGTCCTGAGCCAGGATCAAACTCTCAAGATAAAATCCTGAAACTCATTTTTGATGCTTATTTTGCATCTTTTATGGTACGTTCGCTTATCCACTGTTCAATTTTCAAGGTTCAAATGCTCTCTTCTCAAGACGCTTTATTATATTATCATGTCGTATCTTTATTGTCAACTTCTTTTTTCTTGCCATCTTTTTACTTAATCACTTGCTCTTTCAAAAGACAGCTTAGTTAGTTTATCACGCCTTTTCTCTTAAGTCAACTCTTTTTTATTTGGAAGTTTTTTCTCTTAACTTCCTTTAATCTTTGCCGCTTCAAGCGACTTTCATATAATATCACTTGTGTATATATAAAATATACATTCTAATGTTAATTATAAAGAACTATATTTGATTTTCTACTGAAAACTTAATTTTACTTCATATTTCATACATCGACACACAAGGGTATGTTGAAGTCTAATTATATTTTACAATCACATATTTATCTTAAGCAACATAATTATATATAAATGATATTTCGGAGGTTTTAATATGTATAATTTATGTCCATATAAATTCAGAAATATGGATTCAGGAAATATATATGTTCTTGACTTTAAACGTAAAGACATAAATGGAGATTTTATCGAAGATAATATCTTTCTTATTGGGCAAAAAAGTTTTGGCATTGAAAGTCCTTATGTTGACAATATAACTTTAATTGTGCAGGACGGTAAAAGCAATGAATTTTTTTCTATAACTCCTAAACAAAATTCTGGATATAACCCAAGGCTATTTGTAGGAGACTTCACGGGAGATAAAAAAAGCGACATATTAATTAGTATAGATTCAGGGGGAAGCGGTGGGCTTGCATACTATTATATTTATTCTTTCATTAATAATACGTTTATAAAAATATTCGATTATGAAGAGTTTAATAAAAAATATAATTATAAAGTAATATATATTGACTTTTATCAGGTAATTGTTTCAGGCAGTAATTCTCAAAGATATACTATAGATATAAAATATAAAGGGAAAGAATATTTGTCAGAAATATATGATTCTAACGGAAAATTAAAGGAGCCTATTGAAGGGTGGGTAAATCCCCTTGGAGGGCTGTACCCTGTTGACTTTGACGGGGATGGAATCTTTGACCTTTACGCAATGCAAAGAATTGCAGGAAGATACAATGCAGATGCATTAGGATATGTGCAAACATCTCTAAAATGGAAGGAAAAAGATTTTACTCCTTTTTTTCAGACTGTCGGTATATTCGGATAAAGCCTCAAAATTTTGAGGCTTTATTTTATAAATTACTATTATAATAATAAAAATGGATTTTTATATGGAATTCATTAATACTAAATATTCTTATTAGTCTTTTGTAAAAAATAATAAACTATAACTTAAATTATCAATCCAATAATTGTTAATAACACTTTTTGTATGATATAATTTATATAAGTTTTTACAAAGGAGCTGATAATATTGATTAAAGAAAGATTTAACGCAGTATTAAAAGAAATGGCTAATAGAAACATACATCAAATTTTAGTTTCAGACCCTGCCTCTATTTTTTATCTAACTAAAAAATGGATTCATCCTGGTGAGAGAATGCTTGTTCTTTTTATCTCCTCTAACGATACCCCAAAACTTTTTATAAATGAATTATTCCCTGTAAATGAAGATTTAGGTGTTGAAATAATAAGATTTAATGATATACAGGATCCTGTTGAAATACTTTCAAAATACATAGATTCAAATAAAACAATTGGAATTGATAAAAACTGGCCTTCAAGATTTCTTATAAGGCTTATGGAATTAACTTCAAACAACGATTTCATTAACAGCTCTTTTATATTAGATAGAATAAGAATGTGTAAAGATGAAGAAGAAAAGAGCCTAATGCGAAAAGCTTCTGAAATTAATGATAATGCAATGGAACAGCTAATAAAGTCAATTTCTGATAAACTATCTGAAAAAAAGATGGCAGGTGTTCTATCTGATATATATGAAAAGCTCGGTACAGATGGATTTTCCTTCAGCCCTATTATAGCCTACGGTCCTAATGCTGCAGATCCTCATCACGAGACTGATAATTCCACAGTTAAAGAAGGAGACAGCATAATATTAGATATAGGCTGTGTAAAAGATTCATATTGCTCCGATATGACAAGAACCGTATTTTATAAATATGTTCCCGATAAAGCAAAGGAAATATATAATATAGTTTTTGAAGCAAATAAAAGGGCAATTGAAAGGGTAAAACCTGGAGTTAGATTTTGCGATATAGATGCCGCAGCAAGGGATTATATTGAATCTAAAGGTTATGGAAAATATTTTACTCACAGAACAGGTCACTCAATCGGAATAGAAGTTCATGACTTTGGGGATGTGTCATCGGTAAATAATGATATTTTAAAACCTGGAATGATATTTTCAATAGAACCTGGAATATATTTAGAAGGTGAAGTTGGAGTTAGAATCGAAGATTTAGTCCTCGTTACAGAAGATGGATGTGAAGTATTGAATAAATTTCCAAAAGAGTTAATAGCTATAGAATAAAATTAATATTTATATAATTTAATGCCCTTAATTAAATGGTTGTTTAAATAAAGCGATTATTTAGATTATAGGCATCAAGCAGCAAAGTTGCAAAGGTTGACTCTTCTGGATGCGTAACAGCTCTCTCAAAGGGTACTGCAACAATATATGCCTATACGCAAAATTATGGATATAAAGTATATTGTAAGATAACCGTAAAATAATTTATTTTTTATTAAATTATGATATATTATTAAAATGCATCTTTATAAAGAAAGCCCTTAATCTGCAAATTATTCATAAGCAGATTAAGGGCTTTTTAATTTATGAAGGCTAAGCTGTATTCTCTACAATTTATCATAATATTATTAGATAGCCTTCGTATTTTTTTTTTATTTTATAGAATAATAATATTAGAAAATACAAAAGGAGGTTTTTAAATGGAAGAACTTATGTTTTGTTACCAGTGTGAACAGACAATTGGTGGTAAAGGATGCACAAAGGCTGGAAACTGCGGAAAAGATGCAGAAGTTGCTGCACTTCAAGATCTATTAGTTTATCAACTTAAGGGAATAGGTTTTTTAGGAAATGAAATTTTAAAACAGGGCAAAAATATTGATAAAGAAATTTCTAAATTTGTTCAGGATGCATGTTTTTCAACATTAACCAATGTAAACTTTGACCCTGAAAGATTTGTTGAATACCTAAATAAATCTCAAAAAATAAAAGAAAATTTAAAAACTCTTCTTGGTAATGTCCCTGCCAATGCTCCTGAATGTGTAAATTATACTATTCCAGCATCAAAGGATGAAATGCTAAAGGATGCTAAAAAAGCTGGAATTATGTATGACCAAAACCTCGATATGAACATCCGCTCCTTAAGGGAGACATTAATCTATGGATTAAAAGGGATGGCAGCCTATGCACATCATGCCCATGTATTAGGATTTTATGATAATGATGTTGATAACTTCTTCTATAAAGCTTTTGCTTCAACCATTGATAATAAACTATCTGTTGATGATCTTTTCAACCTTATAATGGAATTTGGAAAGGTAAATCTAAAGTGTATGGAGCTTTTAGATAAAGCCAATACTCAAACCTATGGCAATCCTGTTCCAACACCTGTTTTAATAACAAAGAAAAAAGGTCCATTTATTATTGTATCAGGCCACGATTTAAAAGATTTGCATGAACTTTTAATCCAAACCGAAGGGAAAGGCATAAATATATATACTCATGGTGAAATGCTGCCTGCCCATGGCTATCCTGAACTTAAAAGGTTTAAACACCTCATTGGAAACTATGGAGGAGCTTGGCAGAATCAGCAAAACGAATTCGATAATATTCCTGGATGCATACTTATGACTACTAACTGTTTGCAAAAACCTCGAGATTCCTATAAGGATAGAATATTTACAACAAGTATTGTAGGGTGGCCAGATGTACAGCATATCAGAGAAATTGATGGTAAGAAGGACTTCACACCTATAATAAATAAAGCTCTTGAGCTTGGAGGTTTTACAGAAGATGAACCTGAAAAAACAATACTTGTTGGTTTTGGCCACAATACTGTTCTTTCCCTTGCAGATAAGATTCTTGATGCAGTAAAGAAAGGTCAAATAAGACATTTCTTTCTCATCGGCGGGTGCGATGGTGCAAGGCCTGGCAGAAATTATTATACTGAAATTGCCCAAAAAGCGCCAAAGGATACTATAATTTTAACCCTTGCTTGTGGTAAATATAGATTTAATAAGCTCGACTTTGGCTCAATTGGTGAATTTCCAAGGCTTCTCGATGTAGGCCAATGCAATGATTCCTATTCAGCAATTAAAATTGCACAGGGACTTGCTGATGCGTTAGGATGTGGCATTAACGACCTTCCACTATCATTAATATTATCATGGTATGAACAAAAGGCCGTCTGCATACTCTTAACGCTTCTTTCCCTTGGAATCAAGAATATTTACCTTGGGCCAACACTCCCTGCTTTTATATCACCTGATGTGCTTCAGGTTTTAATTGATAAGTTCAATATAAAACCAATATCAACAGCCGATGCAGAACTTAAAACTATTTTAGGATAAACTGAAAGGATGACTTAAACACATTTAAGTCATCCTTTTAACATTTTACGTTAAAAATTAACCCATACACTTCCACTATTTGAGCTCTCAACACATTTTTCAATGAATTTAACTCCACTAATTCCATCATCAATATTAGGAAAATCAAATGCTTTAATCGTATTACCTGACTTTTTATACAATATAGCATCTGCAAAAACTGAATACATATTTGCAAAGGCTTCGTAATATCCCTCTGGATGTCCAGAAGGTACTCTTGATAACTCTAAAGAAGCATTCGATAGATAATTTAAACCTTTTTTAAGAATTTTTTTAGGTTCATTGATTATTGAAACTGCTAAGCATTCTGGGTTTTCCTGTTCCCATTCAATTGAGCCTTTAGTACCAAAAACTCTTATTTTCAATCCATTTTGATATCCAATTGCAACTTGGGAAACTGTATAAACTCCTGAAGCACCATTATCAAATTTTACTAAAATTTGTGCATTTGTATCAAGGCTTCTATTATCGCCTATGTTCTCTAAATTAGCACATAGAGATTTAATTTTTAAACCTGTAATATACGATACCGTATGTTCAATATGTGTACCTATATCTCCAACACAATTTGATATACCAGACTGATTAGGATCTGTCCTCCAAGATGCTTGTTTTTGGCCTTCTTTTTCAATTGGTTCCGCTAACCAGTCTTGAAGGTATTCAGCTAAAATAAGCTTTATCTCCCCAATATCGCCACGTTTTATAATCTCTTTTGCTTCCTTTACCATTGAATATTTTGAATAACTATAAGTTACACAAAATAATAAATCCTTTTCATTTGCTATTTTTTTAAGTTCATATGCTTTATCAAGGTCAGTTACAAGTGGTTTGTCACATACAACATTTATTCCATTATTTAAGAAAGTTTTTGCAATTTCAAAATGACTATTATTAGGTGTTACAATTGTTACAAAGTCTATCTTATCACTTCTTTTACTCTCTTTTTCTGCCATCTCTAAATAATTTTTGTATACTCTATCCGGTGAAATATCAAGACTCTGTGCGGTTCTTAAAGAATTATTATAGTCTCTCGAGAAGCATCCCGCAGCTATAATGCATTTTCTATCAAAAGCTGCAGCTTTTCTGTGAACATCACCTATAAAAGAACTTTCTCCGCCTCCAACCATTCCATAATAAACTTTCTGCAAATTAATATTATTAATTTTCCCTTCAATCATAAATTCACCTACTTAAAAGCATTCATGTTCTCAATAAAATGAACATTATATAATTTTTAAATTAGTAATTATTTAATAATATCAGCTTCTCGATTTCTTTTTAGAAATAACATCAAATGCAACAGCTACAAGCAATACAAGTCCCTTTACAGTCATCTGCATGTCGCTTCCTACACCAAGTATTGACATACCATTGTTAAGAACACCCATAACAAGTGCACCAATTATTGCTCCAACTACCGTTCCTACTCCTCCATAAGCTGAAGCTCCGCCTATAAAACAAGAAGCTATTGCATCAAGTTCAAAGTTTTGTCCTGCTTGAGGTGATGCCGCATTAAGTCTTGAAGTAAAAGCAATACCTGCAAAAGCAGCTAAGATAGCCATGTTAACATATGCAAAGAAAAGTACCTTGTTTGTATCAATACCTGAAAGTTTTGCAGCCTTTTCATTTCCTCCCATTGCATATATATATCTTCCTTGTACTGTTTTTGTTGTAAAAAATGAATAAGCAATTATCAAAAGTCCAACAATCGCAAGTATTACAGGAATTCCTTTATAAGCTGCCATCCAATAAGTAAATATCCCTATTGCAGCAAATACAACTACAATCTGAGCTATAAAAATCGGAAGAGGAAGTACATCGAAATTATATTTTATTCTTTCAGCTCTCTTTTTTATCTCTGAAATAAGATAAATTGCAGCCAAAATAAGGCCAACGATTATTGCAGTAATATTTAATTTCGTCCCAAATCCACCAAAAACATCTGGAATAAAGCCTGCACTTATTTGTTGAAATTTTTCAGGGAAAGGTGATAAGGTAAGACCTTTCAGCATAGTTACTGTAAGACCTCTAAAAACAAGCATACCTGCAAGGGTTACAATAAATGCCGGGATTCTCATATAAGCAATCCAGAATCCCTGCCAAATTCCAATTAGTGCTCCAATCAATAAACAGATTATTATTGTTGGCACAATGCTATATTTCATGTTTATTATAAGAGTACCTGCTATAGCACCAATAAAAGCAACTACTGAACCAACTGATAGATCAATATTTCCGCCTGCTAATATACAAATTGTCATACCTATTGCAAGGATAAATACATAACTGTTTTGAAGAATAAGGTTTGCAACGTTCATAGGAACTAATAGTATCCCTCCTGTTGCTATTTGGAAGAATATCATTATTGCAACAAGTGCAAGCAGCATTGCATATTGTCTAATATTATTTCTTATAGTATCTTTAATGCTTTGCCCAATACTTGTAATCTGTTTATTGCCTGAATTCTTTACAGTTTCCATCATACTACCTCCCTATTGCTCTGCATAATACATCTCATTATGCTCTCTTGTGATGCTTCTTCTCTGCTTAACTCGCCAACTATTCTTCCCTCATTGAATACATATACTCTGTCGCACATTCCAAGAATTTCAGGAAGCTCTGAAGATATAAATATAATCGATTTTCCCTCATCAGCCAAGTCATTAATAATTTTGTATATCTCGTATTTTGCTCCTACATCAATTCCTCTCGTAGGCTCATCTAATATTAAAATATCTGGATCAGTAAATATCCACTTGCTTAAAACTACCTTTTGCTGGTTTCCTCCCGAGAGATTTCCTGTTTTCTGAAGTATACTAGAGGATTTAATATTTAATTTCTTCCTGTATTGTTCCGCTACATGTATTTCTTTATTTTCATCAACTATATTTCTTTTGCTTATTTTCATGAGCTTTGCCAAAGGAATATTACTTTTTATATCATCTATAAGATTAAGCCCTGCAGATTTACGATCCTCAGTAACATATGCAATTCCGTGATTTATTGCTTGTCTTACATTATGAACGGTTATCTTATTTCCATCCTTAATTATTTCACCTGATATATGTTTACCATAGGATCTTCCAAAAATGCTCATAGCAAGCTCAGTTCTTCCAGAGCCCATAAGCCCTGATATACCCACAATTTCACCTTTATGAACTTTGAAATTAACATCCTTTATAATTTTTCTCCCTTCTATCAGAGGGTGAAAAACCGTCCAATTTTTCACTTCAAAATTCACTTCACCAATTTTAGGTTTTCTTGAAGGAAATCTGTTAGTAAGTTCACGACCTACCATACCTTTAATTATTCTATCTTCACTAACATTTTCATCATTTTCAAAGGTTTCAATAGTTTTACCATCTCTTATAACTGTAATATTGTTAGATACTTTTAACACTTCATTTAATTTATGAGATATTAGTATTGAAGTTATTCCTTCTTTTTGTAGTTCAATCAATAAATTAAGAAGGTTATCAGAATCTTCATCATTTAATGCTGATGTCGGTTCATCAAGAATCAATATTTTAACATCTTTGGCTAAAGCCTTTGCAATTTCAACAAGCTGCTGTTTTCCAACCCCAATATCTTTTATTAATGTTTCAGGATTTTCACTTAAGTTTACTTTTTTGAGAAGTGCTGCGGCATCTCTATAAGTTTTATTCCATGAAATTATATTATGTGATGATCTTTCATTTCTTAAAAATAAATTTTCTCCAATTGATAGATAAGGAATCAGTGCAAGTTCTTGATGTATTATTACAATACCTTTTTTCTCACTATCAGTTACATCCCTGAATTTACACACTTCTCCATTTATCGCTATATCACCAGAATAAGTTCCATATGGATAAATTCCACTTAATACATTCATTAAAGTTGATTTCCCTGCTCCATTCTCTCCGACTAAAGCATGTATTTCCCCTTTTTTTACTTTCAAATTTACATTATCAAGTGCCTTTACACCTGGAAAAAGCTTCGTTATATTTCTCATTTCCAGAATATATTCACTCATCATTTCATCTCCTTAAAACAATTACTACGACTTAAATTTAACTATTAATCTAATCTTATATATAGCCGAGCAAAATAATGCTCGGCTATTTTTTGTTGTGTATGATTACTGTAAATCTGATTCTTTATAGTATCCACTGTCTATAAGGAGTTGTTTGTAATTATTAGCATCTGCATATACAGGATCGCAAAGGAATGATGGAACAACTTTTACTCCATTATCATATGTCTTAGTATCATTAACTGGGGCTTCTTTTCCTTGAAGAACTGCATCAACCATCTCAACAACTTTAGCTGCTAATGTTCTTGTATCTTTGAATATTGACATCGACTGTTGTCCATTTATCATAGCTTTTACGTTTGGTTTATCACAATCCTGTCCAGTCAATATTGGATATTTCTTATCTCCAGTTCCATAACCTGCATTTTTCAATGATGCAACGATTCCTATTGCAAGTGAATCGTTTGGTGATAAAACTGCATCAAGTTTATTTCCTGCTGCATAGTTTGCTGTTATAAGGTTATCCATTCTTGCCTGAGCTTTTGCTGAATCCCAGCCTTGAATAGCTATCTTTGTAAACTCCGTCTGTTTGCTTGGAACAACTAATTTTCCACTTTCAATGTAAGGCTTTAATATGCTCATTGCACCATTATAGAAGAATGTAGCATTATTGTCATCAGGTGAACCTGCAAATAATTCAATATTGAAAGGTCCTTTTCCATCCTTAAGACCTAATTTTTCTTCTATATATTGTCCTTGGATAACTCCAACCTTGAAGTTGTCAAATGTTGCATAGTAATCAACATTTGGAGTCTTCATTATAAGTCTGTCATAAGCAATAACCTTTATTCCATTATCTGCTGCTTTCTTTAAGCAGTCTGTTAATGCCGAACCATCTATTGATGCAATAACTAAAACTTTGCATCCTTTTGTAATCATATTTTCAATCTGCTGAATCTGTGTATTAACATCATTATTTGCATACTGAAGATCAACTTTATAGCCTTTTTCTTCAAGCTGCTTTTTCATATTTTCTCCGTCTTGATTCCATCTCTGGAGAGATTGTGTTGGCATTGCAACACCAATTAATTTTGCCTCTGAACTGCTTTGTGAATTGCTTGCAGAGTTGTCTGTTGTGCTTGTCTTACTTCCGCAGCCAACTAAACCAATGATTAAAGCTACAGAAAGTACTAATGAAAGAATTCTTTTCATTTTAATCCCCCTTTTAAATTTTAATTATTCTGAACTCAATAAATATTATTAAGTTCGTGAAAATTACATAAATTATAATACAATTTTAAATAATATAACTCAACGTAATAATTTGCTTAATTACAATAATAATTTGATATATAATGAGTATTTTTTTGCTATTTAAAGTATAAAAAAATGCTATATGTATATAACATATAGCAAATATATAATATTCTAAATTAATTTTTGCTTATATTCTGATGGAGTAACTCCTTCATATTTTTTAAAAACTTTACTGAAATAATTGGGATCACTGTAGCCTACCTCGTAGCAGATTTCTTTGATTGTTAAAATTCCTTCCTTCAATAATTCTTTCGATTTTTTTATTCTAATCATGTTGATATAATCTGAGAAATTATATCCCAAAACATCTTTAAAAATTCTGGAAAAATACGATGAGCTTATATTGAATCTTTTTGCAGTTTTTTCCATATCAATATCTTCTTTCAAATTTTCAACAATGTATTTTTCAACTTCTTTAAATAAAATTATTTTTTTACTATCAGCGTTATGCTGTTTTTCTAATGCTTCATATCTATTCAATTTTAAATCATCGCTATCTATATATTCTAAAGATTCACATGCTTCCCTGTAGGATTTATACATATTATGAATGCCATTATAAATCGATCCGTTGCCTATTTTTACTGAAATATTAAAAACTTTTCTAATTTCACTTATTATGCTCTCGGTCAGATTTCCCATAATTTCTCTATTACTAAAGACTTTTTTATCATCAAAAGATATAAAAAATACAATTTCTTTAGTAAATCTGTAACTTACTATATTTTTATATTTTCTGCCTATAAATTCTTTTAAAAAATCAACCACTTTTATCTTAATATTGTCACTATTATTATCTTTTTTAATATCAACTATAATACAACAAGCATTATTAAAATTCATATTTAAGTAATCCATATATATCTGGTAATCAATTAAATCTACCATATTGATAATAATTGAATATGATAATTCATTTTCAAGAACAGGTAAAAGATTATATATCTTTTCCTGTTCTTCAATCTGTTTCTTTCTTTTCATTCGTTCTATATTAATAAACTCTATACCTTTTTGTATTTTGTCTATAAGTTCTTTTTTACTAAAAGGCTTTAATATATAATCTTTAACATTCAGCTTCATTGCTTCAAGTGCAAAATCGAAATAATCATAGGCAGAAAGTATTATAAAATATGCATTTTGATGGAATTTTTTTATTTCTGCTATTGCCTTAAGTCCATCAATTCCAGGCATTTTTATATCCATAATAATAATATCAGGTTTTTCAATTTCAGTAATTTCAATAGCTTCTCTCCCATTTTTGGCTTGAGAAACATCAAAATCGTCATTAAAATCATTTTTCAATATATTTATTATTGCATCTCTATCGTATTTTTCATCATCTGCAACAAGAATTTTATACATTTTCAGCCATCCCCCTCTTTGGTATCTTTAAAAATACTCTCGTACCATCATTTACTTGGCTTTCTATGCTAAAAATATCATCAATTCCGTACATTATTTGAAGTCTTTTAACTACACTTTTTATGCCTAACCCAGTTGTATGTCCAGTATGTTCTTTTTCATAACTTTCATTTCTTAAATTATATAAAATTTCTTTTTCTATACCGCACCCACTATCCTCTATCATTACTATACATCTATCATCTTTTTCAAATATACTAATATTTATAACCCCTCCTTCTTCTTTAGGCTCAATGCCATGAATAAAAGCGTTTTCTACAAAGGGTTGAAGAGTCATCCCTGGTACTTTTATATTACTTATATCCGTTTTAATATCTATATTAAACTTTAATCTGTCCTCATATCTTCTAAGCTGTATGTTCATATATTGTTGTACTATATTAACCTCTTGTTCTAAAGTAGCATTCCTATTCATCATGCTTAAGCTATATCTTAAAATATCTGAAACTGATTTAATAAGTTCCTGAGTTTCTTCTGCACATTCTCTCATTGCAGTTTGATTTATACAGTTTAATGTATTAAACAAAAAATGAGGATTAATCTGCGACTGCAAAATCTTAAGTTGAGACATTTTAAGTGCATTTTCATAGGTTAAAATTTTCATTTCCTCATCTTTTAGTTTTTTCTCAAGTTCAGCATTTTCTTTTATAGAATTTATATATTTTTTTATATCATTTATCATTGTGCAAAATGTCTGAGATAAAATATCAATCTCATATATATTAGATTTTGTCCAATTATAAGAAGTAAAATCTTTTTTTGATACCCTGTTTGCTACATTTAAAAGTTCTTTAAGTTTTAACAATAAACTATTTATAAAAAAGAAACAGTAAAATATGCTAATTAAAATAGCACTTATTATATACATTGCAAGTATTTTATAAATAAAATTCTCCTTTGATTTCAGTTTTAGATAAATTTTATTATTATAATTTAAATAACTATCATTTAGCTTTGCAATAAATGAACTACAAAACTCATAAATTTCCTTTGTCTCAACATAATTGATATAATATACATCTATACTGGCCTTTTCATCATTAAGTTTAATTGAGTAATCAGCAGATTTCTTATAGCTTTCAATACAATTTTTTAAATCTCTTAAAACATATCTGCTTTCTATATCTGAATTCGCTTGTAAAAAATTTATTTTTTTCATTAAGTCTTCATATTTGCTGTTATATATTTCAATGCTTTTATAATCATTTTCTCTAATATACTTTTCATAGTTATATAAAGACTCATCCAACTCCATTTTTACACTTTTTAAAATACTTAGCTTATTTAACATGGAGTTATAATTATTATTAATTCTTCTGCCAATATAAAGACATATAATATTACTTGTAGCAATAGGAGTAATAATTAAAATAGTAAATATGATAAACTTTCTTTTTAAACTGCTACTGTTCATTTTTATATTCTCCTTGCTGTTTTTTAAATTCATCAACATTTTCTTTTCCAACTATAACCACATCAGTATAATATATGCCTTCTTCTTTTTTGCCTTCAATTATATTCATAATTATATTAACCGAATTATATCCCATGTTATAAGGTCTTTGAACTACAGTGGATGTTATAATACCTTTTTCAATATATTCGAGAGTTTCCGGCAAGTCATCGAAAGAAATTATCTTGACTTTTCCAGAAAGACCCATATTCATAACAGCTTTTGCTGCTCCTGGCCCGTCTAAAGCTGATGTGCAGAGCAGTGCATCAATCTTTAAATTATTTGTTAAAATTTTTTTTGCTGCAAGCTCTGCTTCTATCAAATATGAATCTGAGGATTCAATATCAGAAACATTTATGTTTGAATTCTTTTCAATATATTCTTTAAAGCCATTTACTCTCTCTATTTGGTTTTTTACACTCTTTCCACCCATTATTATACCGACATTTCCATTATGTCCTATCCTCTTTATCATTTCTTTAGCAGCTTCCACACCAGCTTGTACATTATTCGTTCCTATATATGCTATCCTCTTACTTTTTTCTGCATCTGAATCAACCGTAAGAAGGGGTATACCTGCATCAACTACCTTATTAATAACTTTTATATATTTTTCTTCTTCCTGAACATATGTTATAATACCACTTACTTTAGATGCATATGCCATATTGATAAGTTTTACACCCTCTTCTGCATTTGCAACATTAGGTCCTTCATAGCTAATAATTGCTCCTCTTTCTTTTGCTGCTTTTTCAGCTCCCATCTTTACATACTGCCAGTATGGATTTGTATATACATGAGAAATCAGTACAATTTTAGGCTTTAATTTTTCCTCGTTAGGTTTTATATCTAATAGAGAAGTAAATATTATAAAATTAAATGTTAAAAAAATTGCAACTATTAGCGCTACAATAATATTTTCCTTATTGCATTTCATACCTAAACACCTCTTAATGCCAAACTGCACAAATATATTATACATTATTTTATGTCCGAATCGCTATTTTTTTAAAAAAATAACCTCGCTTTTGCGAGGTATAACAATTTATTCAATTGAAAGCAGTGCCGCTCCAATTGAGCCGGCATATAGTGCATCCCTATGAGTAAAAATAGGAGATTTAAGCTTTTTTGAAAGTTTATCTATAATTATTGGGTTTTGGGATAGTCCCCCGGTTAAAAAGTATTTATTATTATTTCCATGCTTTTGAACAAGGGAAGAAACTTTAGATATTATCGCTTCTATAATAGCTGATGCAATATCTTCCTTCTTAGTTCCCTGGGCAATTAAACTTATAACCTCAGACTCTGCAAAAACTGTACACATAGAGCTTATTTTAATAGCCGTATCATCCTTTCCAAGGCTGCAAAGCTCACTGATTGTAATCCCTAAGGAGTTTGCCATAAGCTCTAAAAACCTTCCAGTTCCTGCAGCACATTTATCGTTCATTGAAAAGCTGCTTACCTTTCCTGATTTTATACTTATTACCTTAGTATCCTGCCCTCCTATATCTATTACCGTTATATCATCATTATAAAGATAATAGGCTCCCTTTGCATGGCATGTTATCTCTGTTATAGTTTTATCTGCGTAGGGAACAGAAACTCTCCCATATCCCGTTGCAATAACTTTGTAATTTTTAAATCCAAGCCCCTCTATTTTTTGTCTAATTATAAGAGCTGTTTCTCTGCTGTTCCATCCTGTGGGCATATAAAAGTTTTTAATTTCCTCATTATTTATTATTGAAACCTTTGCTGCTGTTGAACCAATATCTATACCTATACCTGTCATACTATCACCCATTTAAAGTATAAAATCCTAAAACTTTTATATTATTTTCTTTAACAATTTTTTTAATATTATCTTCATCCTCTTTATAATACATAATAGACATACCGCAGCAGACTGAAAGCTGCCGCGGTGTTGGAGATATAGTATATTTAATTTTACTTTTTTTAAGTAAAGATTCAAGGGCAAGTCCCTGATTATACGACTTAAAGAGTATATAGTTTTTATCCATTATATCATTTCTATAAAAGCTTCAACTCTTGTTTTAATCTGCCCTGAATCTTCTTCTGAATAATCAGTTTCAATAAACATAACAGGTATGTTTTCTTTATTTAATGCTTCTTCTACTTTCTTATACTCTACTGAATATGTCTGACAGAAAGAAAGATTATAATATATTACTCCGTCAGCCTTATATTCTTTTACATATTTTATAATATCCTCTATCCTTCCTGCATTTGGAGTAAAGCATGCACAGTTGACCTTCATATACCTTCTTGCAATGTTTTCAATAAGCTCATCCATATCATTTGCATTTTCCTCTACAAAGTTTTCAAAATATCTTGTACCTGTACATGTTTCTTCAACTACAATTTCAGCATTTAAAGATTCTATTATAGAATGCATCTTCCAGTTAGGAATAGCCATTGGTGTTCCTGTTATAAGTATTCTCTTTTTCCCATTTGGCTGTAAACTTTTTAATCTCTCATCAAGTTCATCACAAAGCTCATTAACCTTTTGTATAAATCTTTGAGGATCATCATAAAATGCTATCTGGGATATCAAAAGGGAATCAAGTCCTGATATTGGAGATGGTATGTTCTTTCTTAGTTCATAAAGCCTTTTTAGAGCTTTTCTCTTATCGTTACATAGTATAACAGTTTCCTTTAGTTTTTCAAAAGTAATCTTATTTCCTGTTAACTCTTCTATTCTACTTATAAACTCTTTTATCTCCATCTTCCAATCTTCTATGTTCTTTTCTCTTTTCATCTGAGGTAGTTCCATAACATGAACAGGTGTATAATCATTTAGTATTTCCCATGCCTTTTTCTTACCATCACAGGTTGTCTCGCCAACAAGCATATCACAGGACTGGAAATATGGACATGTTGCACTAACCTTTGCACCAACAAAGGCTTTGATTAGAGGGCAAAGATTTCTTGGAAGAACCTTCTCTCCATCTTCAATCCAAAATTGTGAACCTCCGCAAAGTCCAACACCTATTGCCCCTGCTGCAAGTATAACCTCATCAGGAACATATACGCAGAATGTTCCAATAACCTTTCCACCCTGTTTTTTATGATTGTCAAGCTCTTCAATCCTTAATCCATGAACCTCTGATACAACAAAATTAAAATAGTTCATTCCTTCTGGTCTATCGTTTTGTGACAGATAAACCTTAGAATAAATCTCTGGAAGTACCGCACAAAGTACATCATGTTTTTCAAGATTCATATTAAGATTTGACCAAAGTTTTCTGTAATCTCCCATGGTATCCCTCCAAATATATTTTTACATAAATATTCTAACATTTTAAAACATCCAATAATAATCGATAATATCTATATGTCTTTGGCATTCTATTTGTTTTTAAAATAATAAAAAGGCATATATTTCAATGCCTTTAACATACATCCCAAAATTCTATATTTAACCTTTCTATACTATCATAGTAATCAAAACCATATATTTTATCTTTTTGTTTTTCATCGGTAACCTTTAGATTCGCAGGAAGTTCTATGTAAAACTCGCTCCCAGCTCCAAGCTCACTTTTTAAATATATCCTTCCTTTATGAAGTTCAACAAGGGATTTTACTATGGATAGCCCTATCCCGCTTCCCTCATAGCTTTTATTTGAATTTTCATCAACCTGAACAAACCTTTCAAATATTCTATCCTGCTTATCCTGGGGTATTCCAATACCAGTATCCTTCACACAAATAGTTATACTATCATTGTCATTTC
This sequence comes from Caloramator quimbayensis, assembly GCF_900167605.1. Classification (GTDB taxonomy): domain Bacteria; phylum Bacillota; class Clostridia; order Clostridiales; family Caloramatoraceae; genus Caloramator_B; species Caloramator_B quimbayensis. Next base: position 8,997 of record NZ_FUYH01000031.1, on the reverse strand, counting down.
TAATTATCACATGTACACTGCCATCTTTTTTATTATATTTAATAGCATTTGATAAAAGATTAAGAAGAATTCTTTCTATCTTTTGAGGATCGCATACAATTACTCTGCTGTCTTCATCGGAATCGAAAAATAAATCAACATCTTTAAAAATCGCATACTCCTCAACAGATAAGGTAATTGATTTTACAAAGTCAATTATATCGCAGTTTACTAAATTTAAGCTTACATATTTAGCATCAATTTTTGTAATATCTATTAGATTATTTACAAGCCTTATCAGCCTGTAACTGTTTTGTCTCATAACATCAAAATATTTAATAAGTCTTTCTCTGTCCTCAAAATCAGTTTCTTTATCTACAATAAGCCTTGCCATTTGAAGTGCTGAATGAATTACATTTACTGGTGTCCTTAGTTCATGAGATATGTTAGCAAAAAAATCCGTTTTATATTTTTCACTCTCTAAAACCTTATTATACTGCGCAAAGAGTTTTTCTTCTGTTTTTATAAGCTCGATATTCATCATTTCAAGTATTTTATTATTTTGATTAAGCTCTTTAAAGATTTCCACCTGAGCTAATCTTTTTTCTGCAACGCTCATAATTATATTGGAAATTATATTAAAAAATTCCATTAAATTTCGCGCCTTTTCATAAGATATCACCGGAATATCTGATAAAGCTTTTACATACTCTTTCTCGTCAAATCCATATTCTTTTGCTATAGCATTATAATTATCAATGTTCAGTTCTTTAAGAAAAAATTGACCATGAATTATAGATGCATCATAGGTATTATTAATATAAATAGGTACAACAATATACGAAAGACCATTTAAACAAGTATAAATCTTACATTCTGCATTATCTTTTATTATCTCAAATAAATTTTTATTGCATTCAATGCTCTTTTCCCCTATTTTTGCATTAAATGTACCAAATTTTGTACAAAATTCCTTCCACCCTAAGGAAGTATATATTCGCTTCCCATCAGCATTAAATAAACCTATTGGAATACCTGAAATCCTATGTATGCTATCTATAAGTTTTTTTATCTTTTCAGCATCAAAATAATTTTCAAGCTGGCAGCCCAATTTAAAACCTCCAAATATATAAATTATAATATGAATTGATATATTATGGGAATAAAAATCGCTATAAGCAAATTTGCAACTTTAATTTTTGTTATTCCAAGCATATTTAGGCTAAGACCAATTATAAGAAGGCTTCCAACAGCTGTCATATTTGAAATTGCACTTTCAATCAAAATGTTTTTAAGAAAAGAAGCACAAAGAGTTATAAGCCCTTGATATAAAAAAACAGCAACTGATGAAAAGATTACTCCAATTCCTAAGGTAGAGCTGAAAATTATTGAAGTTATCCCATCAAGAATTGATTTAGCATAGAGAGTATCACCTCTTCCTGTAAGCCCGCTTTCAAGAGAACCTACTATTGCCATTGAACCAACACAAAAAAGAAGTGTTGATGTTACAAAAGCCTGAGATATCCTGCTCTCTTTTCCCTTAAATTTATTTTCTACTCTATCTCCAATTTTTTTTAAAGCTTTATCAATATCTAATATTTCCCCAATAATTCCACCTATAACTATACTTACAATTATAAGCATAGTGTTATTACCTTTAAGTACTCCCGAAATGCCAATAAACAAAACACATAGAGCAAGTCCATTCATAACCGTATCCTTAATTTTATCAGGCAGACCTCTGCGTATAAGTACTCCTATGATACTTCCTAAAATAATTGCAAGAGAATTTACTATAGTACCTAAAAAATTAATCACTTTAACACCTCCTGTAAAAATAGCTACAAGAAAATTATACCTTATTTATATACAAAACGTAAACAAAACTTAATATTTTTTATACAAATTAGTTTATAATTACTACACTTTTATTTACCTAAATAAATAAAAAATACTAAAAAAAAGAAGGGGGGTCCCTTCTTTTTATTGCAATAATTTTAAAAGTTATTTTATTACCAATTTATAATTATTTCCTTAGCCCTTAGTATCGATGATGGGCTCATGGAAAATTCATCAAGTCCAAGCTCTAAAAGCTTTGGTATAGCTCTTTCATCTCCTGCCATCTCACCACACATGCCGCACCATTTTCCTTCCTTGTGAGCTGCATTTATTGTCATCTCAATAAGTCTTAAAACAGCAGGATGCATAGGATTGTAAAGGTATGAAACCTTCTCATTCATTCTATCAACAGCTATAGTATACTGAATAAGATCGTTTGTACCTATGCTGAAAAAGTCAACATGCTTTGCAAGCTCTTCAGCTGCTAAAGCTGCTGAAGGTATTTCAACCATAATACCAACTTCTATATTATCATCAAAATTTATGTTCTCTTTTCTTAGCTCTTCTTTGCACTCCTGCAAAATTTCCTTAGCCTTTAAAAATTCTTCAAGACCGCTAATCATTGGGAACATAATTCCTATTTTCCCAAAAGCTGATGCTCTCAAAATTGCCCTTAGCTGCGTCTTGAAAAGAGGCTTATTGTCAAGGCAGAGCCTTATCGCTCTGTAACCCAAAAATGGATTAAGCTCCTTTGGCATATCAAGGTAAGGAAGGCTCTTATCCCCTCCGATATCGAGAGTTCTTATAACAACCTGCCTATCCCCCATTTTTGATGCAACATATTTATATGCCTCAAACTGTTCCTGTTCTGTTGGAAAATCATCTTTTCCCATGAATAAAAATTCAGTCCTGAAAAGACCTATTCCCTCTCCTCCAACTTCTAAAACCTTGTCAACATCCTTAGGAGAGCCAATGTTTCCTGCAACTATTACTCTTTTTCCTGATTTAGTAACTGCATCTACATTTATAAGTCTTCTAAGTTTCAACTTCTCATTTTCATATTCTTCTTTTAATTTTTCATATTTCTTTAGAGTTTCTTCGTCAGGATTAATAATAGCTATTCCTTCTGTTCCATCAACTATAATCTTATCTCCAGTCTTAACAGAAGTTGTTATATCATTCATGCCAACAACGCATGGAATTTCAAGTGTTCTTGCAAGTATAGAGCTATGGGATGTAAATCCACCTATATCGGTTAAGAAGGCACATACCTTTTCTTTATCAAGCTGAGCTGTGTCTGATGGAGTTAAGTCATGGGCAACAATAACAGTGTTTTCTTTAAATTCAGCTGCATCGTCTTCTTTTCCGCTAAGATTTTTAATAAGCCTTTTGCCTATATCCCTAATATCTGCTGCTCTTTCCTTCATATAGCTGTCATCCATTAAAGAAAACATCTCAGCAAAAGTATTTGCTGCCTTATCTACTGATTGTTCAGCAATAACTTTTTCATCCTCAATAATTTTTTTCATAGCTCCAATGAATTCTTCATCTTCTAAGAGCATTATATGGGCTGAAAAAATTTCAGCTCCTGATTTCCCTATAGATTCTTCAGCCTTCTTTTTTATTTCTTCCAATTGATATTTAGATTTTTCAACAGATTCATTAAGCCTTTGTATTTCTTCTTCTATACTTGTAAACTTTTTTTCATTTAAATCTATTTCTTCATCTTTTTTTAAATAAACGTATCCTATGGCATATCCCTTTGAGGAAGGTATACCTTTCTTCATAATATCCCCCATTCTTTATTATTCCTCGCCAAATTTAGAATCGATAAGATCAACTAAAGCCTTTATTGCTTCATTTTCATCTTCACCATTTGCGGAAATTGTTATTTTTGAGTCTTTATTTATGCAAAGGCTTAAAACGCTTATTATAGATTTCGCTGATACGGATTTTCCATCCTTGCTAACTGTTATATCTGATTTAAATCCAGAGGCTGTTTTTACAAATATTGCTGCAGGTCTTGCATGTATTCCTGTTGAATTTAATACTACTACTTCTTTTGATACCATATTTATTCCCCCTAATGTAATTATTCTATATATAGTGTAGCAATATTCATGCCAAAATCCTTTAAGGACTTATTAAAACTTTTAAATACACTTGAAAGTATTCTACTATCTTATTTTGTATCAATAAATAAAATATTATTATAATTTTATAGTTATAATAATAAATTTGATACTTTTTATCAATTTATTTAATATATATTGCAAAGAGCATTAATTTTAAGTAATATTAATAATATAATACATTGATATATTTTATCAATGTATTATTAGTTTGTGATAAATTTTATCAAAAATGGAGTTGAAAATATGTATAAAATGCAAGTTACAATAGGTACACCGGAGGGTGTTCATGCAAGAATTGCAGCAGAAATCGTAAATAAAGCTCAAAGGATTAAGAAAGATTATGGTACAGAACTTTATATAAAAAAAGCCGGAGACTCATCACCCATTGCAATAGGAATGATAGCTATTCTATCCTTGCGAATAGAAATGGGAGACATAATAGAAATATCATCAAAGTATGATGATGATAAAAGCAAAATTGCCGTAAATGAACTTTGCAGCTTTATATCTAATCTTTGTCAAGATAAATCTATAAGCAGCATAGATTATTTATTAAATGAAAATTCAATAGCTAATGAACAGATTTTAGAAAGCCTTTCAATAGGAATTGTGGTATGCGATATCAATTCTTCAATTATCTATATAAATAGTTACATGCTCAATATATTAAACTGTAAAATAAAGGATATCCTTGGAAAAGATATGTCTAATATAATTAATAATTATGATTTAAATCAAATCTTAAAAAGCGGAAATAGCTTTTTAGGAGATATTGTTATGCTAAACAACAGAGAAATGGCAATGAGTTTGTCACCTATAATATTTAATAAAAATATTATAGGTGCTGTTGGAACATTCCAAGATATATCAGAGCTTATAGCTGTAAAAGAACTTAATGAAAAACTAAAAAAAATACTCGAGTGTTCAAGTGACCTTATTTGCTTTGTTGATGAAAACAGAAAAATAAGCTATATAAACCCAGCCTATGAAAAATGCTTTAATATAAATTCAAAGGATACGATTGGTAAGGATTTAATGGATATGTCCCCTAATGGGCTTAGAATGAAAGCTTTTACTACAAAAAAGAAAATAGAGAATATATCCTATGAAAAACATGGAGTAGAACTTATATCAAGGGTTGAACCTTTGTTTATAAATAATAACTTCAACGGAATACTATCGATTTCAAAACCAGTTAATGAAATAAAAGACCTTATTAAAAAACTCGAACACTCTGAAGAGGAACTTAAATATTATAAGGAGCAATTCATAAACCTTACAAAGGAAGAAGGTGCCTTTAAAAATATAATAGGCAACAATTCTTCTTTAAGAGATGCAATATTTATTGCAAGAAAGGCTGCAAATTCAATATCGACTGTGCTTATACGAGGAGAGAGCGGTACTGGTAAAGAACTTATTGCAAAAGCAATACACAACTCAAGCGATAGGAAGGATAAACCTTTTATTAAAATAAACTGCGCTGCAATACCTGAAAATCTCTTCGAAAGTGAACTTTTCGGATATGAAAAGGGAGCCTTTACTGGTGCCTATAAAAATAAAATAGGAAAGTTTACCCTTGCAGATGGAGGTACTGTTTTTTTAGATGAAATTGGGGACATGCCAAAGAGCATGCAGGTAAAACTTTTAAGGGTTCTTCAGGAGAAAGAATTTGAAAGCGTAGGAGGATTAACAACCCATAAGGTTGATATAAGGGTTATAGCTGCTACAAATAGAAATCTCGAGGAAATGATTGAAAATGGAGAATTCAGAAAGGATTTATATTACAGGCTCAACGTCATGTCAATATTTCTTCCACCTTTACGAAACAGAAAAGAAGATATCGGTCCTTTAACTGAACATTTTATAGAAAAATTAAATTTAAAACTCAATAAAAATATCTTAGGAATAAATAAAGAATCTATGAACTGTCTTTTAAAATACGATTGGCCTGGAAATATTAGAGAACTTGAAAACATTATTGAAAGGGCTATGAATATGTGCGACGGAAATATTATAAGCATTAGAGATTTGCCTCTTTTTCTAACTAATATTTCTTCAAAAAGCGATTCAATATTAAACCTTTTAGAAGGAGATATGCTGAAATTCGAAGATTATGAAAGGGAAATAATAAAAGCTGCTATGGAAAAATATAAAACCTATAATAAAGCTGGTAAAGTTTTAGGTCTAACACATAGAACAATTTCATTGAAATGCGAAAAATACGGAATCAGCAAATAACAATAAATAATGAATTTTCAAAAAATATATATTATAATAGTTTATGTAAATTAAACAAGAAGGAGTATTGCCATGATAATCTATAATGAAGAAAAAAGAATTTTTCATTTAAAAACAAAATCTCAAAGCTATATAATGCAGATTCACAATACAGGGAGGCTTTTTCATGTTTATTATGGTCAGCATTTAAAGGAAGATATAGAATACAGGTTTTATAAAAATATAAAAAGGCCTTCCTTTTCTGCTGTTTTGTATAGAGAAAACATATCCCTTGATACTGTACTTTTAGAATATCCCTGCTATGGTAATACAGACTGCAGAGTCCCTGCTCTTGAAATACAATACGAAGATGGTTCAACTGTTACAGATTTAAAATATAAAAGCCATATGATAATGGAAGGAAAGCCTAAATTAGCTATCCTTCCTTCAACCTATTGCACTGAAAAAGATAAAGTACAAACTTTAAAAATAACCCTCGAAGATAAAATAGGCGGAATTGAGGTTGAGCTTTTTTACTCTGTCTTTGAAGATTACAACGCTATAACCCGATGGTCAATAATTAAAAACCTTGGAGAAAATAAAGTAAAAATATTAAGAGCTCTGAGCGCTGTTTTAAATTTTACAAATATGGAATATAACATGATTACTTTAAATGGGGCATGGGCAAGGGAGAGAAATATTGAAACTGCTCCTTTACGCTTTGGATTTCAATGCATTGATAGCAAAAGAGGTTCAAGCAGCCATATGGAAAATCCTTTTATTGCATTTACATCTAAAAATGCAAATGAAGAGTGCGGTGAAGTGTACGGGATGAATTTAATATACAGCGGAAACTTTATCGCTGGAGCTGAAGTTGATCAGTTCAGAACCACAAGAGCTATAATTGGAATAAATCCCTTTGATTTTTCATGGGTACTTCAATCAGGAGAATCTTTTGTAACTCCTGAGGCAGTATTAGTTTATTCAAACAGCGGTCTTGGAGAAATGTCAAGAATATATCATAAATTCTACAGGGAAAGGCTTTGCAAAGGCATATATAAAGCATCTCAAAGGCCTATTCTTATAAACAACTGGGAAGCTACATATTTCAATTTTAACGAGGAAAAACTTCTTGAACTTGCAAAACAGGCAAAAGAAATGGGAATAGAGCTGTTTGTTCTTGATGATGGCTGGTTTGGGGAGAGAAATGACGATACTTCATCCCTCGGTGACTGGTATGTTAATACAAAAAAAATACCTTCGGGTATAAAAGGTTTCAGCAAGAAAATAAACGCTTTAGGTTTAAAATTCGGGCTTTGGTTTGAACCTGAGATGGTATCGAGAAACAGTAGTCTATTTAAAAATCATCCTGATTGGTGTATACATGTTAATGGGAGAGAAATGAGCGAAGGAAGAAATCAGCTGATTCTCGATTTGTCGAGAGAAGATGTTAGAGAATATATAAAAGGAGTATTTGATAATATATTAGAAGATTCCTTAATATCCTATATAAAATGGGATATGAACAGAAACATGACTGAAATAGGCTCATCATCCCTTCCTCCCGAGAGGCAGAGAGAAACAGCTCACAGATACATTCTTGGACTTTATGAAATACTTGAATACCTTACAAGCAAATATCCTGACATACTCTTTGAAGGCTGTTCTGGAGGAGGAGGAAGATTTGATGGTGGAATTTTATATTATATGCCTCAAATATGGACAAGTGACAATACCGATGCAATAGAGAGGGCAAAAATTCAGTATGGAACAAGCTTAGTATACCCGATATCTTCAATGGGTGCCCACGTTTCAATTTGCCCTAACCATCAGGTTGGAAGAGTAACCCCTATAAATACGAGAGGGAACATTGCTATGTCTGGGGTTTTAGGTTATGAACTTAACCTCTCAAAACTCGATTTAAAAGAAAAAAGAGCTATTAAACATCAGATTGAAAAATATAATAAAGTAAGAGATATAGTTTTATATGGAGATTTTTACAGGCTGAGAAATCCATTTGAAAAGGGAATTACATCTTGGATGTTCGTGTCTGAGGATAAAAACAGAGCCTTCTTTGTATATGCAAAATCCTTAAATGAAGCAAATACAACTGTAGATATAGTAAGGCTTAAGGGACTTGACGAAAATAAAGTATATCTAATAAGGGAACTAAACAAAAAAATATCCGGAGATGTTTTAATGAAATCCGGAATAGATATATTTATGCCCCTCGGGGATTTTGTGTCTCTTAGCTATACCCTTGAAGCAGAATTGTAATAAATAATTCGCTGAATTTTTTATTCTAAACTCCCATAATTATTTTAAAATTTATGTTTTTTATAATTTTATATGTGTCAAGTATTTTAAAAAGATTAGTTTAGTATTTAATGAACAATATTTGTAAACATATGCACAATACTATAAAATCATATACGAATTTATAGGATTAGCAGTAATATAGATTTTATGTAAATATATCATATCGAGTAGGAGCTGAATAATTATTTTATTCAGCGTCCTCTCACACCACCGTACGTACCGGTCTGGTATACGGCGGTTCGTTAGTTTACATGCATTTTAGAATACTGTGAGATTAGGCTTTTATAACCTAATTGATTAAAATATTCGTTAGTTAGAGTTGTTGATAGGATGTGACTGTTTGCTATATGCCAGTATCCTTTTCGGGTATTGGCATATATTTTTGCAAAATAAAGTCTCATTCCTAATTTTATCAGATTCCTTATCCTTGTTCTGACCTTTTTCCATAGTTTCCATTCACACATTCTTAATCTTCTTCTTATCCATTGGTCTAATTCTTCCATGTGTT